>NZ_JADIJR010000038.1 GCF_017355365.1 Microbacterium sp. SD291 | reverse complement strand
GGCCGGTGTGATCGACGGGCGGCAGTCGCCGGGCGACGTCAACTCGGGCGGCGGGATGCAGTCGGGGGCGCTGAACGCGCGACGTGGGGGGGGGTTCGGCGGGTCGGGGGCGGGTTCCGGCTCGGGGGATCGCTTCGGCGTGAAGCCGCTGCCTGGTCGCGACTCCCTGAAGCCCCTGTCCACGGCGATGGACCGGTTCCCGAACCGGGTGACGGCGAAGGTCCGCGACAACGGCGATCTCGAGCTCACCGCGGGTGACCGCATCCGCCACACCGACTTCGGTGAGGGTCGGGTGGATGCCGTGACCGGTGAAGGCGCGAAGCGCATCGCCCATGTGCGCTTCGACACCGCCGGACAGAAGAAGCTGCTCATCAAGGTCGCGCCGATCGAGAAGATCTAGCCCGCGGCACGCCCGGACACGGGACCGCGGCGTCGATGCAACACTCGGGCGACGCGGGTTAGGCTGGCTCATATGGCCCTCTTCTCCCGCCGCAAGAAGTCCGCTGACGATGTCGTCGCACCAGATTCCGCCGTGCCGGCAGACGCCGCGCCGGAGCAGGAGACGCCCGCCGACGTCGAGACGCCCGAGGAGTCGGCGCCCGCCCCGGCTGTCGGCATCTCGGTGCAGGCGTTCCGTGGCGTGGGTGCGGAGGCAGGACCCGAGGTCTCGCTGCCTGACCCGCAGGCTCCCGCCGCGAAGCCTGCGGCGCAGAGGGCGCCGTCGGCATCCGCTCCGAGCGGATCCGCGCAGCCCATCGAGCCCGCCGCGGACCAGGAGCGCAAGCTGCCGCTCGCACCCGCGGCGCCGCCGGAGCAGACCGAGACCGTCGCAGGCATGAAGGACAACGTGCTGCTCCGCGAGGCGCTGAAGCAGATCGAGCAGGGCGCGAGCAACGAGCAGCTGCTCGGCGTGATGCGCCAGGCGCTGCAGGGGCACCTGTACATCCGGGTCAACGGCGACGCCCGGGCGCAGATCAGCGAGGGCAAGCCGCTCTCGGTCGCGGTCGTCCGTGACGGCGACCGCCAGTTCATGCTCGCCTTCAGCTCCGCGGCGGCCGTCCGCGATTCCGTGCGGCTCGAGGACGACCCCACCGCGACATCCGCCGTCGCGCAGCCCGTCACCTCGGTGCTGCAGCAGGTCGTCGCGGGCGAGTTCGCCGGACTGATCGTCGACAACGCCTCGGCGCCGCACCGGGTCGTCTTCCCGACCGAGCTGCTCCAGAAGACCCTCGAGCAGGGCGACCCGGACATGACGATCAAGACGCTCGTCTCCTCTCCCCGCGAGCAGGACACTGCGGTGAAGGTCGGCGAGGCCCTCGCGAAGAAGCGCATGTGGGTCGCGGTGAACGACGGCAGCGGCACCGGCCAGGTCGGCATCGCGGAGGCGCAGACCCCCGACGGCAAGAGGTTCCTCCAGCTGTTCTCGCACCCGCTTGAGGTGCTCGCCCTCGGCCGCGGCGACCGTCCGCTCCCGTTCGAGCCCGAGCAGCTGGCGAAGGTGCTCTCCGGGCATTCGGAGATGGCTGGCGTCGTCCTCGACCCCGCAGGCCCGACGCTGGTCGTCGAGCGCGATGCGCTGGGTCCTGTGCTGGTCCTCGCCGTCGACCTCGGCGACTGAGACCGGGGGCGGCTCGGGGCCGTGGGGCTTCGCGCGGGTCTTCCGCCGGGCCGACCGGCATCCTAGGGTCGGATCATGGCCTCTCAACGCGTGACCCTGACCGTCGCCGACCAGGACGGAGAGCGCGAGGTCGTGCTCTCCAGCCCGGACAAGGCCGTCTGGCCGGAACCGGGGATCACCAAGGCCGAGCTGGCGGAGTACTTCCAGCTCGTCAGCGGTCCGTTCCTCGAGGCCAACGGCAACCGGCCGGTGTCGCTGCAGCGCTTCCGCGACGGCATCGGCAGCGAGGGCTTCTTCTCGAAGAACCCGCCCAAGGGCACCCCTGACTACGTGGATGCCGTGATGGTCACGTACAACAGCGGGCGGCAGCATCCGCAGATCGTCCTGAACCGGCCATCCGCGATCGTCTGGGCCGCGCAGATGAACACGATCGTGTTCCACCCGTGGGCGTCGCTCGCGACCGACCCGGACAACCCCGTCGAGCTGCGCATCGACCTCGACCCGCAGCCGGGGACGGACTTCGACGACGCCATCGCGCCCGCGCACGCGCTCCGGGAGGTGCTGAGCGAGGCCGGTCTCGAGGCATTCGTGAAGACCAGCGGCAACCGCGGCCTGCACGTGTTCGCCCCGATCGAGCCGACGCACGAGTTCCTCGACGTCCGGCACGCTGTGATCGCCGCCGGCCGGGAGCTCGAGCGGCGGATGCCGGATCAGGTGACCATGAACTGGTGGAAGGAGGAGCGCGGCGAGCGCATCTTCATCGACTTCAACCAGGCCAACCGCGATCGCACGATGGCCGGCGCCTACAGTCCGCGGGCGCTCGCTGCCGCGACCGTGTCGACGCCGGTGCGCTGGGAGGAGCTCGACGGGGTGGACCCCGTGCGGTTCACGGTGCGCAGCATCCCGAAGCGGCTCGCAGAGGTGGGCGACCCGTGGGCCGGGATGCACGAGAGCGCCGGCCGGATCGACACGCTGCTGGAGTGGTGGGAGCGCGACAGGGAGAACGGTCTCGGCGAGCTGCCGTTCCCGCCCGAGTTCCCGAAGATGCCAGGAGAGCCGCCGCGCGTCCAGCCGAGCAAGAAGGTCGCCGCGAACTGGGACGAGTGAGCCACCCGTCTGTTTGCGCCGAGTACACGTTCCGGAGGGCCGGGAGCATACATTCGGCGCAAACAGACGGTCTTGTCAGGTGAGGACGTCGGCCAGGTCGTAACCGGCGACGGTGTCGAGCTGGTCGTACGTGCACGAGCGCGCGTCGCGATCCGGACGCCAGCGCTCGAACTGCACAGTATGCCGGAAGCGGGCGCCCTCGAGCTGGTCGTAGCGGACCTCGAGCACGCGCTCCGGCCGCAGCCGTACGAAGGACACGTCCTTCGCGCCGCTGAACCGTGACCTCTCGCCCTCGCCGGTGATCGCCGCGCCGGAATCGTCGCGCTCGACCAGGGGAGCCAGCTCCTCGACGAGCTCCTGCCGCCTGACGTCGCTCCACGCGGCCACGCCGCCGACCTGACGCAGCGTCCCGTCGGAGTCGTGGAGGCCGACCAGAAGCGAGCCGACCCCGGAGCCGGACTTGTGGACGCGGTATCCCAGCGCGACCACATCGGCGGTGCGCGCGTGCTTGATCTTGACGAGCGTCCGCTTGCCAGGGGCGTAGGGCTGATCGAGGGGCTTCGCCACGACGCCGTCGAGACCCGCCCCCTCGAACTCGGCGAGCCATCGCACCGCGTCGCCGCGATCGCGGGTGGTGCGGGTGAGATGCAGCGGATGCGTGACGCCGGCCATCAGCGCCTCGAGCCGCTCGCGGCGCTGCCCGAACGGGACGGACAGCAGGTCCTCGTCGCCGACCGCCAGCAGGTCGAAGGCGATGAACATCGCCGGGGTCTCGACCGAGAGCTTCGCGACCCGCGACGCCGCCGGGTGGATGCGCTGGCTCAGCGCCTCCCAGTCCAGCCGCTGCGCGCCGGCAGGACCCGTGGCGACCACGATCTCGCCGTCGAGCAGGCACGGCCCCGGGAGGATCTCTGGGATGACCTCGACCAGCTCAGGGAAGTAGCGGGTCAGCGGCTTCGCCCCGCGCGAGCCGATCTCCACCGTCTCGCCGTCCCACGCGATCAGCCCGCGGAAGCCGTCCCACTTCGGCTCGAACAGCAGCCCGCCGCTCGTCTTCGCCGGGTCGGGAACGGATGCCGCGGCCTTCGCCAGCATCGGGGCGGGGATCTCGTAGCGCATGACTCCATCCTGGCCGGGTCGTGAATCGATCGCCACAACTCCGGAGATCCGGATAGCTGCGCCGCATCCGCCCGCGGTATTCCGCGGAATTCGTCAAGTAGCCGAGTGGATCTCCGGAGTTGTGGCAGGCGGAGTTGTGGCAGCGGCGGGGCTCAGCCGAACAGCTCGTCGAGGGTCGCCGGAGTCCCGGCATCCGCGAGGGCGGTGCGTGCGGCGTGCCAGCCGGCGAGGCCATTGACTCCGGGCCCCGGCGGGGTCGACGCGGAGGCGAGGTACACGCCCCGCATCGGCGTGCGCCAGGGAGCGACGCCGAACGTGGGGCGCCGCAGCGCCTGCAGGACGGTGAAGGAGCCGCCGAGGATGTCGCCGCCGATGTCCGACGGATTGACCGCTTCGCGAGACGACGCCGGAACCGCATGGCTGGCGAGGATCCGGTCGCGGAAACCGGGGGCGAAGCGCTCCACCTGCCGGGTGACGAGCTCGGTCGGATCGAGGCCCGAGCCCTGCGGAACGTGGATGTACGCCCACAGCACGGCCTTGCCTTCGGGCGCGCGCGTCGGGTCGAACACCGACGGCTGCACCGTGAGCACGTACGGGCGGTCACTGACGCGCCCCTTCGCGACCGCGTTCTCGCTCGCCCGCACCTCGTCGCTCGTGCCGCCGAGGTGCACCGTCGGCGACTGGGCGACGTCGGTGTGGATCCAGGGCACAGGGCCGTCGAGGGCGAAGTCCACCTTCGCGGCGGCGGGCCCGTACCGGTAGCTCCCGACCGCGCGCGCGAACCCGGCGGGGACGTCCGGGTGCGTGAGCGCGAGGCGGGGCGACGTGTTCAGCATCAGGACGTCGCCGCGCGACGGGTCGCCCCAGTCGAGGCTCGCGAGATCCGTGACGTGCACGCCGGTCTCGACCACGCCTCCGTGCGCCTCGAGATCGTCGCGCAGGGCATCGGCGATCCGCTGCGATCCGCCGCGCGGGTGCATCCAGCCGCCGGCGTGGCCGAGAGCCGCGAGCAGGAGGCCCGCCGCGGCGCCGGAGAGGGAGGGCAGCGGGGTGTTGGCGTGGGCGAGCACCCCGGAGAGGAGCGCCGCCGCCTCCTCGGTGCGGAACGCACGGCGGGAGAGCGGCGTGCCCTGCTCCAACATCCGCAATCCGTAGCGGAGGGCCGTGACCGGTTCCGCGGGCACGCGGAGCATCTGATTGCCGGTGAAGTCGACCACGCCCCCGATGTGCGTGCTCAGCGGGCGCAGCAGCACCAGCCATGCCCGCTCATCCGCGCCGAGTCCCGCCGCGGTGCGCTCGATGTCGCGCCATGCGATCGCGGCGCGGCCGCCGTCGAGCGGGTGCGCGTAGGAGATGTCCGGGCGGATCCAGTCGATGCGCTCGGCGAGCCCGAAGGCCTGGAAGAACGGCGACGCGAGCGCGGCGGGATGCACGGCCGAGCAGACGTCGTGCACGAACCCGGGCAGGGTCGCCTCGGCACTGCGGGTGCCGCCGCCGATCGCGTCCGCGGCTTCGAGCACGCGCACCCCGTAGCCCGCCCTTGCGAGGGCGACGGCCGCCGCCAGTCCGTTGGGGCCGGAGCCGATGATCGTCGCACGAGCCATGCTGCAAGTCTTCCACGGCCGCCCGCCGCAGAGGATGGGGTCGGCGAACGCCTCAGAACGTGCGATCCTGGAAGGGATATGAATGAAGTCCAGGGGCCGACCCCCGCAGGAACCTCCCGCCCGTACCGCTCGCTGCCCGAGGCGCTCCGTGCGCACCGCATCGCCGTCGAGGACTACGAGTTCATCGCCGCCGTCCTCAACCAGGTCGGCGTCACGAGCCTCCTCGACCGCGGCCGCTACATCGAGGCGATCCGAGGGGGTGACGGCGCCTCCCTGCACATCGGCAAGACGTACACCAACGGCTTCACTGAAGACGAGCAGATCGTGGTGGGTGCGACGACCCTCCGGATGCAGCCGAGCGAAGGCCGCCCGCCGTACTTCTACGTGTCGCACCCGAGCCAGTTCATCGTCGCTGCTCCCTCGCGCTCGAAGCATCCGTCGCGGGTGCGCACCGCGACCGCCGGGGCCGCACCGAAGGTCTCCGCGGCCAGGGCCGAGCGGGCGACGAACCTCGCCGAGCGCGACTACGGCGTGTGCGACACGTGCTTCATGGTCAAGGGGCCGTCGGGCGCCTGCGGCTGCGAGTGACCCGGCCCGCGAGACTTCACGAATGTCACGTTCTCACGTGGATTTCGTGACATTCGTGAAGTCTCGCGAGCTGTGGGCGCTCCCGTGAGTCGAGAGGCGGGTCAGGCGAACGCGCTCATCCCGGTGATGTCGCGTCCGAGGAGCAGCGCCTGCACGCTCTCGGTGCCCTCGTAGGTGTGGATCGCCTCGATGTCGGCCATGTGCTGCATGACGCCGTTCTCGAGCAGGATGCCGTTGCCGCCGAGCAGATCGCGTGCGGTGGCGGCGACCCGGCGCGCCGCGCGCGTGTTGTGGAACTTCGCGAGTGACGCCTGCGTGGGGCGCAGCTCGCCCGCGTTCTCGAGATCCGCGAGGCGGCGGCAGTAGAGCTGCATCGCGGTCAGATCCTCGAGCATGTGCGTCAGGCGCTCCTGCACCATCTGGAACTTCGCCAGCGGCTTGCCGAACTGGATGCGCGCCTGCGAGTAGGCGAGGGCGGCCTCGTAGCAGGCGGTCGCGTGCCCGAGCGCCGACCAGGCCACTCCGGAGCGCGTCGCGTACAGCACGGTCGACGCGTCCTTGAAGCTCCTGGTGCCGGGGAGCACCGCGTCCAGCGGCACGCGGACGTCGTCGAGGACGATGTGCGCCTGATGGATCGCACGCAGCGAGGCCTTGCCGCGGATCGGGGTGCCCGTGTAACCGGGGGAGTCCTGCTCGACGAGGAAGCAGCGGACGGCGCCGTGCTCGGCCGCCGTCTCGTCGTCGACGCGGGCCCACACGAACGTGATGCCTCCGGAGGCGCCGTTGCCGATCCACTTCTTCGCGCCGCGGATCACCCAGTGCTCGGTGCCGTCCGCAGTCGTGTCGCGCCGCGCGACCGTCTCCAGGGAGACCGAGTCGGAGCCGTGGTCGGGCTCGGTGAGGGCGAAGGAGCCGAACACGGAGCCGTCGGCGAGCGCCGTGAGCCACTTCTCCTGCTGCGCGGGGGAGCCGAACAGCGCGAGCGTGCGGAGGGCGAGCCCGCCCTGCACCGCGAGGACTGTTCCCAGGGAGCCGTCGCCGCGGGAGATCTCCATGTTCACGAGGCCGGCGGCGAGCGGCGAGAGACGCGTGAGCAGCCGATGCTCGATGCCGTCGACGACCAGATCCATCTCGCCCATCCGGCGGGCGGCGTCCAGCGGGTACTCGGCGCGGTCCCAGGCATCCGCCATCTGCGGGCCGACCTCGTCGATGTAGGCCTTCGCGCGATCCCACGCCGTCCGGTCGTCCGCCGGGATGTCGCTGAAGACCGCGTAGTAGTCGCTGTCCTGTCGCCCGGTGATGTCGTACGACGAGACGCGCTCGCCGGGGAATGCAGAAGCTTCGGTGCTCATGGGGGACTCCTTCGTGGCACTAAGTATCGTACTCCTCGACACTCAGTTTCACGACCTCGGGTGCGCGAGGTCAGTGCCCGCGCGAAGTCCGCGCGCGAAGAGCCGAAGGCGGCCTGCGCGCTCAGTCGAGCTGGGCGCGCAGCCTCCGCGTGATCTCCGCCACGGGCATCGACCGGGGGAAGACCGCGACGACGACGTCATCCGGTGCGCCCGCCGTCGCATCCTGGTGCACGCCGTATCGTCGGCGCACGTCGGCGAGCGCCGACTGCAGGGTGGAGACGGGGATCTTCTTCTTGCCCCGAAGGAGCTGGCGCAGCACGTGGTTGTGCACGGCGGTCACGAGCGCGGCGAAGCCGACGGCATCCAGCGGGTCGACGCCGGGGAGGGCGCTGCGAAGGTAGTCGTCGAAGAGCCGCTCGTAGCGGAACACCGTGATGATCTCGCGTTCGCGCAGCACCGGCACCTGACGCACGACCTGATAGCGGCGCCTGGCGAGCTCCGGGTCGTGCGCGAAATGCGCGAACACGAACTCGGATGCCGCGCACACGGCGCCCCACGGATCGTCATGCCCCTCGGCGAGGAACTCGCGCAGCTGCTCGATCAGCACCTCGTGGTCGGCGAAGACCACGTCCTCCTTGCCTCCGAACTGCCGGAAGAACGTGGATCGCGAGACGCCGGCGGCCTTGGCGATCTGCTCGACGGAGGTCTGGTCGAACCCCTGCGCCTGGAAGAGTTCGAGCGCGGCGGCGACGACGACGGCGCGCGGTTCGGGGAAGTCTCGCATGGCAGAAGCCTATGACGTCAGGCTCGCCCTGTGACGGCTTGCGTCCCGCTGGGCGGCTCGGGGGGAGGTAGTAGGCTGGGGGACTGGACGATGTCTCGACATCGAGAGAATCACCAGGCCGAATCCCAGTGAAGGAAACACAGTGGATCTGTACGAGTACCAGGCACGAGACGTTTTCGAGAAGTACGGAGTGCCGGTCCTCGCCGGCATCGTCGCCGACACCCCCGAGGAGGTGAAGGCAGCCGCGGAGAAGATCGGCGGCGTCGTGGTCGTCAAGGCTCAGGTCAAGACCGGTGGTCGTGGCAAGGCCGGCGGCGTGAAGGTCGCGAAGACCCCCGACGAGGCGTATGAGGCGGCCAAGGCCATCCTCGGCCTCGACATCAAGGGGCACGTCGTCAAGCGCGTCATGGTCGCGCAGGGTGCGCGCATCGCCGAGGAGTTCTACTTCTCCGTGCTGCTCGACCGTGCCAACCGCTCCTACCTCTCCCTCTGCTCCGTCGAGGGCGGCATGGAGATCGAGGAGCTCGCCGTCGAGCGCCCCGAGGCTCTCGCCCGCGTCGAGGTGAACCCGCTGACGGGCATCGACAAGGAGAAGGCTGTCGAGATCGCTCGCGCCGCGAACTTCCCGGAGGACCTGGTCGAGAAGGTGTCCGATGTCTTCGTGAAGCTCTTCGACGTCTACAAGGGCGAGGACGCCACGCTCGTCGAGGTGAACCCGCTCGTGCGCACCGAGGACGGCGACATCATCGCCCTCGACGGCAAGGTCACGCTCGACGACAACGCCTCCGAGATCCGCCACCCCGAGCACGAGGCGCTCGAGGACAAGGACGCCGCAGACCCGCTCGAGGCCAAGGCCAAGGCGAGCGGCCTGAACTACGTGAAGCTCGACGGCGAGGTCGGCATCATCGGCAACGGCGCAGGCCTTGTCATGTCGACGCTCGACGTCGTCGCCTACGCGGGCGAGAACCACAACGGCGTGAAGCCGGCGAACTTCCTCGACATCGGCGGCGGCGCCAACGCGCAGATCATGGCAGCCGGCCTCGACGTCATCCTCGGCGACGCGCAGGTCAAGAGCGTGTTCGTCAACGTGTTCGGCGGGATCACGTCGTGCGTCGCCGTCGCGGACGGCATCGTGAAGGCGCTCGAGATCCTGGGCGACGCGGCCACCAAGCCGCTCGTCGTCCGACTCGACGGCAACCAGGTCGAGGAGGGGCGCGCCATCCTCGCGGAGGCGAACCACCCGCTCGTCACCCTTGCCGCCACCATGGATGAAGGCGCCGACAAGGCCGCCGAGCTCGCCAACGCCTGACGCCCAAGAGACACAAGGACTGAAGAAATGTCGATCTACCTCAACAAGGACTCCAAGGTCATCGTCCAGGGCATCACCGGCGGCGAAGGCACCAAGCACACCGCGCTCATGCTCAAGGCGGGCACGAACATCGTCGGCGGTGTGAACGCCCGTAAGGCCGGCACCACCGTCACCCACGAGAAGCCGCACGAGGGCGAAGTCGAGCTCCCCGTCTTCGGCTCCGTCGCCGAGGCCATGAAGGAGACCGGCGCCGACGTGTCGATCGCCTTCGTCCCCGGTGCGTTCACGAAGGACGCGATGATCGAGGCCATCGATGCCGAGATCCCGCTGCTCGTCGTGATCACCGAGGGCGTGCCGGTCGGCGACTCGGCCGAGGCCTGGGCCTACGCCCAGAGCAAGGGCAACAAGACCCGCATCATCGGCCCGAACTGCCCCGGCATCATCACCCCCGGTGAGGCGCTCGTCGGCATCACGCCGGCGAACATCACCGGCAAGGGCCCGATCGGCCTCGTGTCGAAGTCGGGCACGCTGACGTACCAGATGATGTTCGAGCTGCGCGACCTGGGCTTCTCGACCGCCATCGGCATCGGCGGAGACCCGGTCATCGGCACTACGCACATCGACGCGCTCGCCGCGTTCGAGGCCGACCCCGAGACCAAGGCCATCGTCATGATCGGCGAGATCGGCGGCGACGCCGAGGAGCGTGCGGCCGACTACATCAAGGCGAACGTCACCAAGCCCGTCGTCGGCTACGTCGCGGGATTCACCGCTCCGGAGGGCAAGACCATGGGCCACGCCGGCGCCATCGTCTCGGGCTCCGCCGGCACCGCTCAGGCGAAGAAGGAGGCCCTCGAGGCCGCCGGAGTCAAGGTCGGCAAGACGCCGTCCGAGACGGCCGCCCTGATGCGTGCGGTGATCGAATCGCTCTGAGCTGAGTTACGCTTGATCTGAAGGCCCCGGACTCCACTCCGGGGCCTTCTTTCGTGCCCGCGAACAGGTGGGCGTCCGTCGCACGACGGCCGACGGATGCTGCGGCCACGCAGAAGGGGACGGATGCCGTGGCATCCGTCCCCTTCCGTCGGCGCGTCAGGCGACGCCGAAGAGCGCTTCGATGGGGCCCCGTGCGAAGAAGAGCACGAATCCGACGGCGACGATCCACAGCAGAGGACTGACGGTCCGCGCCTTGCCGGAGGCCGCCTGGACGAGCACCCAGCTGACGAATCCGGCGCCGATGCCGTTGGCGATCGAATAGGTCAGCGGCATCACCGTCACGGTCAGGAAGACCGGCAGCAGGACGCCGAACTCGGTGAGATCGATGTACTTGATCTGCGCCATCATCATCGCGCCGACGATCACGAGCGCGGCCGCCGCGATCTCGGTGGGGACGATCGAGGTGAGCGGCGTGAGGAACATCGCCAGCAGGAACATGCCACCGGTGATGAGGCTCGCGAATCCTGTGCGCGCGCCCTCTCCGATGCCGGCGCCCGACTCGATGAACACGGTGCTCGACGACGACGACGTGCCACCGCCGACGATCGCGCCGACGCCCTCGACGATCAGCGCCGACTTGATGCGGGGGAAGTCGCCGCGCTCGTCCGCGAGGCCGGCCTCCTTGGCGAGGCCCGTCATGGTGCCCATCGCGTCGAAGAAGTTGGAGAAGACGAGGGTGAACACGATCATCACGATCGCCAGCAGGCTGACCTTGCTGAAGTCGAAGCTGAAGTCGACAGCGCCGACGAGGCTCAGATCCGGGAGGCTGAAGGGCACACCCGTGAGCGCGGGCACGGTGAGTCCCCAGCCGCCGGCGTTGCCGTCCGCCGCGGCGCCCAGATGCCACACGGCCTCGACGATCACGGCGAGGACGGTGCCAGATACGAGGCCGATCAGGAGACCGCCGCGCACCTTCCGTGCGATCAGGATGCCGGTGATCACGAGCGTGATGACGAACAGGAGCGTCGGGACGGTGGCGACGGAGCCGCCGATGCCGAGGCCGACGGGCGGCGACGCTGCGCCGGTGGCCGTCACGAAGCCCGAGTTGACGAGTCCGATGAAGGCGATGAAGAGCCCGATGCCGACCGTGATCGCGATCTTCAGCTGGAACGGCACTGCGTCGAAGATCATCTTGCGGAGGCCGGTCGCGGCGAGCAGGACGATGATGATGCCGTTGATCATCACGAGCGCCATCGCCTCGGGCCAGGTGACCTGACCGACGACGGAGAACGCGACGAACGCGTTGATGCCGAGGCCGGCGGCGAAGCCGAACGGCAGGCGCGTGATGACACCGAACAGGATCGTCATGACGCCCGCGGTCAGTGCGGTCGCCGCGCCGACGGCGCCGAAGTCGAGGGTGTCTCCCGCGACGTCCGCGGAGCCGGACAGGATGATCGGGTTGAGGATCACGATGTAGGCCATCGTGACGAAGGTCACCACGCCCCCTCGGATCTCGGAGCTGAGCGTGGATCCGCGCTTGCTGATCTCGAAGAAGCGGTCCAGAGCGTTCTTGGGCTCTGATGCGACCGGGGCGGGGGATGTGGCAGTTGTCATCGGGAAACCTCCGCTGGAGACGATATCGTGTCGGCGGTGCCGCGCGCGTCCCCAGGTGGGTACAGGGTTCTCGTCGTAGTCTCGAATCGACATGCAACGCCTCCTCGTCGCGCTTCTCGCCGCCATCGACGCCGCCATCGCGGCCGCCGCCGGACTCGCGGTCCTGCTGGCGCCCCTCACTCTGCTGTGGACGCTCGCGTTCGGCGTGACCGCCGACTGGGGGGCCCTGTGGCCGCTGACCGGCACGCTCTGGCAGTTCGGGCACGGCGTGCCGGTCGAGGTCGCCGTGCCTGATGACGTGCTGCGCGCCACAGGCATCGCCGCGGACGCCGCGAGCTTCACGCTGTCGGTGGCGCCGCTCGCCTTCCTGGTGTTCACACTCCTGTTCGCCGCCCGCTCCGGAGCGCGCGCGGCGCATTCAGGGGCGTGGCTGCTCGGCAGCGCCTCGGGCGCTGCCGCGTTCGGTCTGATCGGCGTGGGCGTGGCGCTCACCGCGCGACTGGGGGCCGCACAGGTGTCGATGCTGCCGGCGATCGTCATCCCCCTCGCGGTCTACCTCGCCGGAGCGCTCTGCGGCGCCGTGCGCGTCGCCTGGGAGGACGGTGACGGCGGGGTCCTCGACCGGGTGCACGACGTGGTCGACTCCTGGGGTGACTGGGGGCCCGTTCCGGCCGCGGCCGTCCGCGGCGCCGCCGTCGCGCTCGTCGGCGTGGTGGGCGCCTCCGCCGTCTCCGTCGCGCTGATGACGCTCCTGCGCGCGGGCGAGGCAGTCGCGCTTTTCGAGGCCGCGAGGGTCGACGTGCTCGGTGCCGTCGTGATCACCCTCGGGAATCTCGCGTACCTGCCGACGATGATCGTGTGGGCCGCCTCCTGGCTCGCGGGACCAGGGTTCGCCGTGGGGACCGGCACCGCGGTGTCTCCGGCCGGCACGCAGCTCGGCGTCGTCCCGGGCCTCCCGATCCTCGGCCTGCTTCCCGAGAACAGCTCGATCTGGATGCTGGTGGTCGTGCTCGTCCCGATCGCGGCCGGCGCGTTCGCCGGATGGACGGTGCGCTCGAGGCTCGTCTGGGAGGAGACCCCGCTGGGCTTCGCTCCTCGTGCCGCGATCTCGGCCGGCATCGGCGTGCTGACGGCGGGAGCCGCCGCGCTCGCCGCAGTGCTGGCCGGCGGCTCGATGGGGCCGGGGCGCCTCGCCGAGGCAGGGCCCTCTGTTCTGCCGTTCTCGCTCGCCCTCGGCGGCGAGGTGCTCATCGGGGCTGCGATCCTGCTGCTGTCGCCGCGGCACCGCGATGAGCTCGCCGAGGAGCGCACCGATCGCTGGATCGCCGAGATGACGGCATCCGGCCAGATGACGTCTCCCGGCCAGAGGCCGGACGGCGAAGAGGATGCCGCCGCCGGTGCTCCGCTCGCCGGCGAAGCGCCCTCGCACGAAGACACCATGCCCCTGGACGAGCTTCGCGGCTTCCGCATCCCGCCGCGCGATCCCGCGGATCCGGTCGGCTGACTTCCGGGTCGGGCCGGCGCCCTCGCCCCGGTAGACTGGGCGCGTGCTCACGGTCGCCGTTCTCATCTCGGGCACCGGCTCGAACCTTCGCGCCCTCCTCGAGGCCGCTCGCCACCCCGAATTCCCCGCCAGGGTCGTCGTGGTCGGCGCCGATCGCGAGGCCGAAGGCCTCGCCCATGCCGAGGCGTTCGGCATCCCCAGCTTCACGGTGCCGTGGCACGAGCACGACAGCCGCGAGGCGTGGGGCGAGGAACTCGGCCGTCAGCTCGCCGTCTGGAAGCCCGACCTCGTGGTGCTCAGCGGCCTCATGCGCCTGCTGCCTCCCGCGCTGGTCGCGGAGTACTCGCCTCGGCTCATCAACACGCATCCGGCGTACCTGCCAGAGTTCCCCGGCGCGCACGGCGTCCGCGACGCGCTGGCCTCCGGCGTGCGGGAGACCGGTGCGAGCGTCATCGTGGTCGACGACGGCGTCGACAGCGGCCCCATCCTCGCGCAGGAGCGCGTCGTGATCCTCGACGGCGACACCGAGCACTCCCTGCACGAGCGCATCAAGCCCGTCGAACGCCGACTGCTCATCGATGTGGTGCGTCGCATCGCGTCCGGCGAGCTCTCGCTGTCCGCAGCATCCTGACCCGACCCCCGCAACGAAGGAGCCCTCCCATGGCCGGCCCCCGCCACGACGCCTCGCTCTACCGCGATCGCGACGCCGTCCCGATCCGCCGCGCACTCGTCTCGGTGAGCGACAAGACCGATCTGCTCGTGCTCGCCGAAGCTCTCGCGAAGTCCGGGGCCGAGATCGTCTCGACCGGCTCCACTGCGGCGACGATCCGCGAGGCGGGCTTCGAGGTCACCGATGTGGCAGCAGTGACCGGCGTCGCCGAGATGCTCGACGGGCGTGTCAAGACCCTGCACCCGAAGATCCACGGCGGGCTCCTCGCCGACCTGCGCCTCGAGGACCACGAGGCCCAGCTCGCGACGCTGGGGATCGAGGCCTTCGAGCTCGTCGTCGTGAACCTGTACCCGTTCGTCGAGACCGTGGCCTCCGGTGCGACCGGTGACGACGTCGTCGAGCAGATCGACATCGGCGGGCCCGCCATGGTGCGCGCCGCGGCGAAGAATCACGCGAACGTCGCGATCGTCGTGTCGCCCGACTCGTACGCCGCGGTCATCGAGGCCATCGGCGCCGGCGGCACGTCGCTGTCGCAGCGCCGTGAGCTCGCCGCCCGCGCCTTCGCGCACACGGCCGCCTACGACACGGCCGTCGCCTCCTGGTTCGCGGAAGGCACCCTGAACGACGAGGGCGACCTCCCGGCGCATCTCACGGTGCAGGCGGAGCGCCTGGCGACGCTGCGCTACGGCGAGAACTCGCACCAGCGAGGCGCCATCTACACCCGCGCGGGCGGCCACGGCATCGCCCAGGCCACCCAGCTGCAGGGCAAGGAGATGTCGTACAACAACTACGTCGATGCGGATGCCGCGCTGCGCGCCGCCTACGACATGGTGCTCCCCGCGGTCGCGATCATCAAGCACGCGAACCCCTGCGGCATCGCCACCACCGCGCCGAACGCCCTCGACCCGATCGCCAGCGCCCACCTGCGCGCGCACGAGTGCGACCCGGTGTCCGCCTACGGCGGCGTGATCGCCGCGAACGGCACCGTGACGCTCAAGATGGCGGAGAACCTCAAGGACATCTTCACCGAGGTCATCGTCGCGCCGTCGTTCGAGCCGGCGGCGCTCGAGGTCTTCAAGGCGAAGAAGAACCTGCGTCTGCTGCAGCTGCCGGAGGACTGGCAGCAGGAGCGCATGGATGTGCGGCTCGTCTCCGGTGGGCTGCTGCTGCAGGACGCCGACCGGTTCCCCGACGACATCGACTCCGTCGCGAAGAACTGGGAGCTCGTCTCCGGTGAGCGTCCGGACGATGAGGAGATGACGAACCTGATCTTCGCGTGGAAAGCCTGCCGCGCCGTCAAGTCGAACGCGATCGTGCTCGCCAAGGGCAACGCGACGGTCGGCGTAGGCATGGGCCAGGTCAACAGGGTCGACTCGTGCCGCCTCGCGGTCGAGCGCGCCGGAGACCGCGCGGCAGGATCTGTCGCGGCGTCCGATGCGTTCTTCCCGTTCGCCGACGGCGCGCAGGTGCTGATCGACGCCGGCATCAAGGCGATCGTCCAGCCCGGCGGCTCGGTGCGTGACGAGGAGGTCGTGGATGCTGCGCGCAAGGCCGGCGTGACGATGTTCTTCACCGGGGAGCGCCACTTCTTCCACTGAGCGCCGCTCTCGGCAAGGGCGCCCCGCCGATGCCGTCGGCGGGGCGCCTGCGCGTCCGGGCCTGTGTGCCTCAGGGGCGCAGCCTGCCGTCAGCGCAGGAAGCTGCGGGAGCGCTCGACGATGTTGAGGGCGGCGGCCTGTGCCGCCTCGGCATCCTGATCGAGGATGGCGTGGAAGAGCGGGTCGTGCTTGTCGGCCTGGGTCTCGACGATCGACATCGACCCGGCGGCGTTCTGGGACACCGCGTTGCGCAGCGACGAGACGAAACTCGCGTAGATGCCCTCGAGCAGGGCGTTGTGCGACGCCTCGACCACGGCCAGGTGGAACTCCACGTCATGGTGGATGAAGGCGTCGGCGTCGCCGCGGATCGCGGCCTCACGGCGGGCGACGACCTCCGTCTCGATCCTGGTGAGGTTCTCGGCGGTGCGGTTCTCCGCAGCCTCCTCGGCGGCGAGGGCGTCGAGTGCGCGGCGGACGCGGAGGACCTCACGGGGGTCTGCGTGGTGCAGTGCGCGGCGCAGCGCCACATCGGTCGGGTCGCTGGCGACGACATAGGTGCCGTCGCCCTGTCGGGTCTCCAGCAGGCCGAGCTGGACGAGAGCGCGAACGCCTTCGCGCACCGAGGGGCGACTGACGCCGAGGCGCGCGACGAGTTCGGCCTCTGTGGGGATGCGGCGGCCGACGCTCCATGACCCCGAGGTGATCTCGGACTGGAGGCGGTCGACGACTGTGTCGACCAGCGAGCGACGCTGAATCGGTTCCACGGAGACATTCTCTCGCAACTGGGGTGACATTGGGGCCAAATTCGTCATACAATCTGATGATCAGCTATCCGCTGGCAAATCAGGCAAGGACGCCGAAGGAGCCCGCAAGCACGTGGCAGCACTGATCGAACCTCAACCGCTGGTGGTCGCGGGTCTCGTGGATACGCACATCCATCCCGACAAGACCGGTTGGGGAGACCGCTGGATGAGGCGCCGCCCGGCGCCGACTCTCGACGATCTGATCGCGAACAACGTCCTGGCGCTGTCCGAGTACGGCCGGACCGTCGAAGAGCGCGCGCACGCATTGCTCAGCCATGCGCTGCGCAACGGCACGCTGGCGATGCGCGCCCACGTCGATGTCGGCACCGAGGTCGGTCTCGCCCATGTCGAGGGCGTGCGGGCCGCAGCCGAGCGTGTCGGCCCCGACCTCACGGTGCAGATCGTCTGCTTCCCCCAATTCGGGCTGCTCACGAACCCCGGCACCCTCGACCTCATGGCCGCGTCGCTCGATGCGGGCGCCGATGTCGTCGGAGGCATCGACCCGCTCGGGCGGGACGGCGATGTCGCCGGTCACCTCGACGCGGTGTTCGGCCTCTCCGGGCGCAGCGGTCGCGACCTCGACATCCACCTGCACGACGGGGGAGAGGCGGGCCTCGCGCAGATCCGGGAGATCGCGGCGCGCACCCGCGCCGCCGGCATGCAGGGGGCCGTCACCGTGAGCCACGCGTTCGCCCTGTGCGACGCGTCGCTCCCTTCGCTGCCGGAGACGCTCGACGCCGTCGCCGAGGCGCGGCTCTGGATCACGACCTGCGCGCTCGGCCCCGATCCCGTCCCGGATCTCGACCTGTTCGAGTCGCACGGCGTGCAGCTCGCAGCGGGGTCGGACGGCGTCCGCGACAGTTGGTCGCCGTTCGGCACCGGGAGCATGGTCGACCGGGCGCATCTGCTCGCATACCGCACCGGCGCGATCACGGATGCCGAACTGGAGCGCTGCTGCCGGATCGCCTCCGTCGACGGCGGCCGCATGCTCGGCATCCCCGACCTGGACGTCGAGGTGGACGCCACGAGCGCCACCCGCCTCGAATTCGATTCCCCCTCGATCGCACAGCTCATCGTCGATCGTCCCGCACCCGCACGCGTCATCCGTCACGGCCGCGTGCTCTGAGAACAATCCCCCGCTCCCTTCACATCAACCCTCTACCCGAAAACACAGGAGTTCTCGTGGTTCTTCGCAAGACAGCAATCGGCTCTGCGGCCACCCTGGCCGTCGCAGCCCTGGCCCTCGCAGGATGTGCCGGACCGGCAGACAAGGGCGACTCCGGGCCCGCCTCGCTCGACCTGGACCTCAGCAAGCTGGCGACCACCACGCCCGCCGGAACGGAGCCGATCGACGAGGTGAAGTGGAACCTGCCCTATGAGCCGTCCTCGCTCGACCCGATCTTCGCGTGGAACTACGCGGAGAACACGGCCACGGCCAACCTCTGCGAGAGCCTGCTCCGCATGAAGCCGGATCTGTCGCTCGAGCCGGGGCTCGCCGAAAAGGTCGAACAGCCCGACGACACCACATACGTCTACACGATCCGCGAGGGTGTGACGTTCTGGGACGGCAACCCGCTCACGGCCGAGGACGTCGCGTTCTCGCTGCAGCGCCAGATCGGCCCCGACTCCAGCACCTACTGGTCGGACTACTTCAGCAACGTCGCATCGGCCGAGGTCACCGGTCCGCTCGAGGTCACCGTCACCCTGTCGGAGCCGGACGTGCTGTTCGCGCAGGCGATGGGCTCCGCCGCCGGCGCGATCGTCGAGAGGGCCGCGGTTGAGGCAGACGGGGATGCATTCGGCACGCCGAAGGGCAACCTGCAGTGCACGGGGCCCTACAAGGTCGCCAAGTGGGACTCGGGCAAGAGCCTCGTCATCGAGCGCAACGACGCCTACTGGAACGCCGAGGTCAAACCGCTCGCGAAGCAGATCGCGTTCAGCTTCATCGCCGACGAGTCCACCGCCATCAACGCCCTGAGCACGGGTGACGTCGACGGGCAGTTCTTCTACCTGCCGCCTGCCGGCCTGTCGCAGCTGCAGAAGAGCGACAACGTCACCACCACGTTCGGCGAGTCGTTCGTGTTCTGGACGCTCGCGCCGATCGGCAAGGACGGCGGCCTCGGCGACGAGAAGATCCGCCAGGCGCTGTCGCTCGCGATCGACCGCACGCAGTTGGCACAGGTCGTGTTCCAGGGTGCAGCCATCCCCGCGCCGACCATCGCGGGACCCGCGACGTGGGGCTACGAGGAGGACTCCTTCGCCTCGGCGTTCGAGGAGTTCGGCGTCGAGGCGGACCTCGAAGCCGCCAAGAGTCTCGTCGAGGAGGCCGGCTCCCCGAAGGAGCCGATCGTGCTCGCGGTTCAGGGCAGCTCCGCAGTGCACGAGCAGACCGCCAGCGTCATCCAGGCGGCGGGCCAGTCGATCGGGCTGAACGTGGAGACCAAGGTCATCCCCGTCGAGCAGTTCGGCAACCTGTACTTCGACCCGGCGGCGCGAGAGGGACTGGACGGCTTCTTCACGACGAACTACGCCGACTTCGCCGACCCGCTCGGCGTGTACAGCTTCTTCGAGTCGACCAACTCGCACGACTACATCGGCTGGGACGGCGCGGATGCCGAGATCAGCAAGGCGCTGCAGACGACGGATGACGTGGAGCGTGCCGAGCTCGTGATCGACATCCAGAAGAAGGTCACAGAGGCTCTGCCGTGGATCCCGCTCGCGTACGAGCCGACCACGATGATCCAGAGCACGCGGATCTCCGGCGCCGTTCCCTCGTTCGCGTACCTCTACGCACCGTGGGCGGTCTCGATCGGCGGGACCGAGTAAGTCACATGTCCTTCGCGTCCTTCCTTCTGAGGCGCTTCGGGGGGCTGCTGCTGGTGCTTCTGGTGACCTCGTTCCTCGTGTTCGGGTTGCTGTACCTCGCACCGGGCAGCCCCCTTGCCTTCATCCTCGGTCCGCGCGGCGGGACGCCGGAGCAGATCGCCGCCGTCACCGCGCAGTACCACCTGAACGATCCGTTCATCGTGCGCTACGTGGCCTGGCTCGGCGACGTCGTGCAGGGCGACCTCGGCCGCTCTCTCGTCTACCGGCAGCCGGTGGCCGACCTGCTGATCTCGCGGGCGGGGACGACGACGGCGCTCGTCTCCCTCGCCGCGGTGATCATCGCGGTCGTCGGCATCCTCGCCGGCACTTGGGCGGCGCTCCGCGGCCGATGGATCGACCAGGTCGTCTCCACGCTCGCTGCTGTCGGCCTGTCGACTCCTGTGTTCGTGGTCGGCGTCGCCCTGATCAGCCTGTTCGCCGTCGGACTCGGCTGGTTCCCGACCTTCGGGGTCGGATCCGGCGGGCTCGACACGCTCTGGCATCTGGTGCTGCCGGCGATCGCACTCAGCGTCGCGAGCGCGGCGTACCTCGCCCGGATCACCAAGACCGCGGTGAACGAGGAGCGCACGCGTGAGCACGTGCAGACCGCGACCGTGCGCGGGCTCTCGCCGAGCCTCATCGTGCGTCGTCACGTGCTGCGCAACGCGCTCATCCCGATCACGACCGTGCTCGGCCTCACCATCGCGACGCTCATCGCCGGCGCCGTCGTCGTCGAGAACGTCTTCGCGCTCGACGGCCTCGGCTCACTCCTGGTCAAGGCGATCCTGCAGCGGGACTTCGCGGTCGTGCAGGCGGTCGTGCTCGTCCTCGTCGTCGCGTTCGTGGTCGTCAACGCGATCGTCGACGTGCTGTACACGTTCATAGATCCGCGGATCAAGCTCGGGAGCAAGCGATGAGCCTCAGGACTACCACGCTCGCCGTCGCCAAGGACGATGCCCTGCGCGGCCGGGAGCCGATGATCCGCCGCATCCTCGACCGGCTCGGCGTGATCGGCGTGATCGCGGCATCCGTGCTGACCATCATCGTGATCGCGGCAGTCTTCGCGCCGGTGCTCGCACCCTCGAACCCGAACACGCCCGATCTGTTCGCGGCGCTCAGCGGTCCGTCCGCTGCTCACCTGCTCGGGGCCGACGCCCTCGGTCGCGACATCCTGTCCCGGCTGATGTACGGCGCGCAGGTGACGCTCGCGGGGCCGGGTCTGGTGATCCTGCTCTCGACCGTCGTCGGCACGGCGCTCGCGCTCGTGGCGGCGTGGTGCGGCGGACGGGTGGACGCGGTGATCGTGTGGGTGCTCGACATCCTCTTCGCGGTCCCCGGCATCGTGTTCGCGCTCATCTCGGTCGCCATCTGGGGGCCGAGCCTGATCACCGTCGTGTGCGGTCTCGCGGTCGCGTACATCCCGTACGTGGCCAGGGTCGTCCGCGGCGCCGCACTGCGCGAGCGCAACCTGCCCTATGTCTCCGCGGCGTGGCTGCAGGGACACTCTGGGTTCGGCATCACCACGACGCAGATCCTGCGCAACGTGCAGCCGATCGTGATCGCTCAGGCGGTGTCATCGCTCGGCTTCGCGGTGATCGATCTCGCTGCGGTGTCGTTCCTCGGGCTCGGCGTCCAGCCGCCGACGGCCGACCTCGGCCTCATGGTCAAGAGCGGCTTCGATTCGACCCTGCGCGGGTACCCGGGTGAGGCCATCGCCGCGGGAACCCTGATCATCCTGATCGTGTGGTGCGTGACCGTCCTCGGCGACCGCCTCACCTCGAACGCGAGGAGCATGTGATGACCAGACCACTTCTGCGCGTCGACGACGTGCACGCCACCGTGCACCTGCGACGCAGCCGGCAGACGCTGCTGAACGGCGTCTCCTTCGAGATCGGCGAGGGCGAGGCCCTGGGCCTGGTCGGCGAGTCCGGATCGGGCAAGTCACTCACCACCAGGGCGATCACCCGGATGCTGGACCCGAACTTCACGGTGACGGGGGCGATCGAGTTCGACGGCACCTCGGTACTCGGGATGTCGCCGTCGGCGCTGCGCCGCTACCGGCAGACCGACGTCGGCATGATCTTCCAGGATCCGCGCGCGCACGTGAACCCGGTGCACAAGGTGGGGGACTTCCTCACCGAGGTGCTGGTCCGCGATCGTGGCCTGGACCAGCGGGAGGCCGACCGGCGTGCCGTGGCGCTTCTCGACGAGGTCGGGGTCAGGAACCCGGAGTCGCGGCTGGGTCAGTACCCGCATGAGCTGTCGGGCGGTCTGCTGCAGCGCGTGATGATCGCGAGCGTCCTGCTCGCCGAGCCGAAGCTGATCCTCGCGGACGAGCCCACCACGGCGCTCGACGTCACCGCCCAGTCGGATGTGATGGCCATCATCGAGGAGCAGCGAAAGGCACGGGGGCTCTCGCTCCTGTTCATCACGCACGACCTCGAGCTCGCCGCGGCCTGCTGCGACCGGATCGCCGTGATGTACGCCGGCGAGATCGTCGAATAGGGTCCGCACGTGTACGAGTCGCCGCGGCATCCGTACACGATCGAGCTGCTCGGCGCCCGTCCGAGCATCGAGGAGCGGGTGGACCGGCTTCCCGTCCTCACCTACAACCGAGAGATCCACGAGCAGCTGAAGGCACAGGTATGAGCGCGACAGGCGAGGCGATCATCATCGCGAGCAATCTCCGCAAGGTCTTCCCGGCCCCGCGGGGTTCGAAGGGCGAGCCGATCGTGGCGGTCGACGATGTATCGTTCGAGCTCTTCGAGGACGAGTGCCTCGCGATCGTCGGCGAGTCGGGTTCCGGCAAGACCACGGTCGCCCGGATGCTCGTCGGTCTGGAGACGGTCACCGGCGGGGAGCTCGCGGTCCGCGGCGAATCGCGTGCGCAGAGCGTTCGCCGCCTGGCGGACCGGCGGCGGTGGGCGCGAGAGGTGCAGTACGTGTTCCAGGATCCGTACTCGTCGCTGAACGGACGCCAGCGCATCGTCGACATCATCGGCTCGTCGGTGGCGCTGCATTCCCCGGCGGCCGACAGCGCGAGGGCCGCGAGGGCCGCCGCGCGGGACATCCTGGACAGCGTCGGGCTCGGCGAGCGGTTCTGGGAGAAGTTCCCGCATCAGCTCTCAGGCGGTCAGCGCCAGCGCGTCGCGATCGCCAGGGCGCTCGCCGCGAACCCCGGAGTGATCGTGCTCGATGAGGCGGTGGCTGCGCTCGACGTCTCGATCCAGGCGCAGATCCTCAACCTGCTCAGCGACATCAAGGCGCAGCGCAAGGTGAGCTACCTGTTCATCTCGCATGACCTGGCCGTCGTGAACCAGATCTCGGATCGCATGATCGTGATGGAGCAGGGGAAGGTGGTGGATGCCGGAGTGACCTCGGAGATCCTCGCGAACCCCGTGCAGCCGTACACGCGTGCGCTGCGGGCGGCGGTGCCGCGTGCGGGCTGGAAGCCGGTGCGCCGCGAGCGTCTCGCCAGCTGAGGAGGGGGAGGAGCGAAGCGGGATCGGGGTCCGTGGCCTTAGGGCGTGCGACTGAGACGGGCGTTTCGTCTCGCTGTGCTCGCTCAACGACCGGAGGGGCCGGCCGCCTCACTGGCAGGCTGCCGAGGACGAGACCTTCATGCCCGTGTCTCGATGCGTCGTTGCGACAACACGCCTCGATGACGGCATGATCCGAGCAGAGCCGGTCGCCCACTCCACTCTGCGACCGCGCTCGGTTCGTCAGGTGCGCGCGGGCGTGAACGAGCGGATGCTGGGGCGTGGTGTGCGCCATTTCCGGTGGCGGTCCCACCAGGCCGGTCCTCGGATCTGCGGGATGCCGTCTGCCATGCGGATCTCCCACTCGGAGTGGTCCAGGGAGCGGTGGTGGTACCAGCAGAGGG
>NZ_JADIJR010000037.1 GCF_017355365.1 Microbacterium sp. SD291 | reverse complement strand
GAAGATACCTATTCGACGGACGGCCTGACTCCTGAGGAGAGGTACTGCCCTATATCTCGGGTCCTGACAACTCAGGCCACCAACATCGGCGACCCCACCCACCCGCAGGATGACACCCACACCCACCCGCCAACCCACGCCACGCCGCACACGCGACAACATCCGTGAGAATCCGCCACCTTTCATGAGAACAGCGACAACTTTCGTGAGAAAGCGACAGGTTTCGTGAGAAACGACAACCTCTGTCCGATCTCACGGGAGTTGTCATGAGATGAGACACAGATCCCGCGAATTTCCGGGACAGCTGCAGCTGGCACATAGAGCGATTTGTCTCATGACACTTGTCAGATTTTCGACGACGGACATCTCCATCGGCCTCCTTTCGCCGGAAGCGCCGTGCGAATCAGCATGATCGGCCACTATTGTCCGATCTCACGAGGGTTGTCAGTTGTTGAGACACGCCATCCCCGAAAAGACGGGCGAGCGGGGCGCCACCGAAACTTGCCGGCCGTCTCACGGAACTTGTCGGTAATCGCGTTGCGCGCTCAACCTGCCTAAAATGTCACGCCGACCGTTTCGGCGCAACAGGTTCCGGCAGGGTGTTTCGGCAGGTGCGCGACCGGCGCGCCGTGCAGTCCGCCGGCAACCTCGTTGCGCCTGCCGGAAACGATCGTTTCCGGCGTGGTCGCCGCGTCAAAGAATTCATATCGGAGCGGATCGCCGACCGCGAGTGCCTCATCAACGCTGCCACTGCCGAGACTGAACATGAACACCACTCGTTGAGTGCTACCAACGATGTCTGCCTGATGTGAGCTAGCGGAGAACTCTCGTCTCGGCGTCGGAAAAGGCTCCCCCGATGACGGCGTCGGCAATGCGCCGGCAATCCGCTTCGTTTCTATAGCCTCGTCCCCCGTCGGTGGCGATGACGTGGCCCTGGGATGTGAGCTTCCAGGCCCACTTACCATCGGGCCGCTTGTAGATCAGGCGCACAGCCGCCATGTCTCCTCCTCACGTCGTGCCGTAAGCGTAGATGTCACGGAATGCACGTTTCACCTCGCTGAACCGAGGTTACTTCTCGTCGGCGGAAATCTCCGTTGCATGTTCACTAGACGGTTGCGGTTGCGGTTGCGGTTGCGGTTGCGGTTGCGGTTGCGGAGCATCTGGAGGATGCCGAGTCCGACACCGATTCCGAGGGCGATGTCGGCGATATTTCCGATGAAGAGGTTGCCATAGGCGAGGAAATCGGTGACGTGACCGCGGGCAAACCCGGGAGGGGCGAAGAGGCGGTCGATGAGGTTCCCGGCCGCTCCACCCCAAGCAAATCCGATGGCGACTGCCCACGTTGTGGATGTCGCCCGCCATGCGGCGTAGAACAACGCAATTACGGCTACGGTTCCGATCACAGTGAACACCCAGGTGCTGTTTGAGCCGAAAGACATAATGGTGCCGGGGTTGAAAGCGAGCTGCATGCCGAACAGATCACCGACTAGCGGAGTGCGCTCTTGCTCGCTCAGTTGCGCAAGCGCTAGGGCCTTCGTGCCCTGGTCGATGACAGCCATTGAGAGCGCAACCAGGCACGCGGTTATCAATCTCCGACTACGATCGCCCCTCAACGTGGGTCCCACACGTAGAAGTTATTGCGACGGTGGAGGGTGCCCGTACCCGCTTGCGACCGTGGAGGCCGGCCGGGATCTAGCAGTGCTATGAACACGGAGCGGTGCGTCCTTTGTTAGTAGAGCGGCGTTGATCGTCAGTTGAGGCCGGAGTATGCATGCAGGCCCTTGAAGAACACGTTCACGATCGTGAAGTTGAACAGCACTGCGGTGAAGCCGACGATCGACAACCATGCCGACGGGTTGCCCCGCCAGCCGCGGGTCGCCCGCGCGTGGATGTAGCCTGCGTACAGCACCCAGATCACGAACGTCCAAACTTCTTTGGTGTCGAATCCCCAGTATCGTCCCCAGGAATCGTTGGCCCAGATTGATCCGGCGACCAAGGTGAACGTCCAGAAGATGAACCCGACGATCGCGAACCTATAGGCGAGGGACTCCAGCGTTTCGGCGGTCGGGAGCGTGCGCAGATATCCCGCTCCGGCCGTTTTCGCCCCCTCGTCTTTCGCCGCGATCCGTCGCTCGCGTCGGGCCTGCATGAGTTGTGTGGCTGATAGTCCGCAGGAGATGGCGAAGAGGGCGGTGCCGAGGGAGGCGACGAAGACGTGGATGACGAGCCATACGCTCTTGAGTGGATCCATCAGAGGGGTTATCTCGACGTAGAAGGCAAGGGTCGCTCCCCCGAGCAGTAGCGCGACCATGCCGATGAGGAACGAGCCTAGGAAGCGTAGGTCGTACCGGCGGAGTACGACCATGTAGACCGCGACGACCAGCAGGGTACCGGTGAGGGCGAACTCGTACATGTTCGCCCACGGGACCCGGTCTGCGGCGATCCCTCGCCCTATGGTGCCAGCGAGGTGAAAGATAAACGCGAACCCGGTCAGGACAGTGCCGATGCGCGCCCAGAGCAGACGTTGCCGCTGGCCTGGCCGGGTGCGGACTTCGTTCAGTGTTGGGCGTTCGTCGTCGGTATCGTGCGCCGTTGCTTCGCCGTTGGCGGCCACGAGCGCGGGTACCCGTTGGACCTCATCGCGGCGCACTGAGCGTTGGGCAAGGTCGATTGCGTAGGCGACGAACGCGAGCAGATATACGGCAATTGCGGTCCACACCAACAGCAGAGCGATGCCGTCCATGGTCAGGGTTTCGGGTTCAGGCATCAGTTTCTCCTCGGACGGAACGGGGGCTGGAGTGGAAGTGCTGATGGCTGATTCCAGCCATCGCGAAACCGGTGATCGCACCAAGTGCGATCACCGTGGTGAGGGCACCGCCGAGTACAACGGCGGGAGTGAAGCCTTCGCGCAAAGGGACGCTGGTGATCGCCGCGGCCGTCTGATTAGCCTCGGCGCCGTCGATAGTCTGTCCGTCTGGGGCGATGACTTGGCTGGTCCCGACGGTGGAAATGTTGACCACGGCGCGTCCGGTTTCAATCGCACGCATCCGTGCGAAGGCGAGCTGTTGAAGGTTTTCGTCGGTGCCCCGAAAGTCGGCATTGTTGGTCTGAAAAATATAGACCTGAGCGCCCTGGCGGGCACCGTCCCAGATGACGGAGTCGTAGATGACGTCAAAGCAGATCGCGAGACCGACTTGCACGCCGTCAACTGTCACAAACGGAGGGTTCTGCCCGGCAGTGTATTCGCGTTGAATGAGGTCGATGAGATCCGGCACGATCCGCTCGTAGAGCCACCGGTCCGGGACGTACTCGCCGAAGGGGACAGGGTTGACCTTGTCGTGCAGCTGCGGGGCACGCTGCCCTTCCCACAGCATTGAGGTGTTGAACACGTCACCGTCGCGGGCGGTGGCGGCGTTGGCCAACAGCGGGGCGCCGGCACGGTCAACGAGATCGGTGAGGTGGAGCGCGGTGGCCGGGTTGGCGAGGGGGTCGCTGTCGACGGCACCCTCTGGCCACACCAGCAGATCCATGTCCTGCCCCAGCAGGGGCTCAGTCGCAGTTGTTTGCGCGGCAAGCAAGTCCCCGGGAGTGCGGTCATCGAAGTACCCGGAGGGCCCGTTGCCCTGCACCCATCCGATGTCCATCCAGCCAGCGTCCCCGGTCGGAAACTGCGGCGTGACCACTAAGAGGGCCATGATCGCTGCGCCAGGCAGGACGCCGCGTAGGCGTTGGAACCCACCGGCCCGCCACCACTGCACGAGGCTCGCGCATGCGGCGACGATGAGAAAGCTCAGCCCGGTCACCCCAACCCAGGACGCCGCTTCCGGGAGTAACCCGTTGGCTTGGGTCATCCCAATCCGCGCCCACGGAAACCCAGAGTAGGGCCACGATCCCATCACCAACTCCCGCACGCTCCACAGGCCGGCGATCAGCAACGGCACCCCGACAAGCCAAAGGGTGGCGTGACCACGTGCGCGGTCGGTCCACCGGTAAGCGAGGGCAAGCGGGATCGCCCCGACCCCGAACAGCACGGTTTCGAGGCCGGCCAACGCCACCCAGGGGATAGGACCAAGGTACGTGCCCACCCACACCAAGTGGGTGAAGTAGAAAGCGGCACCGAAAGCCGCACCGACCACGAACGCGCCACCGATGCTACGCCCGATCATCACCCACAATGCGAGAGCAATACTTACAAACGCGAGCGGCCACCACCCTACCTCTGGGAAGGACAGGTCCAAGAGTCCACCGGCGACCGCAGCGACAAGCAGCGCCGCCGGAAGGCGCACTCCCCGCCGGAAGGCGGGGAGTGCGCCCACAGGCGGGTCAGTCAGCGAGAGCGCGGTCGAGAGCATCGGTGAGATCGGTCAGCTGGTTGAGTTCGAGTCGCTCGCCGTCAAGGAAGAACGTTGGAGTGCCCTGTACGCCCATCTGCTGCCCTTCGACGAAGTCTTCCTCGACTCGACCCCGGGTGGCGGGATCTGCAACGGCCTCGTCGTACAGGTCCATGTCCAAGCCGAGGTCCTCGGCGAAGCTGCGGAACAGATCCGCAGCAGGGACTCGCTGCTCCCCCCACTCAGTCTGCGTTTCGAACATCCGGTGGTACATCTCCTCCACCCGGTCCTGTTGCGCGGCCGCTTCCACCGCGAGGGCGGCGTTCATAGAGTTGTAGTGACTAGGGATTGGGTAGTACCGGAAGACATAGTTGATCTGACCGTCGTACTGGTTTCGGATGTCTTCGACGTACGGGTAGAACGCCCCGCAGGCCTCGCATTCGAAGTCGAGAAACTCCACCAGTGTCGGGGCATCGGGTCCAGCGCTGTCCAACACGTGGGAGTTGGCGCGGGCACCAGTAAGTGCGGCGGCATTGTCGTCTGTGGACGCTTTTGGACGGGTGGCGATCGTGTAGATAATCGCGCCGGTGACAAGCGCGATCACGGTAGCGATTGTGATGAGGGTGACTTTCAGGGAGGACTTCATCATGGCTTCCTTCGGCGGGGCATCTGTGGGCTTGAGTCTCCGCGGCGGGCCATGTGGTTGTCGCGGAGGTGGGCTATTTCGTCCGGAAGCTGCGGGTCCTCTCCTCGCGCGAGGCCGGCGAATTCCAGGTGCAGGGAGGGTGCACCCGGGGAGCTGACGACGGATGCCTTGACGAACACCCGCCGTCGGGGAACGAGAAGGCCGATGATTAGGCCCAGGGTGGCGAGGGTGGCGAAGGCGAGCACCCATGTTCCACCCGTGTCACGTTTGATATCCAACGACGCGAACCTCTTCACTGCTGCCAGCGGATCCGAGCCGTCGGACGCATCCTCGAAGGTGACAGTTCCCCACCCGTTGGGAAGGTCTGCGGTCTGCCCGGGCGTGAGCTCGATCGACTCCGTGCCGCTATCGCCGCCCGTGAGTTGGGTCATGTCGGTGGTGTCGAGGGTGTACACCGACCGGGGTACGCCGTCGTCGATGCCGAGGCTGCCGGAGAACACGTTAAACGTGACGACCGGATTCAGCAGGTCGGGGTACACCGAGGTGAACGCCCCGGAGTCAAGAACACCTTGGGTTGGGTAGAAGAACCCGACGAGCCCGATCTGTTCGGCAAGCCCATCCGGCACCTTAATGACGCCGAGCGAGGTCATCATGGAGTCTTGCGGGAGGAAGGGCTGCGACTCGCTGTACACGATCGTCCCCTCAGGATCTCTGACGGTGATGGTGGGTGCGTAGCCATTTCCAAGCAGGTAAACCCGTTCACTGCCGACAGTGATGGGGTGGTTCACGCGCACCTTCTCCGTGCCCTCTGTCCCGGCGCGGGCATCACGGATAGTGAGGTTGGCGGCGAAGTCGCCTGCTTGGCCGGCCCCGGCGGACCCCAAGGGCACGTAGTTGACCTCGAAGCTGTCGAGGGTCAGCGAATATGGGTCCAGCTGTGTACCGTTCACGAACCTGCCGGGGCTGAACGAGGAGTAGTCGTTGAGGGTGTTGACGAAGGTGGTCCCCTCAACGATGACCCTTTGCCCGGTGTAGGAAAACCCACTGGAGGCGAGCACAGCGACCAGCACCCCAACGAGAGATGCGTGAAAGAGAAGGTTGCCGGTTTCTCGAAGGTACCCGCGTTCGGCCGACACCGACCACGAGCGGGCGGTGTCATACCGCTGAACACGGTATCCGCGTCGACGCAGATCTGTTGTCGCGGCGGTGATCGCCGCGTCCGCGTCCGCGCCTATGTCCTCAGCTTTCGGCGGGACGTCAACGTGGAGGTGGGTGCCCAACCGACTGAGCCGTGCCGGGGTGCGTGGTGGACGGGAGCGGAGCGCCTTCCAATGGTGTCGGGTGCGGGGAATGATGCAGCCGATCAAGGAGATGAAAAGCAACAGGTAGATACCTGAGAACCAGGCAGAGTTGTACAGATCGAACACCTGGATGCCGTCGAGGAAAGACGCCAGGTCCGGGTTGTCCCGGAAGTATTGGACGACCCCGTTGGGGTCCGCAGTGCGCTGAGGGAAAATAGACCCGGGAACTGATGCGATGGCCAACAGGAGCAGCAGCAGGATGGCGGTGCGCATGCTGGTCAGCTGCCGCCACCCCCACCGCAGCCACCCGACGGCTCCCAGCGTCGGGGACGTGACGGTGTCCGGCTCTTCCTGATCGATGTGATCGGCGGGTCGAGAGGGGTCGGCAGGAAGCTGGTCAGAGAGGGAGCGTGACACTGAGCATCACCCCCTGCAGAACTGACATCAACATGCCCCAGATGCCCGTGACCATCAGCACACCCAGCGCGATCAGCATGCTGCCGCCAATGATGTTGACTACCCGGATATGACGGCGGAGGAAAGCAACCGATCGGGTGGCCCAGCCCAGTCCGAGCGCGAGCAGGAAAAACGGAATGCCCAGGCCGAGTGAGTACGCCAGCCCCAGCAGCGCAGCACGGCCGGGGTCCCCGAGATTCCACGACACCGACATAATCGCCGCTAGCGTCGGTCCGATGCAGGGCGTCCACCCGATCCCGAGCGCTATTCCCAGCAGCGGCGCGCTGAGCAGGCCCAGGTTGCCGCGGAAACGGGGTCGGAGGGTGCGTTGCGTGCGGGGGAATGCCCCGATGAAGACCAGACCCAGAACGACGACGACCACTCCGAGCACCCGAGTGAGGATGTTGGCGTACTCGAGGAAAAACATCCCCGCGACCCCACCGAGCACCGTAACGGTCATGAACACGAGTGTGAACCCTGCCACAAACAATGCCACCCCACCGAACAGTCGTCCACGGCCAGAAGCGGGAGTCCGTGTCGGCGAGCTGGAGAGGGAAGACCCGAGATAGCCGAAGTAGCCAGGCACCAACGGAAGCACACACGGAGAGACGAAGGAGATCAGCCCCGCCAGCATGGCGATGAGAACAGCCACCCACAGCGCACCGTCGAAAATGAGCCCCTCGGCATTCATTCGCTTTCCGCCAGCGCGTCTGCGACCAGGGTGGACAGGATAGACGCGGCCGGTAGCTGACCGATGATACGCGCGGCGACCCTACCCTCACGGTCCATAACAAGAGTCGTCGGCGTCGCCTGTATGGGGGTGACTGCCGCAAACGCGAGCTTCGTCTTGCCGTCGACGATGTCGATCACGCTGCGGTACGTGATCCCGTAGTCCTCCGTGAAGGACAACGCGGTGGCAGGCTGGTCGTAGATATTCACCCCGATGAAACCCACCCCCTTGGTCTGATAGCTCTGCCACACCTCCTCCAGCAGCGGCGCCTCGACCCGGCACGGCCCGCACGCCGCATACCAGAAGTTCACGACGTAGACCTCGCCAGCGAATTCGCCGCTACTGATCGGGTTGCCGCGCTCGTCGACGCCGGCAAATACCACCGTCTCGCCGCGCTCGTCCGCAGGTATCTCGACGACGCGCTCGTCGACGCTGGTGGAACCGGTGCCGTTGTTCACCGCATCAGCAAGGTCACTTTGGGACGTGCAGCCCGTGACAGTAAGCACGGTGGCGACGGCGACCATCGCGGCGACGGCACGAAACGTGTGTTCAAATTTTCGCTGGGGATCAGATGGTGTGGCGCGGGTGGTGGAAGCCACCCCGAACGGGTTGGTCACGACTACTCCAAATTGGGAACTCAGTAAACGCGCGCTTGATAGCGCGAGAGTCCGCGTGCTTCACGGATGAGAGGGAGTTGATCGTGATTCAGGTTCGGGAAACGCGCAGTTGCGTGAGTGTGAGTATCGGTGACTGGGACGGCTGGCGCGCGACTGTCTCTCGCATCCTCCGCGTCACACGTCCAGTGCTGCATGTGCGAGACGGTGCTCGCCAGGCAAAGATGACGAGCGCCAGCACGCACGCCACTCCCAAAAGACATAGGGCGGCACCAAGGTCTTCAGCCTCGCCAGCATGACCGTCTGCCATCACGCCGGGCACGACACCCAAGTCGTTCGTGGCGATCAGCTCCGCGATAGGCGCTACCTGCAGGTCCTCGGTCCCCGCGTGCGTCGCCACCCACGATCCGACCAGGAGCGTCAATGCTAGCCCCAGGCCGATCAGCAGCCTCGCCACTAGCCCACTCGTGCGCGCAGCGGTAGCGCGTTCAGTGAGGGCAGGGCGGATCATTGGACGGTCCTACGTTCGAAGGGAATCAGGGTAGTCGACGATTAGACACTACCAGCTGTACAGTCAGCGCCTACTGGTGGTTGCTGTAGCGAGGCTCGGAGCGGTCTGCGGCGTTAACAGCCCGATGGCCGCGCCCACGGCGGTTGCGCCGATGTAGAGAGCGAGTTGATGGGTGTCCCATCACCGCAGAACGGATCTCACTCGGTGCTCTCATCGCCGGCGCGGATCATGAAAACTGCTCCGGTGATCGCTGCGGCGAAGATCACGATGTCGGCGATGTTGCCGATGAACCAGTTTCCGTAGGCGAGGAAGTCTACGACGTGACCCCGGGCGAATCCGGGGTCGCGGAAAAGGCGGTCGCCTGCGTGTGAGGCGGCAGCGCCGCCGAGCGTGCCGATGACGATCGCCCATCCCACGCGTTGCACTCGGAACGCGCACACGATCGCTGTGACCGTGGCGGCGACAGCGAGCAGGGCGAACACCCAGGTGAAGCCTTCCCCGAAGGAGAATGCCGCTCCGGGGTTATAGGCGAGCTGCAAACCCAGCAGGTCACCGATCAGCGGGATGCGCTCACGCTCGGTGAGGGTCGCTTCGGCCCACGCCTTGGTTCCCTGATCAATCAGCACGACGACCACGGCGATCAGGAGCGCTCCACCAGTGAGCTGCCGCCGCCGCGTCGACGACAGCTTGCGCGCAGCGGCCGGGTGAGCCTCTGTCTGGGAGGAGGTCATGCGAGGACCTCGATCAGACGGACGATGACCCCGGATTCGATCAGGATGAACAGGCCCAGGCCGATGAACACGGCCGGTACGAGCCAGTGCTCGACGCGCTCCAGCCCCTCGGTAACAGCCTTGTTGGTGCCGATCAGCCGGCCGGCCGCGCACCAGACCGCGACGAGGATCAGGAACACAACGATCATGATCGCGACGTCGCTGGGGGCGCTGGTGCGGAAGATCGGCGTGTAGAGGGAGATGTTGTCGGCCCCGTTGGCGATCGTGATCCCTGCGACGCCCCATAGTCCGACCGCGGTGATCTTGGAGTCGTCATCATCGTCATCGCCGTTACGGCGCAGGCCGCGAATGAGCGTCCAGATGCCGATGCCGAGCGGGATCAGACCCAGGAAACCGACCCATTCGTCCGGAACGATGGTGAGACCGAGAGCGGCGATCACGCTGATCACGACGAGGGTGATGAACCCGAGATACTGGCCCGCGACGATCTGCCACGGCCGGGGCTTCCCTCGACTGGAAGCCAGGAACAGCACGGTGAGCACGACAATGTCGTCGATGTTGGTTGCCGCGAACAGGCCGATCGCTGAACCGATAGTTGCGAGCATCAGCTTTCCAGTCGTGGCGTGCGGGTGCGTGCGGCACGCAGACCGTTGAGGATCACAATGACCTCCGCGACCTCGTGGACCAGGACGACGGCCGCGAGCCCCAGGACGCCGAAGAGCGCGAGCGGGAGCAGTGCAGTGATGATCAGCAGCGACAGGATTATGTTCTGGTTGATGATCCGTCGACCGCGGCGGGCGTGATCGAACGCTCGCGGGATGAGGCGCAGATCATGGCCGGTGAAGGCCACGTCGGCGGATTCGATTGCCGCGTCGGAGCCGGTGGCGCCCATCGCGATACCGATGTCTGCGCCAGCGAGGGCCGGTGCGTCGTTGATTCCGTCGCCGATCATCGCGACCGGCCCCGCCTTTGACAGCTCGCCGATCGCGGTTGCCTTATCCTCGGGACGCAGTTCCGCGCGCACGTCGCTGATCCCGGCCTGCGCGGCCAGTGCACGAGCGGTGCGGGCGTTGTCTCCGGTGAGCATCGTCACGCCGACGCCTTGGTTGGTGAGCGTCCGGACTACCTCGGGGACTTCAGGGCGCAGTTCGTCGCGGACGCCGATCGCGGCGACGGGGGTTCCGTCGCGGTGGACGATCACGACGGTCATGCCCTGCTCCTCCAACTCCGCGACCTGCTTCCCGAGGTCGCCCGCGTCCAGCCAGCGAGGACTGCCGACGGTGATTCTCGATCCGCCGACAGTGCCGTCGATGCCGTGCCCGGCCTGCTCGGTCACATCTGCAGCTGCCGGTGTGCCCGGGGCCGCGGCGGTGATCGCAGAGGCAAGGGGATGCGTGCTGTGCTGCTCCAGTGCGGCCGCCCAGGCCAGCGCCTGTGTCTCGGTCACGCCGTTCGCAGTGAGCACCGCGGTGACCGCAGGTTCGTTGCGGGTGAGGGTGCCGGTCTTGTCGACCGCGACGTGGCGGACCGTGCCGAAGCGCTCGAAGACGGCGCCGGACTTGATGATCACGCCGAACTTGCTTGCTGCGCCGATCGCGGCGACGACCGTCAGCGGCACCGAGATCGCCAGCGCACACGGAGAAGCGGCGACCAGCACGACAAGCGCGCGGGTGATCCACACCTCTGGATGGCCCAGCAGCGACCCGATGATCGCGACGAGCGCTGCGAGGATCAGAACGCCGGGTACGAGCGGGCGGGCGATCCTGTCCGCGAGACGTGCACGCTCGCCCTTCTCGGTCTGCGCCTTCTCGACCAGCTCCACGATCGTGGTGAGCGAGTTGTCGGTGCCCGCAGCGGTCGTTTCGACCTCCAGCGCGCCGGCGCTGTTGATCGCACCGGCCGACACCGCATCGCCGGGCTCGACCTCGACGGGGATCGACTCCCCGGTGATCGCCGAGGTGTCCAGGCTGGAGCGGCCAGAACGGACGATCCCGTCGGTTGCGATCCGCTCGCCGGGACGGACCACCATGACCTGGCCGACCGTCAGCTCTCTCGCGGGCACCTGCGCAGAGACGCCGTTCTGCAGCACGGTCGCTGTCTCCGGCACGAGCTTCAGCAGCGCCCTCAGCCCGCCCCGGGCACGGTCCATCGCCTTGTCCTCGAGCGCCTCAGCAATCGAGTACAAGAACGCCAGAGCTGCAGCCTCCTCCACGTAGCCGAGGATGACCGCGCCGATCGCGCTGATCGTCATCAGCAGCCCGATACCGAGCTTGCCCTTGAACAGTTTCCGGATCGCGCCGGGCGTGAACGTCGACGCACCGAGGAGCAGACCGGCCCAGAACAACACCAGCGCCGGGGTCTCGAGGCCGGACCATTCAAGGATCAGACCGGCCAGGAATGCGACACCGGAGAAGACCGGCACCATGATCCCACGGTCCCTCCACCAGGGCCGCACCACCTCTTCGGTCTCATCCTCCGCCGCAGTGGCAGGCTGGGCAGGCTCGTGCTCGCAGCCACACGCCGCGCTCACGCGTCCGCCCCCGTCCCACAGCAGCCAGCCACCGTGCACGCAGAGTCCACGCACGGCGCGTGCTCATCGACCGCCAGCGTCACGTCCACGAGCGCGACGAGCGCAGCCGTAAGATGCGGGTCGGCGATCTCGTAACGAGTCTGGCGACCCTCCGGCTCGGCAACGACAATCCCGCAGTCACGCAGGCAGGTGAGATGGTTCGACACGTTCGAACGCGTCAGCTCCAGCTCACGAGAGAGCACAGCCGGGTAGCTCGGTCCACCGAGCAGAGACATTAGGATTCGGGAACGCGCGTGGGATCGGCCATGGCCCGGCCGAGCCGGTTCATGACATCGAGGCGTGAGGAAATAGTCAGCACACACTGAACTATACAGTGATTGATGACCTATTGGAACGGCTTCACCCCAGGCGCGACATCTCTGGGGCCTGGGTGTAAGTACATCCGGCTCACACCCCACCGAATACGCCTACCGAAACCCGCTTACGGCGCACGTTTCTGGCATTCGATCTGGTGTGCCTTCACTCACCGCGCCGCAAACGATCGTTTACGGCGGGAACGCTGACATGGCCATCCACAGGGCAGCGGTTCCTAGAGTGTCTTCCCGAGCGTGTGGATTGGGCGGTGAAGGCCGACCTGCAACGTCCTCGGCGTTAGAACGACAGTGAGCGGTTAACGAGCCCGGCGGCGGCTCTAGTCGTTGCGCGCGACATCCCGCTCCAGGTCTCAGAGTGGGAGGATGACGCTGCCCATCACCGCCGTCAGTCGCGACATGATGTCGGTCCACAGCCCGGTCACCATCAGGATGCCGAGGGCGATCAGCAGTATGCCGCCGCAGACGTTCACCACCCGGATGTGACGACGGAGAAACTCGACCGTCTTCGCCGCCCAACCGAACCCGAGTGCGACCAGAAGGAACGGGATGCCGAGGCCAAGCGAATACGCGAGGCCAAGGAAGCCGGCCCGGACAGGGTCGCCGGCGTTGAATGAAAGCGCGATGATCGCGGCCAATGTAGGTCCCATGCATGGCGCCCAGCCGATACCGAGTGCCACTCCGAGTAGCGGCGCCCCTACGATCCCGGCCCGTGAGCTGACGTGGAAGCGGACCTCCCTCTGGGCGAAACTGAATAACCCGAGGAAGACGAGCCCCATGAGGACGACGACGAGCCCGAGGATGCGTGTGACCAGGTCTCCCCAGTGTAGGAAGAACACGCCAGCCGTTCCGCCCAGCGCAGTGATGAGAACGAAGACGACGCTGAAGCCGAGGATGAACAGCAGCACGCCGAACACGAGTCGTCGGCGCTCAGGTGCGGCTGCGTTTGTCGCGTCACCTTTCGAGCTCGGTGAGACTGTCCCGCCGAGAAAGCCGAGGTAGCCGGGGACCAGCGGGAGCACGCAGGGCGACAGGAACGACACGAGACCGGCGAGCATCGCGATGGGGACTGCGAGCCAGAGCGCGCCGGACCCGATGATGGTGTCGGCGTTCATGGTGTCTCCGCCAGAGCGTCCTTGACGAGTGTCGAGAGGATCGAGGTGCCGTCGATGGGTCCGATGATGCGGGCGGCGACACGGCCCTGTTTGTCGAGCACGAGAGTCGTCGGTGTCGCCTGGATCGGCACGACTTCGGAGAAAGCGAGTTTCGCCTCGGCCGTGTTCACGTCGATCAGGCTCGGGTAGGTGATGCCGAACTCTTCAGAGAATGCTTGGGCAGTGTCGGCCTGGTCGCGGGTATTGATGCCGATGAAAGCTACATCCTCGCCGCCGTATTCTTGCCAAACGCTCTCGAGATCCTTCGCCTCGACGCGGCACGGCGCGCACCCGGCATACCAGAAATTGACCACCGTGACCTTGCCAGAGTTGTCGGCGCTGTCGAAATCATCGCCAGTTTCAGTTACGCCGCTGAAGACCACGGGTTCGCTCCGCTCGGCCACCGGGATCTCGGCGATTGAGCCGTTGGCGGCCACATAGCCGGTGTTCTCGCCCCGTAGGAAGGAATCGCTGACCGGATCCGGCGCACATCCGATTAGGCCGATCGCGAACACCGCAGCGAGCATGACCCCGACCGCACCACGAGCTTTACGAAAGCGAGGGTCTCGACGCACATTTCGCACCCTATACACATCACCTATGCGTCCGCCGAACCAGGCCACCGCCCGCGACTCGCTTGCCGCTTCCGATGTTCTCCAGGGCACGTCGTGACGGACTCTGGCAGCCTGAGGGCAGTAGCGCCAAAGTAGGCTGATGAGTCACCGCCGGCTACGGCCGTCACGATGTTGGCCAGGTAGCTGAACAGTTCGCGGGGCATCGCGTTAGAGCAGCAAGGTCACGCCGACGCACTCCATGAAGGTCCGCGGGTTTCACGCACTCGCTGTCGGGTTTCACTTCGTAGTGCAGGTGGCAGCCGTACGACCTGCCCTCGTTGCCAACCGTGATCGCCACCCCACGTCATCCGTGATGCACCAGTTACCCGAGGCAATGGGGCGTAGCGGGACTGCCTTCGCTGTTCCTTGAGTTATATACCCCTAGGGGGTATTCTGAGGGTGTGAACGGCTATGACGATAACAAAGCGGATCTGCGCAAGCGCTTAAGCCGTGTCGAAGGTCAGGTACGAGGTATTGCAGGGATGGTCGATGAGGACAAGTACTGCATCGACATCCTTACGCAGGTTTCTGCGGCGACGAAGGCCCTCGAAACGGTGGCGTTGTCGCTGCTGAGTGACCATCTGAGTCACTGTGTCGCGGAAGCCAGTGCGGAGGGCGGCGCGGTCGCGGCCGAGAAGGTGCGCGAGGCCAACGAAGCGATTGCCCGCCTGGTTCGTTCATGACCACACGTCTGTCTAATTGAAGGAGACATCATGACTGATCGCATCGAGCTCGGGCTGAAGGATGCAAACGCTGGTTGCGCATGCTGCGCTGCGCCATCGAGCGCGGAGACATCCGCACCTAGTGATGCTGCGGTGACAGCCGAGGTGCTGGTCGACGGTATGACGTGCTCACATTGCGTGTCGAGCGTCAGCGAAGAACTGAGCGCTGTCGACGGCGTCGAGTCTGTCACTGTGGATCTCAACTCGGGTGGCACCTCCCGGGTGACCATCCGCAGCACCGCACCGGTCGATCCCGCTGCTGTGAAGGCCGCGGTGGAGGAGGCCGGCTACGCCCTCCCGACCAGCGACGTCTGAGCCGCACCCGACGCGACCGGTCACCCGCGCGCATCCGAGCAAGGAGTCCCCGATGAGCCAGCACGACGAACGCACCGATCATACCGCGCACCACAATCACACGCCGGCGGCCACGACGGAGCACGACCACGCGAGCGAGGCCGCGACGGAACACGACCACACGGCGATGAGCCAGGACCACGCTGCACCGCACGACGGCACCGGGCACGAGGGGCACGCCGGGCATGGTGGCCACGGGGATCACGTGGGGCAGTTCCGCCGGCTGTTCTGGATCATGCTGCTCCTCGCGGTGCCGGTGGTCGGGTTCTCGATGATGTTCTCGATGATCCTGGGGTACCCGTTGCCGGGTGCGGCGTGGGTCGCGTGGGTGTCGCCGACTCTCGGAACGGTGATGTATGTATGGGGCGGGGCCCCATTCCTGACCGGCGCGGTCAGCGAACTCCGTGCACGCAAACCGGGGATGATGCTGCTGATCGCCCTTGCGATCACCGTGGCGTTCCTCGCGTCGTGGGGTGCGAGCCTGGGCGTGCTGCACCACGAGCTGGACTTCTGGTGGGAGCTGGCGCTGCTGATCGTGATCATGCTGCTCGGCCACTGGATCGAGATGCGATCCCTCGCACAGACGACCTCCGCGCTGGACTCCCTCGCCGCACTCCTCCCGGACGAGGCAGAAAAGATCGACGGAGACACCACCGTCACCGTCGCACCGTCCGATCTGCAAGTGGGGGATGTGGTCGTGGTGCGCCCAGGCGGGCGGGTTCCCGCTGACGGCCGGATCGTGCAGGGCTCGGCCAGCATGGACGAGTCGATGATCACCGGAGAATCCCGACCCGTTCGCCGCAGCGAAGGCGGCCTAGTCATCGCCGGCACCGTCGCCACCGACTCCGGGGTCCGGGTGGAAATCACCGCGATCGGCGACGACACCGCACTCGCGGGTATCCAGAAGCTCGTGACGGAGGCGCAGAGTTCCTCGTCGCGGGCGCAACGACTCGCGGATAAGGCGGCGGGTTGGCTGTTCTGGTTCGCGCTCGGCGCTGCCGCGATCACCGCGATCGTCTGGACTCTCGTCGGCCAGCCCGACGCGGCGGTGATTCGCACCATCACGGTGTTGGTGATCGCCTGCCCGCACGCTCTGGGTCTTGCGATTCCGCTTGTCGTGTCGATCGCGACGGAACGCGCCGCCCGAGGGGGCGTGCTGATCAAGGATCGCCTCGCACTGGAAAGCATGCGCACCGTCGACACGGTCCTGTTCGACAAGACCGGCACGCTCACCAAGGGCACCCCCGCCGTGACCGCGATCGATCCCGTCACAGGCGCCGACGCCGATCAGCTGCTGGCGTGGGCCGCGGCCGCGGAAGCCGACTCCGAGCACCCCCTCGCCCGTGCGATCGTCAACGCGGCGAAAGAGAAAAACCTCACCGTTCCGCGCTCGACCGACTTCGAATCCTCCCCCGCCGTTGGGGTACGTGCCCGTGTCGACGAACGTGTCGTGCAGGTCGGTGGCCCGTACATGCTCGAGCAAGAACACGCCGCCGAGCTGCCGGTTGCCGACGAGTGGCGCGGTGAGGGTGCGATCATCCTCCACGTGCTCGTCGACGGCCAGGTCACGGGCGCGCTGCGCCTCGCGGACGAGATCCGCTCCGAGTCGCGTCACGCGGTCGATGCGCTTCACGAGCGCGGCGTGCAGGTGGTCATGATCACCGGTGACGCCGACGCGGTCGCCGCGTCCGTCGCCGGCGAGCTGGGTATAGACCGGTACTTCGCCGGGGTCCGTCCGGAGGACAAAGCCTCCAAGGTGAAAGAACTGCAAAACGAAGGCCGCAAGGTCGCGATGGTCGGTGACGGCGTGAACGACGCCCCCGCTCTCGCCCAGGCAGACGTAGGGATTGCGATCGGTGCAGGAACGGACGTTGCGATCGCCTCCGCAGGTGTCATCCTCGCCAGCGACGACCCCCGATCGGTGATCTCCGTGATTGAGCTGTCGCGGGCCAGTTACCGGAAGATGAAACAGAACCTCTGGTGGGCCGCCGGGTACAACCTTCTCTCGGTGCCGTTGGCTGCCGGTGTGCTCGCCCCCGTCGGGTTCGTGTTGCCGATGTCGGTCGGTGCGGTGTTGATGTCACTGTCCACGATCGTTGTCGCGCTGAATGCGCAGTTGCTGCGACGGCTGAACCTCAGCCCGGACGCCGTCGTCGACAAGTAGGCGCATGGGCGGCGGCGACGTACCCTGGAAGAAAGGGAGGTGGGACAGTGTTGATGATGATCGCACGGCGCGTGCATGACCAGCGCACCCTCACCCGCACCCTCCTGACCGTCGTCGCCGTCGCCTTTTCCGTGATCTTCGGGCTTCTGGCGATGCACTCGATGAACACGCACACCATGCCCTCCGGGCACAGTGAGACCATCGCCGTCGCACCCGCGCATGCCGATGCTCACCCCGCACACGCCTCTGGCGACGCCGCAGCGGTGGACGAGGCGGGGTGCGCCACGTGTTCTGACGATCACGGCATGGCGTGGATGGCCTGCGTTCTCGCGCTCCTCATCGCTGTCGTGCTGCTCGCCCGGCCGTCCGCCTGGTGGCGAGCCGTGGCACATTCCCCGGGAACGCCCGTGTCCCGCCTACATCTCCGGGATGCGCTGCATCCGCTGCGGCCTCCGTCTCTCACCGTTCTCTGCATCAGTCGCACGTGATGGCAGGCGCGCCCGCTTTCCGCGGGTAACGCCCTCGCCCAGCCTCTCTCGCTGGGCACCATCATCGACTCTTGGAGAACCCCATCATGAAGACCCGGTTTGCGGCGACTGCCGCACTCACCCTCGCCGCAGTGCTTGGACTCGCCGGCTGCGCCGGTACCACCTCCGGCGGCGACATGCCCGGCATGAACCACGAAAGCAGCACCTCGGCCCCGGCGTCCGCGGACGCCAACGACGCCGACATCATGTTCGCCAGCATGATGAAAGAGCACCACGCCCAGGCCATCGACATGTCCGACATGCTCCTTAGCAAGGAGGGTGTCGACGAACGTGTCGTCGCTCTTGCGGAAGAGATCAAGGCCGCGCAGGAGCCCGAGATCCAGAAGATGGACCAGTGGCTCGAAGAGTGGGGCGCTGATACCTCCGACATGGAGGGAATGGATCACGGCGGTGGCATGATGTCGGAGGATGACATGCAGGCTCTCGAGGATGCCACCGGCGCGGACGCCAGCCGCCTGTTCCTCGAGCAGATGATCCAGCACCACGAGGGTGCCGTCGAGATGGCCCAAGAAGAGGTCGACAACGGCCAGAACAGCGACGCGGTCGCTCTGGCCGAGACGATCATCGAGGCGCAGACCACGGAGATCGCCACGATGGAAGACCTCCTCGACACGCTCTGATCCACCTTCGGGGGTGCGGCGCTCGCCCGCACCCCCGAACTGGCCTTCTCGCAGTAACCCACGCCACCGCGCTGGCGCCATGTCGCGACTCTCATTCGCGTACCGGCCGCGCACCCGCATGCACTTCTTCACGTCGGAGTCTCATGAACCGCCACTCGCCCTTACCCGCTTTCGCGATCGCTCTCGTAGCCGTCGCTCTCACCGGCTGCGCCGCGCCGCAGGCCTCCGGCGCCAACGCGGTGCCCCCCGTTATCCAACACATTCACGGTGTTGCCGCTGACCCCCGCGGTGAGGACCTCTTCGTAGCCACCCACGGAGGACTCTTCACCCTCACGCCCGAAGGTGCGATCGCCGGTCCCATTGGAGGCCACGACTTCGATGCGATGGGCTTTACCGTCCTCGACGACGCCCTCTTCGCATCCGGACACCCGGGCACACAGACATCCGCACAGCTCGGCTCCCCGAACCTAGGTGTCATTCGTAGTGACGACTTCGGCGAGTCGTGGTCACCGATCGCGCTCACTGGCAGCACGGACTTCCATGTCCTCACCGCCGGACCGGACGGCACTCTCTACGGGATCGCCTCCGATGGCGTCGATCTGCTCATCAGCACTGACGACGGTCTCGAATGGACCCGCGGCGCAACGCTTGCCGCGGCAGACCTCGCCGCCACCGGCGACGGTCTCTACGCGGCCACAGAAGAAGGACTACTCCTCAGCACCGACAACGGCGCCACCTTCACCCCCATCGCCGACGCCCCACTGCTCTACACACTCGACGCCAAACCCAATGGCTCGCTCGCAGGAGTCGGAACCGACGGTGCCCTCTGGTCACAGAACACCGAAGGAACATGGCAACGCCTCGACGCGCTTCAAGGGGCCGCTCAGGCCTTCACCGCTATCGATGACAAACGCTTCATCGTTGTCGACGACCGCGGCATCGTCCAGATCACAGCCGACGACACGACCATCCTCGCCCCCGCCCGGTAGAGAACGCCACCACCAGAACGGCCACCCATGGTCCCCCGCCGCAGTCCTTTCCGACGCATATCCGTCTTCATCGCGTGCGCCACAGTCCTCGCCCTGCTTCTCGCCCTTGCGAGCTTCTACCTCATCGGAGCCATATTCAGATGACCCGCCACCTGCACCCAGCTCGGCACCGTCCACGAGCACACGTTCCCACGCGCACCAGCCACATGTCCCCACAGCGGCGTCACGATCGCCTCGTACGTGTCGGGGCCTTCCTTCTCCTGGCCGCCGTCGCACTGATCGCAGCTCATCTCCTCATCGACACAACCGTTCCACACCAATGGTCACTCTGGGCATACACGCTCGGAAGCTACGAAACAGCGTTCATCCTCGCGATCGTCGGACTGGCGCTCGTGCTGCGTGAACCCCCGGGAGGCGCGGATGAATCTCAATGACTACTGGACCAACGCCTTTTGGTCCGTCATCCCCACGATCGCCGTCGTCGCAGCATTCTGGTTCGTCCTGCGGTCCATCATCAGAGCCGACCGCAACGAACGAAAAGCACACGCCAAGATCGAGCAACAACTCCGCGCGGAACGAAACCAACCACGCCAACTCGCATCGACGGACGACGAGCGAGCGCAGCAAGACAAGCTACCTGAACGCCGGAAACGTCTGCCGAAAGCAGATACCGGCGAACGTTAACGGCGGGCGCACGATGACGTGCGACGCGAACCCGCCAGAACGATCGTTTACGGCGATTCTCGGACATGCTGCAGTTCGCGCACGCCCCGTTGAGTGCCACCGAGGATGCCTGCCTGATGTGAGCTAGTTGAGAACTCTCTTCTTAGCGTCGGCAAAGGCTCCCCCGATGACGGCGTCGGCGATGCGCCGGCAATCTGCTTCGTTTCTATAGCCTCGTCCCCCGTCGGTGGCGATGACGTGGCCCTGGGATGTGAGCTTCCATGCCCATTTACCGTCGGTCCGCTTGTAGATCAGGCGCTCAGCCGCCATGTCTCCTCCTCACGTCGCTTGACATTTGAACCCTCTCGCGTCCGCCCACTAGATAAGACGTCTCATTCTTTGGTCTCATCACCGCCGCGGATCATAAGGAGCGCTCCGGTGATTGCAGCGGGGAAGATCCTCACAGGACCCAGCTCGAGCAGTGTGCCGCGAGGTTTCGGCGAGGTCAAGCGGCAGCGGACTGTCCACGGGGAAGCTCAGGACGGGGATTCAGGATGATCTGAATGAGCCCCAGGCCGACGCCGATGCCGATGGAGATATCCGCGATGTTGCCAATGAAGAGGTTGCCGTAGGCGAGGAAATCGGTCACGTGACCGACACCGAACGCGGGCGGGGCAAGGAGGCGATCGATGAGGTTCCCCACTGCTCCGCCCCAGACGAATCCGATAGCGATCGCCCACGCGATCGACTTGGATCGCCAAGCAGCGTAGAGCAGCGCGATCGTCGCTGCGGTTCCGATCACGGTGAACACCCACGTGCTCCCCGACCCGAGCGACATGACTGTGCCGGGATTGAATGCAAGTTGGAGGCCCAGCAGGTCACCGACTAGGGGAATGCGCTCGTTCTCGCTGAGCTGGGCCAGGGCTAGAGCCTTCGAACCCTGGTCGATCACGGTCATACTGAACGCGATCACGAGCGCAACAACCAGCCTCCGACCTCGATCCCGCCTCACCATGTGCCACTCATCCGGCGAAGACGGTGTGCGGCTGCGCGGTGGCCGGGCCCGGATAACGAAGAAGTGTGCATGATGGAGGTTCCTTGACGTCGAGCGCTGCACTAGCGGGTAGACCCAGGTAGTCGAGACGCTTCGGATCGCGCCTTGTCGGATGATCTGGCGCGGTATCCGATCATACATCCAAGCGTGTATATTCATTGAGTGCTGACTATTACTACTCGCTTGGACGTGATGAATCGCCTCGGCCGCGCTATGGCCGACTCGACGCGATCACGCATTCTCATGTCACTGCTTGACGGCCCGATCTATCCGGCGGCGCTCGCCCGCGAGCTGGGCCTGAGCCCATCGAACGTCTCCAACCATCTCACGTGCCTCCGTGACTGCGGCATCGTCGTGGCAGAGCCCGAGGGGCGGCGCACTCGATACGAGGTCGCAGATCCTCGGTTGACCACGGCGCTGACCGCTCTACTGGATACGACCCTGGCCGTGGATCACGAGGCCGAGTGCATCGACCCCACGTGCACAGTTGCGGACTGCTGCACGATGGAGGTCAGCGCATGATCTTCCTCTCCATCCTGCAAGCAGTTGGTCTGTTCCTGGTAACGAACATCGACGACATCATCGTGCTCTCTCTGTTCTTCGCCCGAGGTGCGGGCCAACGAGGTACAACGACCCGGATTCTGCTCGGGCAGTATTTGGGGTTCGCTGGCATCCTCGGCGCCGCCGTACTCGTTGCTCTCGGCGCAGGAGCGTTCCTCCCTCCTGAAGTCATTCCCTACTTCGGCCTCATCCCCCTGGGTTTGGGTCTCTGGGCGGCATGGCAGGCGTGGCGCAATCGCGACGACGACGATGACGACGAGGGCAAGATCGAAGGAAAAAAGGTCGCGGTCTGGGCTGTGGCCGGGGTCACCTTCGCCAACGGCGGTGACAACATCGGCGTCTACGTTCCCGTGTTCCTCAGCGTGGGTCCCGCCGCGGTCGTCGCGTACTGCGTGGTGTTCCTGGCCCTCGTTGCCGTCCTGGTCGTTGTCGCAAAGTTCATCGCTACTCGTCGACCAATCGCGGAGATCCTGGAACGTTGGGAACACGTGCTGTTCCCGCTCGTCCTGATCGGTCTGGGCATCTTCATCCTGGTTAGCGGTGGCGCATTCGGGCTGCGATGAGCCGAGCACAGATGACACGGTCAACTGAGCCAGAACAGGTGACCACCAGGGCGAGCAGCGGGACACCTCCTGCTGCTCGCTCGCGTGCTGCGTGGGCGATGGTCGGTGTCGGCGTGTGCGTGATTGCGTCACTATTCCTGATCGAAGTTTTCGCGCCGACGTTCTTCCCGGTCTCCCTCCCGACCCGCGCGCAGGACGGCCTCACACTCGCTGTCAGCGTCCTCATTGAGTCGATGCCATTCGTCACCCTCGGCGTGGTCTTGTCGATCATCGTGCAGGTGTGGATTCCCGCCGGAGTGCTCGAACGCTGGATGCCGCGACGAGCATGGCCGCGTCGGATGGTGCTCTCGCTCCTGGGCATGTTCGTCCCCGTCTGCGAATGCGGCAACGTGCCGTTTGCTCGGGGACTGCTGATGCGCGGCTTCACTGTCCCTGATGCGCTCACATTCTTGATCGCAGCCCCGATCGTCAACCCGATCGTCATTCTCACGACCCACCAAGCCTTCGGATTCGATGACGGCATCCTGATTGCGCGCCTTCTCGGCGGCTACGCCATCGCCAACCTCATCGGCTGGCTGTACAGCCGTCACCCCGATCCGGGAACTCTCCTCACTGACCAGTTCCGTGATACATGCGACAGGGCCGCCCACGAGTCAGGCAGCCGTGGCCGCGGTCGGCGTAGCCTCACCCAGTTCGTCGTCGAGTTCCGCGCAGTCATGCCCGCACTCGTGATTGGCTGCGCACTAGCCGGTGCTATCCAGGTGCTAATCCCCCGTGAGGTTCTCCTGTCTGTCGGATCCAATCCGGTTATGTCGATCGTGGCAATGATCTTGATCGCGATGGTCGTATCGATCTGTTCGAACGTGGATGCGTTCTTTGCCCTGTCGTTCGCGTCATTCTTCTCCGCAGGATCAGTCGTCGCCCTCCTCCTCGTCGGCCCCCTCGTCGACGTCAAAATGCTCGCTCTCCTGCGCACCACGTTTAGCACCCGGACTCTCGCGGGCATCGTGGCAGTCGTGCTCCTCGCAGCCTTCACGATCGGGCTGGGACTCAACGTATGGGCGTAGCGGCGATGACGGGTTCCGAGCCGATGGAACGCCATTCGAGCCCTCGAGGCTCCGAGTGGATAATGCCCGTTGGGGGACAAGCCAGAAACGCCCGCCGAAAGCAGGTACCGGCGAGCACTAGCGGCAGGCGTCTAAGGACGTGGGATCCGAGCTCGCCGGAAACGATCGTTTTCGGCAGGGAGGTGCCGCCGCCGCGCTCCGACAGCCTTCCTGAGACTCCGCCACTTTCGTGAGACGCTCCGACAGCTTTCGTGAGACTCCGACAACTTTGTGAGATCGGACAAGAAACTGTCCGATCTCACGGGAGTTGTCATGAGATGAGACACAGATCCCGCGAATTTCCGGGACAGCTGCAGCTGGCACATAGAGCGATTTGTCTCATGAC
>NZ_JADIJR010000036.1 GCF_017355365.1 Microbacterium sp. SD291 | reverse complement strand
AGGTCGTCCAGCGAGCCGATCAGCGTGCCGAAGCGCTCGCGCTCGCTGCAGACCGCGGTGAGGGTGACCAGGTGCGTCCCGGTGTCCCAGGTGTAGGTCGCGAACGGGGGAGCGGCGGGAGACGGCGGCATCGGAACCAGGAGCCGTTCGCCCCTGCCCAGCCAGCGGCTGGAGAACGACTCGGTGTCGTCGTAGTCCATCGGCATCGACGCGCGCGCGATCCGCACATCGGGGGTCAGGGTCTGCGCCGTCGCCATCGCCACCACGAGCTCCGGGTCGCTCTTCCAGGTCCACGCCAGCACGCGCCCGTCGGCGCGCTTCATGAGCAGCGGTGCCGCCTGGCTCATCGCCCACGCGCCGAGCTTCGACCCTGGGCGCTCGGCCGCGCCGAAGGCCGTGTTCGCCTGCCCCAGCAGCATCCGGATCGCCGCCTTGCGGTGTCGTCGGCCCTTCCAGCCCAGCGAGTCCGTCACGGGGATCCAGAGCCGCGGGTCGGCGTCGGCAGTCAGTCGCATCCCCCCAACGTAGGGCCAGACCCTGAGGGATGCCGGTATGCCTGGGCTGCCCGCGCAGACCCCTCGGGTAGAGTTGCCAGCGCCCGAAAGGGCCTCCCGTGGCCGTTGTACCTTAAGGCAGCTTCTCTGTGACCTCCTCCGACGACCCGAACGATCAGTCGCGCACGCCCGCCGCCGCATCCGCCACCGCGGACCAGGCGGCAGGTCCGCGGCCCCTGCGCATCCTGCTCGGATGCGACACGTTCGCTCCCGACATCAACGGAGCCGCCCGCTTCGCGGAGCGCCTGGCTGCCGGCCTCGTCCAGCGCGGGCACGAGGTGCACATCGTCGCCCCGAACCAGGCCTACCGTCGAGCGAAGCCGCGCACCGAGGTCATCGAGGGCGAGCGGATGACACTGCACCGCCTGCCTTCGATCCGCTGGGTCGCGCACGACTGGATCCGCTTCGTGTGGCCATGGCGCACGAAGCACTACGCCCGCCAGATCCTCGACCAGGTGCAGCCGGACGTCGTCCACATCCAGTCGCACATCATCATCGGACGCGGCCTCGCGCACATCGCGCACGAGCGCGGCATCCCGGTCATCGCGACCAACCACGTGATGGCGGAGAACATCCTCGACCACTCGATCTTCCCCGACTTCGTCGACAACATGGTGCTCACGTACGCCTGGGCCGATGCGAAGCGCACGTTCGACATGACCCGCGCCATCACCACCCCCACGCGCAGGGCCGCCGATTTCCTCGAGCGCACGGTCGCCGTGCAGGGCGTCATCCCGGTGAGCTGCGGCATCGACCGCACCCAGTACACGCCCGTGATCGCCCCGCGCGAGACGAACCGGATCATCTTCGTCGGGCGCCTCACCGCCGAGAAGCAGGTCGAGGTCATCCTCAAGGCGATGACGAAGCTCGACCCTGCGCTGGACGCCACATTCGACATCGTCGGCGGCGGCGACCAGCGCAAGCAGCTCGAGCACCTCACCCGTCAGCTCGGGATCGAGGACCGGGTGGCCTTCCACGGGCGCACCACCGACGAGGAGCTGCGCGCACTGCTCTCGCGCGCCTCGGTGTTCGCGATCGCCTCGATCGCAGAGCTGCAGTCGATCGCGACGATGGAGGCGATGGCCTCGGCCCTCCCGATCGTCGCAGCGGATGCCGTCGCCCTCCCGCACCTCGTGCATGACGGCGAGAACGGCCACCTGTTCGAGCCGGGGAACGTCGATGCGCTCGCGGCGCGCCTGACCGACGTCCTGACGGCATCCCCTGCCGAGTTCGAGCGCATGCAGCGCGCCTCGCTCGACGGCGTCGCGATCCACGACATCAACCGCACGCTCGACACGTTCGAGGCGCTGTACCGCGACGAGCCGCTCCCCGCGTAGGGGCCGACAGCATGCACATCGTCTTCTTCGGGGATCAGCACCTCGACTCGCTCGGCGGTGCGCAGGTGTCGATGCGCCTGCAGCGCGAGTTCCTCGAGCGCGCCGGCCACACGGTGACGGTGGTCGCGCCCAGGATGCACGGACCCCGTGCCTCGGCATCCGGCCCCGCCTCTGTCGACCTCCCGTCGATGCCGATCACGGTGGATCGGGAGTACTCGATGAGCTGGCCCGGCCGCGCCGCCGACCGCTTCCTCGACGCGGCCATGACGCACCGTCCGCCGGTCGACCTCGTGCACGTGCAGGCGGACTTCTGGGGTGCCTTCATCGGCCACCGCTACGCGTCGCGCCACGGCATCCCGGTCGTGCACACCATGCACAACCGCGTCGACGTCGGCATCGCGGCCGTCACGCCGCTGCACCGACCGGTGCTCGCGTTCCTCAACGCCTGGCGCCGCCGTGCGCTGCGCGGGGCAGGCGAGCAGCCGGTGCCAGGGCGCGACGGCTGGGCGTTCCTGCGGGGCCTCGCGGCCGGTGCCGCGGCCGTCACCGCACCGTCGACGCACTTCGCGCGCCGCCTCGAGGAGCACGACGTCTTCTCGCCGGTCGACGTGATCTGGAACGGCATCGACGACGACCTGCGCGCCGCCACCCTCGCGGCGGCTCCCGACCTCCGCGTACCAGGCCGGCCCCGCTTCGTCTGGCTCGGCCGGATGAGCCCGGAGAAGCGGCTGCTCCCGTTCCTCGAGGCGTTCGTCGCCTCCGGGGTCGACGCGGATCTCGAGATCATCGGCGGCGGCGGCCAGCGCGCGGCGGCCGAGAAGATCGTCGCCGCCCTCCCGCACGTGCGCTTCGCGGGCCGCCTCACGTACCCGCAGACGCTCGCCCGGATCGCCGCAGCGGATGCCCTCGTGCAGACGTCGATCGGATTCGAGACGCAGGGGATGACGCCGTTCGAGGCCGCGACCCTCGGCACGCCCTCCGTGATCAGCGACCCCGACATCGCGGCCGAGCTCGGCGGCGGACTGTGGGCGGTCCCCGGCGCCGAGGGCTCGGAGGCGCAGCGCATCAGCGCCCTGAGCGAGACGCTCCGGCTGGCGGCATCCGACATCGCGAACGGGACAGCGCCCGCACCCTCGTACGAGGTCGCCGAGGCGTTCCGGCAGTCGTCGCGCACCGCGGCGATGATCGCGGTCTATCAGCGGGTGCTCGCGCGCTGACGCCCGTGCATGCGGTCGCTGCGGTTCAGATGAAGGAGAACAGCGTCGCCGAGACCAGGTTGAAGACGGTGCCGAGGATGCTGGATCCCGCGATCCCGATCGCGATTCCCGGCAGCAGGTGCGAGCCGGGGCGGCGGATCGCGATCAGCCCGAGGACCAGCGCGACGACGGATCCGGCGAACCCGATCAGGTTGATAACGCCGTTGTAGAGCTCGAAGATCGCCGGCGTGAAGTCCACGGCGCGGTAGACGAACGGCGTCGCGAGGGACATGAGCAGTGTCACGGCGAGAGTGATCAGCGCGACGATGAAGGCCGCGCGTCCCATTCCGTTCGCGCCGCCTGCGGGCGCGGCCGGGTACGGCTGAGCAGCCGGATAGGGCTGGCCGGATGCCGGATAGGACGGGGCGGCCGGGTATCCCTGCGGGGCGCCGTAGGGCTGAGCCGCCGGAGGCTGGGGCGCGATCGGCGGGGTCTGGCCCTGGAACTGACCCTGCGGCTGGCCCTGCGGCTGGGCGTACGGCGGAACAGGAGGCTGCTGCGGCTCGCTCATGCTGTCGAGCGTAGCCCCAGGCAGAGCGTTCTCACCGGGTCTCGTGGCCGGCGACCCGGCTCCAGTCGGTGGACACGGGGCGATAGCCGTCGCGGCGCAGCTCGATGACCGTGGCGACGATTCCCCAGATGCTGAGGGCGATGAGTGCGATGACGAGTATCATGGCAGAAACGCTACGTTCGATGTCTAACCGCCACGAGTGGCAGAAAAGACTATGAGCGTACGAAAACTGCCATGCTTCGACAGGCTCAGCAACCCAGACAGGGAGCGCGCATGAAGACGGTCGCCTGCATCATCCAGGACGGCTTCGCCCCATTCGAGTTCGGAGTCGCCTGCGAGGCGTTCGGCCTCGACCGCGCGGACTCCGGGGTGCCGAATTTCGATTTCCGCGTCGTCGCGCCGCACCCCGGCGCGATCGAGTCGAAGATGGGCTTCTCGGTCAACGTCGAGCACGACCTCTCCTTCGCCTACGAGGCCGATCTCGTGGTCTTCTGCCCGCTTCCTCGCACGTACTGGGACCGCATCGATCCGCTCCTCCTCGACGTCGCTCGCGACGCGGTCGCCCGCGGCGCCTGGGTCATGAGCGTCTGCAGCGGCTCCTTCATTCTCGCCGCCGCCGGCGTGCTCGACGGACGCAGGGCGACGACGCACTGGATGTACTCCGACGTCATGGCCGCGATGTATCCGCAGATCGAGATCGACGCCGATGTGCTGTTCGTGCAGGACGAGCGGATCATCACCAGCGCCGGCACGGCGGCCGGCATCGACGCGTGCCTGCACCTGCTCCGCCAGGAGATCGGCGCCGAGCTCACCAACCGCATCGCCCGGCGCATGGTGGTGCCCCCTCAGCGTGACGGCGGACAGGCGCAGTTCATCGACCGGCCGATCCCCGTCATCCCCAGCGACTCGCTCGCGGCCGTCGCGGACTGGGCCGTCGAGCATCTGCGCGACGACCTCGGGGTCGATCGCCTCGCGTCCCGCGCGCTGATGTCGCCGCGGACCTTCGCCAGGCGGTTCAAGGCCGAGTACGGCGCGACGCCGGCCGCATGGCTCGCACGACAGCGGATCATCCATGCGCAGCGGATGCTGGAGCGCACCGACCTGCCCCTCGAGCAGATCGCCGACGAGTGCGGGTTCGGGTCGGCTGCGGTGCTCCGGCAGAACTTCTCGCGTGTGCTGGGCACGACGCCCACCGCGTATCGATCGCGCTTCTCCTGTGCGGAGGCGGATGCTCCCGCGGCTTGAATCGCCGCCGGATTCGAACTCGGTATACCACAATGTGGAAACAGAATTTCACGCTGACGTAGACGTGCGCGTGCTTCGCTGTTACAGTCGTATCCGGCCACGGTCGACAACGACCCACGGCAAGAAGAAGCAAACCTAGCGGTTCGACGTATATCTCGCGGAACGGCCCGAAGAGGGGCCCGACCCGATAAGCCGTATCACTGCGACGAAAGCAAGGAAGCTCTCCGCATGAACAGCATCAGTGTGCCCGAATCCGATCCGACGGTGACACCGACTCCCGCCGAGTATCTCGCCCGCGCCGTAGCCCTCGCGACGGACAACGTCCGAAACGCCGGCGGTCCTTTCGGGGCGATCGTGGTCGCCCCCGACGGCCAGGTTTTCGAAGGGGTGAACCGGGTCACGGCGAACCTCGACCCCTCGGCCCACGCCGAGGTCACCGCGATCCGCGCCGCCTGTCAGGGCCTCGGCACCTTCGACCTGAGCGGCGCCGTGCTCTACTCGAGCTGCGAGCCCTGCCCGATGTGCCTCGCGACGTCGCTGTGGGCGCGCGTCGACAGGGTGTACTTCGCGGCCGACCGGGACGACGCGGCGGATGCCGGCTTCGACGACGCCGTCTTCTACCGCTACTTCGAGGGCGGCCCCGAGGACCGCCGGATGATGCCGGTCGCTCAGGAGCGACTCGACCCCGAGCAGCGGGTCGCCCCCTTCGCCGAGTGGCAGCACAACGCCGCCCGCATCGACTACTGATCCTCGACTGACACCCGATCCGACTGCAATGGAGCAGAAGATGACTTCAACGACCCCTGTGGGCGACCCCCACGCTGACGACACCACCCGTCGTCCCGAATTCCCGCCCCTTCCCACCGGCGCCACGACGACCGTCGACGCCGAGCCCAAGAACGCGCTCGACCGCTTCTTCGAGATCACCCGGCGCGGCTCGACCTTCGCCAGGGAGATCCGCGGCGGCATCGTCACGTTCGTCACGATGGCGTACATCGTGATCCTCAATCCGCTGATCCTCGGCGGAGCGCCCGACGTCCTCGGCAACACGCTCTCCGGCGCGCAGCTGAGCGCCGCGACCGGCCTCACCGCCGGCGTGATGACCATCATGTTCGGGCTGGTCGCCCGGCTGCCGTTCGCGCTCGCCGCGGGACTCGGCATCAACTCGTTCCTCGCCGTGTCCGTCGTCGGTCAGGTCACCTGGCCGGAGGCCATGGGGCTCGTGGTGATCAACGGCCTCCTGATCGTGCTCTTCGGCGCCACCGGCATCCGGACCGCGATCTTCAACGCCGTCCCGGCGCCGCTGAAGGCCGCGATCACGGTCGGCATCGGCCTGTTCATCGCCTTCATCGGCTTCGTGGACTCCGGCTTCGTCAGCCGCACGGCCGGCGGCCCTCCGGTGCAGCTGGGTGACGCGGGCTCCATCACCTCGATCCCGACGCTCATCTTCGTGATCGGCCTGGTGCTGATCGGCGTCCTGGTCGCGCGGCGCGTGCCGGGCGGCATCCTGATCGGGATCGTCGTCGCGACCGTCATCGCGATCATCGCGCAGGCCATCTTCAAGCTCGGCCCGGCCTTCGAGAGCCCCGGCGGCTGGCACATGACCATCCCGGAGATCCCGACCGCGCTGGTGACCATCCCGGACTTCGGCCTGATCGGCCAGTTCGACCTGTTCGGATCGTTCAGCCGGATCGGCGCGCTGTCGGCGACGATGCTCGTCTTCACCCTCGTGTTCTCGAACTTCTTCGACGCGATGGGCACCATGACGGGCCTGGCGAAGAACGCGGGCCTCGCGTACAAGGACGGCACGTTCCCGCGGCTGCGTTCGGCCTTCGTGGTCGAGGGTCTCGGCGCAGTGGCGGGAGGCGCGACGTCGACCTCGTCGAACACGGTGTACGTCGACAGCGCATCCGGCATCGGTGAAGGCGCCCGCACGGGTCTCGCCTCGGTCGTGGTCGGCGTGCTGTTCCTGCTCTCGATGTTCTTCACGCCGCTGACCCTCGTCGTGCCGATCGAGGTCGGCTCGGCCGCCCTGGTGGTCGTCGGCGCGATGATGATGGCGCAGGTCAAGGAGATCAAGTTCACGAACTTCGCGGTCGCCCTCCCGGCGTTCCTCACGATCGTGACGATGCCGCTGACGTACTCGATCGCGAACGGCATCGGCGTCGGCTTCGTCTCCTGGGCGCTCGTGAACGCGCTCTCCGGACGCGCTCGCAAGGTGCACTGGCTGATGTGGATCGTCGCGGCGGGCTTCGCGCTCTATTTCGTGCGGGGGCCGATCGAGACGATGCTCGCCGGCTGAGTCTCGGACGACGTGCGGGCCCCCGGTCTTCGGACCGGGGGCCCGTTGCCGCTTCCCGGGCCGCCGGGAGATCGGTCAGGCGGGCCGGCGTGAGGCGCACTGCGGCCAGGCGCGCAGGTCGGCGGGCTCGTCGATGTCGGCGCCGCTGCCGAGATCGCCGCATTCGACGTCGTCGACGAGGTGCGGATGCCGGGAGATCCAGGCGCGTGCGCCGGCATCCCCTTCGGCGAGTGCGGCAGCGGAGAGCAGATCGCGGATGCCGAACACGACCGGGTTCCCGGGCACGCCGTTCCACGCCGCGCGTGCGACCCGGCCGGGGGCGCGGGCATCCAGGAGGCGGCGGATCACATGCTCGTCGACGCCGGGCTGATCCACGAGCAGCACGATCACCGAGTGCGGCGGGGAGGATGGCGCGGCCGGCGGCGACGGATCGCGGAGGCGATGACGGATCTCGGAGGGATCGGCCGGAGAAGTCCGCGGATCGTCACCGGCTCCGCGAATCGTCCGCACCGCGGCGCGCAGGGATGCCGACATCCCCAGGTGTGCGTCGTGCACGTCGACCACCGACGGGCATTCGATCTCGAGCCACCGCCGGATCTCACCCGCCCGCGGCCCGACGGCGACAGTGACGGTGCATCCCGCGAGGGCTGCCGCCCGGGCAGCCCTCGTCACCAGCACTTCATCGCCCCACGGCAGCAGGGCCTTCGGGCCGCGTCCGAGCCGGGTGCCGCTGCCCGCGGCGAGCACGATCGCGTGCGCGGTGCTCATCGGGGAGCCAGGGCGGGGGTGCGCCGGGCGGCGCCCGGTCGATCCACGGCTCCCGATCCGCCTGCGGCATGCGGATCGCCCGTGGCATCCCGATCGCCGGCGCCTCCCGGTCCGGCGACAGCATCCGCATCCGCAGCTCCATCCCGCTCCAGGATGGCGGCGTGGATGCGGTCGCGGGTGAACGGCGTGACGGTCATCCGGATGCCGGTCGCATCCCGGATCGCCGACGCCAGCGCGGGCGCCACCGGGTTGAACGGCGACTCGCTCATCGACTTCGCCCCGAGCGGGCCGAGCACGTCGGAGGTCTGCGCGAACCGCACCTCGGAGCGCGGGATGTCGGCGAACGTCGGCACGTGGTACTGCCGCAGGATGTCGGAGGTCACGACGCCCCTCTCGTCCACGCGGACCTCCTCGTGCAGTGCGGCGCCGAGCGCCTGGGCGATGCCGCCCTCGACCTGCCCGCGGCACTGCTCCGGATTCACGACGACCCCGGCGTCCGCGGCGTGGATCGAGCGGAGGATGCGCAGCTCGCCCGTGCCCTCGTCGATCGCCACGCGGAAGCCCTGCACGTTGAACGCCACCGATCGCGGGGTGCCGCCCCAGTATCCGGTCGCCTCGAGCGGCTCACCGGCGCGCGCGGCATCCGCGGCGAGTTCGCGCAGCGACACCGACTGCCCGCCGCGCACGACTCGTTCGCCGATCAGCAGGCACTCCTCGATCGGGGCCTCGAGCAGTACGGCGGCGCGGGTGCGCAGGAGCTCGGCGAGCGCGGTGGCCGCGGCATGTGTCGCACGGCCGGCCACGACAGTGCCGGTGGACCCGAAGGCCCCGGTGTCGTGCGGCACGAGGTCGGAGTCGGCCTGGCGCAGCCGGATGCGGCGGGTGCGCGTCTGCAGCACGGTGGCGGCGATCTGCTGGTGCACCGTGGAGGTGCCGTTGCCGAACTCGGCTGTGCCGACGTCGAGGGTGAACGCGCCGTCGGCATCCAGCCGGATCGCCGCGTGCGCGTGGTGGCCGCGCGGCGGCACGGTCGCGATCATGGCGACGGCGGATCCCTCGCCGACCCGCCATCCGGGTCCGAGCGCGAGCGCGTCGGCATCCCTGTCCCTGGCCAGCGCGTCCTTCACGATCGTGACGCACTCGTCGAGCCCGTAACTGCCGATGATCAGGTCGGGCTCCTCGCGCGCCGCGATCATCGCGTCGTCGGGGCCGATCAGGTTCTTCCGGCGGAAGTCGAGAGGGTCGAAGCCGAGGCGTCGTGCCAGCTCGTCGACCGTCGACTCGATCGCGAAGATCATCTGGCTGAGGCCGTAGCCGCGGAACGCGCCGGACGGGATCGTGTTCGTGTACACGACGTCGGCGTCGATCTTCTTCGCCGCCGCCCGGTACACGGCGATCGACTCGCCCACCCCGTGGAACATGACGCCGGGGCCGTGGTTGCCGTAGGCGCCGGTGTTCGAGCGCACGTCGACGCCGATGCCGGTGATCGTGCCGTCTGCGGTGGCGCCCATGCGTACGCGCATCCGGAACGGGTGCCGCACGGTCGTGGCCGTCAGCACCTCCTTGCGGGAGAATTCCAGGCGCACCGGGCGCCCCGTGGCCATCGTCGCGAGCAGCGCGAGGTCTTCCGTGAGCATCTCCTGCTTGCCGCCGAAGCCGCCGCCGACCCGGGCGGCGTACACCCGGATGTCGTCCTTCGGGATGCCGAAGACGCGCGCCAGCGTGCGCCGCACCAGGAACGGGACCTGCGTGCTGCTGCGCACGACGTACCGGCCGTCGGCGTCCTGCCAGGCGATCGAGCCGTGCGTCTCCAGCGCCGTGTGGGACACGCGATGGGTGTGGAAGGTCCGCTCCTCGACCATGTCCGAGTCGGCCAGCGCCGCCGCGAGATCGCCGACCTCGGAGTGCAGTTCCATCACGACGTTGCTGTCGCCGTGCAGCACCGGAGTGCCAGGGTGGTCGGCGATCTCCGGGTCGGTGTTCGCCGCCAGGATCTCGTACTCGACCTCGACCAGGCGCGCGGCACGGTCGGCGGCGCGCTGCGACTCGGCGACGACCAGGGCGACGCGCTGCCCGACGAAGCGGACGCGCTCGTCGAACACCTGAGTGTCGTCGGGATCGTCGGCGGCGAGCTCGTGCTGGGCGGTGGAGAAGAGGGTCGCGGGGGAGTCCTCGCGGGTCAGCACCCGCACGACGCCCGGCGCGGCGAGGGCGCGGGAGGCGTCGATCCGCACGACGCGGGCGTGCGCGTGCGGGCTGCGCACCACGGTCGCGAACAGCAGCGGCGCCGGCAGCTCGGCGGGGTCGACGTCCATGGTGTACTCGACGGTGCCGGTGACCACGCCGATCGCCGCCGGGGTGCCGGTCGCGTGGCCGACGCCGCCGGCACGGTCGTCGATGTTCACGCGCCCGTGGACTGCGTCCTCGATGCTCCGGTAGCCCGTGCACCGGCAGATGTTCCCCTTGAGGGTGCGCCCGAGGTCCTGCTCCGCGCCCTCCGGCATCGAGGCCACGGTGCAGACCATGCCCGCGGTGCAGAACCCGCACTGGAACCCGGCTGCCCGGCGGAACTGCTCCTGCACGGGATGCGGATGCTCGGGAGTGCCGAGTCCCTGCACCGTGACGATCTCGCGACCGGAGGCGCGGTGCGCGGGATACACGCAGCTGTGCACGGCCTCGCCGTCGACGATCACGGTGCATGCGCCGCAGTCGCCTCCGTCGCAGCCCTTCTTCACGCCGTGCGAGCCCTGGTCGCGGAGCCAGGTGCGCAGGCACTGCCCCGGCTCGGGGGAGAGGGCGACGGTGCGCCCGTCGAGGGTCGCGGTCGGCCCGCCGGCGCGTGCGCAGGCGTGCTCGGCGGCCCGGGGATGCGCGGTGGTCTCGGGATGCCCGGTGGTCTCGGGGTGCTCGGTGGTCTCGGGATGCTCGGTGGTCATGATGCGCTCCTCTCGATCCGCAGATCGCCGGTGATCCTGCCGATCGCGTCGTCGACGCCGGTGGCGATGCCCGGCAGGAGCTCGGCGAGGATCTCGTCGCCGAGCCGGTGCGTCATCCGTCGTCGCCAGGCAGGGTCGCCGTGGATGTCGTCGTACCAGCGGCCCGAGGCCGCATCGATCGCGGTGCGCCAGGCGCCGGCATCCGCACGCACGGCGCTGCCGGCGCCGACACCAGCGCCGACACCAGTGTCCGTGCCGGCATCCGCACTGAAGTCGAGCACGACCGGCCGGAACGTGGATGCCGTCACCGTCAGCCGTGCGCTCCGCTCCGAGGTGCGCCGGCCGATCACGAGCGCGGCCGAGCGGCCGCGCTCGGTGAGCGAGATCCGCCGGAACGCGGGCCGGTCGCGCAGCGAGCGCACGGGAACGCGGAAGCTGCGGATCAGCTCGCCGTCGCCGAGCCTGGCGCGCGTCGGGCCGGCGATCAGATCGGCCACCCGCATCCGCCTGCTCGTCCCGTCCGGTCGGAGGATCAGCGCCGTCGCATCCCACGCCGTGAGCAGCGAGATCATCGGACCTGCGGGGAGCGCCGTCGCCACGTTGCCGCCCACCGTCGACATGTGCCAGATCTTCCACGAGGCGACGAACGAGTCGCAGGCCGGCGGGATCAGGTCGAGGCCGGGCAGCTCGGCGCGCGGGATGCCGCCGGGAGCATCCTCGTCGGCGAGGGCACGCAGGTCGGCGATCCGGCAGGTGGCCGCGATCTCGAGCGTCATCCTGCCGTCGGACCCTTCGACGGGCTCAGGGACCCAGCGAATGTGCTCCCACCCGGCGCCGGTGATGTCGAGCAGGCGCGACGGGGCGCCGCGGGTGATGTCGGTGCCGTAGGAGAAGATCACGGTGCCGCCGGCCAGCCAGGAGTCACCCGGACGCCACTCGCCGGGGTCGGCGCACATCAGCACCTCGTCGACGCTCGTCACATCCATGCGACGGCCTCCTTCACTGGTGCGGGTGCCGATGCACGGACGGATGCGGATGCAGGGACGGCCGCGGGTTCGGGCGCGCACACGCGGCGGGCGTCGTGCACGTCGCCCGCGGTGTCGCGCAGCATCCGATGCGGTTGCCGCGTGCGTCCGGCACTCGCGCGGGCCGTGCTCTCGACCAGGATCAGCTCGGCGAGGATCGACACCGCGACCTCGGCGGGGGTGCGCGCGCCGAGGTCCAGGCCGATAGGCGAGTGCAGGCGGGTGAGGTGGCCCTCGCTCAGTCCGCCCGCACGCAGCTCCTGCATCCGCTTCTCGTGGGTGACGCGCGAGCCCATCGCTCCCACGTAGGCGAGACCGGCCCGCAGCGCGCGGTCGAGCACCGGAAGGTCGAACCGGGGGTCGTGGGTGAGCACCACGACCGCGGTGCGCGCGTCGATCCGGCCGGCGTCGAGCTCCTGCGCGAAGTGCTTCGCCGGGTGCGCGAGCACGACCTCGTGCGCGCCGGGATGGCGAGAGCGCGTGGCGAACACCGGGCGGGCGTCGCAGACCGTGACGTGCCGTCCGAGCGCGGCCGCGGCCTGCGCCAGCGCGGCGGAGAAGTCGTTCGCGCCGTAGATCACCAGCCGTGCCGGCTCTGCGGTCGACTCGACCAGCAGGCGCCGCACGACCGGGCACTCCGGCAGCGAGCGGTCGGTGATGTCGAAGACGTGGGTGCCGCCGGCGGCGAGGGCGGCGCGCACCCGATCGGCGGCGTGGCCGGCCGCGAGCACGACCTCGGCGGGCGGCTCGGCGTCGTCGAACGCGGCGCACAGCGCGTCGGAGCGGAGCGGGGCGGGGGAGGCGGCGAAGACCGACCCGGCGGATGCGTCGGACAGAGGGAGGTCGCGCACGAGGTGCCGGGTCGCGGGGGCGGCCGCGTGCTCGCCGTGCCCGTGCGAGGTCGAATACGCATCGGAGCTCGGGTGCGGGGTCATATGTGCATCGGAGATCGTCGCCGAGGGTGCCTTTTCGACCCCGCGCGCGGCTGCGGGCATCGTCCGCACCGGCTGCACCAGCACGCGCACGTCGCCGCCGCACATCAGCCCGATCGAGATGCCGTCGTCGTCGGCGTAGCCGAAGGAGTGCAGCTCGACAGCGCCGGTCTCCAGGCTCCCGAGTGCCGCATCCACCACCGCGCCCTCGACGCAGCCGCCCGAGACCGAGCCGATCGTGCGACCGTCGTCGCGCACGGCCATTGACGTGCCGGCCGGGCGCGGGACGGAGCCGGACACCTCGACGATGGTCGCGATGGCCCAGCGCTGCGGTTCGGCGAAGCATTCCGCGTACTCTGGGGAACGGTCGAGCATGGCACACCTCCGGGATCACAATCCGCGGCGACTTCGCCGCGGGGATGCCCGGTAGATGGTTGTGGAAACCCGCCTAGGCCTGCACAGCATTCTAGACGTCCGTATCCTGGATATCAAGTTCCATTTTGCGGAACTGCGAGAGCGGGGATGTCGGAATCAGTCCGCCGCGGCCTCGTCGATCAGCTGCAGCATCCGCGCAGCCACGCTCACCGCGATCGCGGCCGGCTGCTTGCCGGCGACCTCGGGGATGCCGATGGGCGTGGTGACCCTGGCGAGGTCGGCATCCTTCTGCCCGAGCTCGCCGAGCTTCTTCCGGAACCGCGCCCACTTCGAGGCGGAGCCGATCAGGCCGATCGAGCCGAGACCAGGAGTCCGCAGGGCCATGTCGACGACCGCGAGGTCCTCGACGTGATCGTGCGTCATCACCAGGACGTGCGCGCCGCTCGGCAGCGCGGCCAGCGCCGACTCGGGCACCGGCGTGTGCGTCACGTGCACCCGGGCGACGGCGTCGGAGAGGACGCCGCTGCGACCCGGCTCGCCGATCCGCTCGCCGGACAGCATCGCCGGCCGCGAGTCGATCAGGTGCAGCTCCATCTCGTGGCGCGACAGGATCCGCGCGAGCTCCAGGCCCACGTGACCGACGCCGAAGATCGCGACGACCGGGACGACCCGCATCGGCTCGAGCATCATGGTGACCTCTCCTCCGCAGCACTGCACGCCGTACTCGGTCGTCACCTTGTCGCTCAGGGTGAGCGTCAGCAGCTCGGGCTCCGCGGCGCCGGCCGTGAGCATCTCCCGGGCGCGTTCGATCGCGGTCTCCTCGAGATTGCCGCCGCCGACGGTGCCGAACACCGAAGACGGCGCGACGACCATCTTCGCCCCGCCGTTGCGCGGTGCATGCCCCCGTACCACGGCGAGCGTCACGACGACGGCCGGCGTGCGCGCGGCGCGCAGCGCCTGCAGTGCGTCGAGCCAGTCCATGAGCGGCCGATCAGAGCGCGACGGCGAGTTCGGGCTCGGATGCCTTCGCCGCCTGCTGCGCGGCCTGCACCGACCAGAACACGGCCTCCGGCGTCGCCGGCGAGGCCAGCTCGACCGAGTGCCCGTCAGGGCCGAATGCAGCCACGGCCTCGCGGATCGCCTCGCGGGCGCTGAACGCGAGCATGAACGGCGGCTCGCCGACGGCCTTGGAGCCGTAGACCGCGCCGTCCTCACGCGCGTTCGTGAACAGCCGCACGTTGAAGACCTCCGGCATCTCCGAGAAGCTCGGCAGCTTGTAGGTCGACGCCGACTGGGTCTGCAGCCGGCCGCGGTTCGGGCCGTCCGTGGCGTCCCAGCGCAGCTCCTCGAGCGTCAGCCAGCCGATGCCCTGCACGTACGCGCCCTCGATCTGGCCGATGTCGATCATCGGGGAGAGCGAGTCGCCGACGTCGTGGATGATGTCGACGCGGCGCACGCGGTAGGCGCCGGTGAACCCGTCGACCTCGACCTCTGTCGCGGCGCACCCGTACGAGAAGTACTTGAACGGCGAGCCCTGCATGATGTCCGGGTTCCAGTGCAGACCTTCGGTGCGGTAGTAGCCGGCCGCGAAGAGCTGCACGCGCTGCAGGTAGGCCGCGTTCGCGACCTCCGCGAAGGTGAGCTCCTTGTCGCGGTTGCCGAGGCCGGTGACCGTGCCGCCCGAGAAGCGCACGTCGCGCTCGTCGACGCCGAGCAGACGCGCGGCGACCGTCGCCATCCGGTCCCTGATCTGCTCGCAGGCGTTGCGCACGGCGCCGCCGTTGAGGTCGGCGCCCGAGGATGCCGCCGTCGCCGACGTGTTCGGCACCTTGTCGGTGCGGGTCGGGGCGAGTCGCACCTGGTGCAGGTGCAGCCCGAGCGCGGTGGCCGCGACCTGCATCATCTTCGTGTGCAGGCCCTGGCCCATCTCGGTGCCGCCGTGGTTGATCAGCACCGAGCCGTCCTTGTAGACGTGCACGAGGGCGCCGGCCTGGTTGAACGCCGCGAAGTTGAAGGAGATGCCGAACTTGATCGGCGTCATCGCGATCGCGCGCTTCACGTGCGGGCTCTCCGCGTTGAACGCCGCGACCTCTGCCCGGCGAGCGTCGACATCGGCCTCTTCGCGCAGCTCCGACCAGATGGCGCCCATCCGGCCGGCATCCTTGACGAGCTGGCCGTAGGGCGTGGTCTGGCCCGGCGCATAGAAGTTCCGCTGGCGCAGCTCGATCGGGTCGATGCCGAGCGCGGGCGCCACGCGACCAAGGATGTCCTCGATCAGGAACACGCCCTGCGGTCCGCCGAAGCCGCGATACGCGGTGTTCGACGCCTTGTTCGTCTTCGCGATCCGGCCGTGCGCGTGCACGTTCGGGATCCAGTACGCGTTGTCGATGTGGCAGAGCGCGCGCCCGAGCACCGGCTCGGACAGGTCGAGGCTCCAGCCGCCGTCGCAGGTCAGCACGGCATCCAGGCCCTGCAGCATCCCGTCGGCGTCGAAGCCGACCTTCCACGATATGTGGAACGGATGCCGTTTGCCGGTCATCGTGATGTCCTGGGTGCGGTTCAGGCGCAGCCGCACCGGCCGGCCGGTGAGCTTGGCGCCGAGGGCCGCGATCGCGGCGAGGCCGTGCGGCTGCATCTCCTTGCCGCCGAAGCCGCCGCCCATCCGCAGGCACTGCACGGTGACCTCGCTGGAGGTGATCCCGAGCACGTGCGCGACGATCTCCTGCGTCTCGGACGGATGCTGCGTCGAGCACTGCACGAAGTACCCGCCCTCGGAGTCGCGGACCGCGAAGGAGGCGTGCGTCTCGAGGTAGAAGTGCTCCTGCCCGCCGAACTCGGTGACGCCCTCGAAGACGCGGGCTGCGGAGGCCAGAGCGGATGCCGCGTCGCCGCGCTTCACCGTGCGGGCGATGCCCTGATACGAGTCGGCTGCGATGGCGTCCTGCACAGTGATCAGCGAGGGGAGGGGCTCGTACTCGACCGTCACGGCCTCGGCGCCGAGGCGCGCAGCCTCCTGCGTCTCGCCGAGCACCCAGACCAGCGCGTGGCCGTAGTACCTGGCCTCGTCTGGGAAGAGCGGCTCGTCGTGCTTGATGCCGGCGTCGTTGACCCCGGGGACGTCCTCGGCGGTCAGCACTCGCACGACGCCCGGCACCTCGTATGCGGCGGAGACGTCGACCCTGACCTTCGCGTGTGCGTTCGTGGACTGCACCGGCCAGGCGGTGAGAGTGCCCGGGGTGTGCGCGGCGATGTCGTCGGTGTACATCGCGGCCCCGGTGACGTGCAGCACGGCGCTCTCGTGGGGAGCGCGGGTGCCCACGACGGGGTCCTCCGGACGATCGGCGAGTGCACTCATGCCGGCACCTCCTTCGGTTCGACGGACGTCGTGCTGTGGAGCTTCCGCAGCGCGTTGCCGAGCATGAGGGCGCGGTACTCGGAGCTCGCGCGATGATCAGACATCGGCGTCCCCTCGGAGCCCAGCACCGCGGCCGCCTCGCGGACGGTGTCGAGGTCCCACGGCCGGCCGACCAGCGCCGCCTCGGTGGCGTACGCCCGCAGCGGTGTCGCGGCGACACCGCCGAGACCGATCCTGGCGGCGGTGACGAAGCCGTCCTCGATGTCGAGGGCGAACGCGATGGCGACGCTCGAGATGTCGTCGAAGCGGCGCTTGGCGATCTTGTGGAAGGCGGTGAGCCCCGCGAGCGGCAGGGGGATGCGGACCGCGCGGATGAGCTCGCCGGGGCGGCGGACGGTCTGCCGGTAGCCGGTGAAGTACTCCGACAGCTCGACCTCGCGCTCGGTGATTCCGGAGCCGGAGCCGGAACCGTCGGCCGAGACGAGGACGAGCCGGGCGCCGAGAGCGAGCAGCGCCGGAGGAGTGTCGCCGATGGGGGAGCCCGTGCCCAGGTTGCCGCCGATGGTCGCCCGGTTGCGGATCAGCCGGGAGGCGAACTGCGGGAGCAGCTCGCCGAGCAGCGGCACCGCGCCGTCGAGCTGCTTCTCGATCTCGGACAGCGTGAGGGCCGCGCCGATCTCGATGCGGTCGTCGTCGATGCTGAGGGTGCGCAGCTCGGGGAGCTGCTCGATCGCGATGGCGAACGGGGCCCTCCTGCCGCGGATGTTGACCTCGACGCCCCAGTCGGTGGAGCCTGCGACGAGCAGGGCATCCGGCTCGTCGCGCAGCAGCCGCAGTGCCTCGGCGAGGGAGGCGGGGCGGACGAAGCGTGACCCGCCGGCCTCGACGTCGGTCGCGACGACCGCGGGCGCCGGCTGCTCGAGTCGCTGCCGCAGCGGGTCTTCGTCGTCGGGCGAGCCGAGCGTGTAGGCGGCATCGCGGATCGGACGGTAGCCGGTGCAGCGGCACAGGTTGCCGCTGAGCGCATGCAGGTCGAATCCGTTGGGGCCGTGCTCGGCATCGCATTCGGCGGGCTGCTCGGGGGCTGTTCGATCCGCCCGGTAGTACTCCCCGGCCATGCTGCATGCGAAGCCGGGGGTGCAGTAGCCGCACTGGGAGCCGCCCGCCCCGGCGAGCTTCTCCTGCACCGGGTGCATCGACTCGGGGGTGCCGAGACCCTCGGCGGTGACGACCTCCTGGCCGTCCAGCGCGTACACGGGCACGAGGCAGGCGTTCACGGCCGTCCAGGTGCTGCCGCCGTCGGCTGCGGGCGTGGCGAGCAGCATCGCGCAGGCGCCGCATTCGCCCTCGGCGCAGCCCTCTTTGCTGCCGGAGAGGCCGTTCGCGCGGAGCCAGTCGAGTGCCGTCGTGTTGGTCTCGGTCCCGGCAAGCGGACGGCGCTTTCCATTGATGGTGACGGCGATGTCAGTCATGCTGCATTCTCTCAGATCCGGCCGCGTGGGGGTACGGCGTCTGCGGACGATGGCGCGGAACGGGATACCCTCAGATTCCACATTCCGGAATTCATGTTCTGAAGTACGGACAGGCTACGCCGCCTGCGTGGAAGGGTCAAGGAGGCGCCCAGGACGGCGCCAGGGATCAGGACGCCTTCGGGAAGAGGATGCGGATGGCGCGGAGGTAGCTGTTGCCGCGCTCGCCTCCGGCGGGGATGTGGAAGTCGGGATCGATGTCGACGATCGGCTGCTCCGGAGCCCGGCGGTGCGCTGCAGGGGCCTTGGCCGTCTCGATGCGATTCAGCATGATGGTCACCTCTCTCCTCGTGCGATCATTCCGTTGATTCCAAGATACGGAATGAATGTTCTGTACTACGGAAAGGGTATGCGGAAGATCCGGTCGAGGTCAAGGGCTCGGCCGAGATCCGCGGCGCGAGCTGCGCTCAGTCCGACCAGTGCCCGGGGCTCGGCAGCGCGTGCCCGAGCACCTCAGCGCCGTCCGCCGTGACGGATGCCGTGCAGTACAGGAGCGACTGGGTCGGGTAGCCGTGCGGCCGGTTGTCGCGGATGATCGCGCGGTCGTCCTCGGGGGAGAGGCGGGCAGACTCCGCGAGCAGTGCGATCCAGTCGCCGGGCCAGTCGGCGCTCTCGGCGGCACGGCCCAGCGCGCGGAACTCCGGCAGCCACGCCGCGATACGAGGAGTCCCCGGATCGTCGAGGTCGTCGTGGGCGATCATGTGGGTGCCCGGAGCGATCGGCGTCTCGCGCAGATCCCGTCCGTCCCAGCTGAGCACCCTGGCGCCTTCCGGCCGCACCTCCAGCAGGTTGAAGCCGTGCATCGGCAGCCGGCCATCGGGAGAGCGCCCCTCGACCGATTCGAGGGCGAGGCTCCCCCTGGAGAGCGCCTGATCATCCGCCAGGTCCAGCACGTCGGCGCGATTCAGCAGCACTGCCAGCCGGCGTTCGGCCGCGTTGACGGCCATCCACGCGCCGCCGGCACGCCGATCGCGGATGCCGATCACCCCAGGGTGGCGCTCCGGCCACCATGACCCGAGCTCGTCCCATTCCCGCAGGGGGTCCTCATCGCGGACAGCGAGCAGCCGCGCGTCCCCGGCATCCGCCACATCGATTACGACCGTGCACACGTGGCCAGTCTAGAAGCGCGGCGGCGCCCCGGCTCCGGCCGCACGCACCGCGGCGGCGGGGAGTGGGGCAGAATCGAACCGTGAACATCGTGGTCTCAGTCACCGGCGGCATCGCCGCGTACAAGACGGTGCACCTCGTGCGCCTGCTCATCAAGGCCGGCCACGACGTGACCGTGGTGCCGACCGAAGATGCCCTCCGCTTCGTCGGCACGCCGACGTGGGAGGCGATCAGCCGGAACCCCGTCACCACGAGCGTGCACGACGACGTCGCGAGGGTGCGCCACGTGGCGCTCGGCCAGAACGCCGATCTCGTGATCGTCGCCCCCGCCACCGCGAACTCGATCGCCAAGATGACGGCAGGGATCGCCGACGACCTGTTCGGCACGACGCTGCTCGCCACCGAGGCCCCGGTGCTGATCGCCCCCGCGATGCATGCCGAGATGTGGCGGCATCCGGCCACGCAGGCGAACATCGCGACTCTGCGCACCAGGGGAGTGAGCATCGTGGGTCCGGCCGACGGCGAGCTCGCCGGCGGCGACAGCGGCCCTGGGCGGATGTCGGAGCCGGAGGAGATCCTCGACGCCGCGCTGGCGCTGCTGGTCCCGCGCGACCTCGACGGCCTGAAGGTCGCGATCTCCGCGGGAGGCACGCGCGAGCCGATCGACCCTGTGCGCTTCCTCGGCAACCGCTCCAGCGGACGACAAGGGACGGCGCTCGCGGCCGAGGCCGCCGCGCGGGGTGCCGAGGTGGTCCTGGTCGCGGCCAACATCTCCGCCGACGTGCTCGCCGAGGCGCAGCATCCGTCGATCCTGATCCGGCACGCGGGCTCCGCAGCCGAGCTGTCCGCGACGATGAAGGAGGTCGCGGCGGACGCCGCGGTCGTGATCATGGCCGCAGCCGTCGCCGACTACCGCCCGGTCACGGTCTCCGACCGCAAGCTCACCAAGGAGGGCGGCGGCGTGCCGGCGATCGAGCTCGCGGAGAACGAGGACATCGTGGCGGCGCTGGTCTCCACCAGGCGGCCGGGGCAGATCATCGTCGGCTTCGCCGCGGAGACCCCGGAGGACGAGCAGGAGATGCTCGCCCGCGCTCGCCGCAAGCAGCAGCGCAAGGGGGTCGACCTCCTCGTCGTGAACGAGGTGGGCTGGGAACGCGGTTTCGAGCGGGCCGACAACGCCGTGCACATCCTCGGTCAGGACGGCGCGGAGGCGGGCTCGGCATCCGGGTCGAAGCGCGAGGTCGCCGGAGCCGTCTGGAATGCCGTGAACGCGGTTCGCTCTCGCTGGCGCGGCTGAAGCGAGCGCGTTACACTTTTCGAACTGTAGAAGTCTACTTTCACAGAATGGAAAGATTGATGAACGCTCCGCTGCCGCCCCTGTCGCCTCGCGAGATCGCGCCGGAACTGGCCCGATCCTGGCTCCTGGTCGCGGCGACCCGGCCCGACACCTTCGACGACGCGGCCGCCTCGCACGCCGACGCCGTGGTGCTCGATGTCGAGGATGCCGTCGATGCCAGCCGCAAGGACGAGGCGCGGCACGACGTGGTGGACTGGCTCACCCACCGTGGCAGCGCGTGGGTGCGCATCAACGACGCGACCAGCGAGCACTGGGCGGACGACATCGAGGCGCTGCGCGCGGCTCCAGGGCTTCGCGGCGTGATGCTGGCCAAGACCGAGGCCGGAGGGCAGGTCATGGACACGTTCAACCGCCTCGGCGCCAGGGTGCCGGTGGTGGCGCTCGTGGAGTCGGCGATCGGCATCGAGAACGCGACGGAGATCGCGCGCGCGAAGGGCGCGTTCCGCCTGGCCTTCGGCAGCGGCGACTTCCGCCGCGACACCGGCATGTCGGCCGATCGCGAGGCGATGGCCTATCCGCGGGCCCGCCTGGTCATCTCCAGCCGCGCCGCCGGCCTTCCCGGTCCGATCGACGGCCCGACCGTCGGCACCAGCCACCCGCTGCTGCGCGAGCAGTCGGCGATCACGGTGTCGATGGGCATGACGGGGAAGCTCTGCCTCTCATCGGACCAGACCTCCGTCGTGAACGAGGTCATCAGTCCGACGCGCACCGACGTCGAGTGGGCGTACTCGTTCCTCGAGGACTTCGACGCCCGCGGTCGCATCGTGCGCGACGGCAGCGACCTGCCGCGACTCGGACGCGCCCGCAAGATCATGCAGCTCGCCGAGGCGTTCGAAGTGCACGTCGTCCTGCAGTGACCCTTCGCCCGGCTCACGAACCCCAGCCCGCCAGAACAGGAGAACAGAAATGACCGAGAAGCTCACCCCCGGCGACAGCGCCCCCGAGTTCACCCTCGCCGACGCGGACGGCAGCACCGTCTCGCTCGCGGATCTCCGCGGCCGCAGCGTCGTCGTCTACTTCTACCCGAAGGCCGCCACCCCCGGGTGCACCACCGAGGCGTGCGACTTCCGTGACAACCTCTCGTCGCTCGCCGCGGCCGGCTACACCGTCATCGGGATCTCACCCGACACGGTCGAGGAGATCCGCGCCTTCAGGGATGCCGAGGGGCTGACGTTCCCGCTGCTCGCCGACTCCGACGCCGCCGTCGCGCGTGCCTGGGGCGTGTGGGGCGAGAAGACCGTGGGAGAGCGCACCTTCGAGGGCGTCATCCGCTCGACGTTCGTGCTCGACGGCGACGGAATCGTGCGGCGCGCGGAGTACGGTGTCGACCCGAACGGGCATGTCGCTAGGCTCCGTGAAGAACTCGGTGTCTGAAAGGGGTTGACACCGCTCCGGCATCGACGCATACTACTTACACATGTTGAAATAACAGTTCCGGGATACGGAAGCTAGCCTTCTCGAAGGCTCCGTATAGTTCTACGCCCCGGATGCCAGCATGTGCTGAGGTACGAAGATGTTGCTCACGGAGTTCAACTCCAGCACCCGAGACGACGCCGTCGGCGTCGTCAAGCCTGCGCTGGACATCCCCCGCTGGTACGACGCCATCGTCGACGCCCGGCCCTACGCATCGGTCGACGCGCTGGCGACCGCCGCGATGGAGGCCGCAGCCCCGCTCTCCGAGGCGGAGCTCGACGGGGCTCTCGCGCACCACCCGAGGATCGGCGAGCGCGCCACGGGCGACAGCGCCGAAGCCGCGCACGCCCGCAGCGAGCAGTCCGGCGTCGATGCGGCAGCCGCCGACGCCCTCGCGGCAGGCAACCGCGCCTACGAGGAGCGGTTCGACCGCGTCTTCCTGGTGCGCGCCGCCGGCCGATCGGCCGACGACATCCTCGCCCTGCTGCAGCAGCGCCTCGGCAACACGCCCGAGCAGGAGCTGGCGGTCGTCGACCAGCAACTGCGCGAGATCGCCGCGCTCCGCCTTGCCGGAGCCATCGAGACCGAAGGAGCACGCGCATGAGCGTCTCTCACGTGACCACCCACATCCTGGACACATCGATCGGGCGCCCTGCGCCCGGCGTCGCCGTCGAACTCGAGGCCCGAGTCGGCGACGGATGGGTCGGGATCGGTACGGGCCTCACCGATGCTGACGGGCGGGTGAAAGAGCTGGGCCCCGAGCGGCTGGACAGCGGTGCATACCGCCTCCGGTTCGACACGGCGGCCTACTTCGCCGGCATCGACACGGACACCTTCTTCCCGGAGGTGGTGCTGACCTTCACGGTCGACGCTGAGCAGGAGCACTATCACGTGCCGCTGCTGCTCAGCCCGTTCGCCTATTCCACTTACCGAGGAAGCTGAGTACGACAATGACTGAAATCATTCTGGGCAAGAACCAGTACGGCAAGGCCGAGAACCGCGTCGTGCGGATCACCCGCGACACCGCCCGTCACGCGATCGAGGACCTCAACGTCACCTCGCAGCTGCGGGGCGACTTCGCCAGCGCGCACTTCGACGGGAACAACGAGCACGTCGTCGCGACCGACACGCAGAAGAACACCGTCTACGCCTTCGCCAAGGACGGCATCGGCAGCCCGGAAGAGTTCCTCCTCCGTCTCGGTCGCCACTTCACCGGCGAGTTCGACTGGGTGACCGGCGGACGCTGGTCGGCCGAGCAGTACACGTGGGCCCGCATCGAGGGCGACGACGGCGAGCACGACCACTCGTTCGTCCGCGCCGGCACCGAGACCCGCACCGCGATCGTGCAGATCGACGGGGATGACACGGTCGTCATCGGCGGACTCCAGGACCTCACGGTCCTCAAGTCCACCGCGAGCGGCTTCGTCGGCTATCCGAAGGACAGGTACACGACACTGCCGGAGACCGAGGACCGCATCCTCGCCACCTCCGTCACGGCCAAGTGGCGCTACAACCGCAACGATCTCGATTTCAACGAGGTCTTCGCGGACGTCCGCCGGCTCCTCCTCGCCGGGTTCTCGCGCAACTACTCCTACGCGCTGCAGCACACGCTGAAGGAGATGGCGGAAGCCGTGCTCGAGGCGCACCCCGAGATCGACGAGATCCGCTTCTCGACGCCGAACAAGCACCACTTCGTCGTCGACCTGTCGCCGTTCGGCCTGGAGAACCCCAACGAGGTCTTCTTCGCGGCCGACCGCCCCTACGGGCTCATCGAGGCGGCATTCCTGCGCGACGGCGCCGACACCGACCACTGGTCGTGGAACGGCGCCGCCAACTTCTGCTGAGGGGGCTCGCGTCCGACCGCGAGCCTGACCGCGATCGCCTGATCGCCTGAGATGTGCCGGCGGATTCCCGCCGGCGCAACCGGGGTGAGTCCGTTCCCGACGCACCGGGCTCACCCCCGACCCTCCGTGCGGCCGCCCCAGGACGGGGCTGCTTCGCCATGCCCATCGACAGTCATGCCCATCAACAGTCATGCCCATCAACCGAAACGCCCACCCCGAATAGCGGGTCACGGACAAGGAGGTCCATCGATGTTCGCAGTACGCAGTACCGGCAAGACCAGCGCCAAGACCAAGACCGAATCGAACCGGCCGGAGGACGAGCGCCTCGGCATCGGCACCGCCTTCACGTTCGGGCTCCAGCACGTGCTGACGATGTACGGCGGCATCATCGCCCCGCCGCTCATCATCGGCGCGGCCGCGGGCCTGACGCCGGCCGAGGTGGGCGTGCTCGTCGCCGCCTGCCTCTTCATGGGCGGGCTCGCGACGCTCCTGCAGACCCTCGGCATCCCCTTCTTCGGGTCCCAGCTGCCGCTCGTGCAGGGCGTCTCGTTCGCCGGCGTCGCCACGATGCTCGCGATCGTCAATCAGGGCAGCGGCCTCGGCGCCGTGTTCGGCGCCGTGATCGTCGCCTCGCTGATCGGCCTCGTGATCGCGCCGTTCTTCGCCCAGATCGTGCGGTTCTTCCCGCCGGTCGTGACGGGCACCGTGATCACGATGATCGGGCTCTCGCTGGTGCCGGTCGCCGCGCGCTGGATCACCGGCGCGAACCCGGAGGCGCCCACCTACGCCGACCCGGTGTTCGTCGGCATCGCAGGCTTCACCCTGCTGGTCATCATGCTGCTCTCGAAGCTCGGCAACTCGACCATCTCGCGGCTGTCGATCCTGATCGCCATGGTGATCGGCACGATCTTCGCGGCGCTGATCGGCCGCGCCGACTTCTCGAAGGTGCTCGACGGACCGGTCTTCGCCTTCCCGACGCCGTTCGCGTTCGGCGTCCCGACGTTCGACGTCGCCGCGATCGTCTCGATGACCATCGTGGTGCTGGTGATCCTCACCGAGACCACCGCCGACATCATCGCAGTCGCCGAGATCACGGGCTCCAAGGTCGACCGCAAGCGGATCGCCGCCGGGCTCAGGGCCGACATGGTGTCCAGCGCCGTCTCGCCGATCTTCAACTCGTTCACGCAGAGCGCCTTCGCGCAGAACGTGGGCCTGGTCGCCGTCACGAAGATCAAGAGCCGCTACGCGGTCGCCGCCGGCGGTGTCATCCTGATCATCCTGGGCCTCACGCCGATCCTCGGCCGGATCGTGGCGGCGGTGCCCACCGCAGTGCTCGGCGGCGCCGGCCTGGTGCTGTTCGGCACCGTCACCGCCTCCGGCATCCGCACGCTCGCCAAGGTCCGCTACGACGGCAACATGAACCTGATCATCGTGGCGGCGTCGCTCTCGTTCGGCGTACTGCCGGAGGTCAACCACGACATCTACTCGAACTTCCCGACGTGGTTCCAGGTGATCTTCGGCTCCGGCATCAGCTCGGCCGCGATCATGGCGATCCTGCTGAACCTGGTGTTCAACCACTTCTCGAAGGGCACGCCTGAGAACCCCTCGGTCTTCGCCGCGAGTCCGGTGCGGGCCGTGAAGACCGACGTGATCCGGGTGCTCCGCGACGGGGACCGGTACGTCGACGGAACGCTCATCGACGCGAAGGGCACGCCGATCCGGGTCGTCGATGACGAGCCGGCCGCGGCCGGGCACTGACGAGGGGTGCGCACGGGGTCCGTGGATCCGGACGGATCCGCGGACCCCGACGCTTGACAAAGCCGGCCTCCACGACGCACACTTGTTACACATAATGAAAGACTTCTTTCACAATGTGAAATTCACGGCACTGACGCCGTCAGAGGTACGTCGGCCGTCTTGCCGGCGCATCAGGGGTGGGTCCGTTCATTGACGCCGGGCTCACCCCGATCCCCGAAACCCCGGTGCCACGGGCGACCGACCAGGAGGTCTGCGATGAGCGGCGACAGCCTGTGCTCAGCCCCGGCCGCCGAACGGCATCCCGGCCGCCGCGACCGTCAGCGACGAGATGTTCGCGTCCGCGGGCAGCTGCGCCATGAACAGCACCGCGCGCGCGGCATCCGCCACATCGAAGGTCGGCTCCACGCGACGGGAGCCGTCCGGCTGCAGCGCACCGGAGCCGACGCCGAGCTCGGTCATGATCGACGTCCGCGCGTTGCCGATGTCGATCTGTCCGGCCGAGATGCCGTGCGCACGCCCGTCGAGGTCGATCGACTTCGTCAGCCCGGTGATCGCGTGCTTGCTGACCGTGTACGCCACCGACAGCGGCCGCGGCACGTGCGCCGAGATCGAGCCGTTGTTGATGATGCGGCCGCCCTGCGGCCGCTGCGCGATCATCGTGCGCATCGCGGCGCCGGCGCACAGCAGGGACCCGGTGAGGTTCACGTCCAGGGTCTGCCGCCAGTCGGCCGACGAGATCTCGGCGGCGGATGCGGCGGGGCCGAACGCGCCCGCGTTGTTGAACAGTACGTCCACTCGGCCCCATTCGGTCACCGCGCGGGCGAACAGCGCCTCGACCTGCTCCTCGACGGTCACGTCGGTGGGGACGACCAGGGCGTGCGGATGCTCGGCGGCGGTCTCGCGCAGCGCATCCTCGCGGCGACCGGCCAGGGCCACCCGGAATCCGGCCCCGAGCAGCGCGTGCGTGACCGCGCGACCGATCCCCGAACCTGCACCCGTCACGACGGCGATCCGTCCGTCCATGCCGACACCTCCGCTCTCCGACCCGCTGCCTGACCGGCAGTCTCCCCTCCATCTAACAAGAAAGGCCGAACCGTGACCGACACTCGCGTCTCCGCCATCGACAAGCCCGCCACCCCCCACAGCGCCCCCACAGGCGCTGTCGCCGCCGCCGCCGACCTCGACCCCGAGGAGACCGCGGAGTGGCTCGAGTCCCTCGACGCGCTGATCAGCCAGCGCGGCGCCGACCGTGGCGAGCACATCGTGCGCACGCTGGTCGATCGCGCCGGCATCCGCTCCGAACCGATCGCGACGACCGACTACGTGAACACGATCGATGCGGCAGCCGAGCCGGAGTACCCGGGCGATGAGGAGCTCGAGCGCCGCTACCGGGCCTGGATGCGCTGGAACGCCGCCGTCATGGTGCACCGCGCACAGCGCCCCGGTATCGGGGTGGGCGGTCACATCTCCACCTACGCGGGCGCCGCGACCCTGTACGAGGTCGGCTTCAACCACTTCTTCCGCGGCAAGGACCACCCCGGCGGCGGCGACCAGATCTACTTCCAGGGCCACGCCTCGCCCGGCATGTACGCCCGTGCGTTCATGGAGGGTCGCCTGGGCGAGGAGGATCTCGACGGCTTCCGGCAGGAGAAGTCCCGCGAGGGGCACGCGCTGTCGTCGTACCCGCATCCGCGCCTGATGCCGGAGTTCTGGGAGTTCCCCACCGTGTCGATGGGCATCGGCCCGATGAACGCGATCTATCAGGCGCAGTCGAACCGGTACCTCGAGGGGCGGGGGCTCAAGGACACGTCCGACCAGCACGTCTGGGCGTTCCTCGGCGACGGCGAGATGGACGAGCCGGAGTCGCGCGGGCTGCTGCAGCTCGCAGCCAACGACGGCCTCGACAACCTCACCTTCGTCGTGAACTGCAACCTGCAGCGCCTCGACGGGCCGGTTCGCGGCAACGGCAAGATCGTCCAGGAGCTCGAGGGCTTCTTCCGCGGCGCCGGCTGGAACGTCATCAAGGTCATCTGGGGCCGCGAGTGGGACTCGCTCCTGGCGGCCGACGACGACGGGGCTCTCGTCGACATCATGAACACCACCCTCGACGGCGACTACCAGACGTACAAGGCCGAGTCCGGCGGGTTCATCCGCGAGAACTTCTTCGGCCGCGACCCGCGCACCCGGGCGCTGGTGGACGGCCTGACCGACGACCAGATCTGGGGCCTCAAGCGCGGCGGTCACGACTACCGCAAGGTGTACGCGGCGTATGCGAAGTCGCTCGAGCGCAACGGCAAGCCGACCGTCATCCTGGTGAAGACCGTGAAGGGCTATGGCCTAGGCCAGCGCTTCGAGGCGCGCAACGCGACGCACCAGATGAAGAAGCTGACGCTGCAGGACCTCAAGGATTTCCGCGATCACCTGCGGGTGCCGATCACGGATGCTCAGCTCGAGGCCGATCCGTACCAGCCGCCGTACTACCACCCGGGGACGGATGCTCCGGAGATCGCCTACCTGCAGGAGCGCCGTCGCGCGCTCGGCGGGTACCTGCCCGAGCGGCGTCCGAACGCCTCCGGTGAGATCGCGCTGCCCGACAACAAGGCGTACGAGGTCGCGGCCCGTGGTTCCGGCAAGCAGCAGGCCGCGACCACCATGGCGTTCGTCCGCGTGCTGAAGGACCTCATGCGCGACCCGGAGTTCGGCAAGCGGATCGTGCCGATCATCCCCGACGAGGCGCGCACGTTCGGCATGGACGCGTTCTTCCCGACCGCGAAGATCTACAACCCGAACGGCCAGAACTACCTCGCCGTCGACCGCGACATCGTGCTCTCGTACAAGGAGTCGACCTCAGGGCAGATCCTGCACGTCGGCATCAACGAGGCCGGCTCCATCGCCGCATTCACCGCCGCCGGCACGTCGTACGCCACGCACGGCGTGCCGCTCGTGCCCGTGTACGTCTTCTATTCGATGTTCGGGTTCCAGCGCACCGGCGATTCGCTGTGGGCGGCCGCCGACCAGATGACGCGCGGCTTCCTGATCTCGGCGACGGCAGGGCGCACGACGCTGACCGGCGAGGGACTGCAGCACGCCGACGGGCACTCGCCGCTGCTCGCCGCGACCAACCCGGCCGTGGTCACGTACGACCCAGCCTTCGGGTACGAGATCGGCCACATCATGCGCGCGGGCATCGAGCGCATGTACGGTCCTTCGTCTGAGGACCGCAACGTCATCTACAACCTCATGGTCTACAACGAGCCGATCGTGCAGCCGGCGGAGCCGGAGGGCGTCGACGTGGACGGCATCCTCGGCGGCATCCACCGCATCTCCGCCGTCGATTCGCCGCAGACGCACCTTCTCGCGTCGGGTATCGGCGTGACGTGGGCGCTCGAAGCGCAGCAGCTGCTGCGTGATGACTGGGGCGTGCAGGCTGACGTGTGGTCCGTGACCTCGTGGACCGAGCTGCGCCGTGACGCCGTCGCCGCGGAGGAGGACGAGTTCCTCGGGCGCGGCTCGCGGACGCCGTTCGTGGTCTCGCAGCTCGCGGGCTCCGAGGGGCCTGTCGTCGCAGTCAGCGACTACGCCAAGGACCTGCCCGACCAGGTGCGCCAGTTCGTGCCTAACGACTGGGCGACGCTCGGGGCCGACGGCTTCGGCTTCTCCGACACCCGCGCGGCCGCCCGTCGCTTCTTCAAGATCGACGGCCCGTCGATCGTGGTGCGGACGCTGCAGCTGCTCGCGAAGCGCGGAGAGGTGGATGCCGCAGCTCCGGCGCAGGCCGCCGAGAAGTACCGTCTGCTCGACGTGAACGCCGGCACCAGCGGGTCTGACGCCGAGTAGGCCCGGTCGAGCGCGCCTCGTCGCCTGCCGCCG
>NZ_JADIJR010000035.1 GCF_017355365.1 Microbacterium sp. SD291 | reverse complement strand
AGGTGTGCGTAGAGAAAATTCAGCCCGGGGGTCGTGCCCCAGTGGCCCAGCAACCGGGGTTTGATGTGCTCGGCGGCGAGGGGCTCACGCAACAGCGGATTGTCGAGCAGGTAGATCTGTCCTATCGACAGATAGTTCGCGGCGCGCCACCAGGCGTCCAGCCGGGCGAGCGAGTCATCAGTGAATCCGTCTGCCTGTCGTGACATGCCGACCGTATCGACCGTCGGCGCGTCCTCGTTTCCTGCGGTATCCATGTCGGTCCTCTCAGTGGTGCCGTGATCTCGGTGCGACGTCAGGCCCCGCGCTGTCTCCACGCTGACTTGTGTCCCCGTACTCGGGAAGGGGGTGGATCGTGCGTCCGCGAACAAGTGACTTCCGGAACTCCTCGACGCCGACCACCGCAGAGGCGAGCAGCACGGAGATGGCCCAGTGCAACAACCCATACACTCGCCGCTTCGACACCTGCTCCTCAGGGACCTTGGTCCTGCGATACCGGGACCGGCTCATGTGACTTTCGTCCCGGACGTGGTGGGCGGGTGGAGGAACTCTTGTCTCATGACGAAATCGAGGCCGACGATGGTGGGCACCGCGACGCGAACACCGGCCCCGTGAGCTCTTCGGTCGGAAGCGGATCCGCCAAGCGCACACGGAGCCCTGAGTTCCTACTGCGGCGGTACCCGGTGATCTTGGTCACCGTGCTGGTCGGGGCGTTCACTGCCATGCTGCACGCAATGGGTTCGGCACAGATGGGCCGCTGGCTCGCAACGATCTATGTCGGGGCCTTCGTCACGGTGACTCTCGTCCGGATGCTCCGAGACGTGGTCCGCGGGCATCTGGGCCTCGACTTCCTTGCGGTGGTGGCGATGGTCGCGACGCTGGCGGTCGGCGAGTACGTCGCTTCGCTGATCATCGTCCTGATGCTGTCCGGAGGCGAAGCCCTCGAGGACTATGCCGCCCGTCGCGCGAAGCGAGACCTCTCCGCGCTGCTCGACCGGTCGCCGCGTATCGCGCATCTGCTCGCTCCTTCCCCCGGATCCAGCGCCGGCTCCGCCTTGTTCTCTGAACCGGTCCAGGATGTGCACGTCGACGACGTGCACATCGGCGACGTGTTGCTCGTGCGCCCGGCGGAGATCGTCCCCGTCGACGGCACTCTCATCAGCGAGACCGGCACGTTCGATGAGTCTTCGCTCACGGGGGAGAGCATGCCGGTGGGAAGGGCGGCTGGTGAGGAGGTGCTCTCCGGTGCTATCAACGGGAGCAGAGCTGTGCGGCTGCGCGCGGTTCGCATCGGCGCCGACAGTCAGTACCAGCAGATCGTCGCACTGGTACGCGCAGCCGAGCAATCGCATGCGCCGATCGTTCGGCTCGCCGACCGCTTCGCCCTTCCGTTCACAGCCGTCGCTCTCCTCCTCGCGGGCACGGCGTGGGCGTTGTCCGGAGACTCGAGCAGGTTCGCCGAGGTTCTCGTGCTCGCGACGCCGTGTCCGCTTCTGATCGCCGCTCCGGTGGCCTTCCTCGGCGGGCTCTCACGAGCCGCGCGAGAGGGAGTGATCGTGAAGAGCGGTGCTGTCATCGAGCAGATCGCCCGTATTCGGTCCGCAGCGTTCGACAAGACCGGAACTCTTACACGAGGCCGTCCCGAACTGATCGACATCCGTCCCGTCGATGACTTCGGCGAAGAGGAGCTCCTTCGGCTTGCAGCATCGGCAGAGCAGTATTCGACCCACGTACTCGCCGACGGCATCCGCCGTGCCGCCGAAGCCCGCGGCCTCGTTCTTCTCCCCGCCGACAGCGCCACAGAGGCAGCAACCAACGGGGTATCGGCGAGCATCGGGGGTCGCGTCGTCGTCGTCGGCAAGCCGGCCTACGTCGCCACGGTCGCACCGGACACGACCCGGATCAACCTCGTCGCCGGCCAGGCCGCCGCATATGTATCGGTGGATGGCAGATTCGCCGGGACTCTGGTTCTCGCCGATGAGACTCGCCCCGAAGCCCCTGGAGTGATCTCCTGGCTCAGAGCACAAGGCGTCACCAGAATCGTCATGCTCACAGGCGATGTCGCGTCAACCGCTGAACCCATCGGGAGCCGGACCGGGATCAGCGAGATCCACGCGGAGCTGCTGCCCAAGGACAAGGTGGACCTGGCGCGCGGAATGCAGCCGCGCCCGCTGATGATGGTCGGCGATGGCGTGAACGACGCGCCGGTGCTGGCGGCGGCCGACGTCGGCATCGCCATGGGAGCGAGGGGAGCGACGGCAGCCGGAGATGCTGCCGATGTCGTCATCCTCGTCGATTCACTCGAGCAAGTCGCTCGTGCCGTCGCGATCGGGCGTCACACCCGTCACGTCGCGCTCACAGCGATCTGGATCGGCATCGGGCTGAGTCTGGGGCTGATGCTGGTCGCGATGACCGGCGGGATACCTGCCGTCGGGGGCGCTCTCCTCCAGGAACTCGTCGACCTCGCCACGATTCTCTATGCCCTGCGGGCACTGACCGGCCCTCCGACGGGGCGCGGCGAGGCCCGGAACTCCCTGAACGGACGCTGAGTAGTGGCGAGACTGAGCTGGCCAGCGCTACCTGACCACCGCCGTGACGGTCGAGAGTTCATCGAGCACCTGCTGACTCGTCGAGCCGAGCAGAAAGCGCGCGAGCGCACCCCTCCCGTGGGAGCCGACAACCGCCAGTCGAGCGTGCGAAGCCAACTCGTTGAGGCGCTGCGCGGGAGGGCCCTGCTCCACCACGCGCGTGATCCGAACACCGGGATGCTCGGGGCTGATCTCCGCGAGCGCGAGATCCACCGTCTCCTCCGCCAGCGTCTGCACGCCCGACAGGTAGCCGTGCGGATAACCACGCATGGTCCTTGGAAGAGGAACGGGTTGCCACGTGTGCAGCACGGTGAGCGGGTCACCGCTGCGTTCGGCTTCGGCGAAGGCGAAGGCCAGCGCCCGGCGCGCGATCGGCGAGCGGTCGACGCCCACCACGATCCCGCGACGCCCGGACATGTCCATGTCGGGGACCACGACGACGGGGCAGTGCGCACCGGCAGCGATCCTCACGCCGTGGGGACCGCGACGTGGTCCGACTGCCGAACCACGGTAGTCACTCCCGATCGCGAGGAGATCGAAGACCATGGACGAATCGATCAGCTCGCCCACCGGGTCACCGCGCACGATGCGTGTTTCCGCGACGACGCCTCGGCTCCTCAGGAACTCCACTTCACGTTCGAGCAGGATGCCGGCGGACTTCATCGCCGCCTCGACGATCGGTCCCTCACCGACCACACCGACAGCGCCGCCGACGACAGACACGAGTTCGATCCGGCAGCCGCGTTCCAACGCACGCGCCGATACCCAGTCCACGACGCGGCGGCTCACGGCCGAGTCGGTCACCCCGACGAGAATGCTCTGTTCCATGATCGTCTCCGTCATCCTCTGCCAATAGCTGGTGGTGTCCCGCTCATCCCGATGGCGCTCGCCTGCAAGATCATGCGAAGCCGCGGATTCCCCCGCTGCGCAGGAGCGATTCCTCAGGGACCTGCCGTCAAGTGCGGTGCTTTCCCGATGATCGGCGCTCGGGATCGTCTCGCTTGGGTCGAAGGTCCCGTCGAGAGCCGAAGCCGCGGGACGTTCGGCCCAACGGTCCGCCACACGGTCGCGCAGCATCGACACGGGGCAACGGCATCCGAGCCGGCGTCCCAGTGCTGACCGTGAACGCGATCGCGCGTTGCCTGTGACGATACGGGCGGCACGGCACCGTCCTCGATGAACAGGAGAAACCATCATGAAGAACGAATCGCGTCCGCAGCCCGTGATCGTGGGCGTCGACGGCTCAGCCTGCTCGGTCGCCGCGCTCGCGTACGGTGCGAATATCGCAAGAGCAATGGATGCTCCGCTCGAAGCGATCACGACCTGGACCTATCCGGTGCTGCTCGATCCTTTCGACCCCGGCCTCGACCGGTTGCCGAAGAAGTACGCGGAACTGGCGGCCCGAAACGCGATCGAGGCAGCTTTCCAGGGAACACCGCCGGCGCGGTTCAGTCACCGGGTCCTTCCCGGCCCGCCGCGCGAGGTTCTCGTCGAGCTCAGTGACGATGCGTCGATGCTCGTGCTCGGCAGCCACGGGCACGGCGGCCTGGTCGGCTTGGTTCTCGGCTCGGTGAGCGCCGCGTGCGCCGCGCATGCGCGGTGTCCAGTGCTCGTCGTGCACGAGAAAGACACCGCGGCACTCGGAGTCCGGTCGCAGGAGCTCATCATCGACGCAGCACCATGACGTGCTCTTCTGCCCGCACACGCCGAGACGGAGAAGAACGTCGACAGAGAGAGGAACGACTATGGACGAGAACGAATCACAGACCCGCCGTCTGACCGAGGACGAATGCTGGGACCGCCTCCGACAATCCCCTTATGGTCGCGTTGCGGCTACGGCCGCAGGCGAGGTCGACATCTTCCCGGTGAACCACGCGGTCGGAGACGACGGCACCATCGTGTTCCGCACCTCAGCAGGGACCAAGCTCCTGGAACTGACGGTCCACAGCGCTGTGGCGTTCGAAGTGGATGGCTTCGATGACGATGAGGCCTTCAGCGTCGTCCTCAAGGGGACCGCCGAGGAGTTCGATCGCGACGCCGACATCCTCGACGCGGAGCGGCTGCGAGTTCACCCCTGGGCTCCGGAGGAGAAGGACCGGTGGGTGCGGATAGTGCCGACATCCGTCCAGGGCAGGATGTTCAGTCGTTGAGCAGGGCGGCGACGGCACCGCGAAGCCGCCCGACGCGCATGTGACCTTAGTCCCGGGCCCGCGCTCCGAAGCGACCGATGCTGAACCTATGAGAAGCACAGAAGCACAGCACATCGTCGTCGGAGTCGACGGATCCGCTCCCTCCGTGGCAGCACTGAAGTACGCGGCACGGATGGCGACAGCGCTCGGCGCATCGCTCGAAGTCGTCACAGCGTGGGCACCACCGCCGCTCGACCCGATGATGGTGGTCGAGTGGTCTCCGCAGGACACGGCCGCGGAGGTGCTCGACGGCGCGATTCACGATGCCTTCGGCGACCACCCCCCGGCAGGCCTCTTGCGGACCGTCACTCCAGGTCCTCCGGCGCGCACGTTGATCGACATGAGCGAAACCTGCGGAATGGTCGTCCTCGGCAGCCGAGGGCACGGCGGGTTCGCCGGGCTGCTGCTGGGCTCGGTCAGTGCTGCTTGCGCCGCGCATGCTCATTGCCCCGTGCTGATCGTCCACGGTCCGACTCCTCACTCCTGAAAGGAACCCCCATGGCAACCCCTCGCTTCCAGAACCGCACGGTCGTCGTCACCGGTGCCGGATCGGGCATCGGCCGCGCAACAGCCATCCGGCTCGCAAGCGAATCCGCTCGGGTCATCGGCGTCGACGTGTCACGGCACCGCCTCCGGTCGCTCGAAGAGGAACTGGGAAGCTCGGTCGTCACGATCGACGGCGACCTCACCGATCAGTTGACGATAGACCGGGTCATCGCTCACCTGCGAACCGGCGTGCACGGTCTCGCCAACGTCGCTGGCATCATGGACGGCTTCGAGCCGACCGCTGAGATCGACGACGAGACCTGGGATCGCGTGCTGTCTGTGAACCTGACGGCGATGATGCGACTGACCCGGGCTGTCCTCCCGCAGATGATCGCCGCGGGGGGCGGCTCGATCGTCAACGTCAGCTCCGAAGCGGGACTTCGCGGATCCGCTGCGGGCACGGCGTACACGACCTCGAAGCATGCCGTGAACGGCTTCACCCTCAGCACCGCGTTCTTCTACACGCCGCATGGCGTGCGCTGCAACGCAGTCGCTCCCGGGCCTGTGGCGACCAACATCGAGGCGCCCTTCCGATCTGAAGAGGCGCAGCGGCGACTCGGACCGATCATGCAGGCGACGCTGCCGGCGATCGCGAAGCCCGAAGCGCTCGCGTCCGCGATCGTCTGGTTGCTCAGCGACGAGGCGTCCGACGTCTCCGGCGCCATCCTTCCCGTCGATGGCGGCTGGGCAGCCGTGTGATCTGATGCCCGGGCGAGCTGAACCGTTGAAGGGCGAAGAGTTCTTCGGCTTCGACACCAAGGCCGCGCGGATCTATCGAGCGATTGCACGGCGGCTCCTCAAGCTGGACGGCGTCGTGGTGCAGGTCTCCCGAAGCCAGGTGGCCTTCCGAGCCCGCCGCAGTTTCGCATTCGCCTGGAGGCCGGGTGCGTATGTGAAATCTGACGTCCCGGTCGTTCTCTCGCTGGCGCTGCCCGAGCGCGTGGACTCCGCCCGGTTCAAGGAGATCGTGAACCCGTCGCCGACGACATGGATGCACCACGTCGAGCTCCGCCTGGTCAAGGACGTCGATCGCGAGCTGCTCGGCTGGGCCGAACAGGCTTACCGCCACGCGCGCTGACTCCGACAGCGCCGTCCACGCGTGACACCCCGCTCGTCATCGCGTCACACCACACGGCGTGCAACGCGGTAGGCGAGTCCCGAGACTGGGCGCCGTTCTACATCCTGTACTAGGGATCGAGCTGCTTCCCCTGCCGTCATCCTTCGCTCTGACTGGGCCCGGCCGCGCACCGCGACGCCTCCACGGACGTCACGCCCGGGACGCGGCCATGGCGCCGCTGCGTGCCCGCGAGACCTCCGCCGTGGAACCGTCGCGCCAGGTGCGGTAGCCGCCGTCGAGATTGCGAGCGTCGTGCCCGTGCTGGAGGAGCAACCGGGTGGCGATATGTCCGCGCAGGCCCACCTGACAATGCACGATGAGCGGACCCGCCGGCAGTTCGTGGAGATGCTCCCGCAGCTCGTCCAGAGGCATGTTGATCGCCCCCGGGATCGACCCGGCGGCGAACTCATCCGGAGTCCGGACATCGACGAGCAATGTCCCTGAGCCCCGTGCGGCGGCGAGCTCGTGCCACTGAACAGAGGGAGTCGTGCCCGTCCTGGTGTTCTCTGCGACATAGCCGGCGATGTTCACCGCATCTTTCGCCGAGCCGAACTGGGGCGCATAGGCGAGTTCGAGGTGAGCGAGTTCCGCGGCCGCGAGGCCCGCGTGCATCGCCGTCGCGATCACGTCGATCCGCTTGTCGACCCCGTCTCGTCCTATGACCTGGGCCCCGAGGATCCGATCGGATGCCGGATCGGCGAGCAGCTTGATCGACACAGTCTGGGCGCCGGGGAAGTAACCGGCGTGCGATCCGGGATGCACGTGCACGACGTAGAAATCGCGACCGGCGGCGGAGAGCTGCTTCTCGTTCCATCCGACCTTCGCAGCGGCCAGGCCGAACACCTCGACGATGCCCGTGCCGATCGCCGGCCGGACGGACTCCGCGCGTCCTGCGATCACGTCCGCGATCAGACGTCCGTGACGGTTGGCCAGGCCCGCCATCGTGATGATCGCCGCCTCGCCGCCGACGAGTTCAGTCTTCTCGGCACCGTCCCCGACCGCGAAGATGTGCGGGTCGCTGGTGCGGCAGTGCTCGTCGACACGGATGCCTCCGGTCTCCCCGAGCGCGATGCCCGCGTCCGCCGCAAGTCGCGTTTCAGGCACGACCCCGGATGCTTCGACGACGAGTTCCGCCGCGATCACGCTGCCGTCGCTCAGCTCGACGGCGCCTTCCCGCGTCGCGATCACCTCGACCCCGAGCCGCACATCGACGCCGCGGCTGCGCACCGCATCGAGCACGGGCGCCGCCATCTCGGGGTCGAGCGGCGACAGCAACTGCGCGTTGCGCTGCACGAGGGTTACCGTCGCCTCGCGCGCGACAAGGTTCTCGACGGCCTCGAGTCCTGTGTACCCGCCTCCGACCACGACCACCGGCACACCGGGTCGGGACACGGCGCCCTCGATCTCGACGGCATCCTCCACCGTACGGAGGCTGCGGACCGACGGACCGCCGGTCTGCTCACCGCGCTTCGGGCGCGCTCCGGCCGCGAGAACGAGCCTGTCGTAGGCCTCCATGCTCTTCGCACCGCTCTCCAGATCGACGACCTCGACCAGTCTGCGGGCGGTGTCGATGCGAGTCACCTCGTGTCGCACCCGCACGTCCAGGCGGAACCGGCGGTGCAGGGACTCCGGTGTCTGAAGCAGCAGCGAGTCCCGGTCGGCGATCACCCCACCGACGAAGTACGGCAGGCCGCAGTTGGCGTACGAGACCTCGGGGCCGCGCTCGAAGACGACGATGGTCGCGTCCTCCTCGAGACGCCGTAGACGCGTCGCTGCCGACATACCGCCGGCCACTCCACCGACGATGACGACTCTGAGCGACTTCGAGGAGCTCATCGCTGGAACAGCCTGGAGAGGAAGCCGCCCTGGTTCTGCGTCTTCTCGTGCCCTCCGCACCACTGGTCAGCGGGGACAGTGCCGCGCACGGATTCGACGTGCTGCCCGCATCCCGCCCAGGTCGTCTTGCCGCAGGTCCTGCAGCTCACCGCGCGACACATGATCACTCCATCCTTATACCCCCGCGGGTATCTCGATGGATACCCTATGGGGTATCATCGAGGTTGTCCAATCGAGCGGAAGAGGCGAGCATGACCAGCACCGACCCCGAAGTCCAGCGCAAGATCCTCAACCGACTGCGGCGTGCGCAGGGACAGCTCTCCGCAGTGATCGGTGCCGTCGAGCGCGAGGAGAACTGCCGCACCGTCGTCACCCAGCTCTCCGCCGTGAGCTCGGCACTCGATCGCGCGGGATTCCAGATCATCGCCACCGCGATGAAGGACTGCCTGAGCGAGTCGGACGCCGAAGGAGAAGCGATGCCCCTGAGCGAGCTCGAGAAGCTGTTCCTCTCGCTCGCGTGAGGCAACCGGCGACGAACGCGCTCAGACCCGTTCCGCGATCTCCTTGATCACAGCGAGGGGCCACGATGCGCCGAAAGAAGGACGAGCTTCTCCGACGATCGCCTCGATGACCGGGGCAGGCAGCTGGACGATCACGGCTTCGCCGCCGACCGCGCCCGATTCCATCTCGATGTGCGCATCGCATCGGGGTTCTCGATCATGAGGAGACCTTCTGCCCTCGGATCCCGCCATCGCTCTGCTGCAGGCCGGACTCGAGCACTTCCATCACGGGCATGAGAGCCGCGCGCGACTCCGCGTCCGGCAGCAGCCGCACGATCAGTGCGGCCACGGCTGTCGACGCATCCCTCTCGACCTCCTCGCCCTGCGCAGTCAACTCGATCAACGATGACCTCCGATCACCGGGATGGGGTCGTCGCCGAGCCAGCCCGGCGCGCTCCATGCGATCGACGAGCTTGCTCGCTGCGCCGACGGTGATCGAAAGTGCAGTACTGAGGTCATGGACTCGGCCTTCATGGCCGAAGCGCGCCAGCGTTCGGAGCGAGAGCAACGTGCTGAGAGAGGGCTTCCCGGCGCTCGCCAGTTCGCGATCGATCCGATTCCACAACCTCGTCTCGAAGCTCACGACCCTTTCGAGGAAGATCACTTCCGCTTCATCCACCGTTCCTCCTCCTGGTCTGCGATGCACTCGTAGAAATAAGATTCCTGGGAATATACTTCCCGGAGATCTAGTTCTTGATCCTATGCCGCACTCGGACGGCCGCGTAACCTCACAGATCGGATGCTCATGACCAATGACCTGCGTTCCACCATGGAGCGATTCCTCGAGTTCATCAACAGTGGCGACGCATCGATCGGACGCGAGGTGATCTCTCCGGATGCCGCGTTCCACGCGCCGTTCTCACCGGAGCCGTTGCGCGGCCTCGAGGGCTACCTGCAGATCCTCGCGATCATGCGCGGGGGGTTCCCGGATGTTCGGTGGAGCATCGAACAGCTCCTCGTCGAAGGAGACCAGGTGGCAGCCCGCTTCGAGCTCCGTGGAACACACGGAGGCGATTTCCTCGGCGTCGCACCCACCGGAAAGGAAGTGGCCGTCGGTGCGATCAACTTCTACCGGTTCGCTGACGGGTTGATCGTCGACGAGGTCGGCCAGCCGGATCTGCTGAGCCTGCTCGGCCAGATCGGCGCACTGCCGCCGACGCTCGGCTGAGAAGCCCGAGACCACCTCATCAAGGCCGGGGGACCACCTCGATCACTGCACCCTGCAGCACCCCGCGCGCCGCCGAGACCCCGCTCTCGATGGCGCCGTCGATGAAACCGCCCCACCCGTCGGCCACGTCGGAGCCGGCGAAGACGACCCGTCCGTGGGGTGCGCGCAGCGCGGGGAGCCCGCGACTGAGGTAGCCGGCGCGGTGCATCGGCCAGGTCTCTCCCGACAGCGGGTCGGCCGTCCAGTCGTGGCCGGCGACCTCGACGATGGTCAGGCCGGGCACCAGCCGGTCGACGGCCTGCTGCACGGCAGCCAGGTCGCCGCCGTCGATCGCACCGGCATCCGGTCCGAAGCCGATCACGATGGTGCGGCCGTCGACGTGATACTCCGACTGCAGGAAGTTCAGCGGCGCGTCGGCGTCGCCGAAGGCGACGAAATGCGGATGCTCGCCCTCGACCGAGAACCAGAGCTTCGTTCCGAGACCCACCTGTCCTCGGTCGACGGCGTGCGCCGCGTCGATCGGGAGCTCCGGATCGAAGCGGATGCGGGTGAGGGCGTGCAGCGGCGTGGTGACGATCACCGAGGCTGCGGTGACCGTGGAGCCGTCGCCGAGTTCGACGGCGACCTCGCCGGGGCGATCCGTGATCGATACCACGTCAGCATTCAGTCGGAGCTCGGCATCCGTGTCCGAGAGAATCGCTTCGGCGAGGGCTCGCGTTCCGCCGGCGATCTTGTAGCTCGCGCAGGCCTCGAACATCACCTGCCAGTCGCCGTTCGCCACGGCGAGCCAGCGCAGGGCCTGCGTGAATGCGGCGTCGTCGAGCCGTCCGTTGAAGTTCAGCGTCCAGAACGAGCGGAGAAGGGCGCTTCTCTCGTCGTCGAGACCGAGAGCGTCGAGCCTGTCGATCAGCAGGACGTCGTCGAGCTCTGCCCCCTGCTCCGAGCCGAGAGGCGAGAACGGCTGCGGGAACACCTCGCGCGCCACACGCCCGAGTTCGCGGTTCGGTGCATCGAGGAGGTCGAGGAGCGCATCGGGCTCGATCGGCGCGGGGCGCCCGCCCACCTGACGCCACGCCGTCACCGGCTCGGGGCTGGGCACCAGGCCGAGTCCGTACCGGTGCAGCTCCGCCCAGACGTAGGGCTGGGTCCAATGGACCCAGGTGCCGCCGAGTTCGATGTCGAGACCAAGGCGGCGGTCGAGCCACGTGCGTCCGCCGATGCGGTCCCTCGCCTCGAGGATGAGCACGCGCCTGCCGCTCCAGGTGAGCTCGCGTGCGGCGGCGAGACCGGCGAAGCCGGCCCCCACGACGATGACGTCGTAGTCCTGCGCTGTCATGGCCGGCCCTTCAGGAGTAGACGAAGAACTCGACGGTCGGTGCGAGCACGGTCCACACCGCCACCGTGTCCTTGTTGAACGTCGCGACCGAACCGGCGGTCAGCTCGAACGCGTCACCACCCTCCGGCTCGACGCGGAGATGCCCTTCGATGATGTGCACGGTCTCGTCGGCATGCCCGACCACCCGCATCGGCTCGGGAGCCTCTTCGGGGGTGATGAACCAGAAGCCGGACGAGAGCGACTCGCGCTCTCCCTCGCCGGGCCGGCGAGTCCACTGGACCGTCCCGGCCTCGAAGGGCTCGGCGGCGGAGCGGTCGTACTGGGCGGTGGTGATGAAGTTCGGCATCGTCGTTTCTTTCTCGTCCTGGAATCAGTCGTTCGGGTAGGTGGTGTGGTTCAGAATGGTGAAGCGGCTGTCGAAGGGGATGTGGACGACGCTCTGGGTCGAGTTCTCCCAGCAGAACATGCGGCCGATGGACCGCTTGGCATGAAGGTCGACGACGAGGAAGCTCTCCACGGGCATCACGCTCTCCTTCCAGTGGAAGATGACGATGCCGTCCGCCAGCTCGAAGGTCTTCGTCTCGTCGACGTCGGCGAGCCCGGCTTCGGCACCGGCGATGCAGTGCCAGACGAAGGTCCCGCCGTTGAGGTAGATGTGCTCGTATCGCTCGGTCTCGCTGTACCGGTAGTGGATGCGATTGCCGACGAGCGCGTCGCTGCTCGGTCGCGGTTCGATCTCGCCCATGCCCGCGATGCGCCCGGAGAGGAAGGCGGTCCGGGTGCGGCCGATGCCGCCTGTCATCGCGACATCGCTGTCGGCGGCGGTGACGCGGCCGTCGGCGAGATCGATCACCATGGTGATCGCGTGGGTGCCCGCCCCTGCACCCGTCAGCAGATCGACGAGCTGGATGCCCGGCCGGACTTCGACGGCGCGGTATGAGTGCGTGGAGGAATCCCCCGCGGCTTCCCCTTCCACGAGCGTGCGCGTGAGCTCGTCCGCCGTGCGGAACTCGTGCCGGATCGTGGTGCCGTCGTCGAAGCGGATGTCGATCGTGCGGCCGGCCAGAGCGTCGCTCGCGGGCAGGCTCGGCTCGCCGAAGCCGTCGATCATCGCGGAGACATCGGGCCAGTCATCCTGCGCCATGAAGCCTTGCGTGTGGGTCGTCGAGTGAGTGGAGATCTTCATTCCGTGGGTTCCTTTCAGATGAGTCGGATGCCGGGACGCGCGCGCGTCATGCGATCGCGACGACCCGGAAGTCGATGTCCTTGCGGAAGGTCGGGATCACGAACCCGATGGCGAAGGCGATCGGGATCAGCCAGAGCATCGCCTTCGCGACGGTGCCGTCGCCGAACAGGAGCACGTCGAAGTTCGACAGCGCGATCACCAGCACGGCTCCGTTCAGGAGCAGCGCGAGGGCTGGAGCGAACTTGGTGCTCCAGAACCCGGTCTCGAGGCGTTCGCGGATGAAGAACGCGAGGATGGCCACCGAGGCGAGGGTCATCATCGTGATGAAGCCGATGGTCCCCAGAGCGACGAACCAGGCGTAGATGACGACGATCGGGTCGGCGCCGGCGGCGAAGAAGATCGCGAGGACGATCACGCAGGCGGCGGCATCCGCCAGCGCGGCGACGTACGGCGCGCGCTTGACCGCCGACACCCGAGCGAAGATCTGCGGGAGCACTCGCGCGCGCCCCAGGGCGAAGCAGTACCGGGCGAACATGTTCTGCACGCCGATCAGCATCGCGAGGAAGCTCGTCAGCACCAGGATCTGCAGCACGAGCGAGAGCCACGGCCCGACGGCGCGCGAGGCGAGGTCGAAGATGACGCCGGACAGGTTGTCCGCCGAGGCCTGCTGGACGTTGCCTGCGCCGAGCCCGTAGCTCACGGCCCAGGTGGCGAGCGTGTAGTAGACGGCGACGAATCCGATGACGACGAACAGGGCGATGGGGATCGTCCGGCGCGGGTTCCTGGCCTCTTCGGCGAACACCGTCGTCGCCTCGAACGTCGTGAAGCAGGTGAACACGAACAGGCCCGCGACACCGACGCCGGGGTTGGCCAGAACGGCAGGACTGAAACTCTCGAGCGAAGGGTCCTGCCCGGGGAAGGCGATGAGGATGCCGACGATGAGCACCGCCACGACGATCACCTCGAGTGCGATGATCACTCCCAGGACGCGCATGTTGAGGTCGACGCCGCGGATGACGAGGACGGTCGTGATGGCGATCGCCAGCATCACCCACACCCAGACCGGCAGATCGAGTCCCGCGCTCGCTGCGAGCTGCTGCGCGAAGACGCCGAACTGGGCGACGAGTCCGATCTGCAGTGCCAGATAGGTGATGATGACGATGCCCGCCGAGCCGGTGGCCGCTCGCGAGCCGAGGCCGCGTGCGATGTAGGCGACGAACCCGCCGGCGTTGGTGATGTGGCGACTCATCTTCAGGTACCCGACCGCGAAGACGGCGATGATCGCGGCGACGACGAGGTAGACGGCCGGTGCGCCGCTGCCGACGATCGAGAAGACCACCGGGGCGGCGCCCACGAAGGCGGCCATGGGTGCCGCTGCGGCGATGACGAAGAACGCGACTCCGACCACGCCGAGACTGTTCCGTTTCAGAGCCGTGGTCTGCTCGGCGGGGGATTCGGTGGTGCGGGTTGATGCCATGGCGTTCTCCTTCGAACGAGGCGGGCGATGGAGCTATTTCAGCACTTGCTCAATTTGATATCAAGCATTTGCTTAAATTCGGCGCCACGCGACCGCCGGGAAAGGTAGGGTGCCTACATGGCCGGAGAACCAGGACGCATCAAGTACGGCAAGGGCCGCGAGGCGCTCATCGAGGCCGCCGTCCGCGTCGTCGCCCGCAACGGACTGCACGGAATGACGTTCCGCAAGGTCGCGGAGGATGCGGGAGTGAACAACTCCCTCGTCGCCCACCACTTCGGCTCGCTCTCAGCGCTGGCCTCCGCCGCGCTCGCCTGGTCGGCGACGACCGCGATCGACGACTCGCACCTCGCCCGGTTCCTCGACTCCGAAGAGGACTACAAGGCCGCACTGTGGTCCACGTTGAGCGACAGGAAAGAGCTTCACGTGTATCAGTTCGAGATGATCCTCGAGGCGGGGCGCGACGAAGGAGTGCGCGAGCAGATCATCGCGATGTACGACCGGTACACCGCGGAGATGTCACACAGCATGTTCGGCGACTCGGCGAGCGACGAAGACCAGGCGGTCGCTCGGGCCGTCTTCGCCGCGCTGGACGGGCTCGTGCTGCAGTTCGTGGGAGGAGCGATCGACCATGCGCAGTTCGACGCATCCGTCGGAGCGCTGTGGAGGCTCGCTGCCCTGGCGAGCACCTCCGCGGCCGGCCATCAGGTGCCGACGGGTCAGAAGTAGCACGCCGAGACAAGCACTTCACGGTTCAACCCGAGAGTGCCAGACTGACCCGCATGTGGATCGGATGGGTCGAGTTCGACGTGCTGCTGGGCGACGTGCACTCCCTGAAGGAGAAGCGCAGCGTGATCCGCCCGCTGGTGGCGGATCTGTCGCGACGAACGGAGGCCGCGGCCGCCGAGGTGGGCGCACAGGACCTGCATCGCCGCACCGCGATCGGAGTCTCGGTGGTCGGGGCGGATGCCGCGCACGTGCGTGACGTGCTCGACCGGGCGGAGCGGATGCTGGCGGAGGAGCATCCCGAGATCACGCTGCTGTCGACGCGGAGGGGCCTGCACTCCAGCGCGGACTGAAGGCGGGGCGGATCATTCGCCTCAGAGCCCCTCGGCGATCTCCTTGATCGCGGCGAGGCGGCGGTCCCACTCGCGGCCGATCGCGTCGAGCCTCTTCGCGGTGGCGGCGAGCTCGGCGCCGACGACGCGGAACCGCAGCTCGCGCCCGACGCGGACGGGCTCGACGAGCCCGACCTCCTGCAGTACGGCGAGATGCTTGGCGATGGCCTGCCGGGTGACCGGGAGGCGCCCGGCGAGGGCGGATGCCGAGGCATCCCCCTCACCGAGCGCCGTCAGGATGCTCCACCGCGTCTCGTCGGCGAGCGCCGAGAACATGGGGATCAGGGTGTCTGCTGTCACGCTTCGCCCCCGGCATCCGCTTCGCCTGCGCCTGCCTCCACGTACGCGACCAGCTTGTCGAGCTCGGAGTCCCAGCCGGTGCGGTGGTCCTCGAGGTTCGCGAGCGGCGCCGAGGTGCGCTCGAAGCCGGTCTCGATGACCGTGAGCTGCGTACCGCCGTCGACCGGCTCGAGCGTGAACGTGAAGACGGTGGAGGTACCCTCGTCGATCGCGTCGGGGCGCGAGTCCTGCGCGTCGTCATTGCCCCAGCGGAAGGCGACCAGGCGCGGCTCGTCGAGCGCATCGATGCGCAGCGGGATGGAGCCGTACTCGGGGAAGGTCATCGTGCCGGTCGCGCCGACGCCCGCGCCGTCGAGCACGGTCTGGCCGAACCAGCGGGAGATGTGGGCGGGGTCGGTGACGGCCTGCCAGACCTTGTCGACGGATGCCGCGATGCGGATCGTCCTCCGCACGGAGAACGTCTCCTCGTCGACGACGGAGGCGGGGTTTTCGGTCATGTTCACCATGATGGTTCCTTTCGGGGAGACTCGTCCGGTGGCCCGTTCGCCACCTGCAACCCCAGAATTGCACAGTGTCGGCCGCAGTGCAACCCCCGAGTTGCAATTCGCTGCACAGCGTTCGCGGGCACGCAACCCGGTGCGCGCATCCGCCGGGGTGCCTAGGCTCGATGACCATGACGGAGCTCACCCAGCCCACCGGCCGCGAAGAGGCGCTGCGCGCCACTGCTCGAGACGACGGCTCGGCGCCCAGGGCGCTCGTGCTCGGCGCCACCGGGTACATCGGAGGGCGACTGGTGCCGCGGCTGCTCAACGCCGGGTACCGGGTGCGGGTGCTGGCGCGGGACGCCGGACGCGCGGCATCCTTCCCGTGGGGGGCGGAATGCGACGTCGTCGAGGGCTCGGCCGACGATGCGGATGCCGTCGCCACCGCGATGGACGACGTCGACGTCGTGTACTACCTGATCCACTCGATGGGTGCCGGGAAGGGCTTCGAGGACGCCGACGAACGTGCGGCCCAGACCGTGGCGGACGCCGCGGCGCAGGCAGGCGTCGGCCGGATCGTCTACCTCGGCGGGTTGCATCCCTCCGATGCGAAGCTCTCGCCGCACCTGCGCTCGCGGGTGAAGGTCGGCGAGATCCTGCTCGCATCCGGCGTGCCGACGCTCGTGCTGCAGGCCGGGGTCGTGATCGGGTCGGGGTCGGCGTCGTTCGAGATGATCAGGCATCTGACCGAGGTGCTGCCGTACATGCCCGCGCCGAAGTGGGTGCGCAACCGCATCCAGCCGATCGCGATCAGGGATGTGCTGCACTATCTGCTCGGCGCTGCGCGGGTCGATCAGGGCGTGAATCGCGCGGTCGACATCGGCGGACCCGACGTGCTGCGCTACGGGCAGATGATGAACGGGTACGCGGTCGAGGCAGGGCTCCGCCAGCGTGCGATCGCCGCGCTCCCGGTGCTCACCCCCGAGCTCGCCTCGCACTGGGTGAACCTCGTGACGCCCGTGCCGCGGTCGATCGCGCGGCCGCTGGTCGCGTCGCTGCAGAACGAGTGCGTCGTGAAGGATCGCGCGGTCGACGAGATCATCCCGCGGCCCGCGGGCGGGCTCACACCGTACCGGCGCTCGGTGATGCTCGCGCTCGGCCGGGTGGACGCGGATGCCGTGGAGACGAGTTGGCAGGATGCCGAGGTCTCGGGCGCGCCGAGCGACCCGCTGCCGAGCGACCCGGACTGGGCGGGCCGCACGGTGTTCACGGACTCGCGAGCGGTCACCTCCGACGCGTCTGTGGACGAACTGTGGCGCGTGATCGTCGGCATCGGCGGCGAGAACGGGTGGTACTCGGCGCCGTTCCTGTGGGCGGTGCGCGGATGGCTCGACCGGCTCGTCGGCGGCGTGGGCCTGCGCCGCGGGCGACGCAGCCGCACGCGCGCGACCGTCGGTGACGCGATCGACTTCTGGCGGGTGGAGGCGGCCGAGGCGCCTGGCACGGATGCGGCGGGTGCTGATTCAGCCGGTCTCCTGCGCCTCCGGGCAGAGATGAAGGTGCCTGGCGAGGCGTGGCTCGAACTCCGCGCCATTCCGCTTGTTCAGGGTTCGCGGTACGAGCAGCGCGCGGTGTTCTTCCCGCGCGGGCTCTGGGGCCGGCTGTACTGGTTCGCGGTGCTGCCGTTCCACGGGTTCATCTTCGCCGGCATGGCCGCGCGCATCACCGGGGCGGCTGAGAAGACCGGGCTCGGCGACGAGGAGGTCGTGGCCGAGCAGGCCGCGCCGAGCGCGGTGCGAGACGTCGCGTAGGGGGCTTCCACTAAAGGAGCATCTGAGATCTCGAAATGATCCTGAAACCCGCCTAGAGTTACATTGTGAACCTCGAAATGTTCCAAAACGCCGGCATGGGATCGCTCGTGACCATCACGGGGATCGACCCGCAACTCGGAGCGTGGAGCCATCGCGCGTTCGTCCCTGAACCGTTGCGGAATGAGATGCCCGACCTGACAGCGAAGACTTTCCTCGCTGTCTCCGATGCCCGTGCCGCGCTGGCGGCCCTCGACAGCACATCTCGACAGTTGCCGAATCCGCAGTTGCTGCGACTGCCGACCCTCCGGCGAGAGGCCCAGAGCACTTCCGCGCTCGAGGGGACGTATGCTCCGCTCGCGGAGGTACTGACCGCCGACGAGAACAATGCGACCACCGCGGAACTCGTCGAAGTGCTGAACTACGTCCGCATGGCGAACATGGGGTTCGGGCAGGTTGCCTCCGGCCACTCGATCACCGTGTCCCTGCTCAGTGAACTGCAGGGCGTGCTGATGCGGGGAACGCCTTTGCACGCGGTTTCAGGGCGGATCCGCGACACTCAGGTCGTCATCGGCCGCCGCCCCGATGCCGACCCTCTCGGATTTCCCGCGCATGCGGCTCGCTTCATACCGTCTCCGCCCGGGCTCCAACTGGAGGCGAATCTTCGTGACCTCACAGACTGGATGCAGCAGAAGCACACGGGCTCGATCGACCCCGTGGTCGCCGCGGCGATGTCCCACTACCAGTTCGAGACCCTGCATCCGTTCCGAGACGGCAACGGGAGGCTGGGTCGGTTCCTGATCGTCTTGCACCTGCAGCTGACCGGCGTGCTGGAGGAGCCGACGTTGACGGTCTCGCCGTGGTTCGAAGCGCGGCGCTCGGAGTACTATGACCGCCTCTTCGCCGTCAGCGCACAGGGCGACTGGGACGGGTTCATCCGGTTCTTCGCCCGCGGCCTGCAAGCCGCGGCTGATCAGACCCGAATCCAGATGGTCGCCCTCGTGGGCGTGCAGTCCGAGCTCAAGGAACGAGTCCGTGCGTCCGCATTGCGCGCAGACTCGGCCCATGCCCTCGTCGACCTCGCTGTGGCCAACCCGTCCTTCAACGTGCGCAAGGTCGAATCCGACCTCAACCTGTCCTATCCGCGAGCGAACAAGCTGGTGGGGCAGCTCGTCGAGCTTGGCGTCCTTCAGCAGGTGTCGGGCAACACCTATGATCGGCGGTTCTTCGCACCGCGCGTGCTGCAGACGCTGACCGCCGACGGCCCGGCCTGAGTCGCTCAGCGCCGCCCGACCCCCGCGAACAGCGCGTACAGCAGGGGCAGCGCCGACGAGACGATCATCCCGGTGCCGAGCGGAGCGGCGGGGTCGAGCAGCAGCGCGCCGCCGATCAGCAGCCCTGCGAACAGCACCGCGGCGACGGCGCGGCGACCGACCCGCATGAGCGAGTCGAGGCGGCGCTCGAGCCGCGACGTGTCGAACGAGATGTTCCCCTCGTCCATGCGCGTGATGACGTCGTCGATGCGCTGCGGCAGCCGCCACGTGACGGCCGCGGTGGTCATCGCCTGCTTCGTGAACGCCTCGATCAGGTTGCCGCTCTCGTCACGGAGCAGCCGGGCGGCGTAGGGCTCGGCGGCATCCCACACGTTGAAGGCGGGGTTGAGTCCACTGCACATGCCCGAGGTCAGCGACACCGCGCGGATGAGCAGCAGCATGTTCTCGGGCAGCTGCAGCGGCAGCGAGCGGACCACGTCGCCGAACTCCGCGGCGAAGTCGCGGAACTCCCGCGGATCGACCTTGCTCAGCTCGGCGAAGCCCATGCCGCCGAAGCGGGCGAACAGCGCCGTGAGCGCCCGTTCGAGCTCGATCGTGTCGGCCGAGGGGAGCAGCACGCCGATCTGCTGGGCGGCGGCGACCAGCCCTCTGCTGTCGCGACCGGCGACCGCGATCAGCAGTGTCCGGAGTCCGTCGCGCAGGCTGTCGGGGACCTCGGCCATCATTCCGAAGTCGACGAAGGTGAGACGCCATCCCCGCTGCTGGGTCCCTGAGCCTGTCGAAGGGTCCAGTTCCTGCGGCGTGACGAAGATGTTCCCGGGGTGCGGGTCGGCGTGCACGAACGAGTGCGAGAAGACCTGGTCGAACATCACCTCGGCGAAGACGTCGGCGACCGCGGAGGGGTCGATGCCCGCGGCACGGAGGGCCGCCTTGTCGTTGATCTTGATCGCGGTGACGTCCGACAGCGTGAGCACGCGGCGGGTCGATCGCTCCCAGACGACCGCGGGAGTGTCGACGCGCGGGTCGTCGGCGAAGTTCTCGGCGAAGCGCTCGGCGCTCGCGGCCTCGTGCAGGTAGTCGATCTCCTGCAGGCTGGTGTTCGCGAACTCCTCGACGAGGCCGGGGGCGTCGACGCGGTCGGCGACGATGCGCACGCGGCGCAACCAGCCGGCCACCCGGCGAAGGGCGGCGAGGTCGACGTCGACGATCTCGTCGATGCCCGGCCGCTGCACCTTCACGACGACGTTCTCGAGTCCGGTGTCGGCCGCGTCGAGCGCGGAGAGCCGGGCCCGGTGGACCTGACCGAGGGATGCCGCCGCCACCGGAATCTCGTCGACCCAGGCATACGCGCGCTCGAGCGGCACCCCGAGCTCGGCCTCGGCGAGCGCCCGGATGGCGGCGAACGGCACGGCCGGAACCTCGTCCTGCAGCCCCTCGAGTTCGGCCGTGATCTCCGGCGGCAGCACGTCGAGGCGTGACGACATGAACTGCCCGACCTTGATCATCAGCCCGCCGAGGCCGACCGCGAGGCCGTGGAATCGCCGGGCGAAGCGCTGCATCCGCGCGGCGCGGGTGCGCTCGGAGAGCGAGCTCATCCCGAGGCGCGGCAGCACCAGTTCGAACCACCAGATCTTGATGAACTCGCGTGCCGCGAACAGCACGATGCGCCGGTATCGCGCACGGTTCGGAGCGGATGCCGCCGGCATGGCTCCCGCGGACGGCCGCCGCGGCGCCGCGATCCCCGGAACGGCGAGCGGCGGAGCGGCGGCCTGCATCGCGTCGCGGTCGCCGGGGGCGCCGTCCCCACCGGTCGTTGAGCGAGCGAAGCGAGACGAAACGCCCCGCCCCGCGCTGCTGTCCGAACCCGCGGCATCCGTCATCGCGCCATCACCATTCCAGTGGTCGTTGAGCGAGCGAAGCGAGACGAAACGCCCCTCCCCACGTTCGACCCCGGCCCTTCGAGCAGCCGGACCTGCGGCATCCGGTCAGTCCTGGGCGAGGATCGAGTACAGCCTACGACGCGCCTCGTCGAGCACCTCGATGGCCTGCTGCACCTGCTCGGGGCTGCCGCTGCGTCCCACCTGCGCGGCCGCGGCGGCGAGATCGACGCCTGCCTTCGGCAGGGCAGCGAAGCGCACGTTGTCGCGCGAGCCCTCGCGGTTCGACGACTCCCACGGAGCCGGGGCCTCGGCGGATTCGTCGGCGACGTCGCGGCCGGCATCCGTGAGCGAGTACGTCTTGCGCCCGTTCTGCTCCTCGGCCTCGATGAGTCCCTCGTCGGCGAGCAGCTGCAGAGTCGGGTAGACCGAGCCGGCGCTGGGCTTCCAGGACCCTCCGCTGCGCTCGGCGATCTCGTTGATGATCTGGTAACCGTGCATCGGGCGCTCGGCGAGGAGCGACAGCACCGCGGTGCGGACGTCGCCGCGCGCCATGCGCGAGCCGCCGCCTGGACGCGGCTCGAAGGTCTTGCGGAGCTGGTCCATGGCCTCGAAGATCGCGGATGCCGGGCCGCCGGGGCCGCCGAATCCGGAACCAGATCCGCCGAAGCCGGAGCCGCCGAAGGGGAAAGAGCTGTTGTTCATGATGACCTCCCGATAGTGGGCTAGCGATACTCAACGATATATCGTTCAGCCTGAACGTGCGCTCCGAATCTCAGCGGTCGATCGGGCCGTGGATCACTCCCCAGACCCCGCGCGACTCGTCGATCATCGCCGGAAGCGCCGCCCCGGGAGACTCGCGACCGGCGAGGACGCAGCGGTGGTCATGGCAGTGATGCTGCACGACAGGCGACCCGGCGACCGGAATCCGCAGCGTGAGCCGGAACCTGTCCAGGTCGTCGGTCGTGTCCTCGGCGAACACGACCGCCAACTCCGCGCGATGCCCCTCCGCGTGCAGGTGCACCGTCGCATCCTCGCTCGTTCCGGCACCGAACCAGAGGCCCACGCCGATGAGGACGACGAGCGCGCAGGCGAGCAGCGTCAGGACGATCGCCCACCATTCCGGCAGCAGGAAGCTCAGGACCGCTCCGGTGAGCCCGGCGAGCGCGAGACTCACACCGATGACCCTCTGGAAGGCCGCACCGCGACGCCCGATCAGGTCGACCTCGGTCCATTCCGAGAGCTCGCGCGAGACGTCCGGCATGGGAACACTCTAGGGCCGGCTGCGACCGCGGACACTTGCCTGATCGAACGATAAACGATAGATTCCTGTTGTTCTTCGATGAGGGGTGGGGCCATGAACAAAGCGACGATCGTCGTTCTCCAGGTCGTGATCGCGTTGGCACTGGCAGGTTCACTGGTCGTGCAGACCGTGATCATGCCGCTGGTCTGGATCGACCTCGAGGGCGAGCAGCTGTGGGGCCGCATCGCCCTGGTGTCCATCGCCGTGCTCGGGATCGTCACGATGCAGGTGTTCGCGGTGTGCGTGTGGATGCTGCTGAACAAGGTGCGCCGCGGATCGATCTTCTCCCCGGCATCCTTCCGCTGCGTCGACGTGATCATCGGCGCCATCGCGGCCGCCGCGGTGCTCGCGTTCGTGCTGGCCGTGCTGCTCGCGCCGGGTTCGACCGCGCCTGGCGTGGTCGCGCTGGTGTGCGGCGCGTCGCTGGTGCTCGGCGGCATGGCGCTGCTGGTCGTCGTGATGAAGGCGCTGCTCCGGCAGGCGATCGACCGCGATGTCGAGGCGAAGACGCTGCGCTCCGAGCTCGACGACGAGGTGATCTGAATGCCCGTCGTCGTCGACATCGACGTGATGATGGCCCGGCGCAAGATGAGCGTCGGCGAGCTGGCCGAGCGCATCGGCATCACTCCGACGAACCTCGCGGTGCTGAAGAACGGGCGCGCGAAGGCCGTGCGGTTCACCACGCTCGACGCACTCTGCGAGGTGCTCGAGTGCCAGCCCGGTGACCTGCTGCGGTGGGAGGCGGAGGGTTCCTGAGTGTTCCCGTCGCGGGCGGGTGCGGCCGCGGCCGCGGCGTGTGGCGGCTATGTCGCAGATTCACGACAAGGTCGCACGGATCCCCGGGATTCCTGCGACCTGAGCGCGAATCTGCGACCTGGCCACCCGGATCAGAGCGAGGTCAGGCAGGGATCAGGTCGGGATCAGGTCGGGATCAGCCCGGATCAGACCAGCACCAAACACGGACCAACCCAGGACCAGAGCGGATGCCGCGGCCTACCGCCCCGCGAGCAACTCCTGCAGCCGCGCGGCCTCAGCCTCCGGCATCCCGTACCCGTGCTCCGGCCCGGGGTACGCGCCCTCGCGCACCTCGTCGGCGTACGCGGCGACCCCGTCGACGGAGACCGTCCGCACATCGGCGTAGCGCTTGACGAACTTCGCGGCCGGGCCGTCGTAGATGCCGAGCAGGTCGTGGAACACGAGCACCTGGCCGTCGGCATCCGCTCCTGCTCCGATCCCGATCACGGGGATGTCGAGCAGGGGCATGAGCGCGGCGGTGACCTCCGAGGGCACGGCTTCGACGACGAGCAGCGAGCAGCCGGCGGCCTGCAGGGCAAGGGCGTCGTCGATCACGGCGAGCGCGGCCTCGGCCGTGCGGCCCTGCGCGCGGTAGCCGCCGAGGGCGGTGGCGGTCTGCGGGGTGAGCCCGACGTGTCCGACCACGGGGATGCCGGCGTCCACCAGTGCCTTGGCGCGGGCGACGGTCGTGCCGCCGCGCTCGATCTTCACGAGGTCGACGCCGGCCTCCTTGATGAAGCGCTGAGCGGTCGCGATGGCGACGGCATCCGATGCCTCGTACGACCCGAACGGCAGGTCGCCGACGAGCAGCGGGCGATCGAGTCCGCGCCGCACGGCCTTGGTGAGCATGAGCATCTCGTCGACGGTCACCGGCACGGTGCTGTCGTAGCCGAGCACGGTCATCGCGGCGGAGTCGCCGACCAGCACCATGTCGACGCCGGCGGCCTCGACGATCTGCGCGCTCGGGTGGTCGTAGGCGGTGACCATGACGATCGGCTCGCGGACAGCCTTCTTGGCGGCGAGGTCGCCGAGCGTGAGGCGCCGAGTCGGGGCGGCGTGCGCGCTCATGCCGTCACCAGCTCACCGACGGCCGCATCGACCTGGATGATCGCGTTCGCGCGGTCGACGTGCACGACGACGGGCTCGTAGTCGGCGAGGTCCTTGCGCGAGTATTCGGCGTAGGAGATGACGATGATCGTGTCGCCGGTGTGCACGAGGCGGGCGGCGGCGCCGTTGACCTGGATGACGCCGGATCCGCGTTCGCCGAGCAGCGTGTACGTGACGAAGCGGGCGCCGTTGTCGACGTCGACGACGTGCACCTGCTCGTGCGGGAGGATGTCGGCGGCCTCGAGCAGGTCGGGGTCGATCGTGATCGATCCGACGTAGTTGAGGTCGCTGCCGGTGATGGTGGCGCGGTGGATCTTCGACTTCAGCATGGTGCGTCGCATCAGCGGGCGCCTTTCAGTACGTGATTGTCGATCAGGCGGGCGGCCCCGACGCGGGCGGCGACGGCGAGGAGCGTGTCACGGTCGCCGGTCGTGACGCGTTCGAGGGTCTCGGCGTCGCGGAGTTCGAGGTATTCGGGGGCGATGCCGGCGTCGTCGAGGACCTCTCGCGCCGCGCGCACGATGCGGTCGGCAGCGCGCTCTCCGCTCTCATGCAGCGCCTGGGCGGCGTCGAGGGCGCGGTTGAGGGCGGCGGCCTGTTCGCGGGCGGCGGCGTCGAGGTAGACGTTGCGCGAGCTCATCGCGAGTCCGTCGGGTTCGCGTACGATCGGGCAGGCCTCGATGCGGACGTCGAGGTCAAGGTCGCGCACGACGCGGCGCACGACGAGCACCTGCTGTGCGTCCTTCTGGCCGAAGTAGGCGACATCGGGGCGGACGATGCCGAACAGCTTCGTGACGACGGTGGCGACGCCGTCGAAGTGGTGGGCGCCGCGGCTGGCGCCGTCGAGCACGTCGGTGAGGCCGGACACGTGAATGCTGGTGGCGAAGCCGTCGGGGTAGATCTCGGATGCCGCGGGGGCGAAGAGGATGTCGACGCCCTCCTGCACCGCCTGCCTGGCGTCGCTCTCCTCGTCGCGCGGGTAGCTGCTGAGGTCTTCGTTCGGCGCGAACTGGGTCGGGTTGACGAACAGCGAGACGACGACGAGGTCGTTGTGCGTGCGGGCCTGCCGCATGAGGGAGAGGTGCCCCTCGTGGAAGGCGCCCATGGTGGGGACGAGGCCGACGGTCTTGCCTGCCCCTCTTTCCTGCGTGATGGCCGCGCGCACCTCGGCGATCGTGCGGAGGATTCTCATGCGCGGTCCTTCAGTGCTCGGGTCGCGGCGGCGAGGGCGTCGAAGAGGTCTTTGTCGGGTGCGGCCGCGCGCTGGCGGGCGACGGTGGCTTCGTCGCCGCGGGCGATGGGTCCGGTGAGGGCGTTCTTCGCGCCGTCGTTCATCCAGTTCTCGACGGTCTGGCGGGCGAGCGGGGCGAGGAGCTCGCGGGGGTTGTCGATGCCGGCGGTGGTGGCGAGCTGCTCGGCGGCGTCGAGCACGGTGAGCACGAAGTTCGAGGCGAAGGATGCTGCCGCGTGATAGGTCGCGCGGTGGGCGTCGTCGACCTCGAACGGGCGGGCGCCGAGGGTGCGGGCGAGGTCGCGCGCGGTGTCGCGGACGTCGGGGGTGCGGCCGGCGATCGCGGCGCCGATTCCGTGGAAGACCTCGGGCTCTTCCTTACCGGAGAACGTCTGCAAGGGATGGATGCTGAAGTCGACGCCCTCGAGTCCGGTGGCGCCGGATACGTGGCCGATCAGCCGTGCGTGCGGGCGTGCTCGGGTCGCCGCGTCGGCGATCGCGGCATCGGGCACGCAGAGCAAGGCGATGTCGCTGTCGGGGATCTCGTCGTCGCGCCCGAGTGGTCCGCGCACGTCGAACTCGGCGGCGCGCAGCGCGCGGGCGAGCACGGTGCCGAGGCGACCGGTGCCGAGGCGGCCGGCGCCGAGGACGGCGATGGTCGCGTCGGGCGCGAGAGCAGAGGCAGGATTCATGGCGGATTCCGGATCGGAGAGGGGCAGATCGGATGCCATGAGTATCCGCCCGTGGCGGCATCCGCTCCAAATCAGCGAGCAGAACGCGCGTCACAGATGAGCTGTGTGTTGTCAGAATGTGCGCGAAGAGTCACTTAGCCTGTTCAGACTGCTCTCAGCTGGTATGTGCCCGGGCCAGGCGCTCGATCGCCCACGCCCAGTCGACCCGCTCCTGCTCCAGACGCACACGCTGACCGTGCCGATCGGTGACCAACACCGCGTAGACGTCGGCATCAGCGGCCTCGAGGTGGCCGAGCGCCACATTCGTCGGCTTGGCCTCGGCGCCCCAACGTGCGCGGTGCGTGAGGAGCGTGTCGAGATCCATCAGCACCGAGCGGGCCTGCGGCAGGCGTGAGCGCACTCGATTCAGGATCGCGAAGCCGTGCGTGTCGATGTCGCCCCAATACGTCACCGGAACGTCCTTGAGCCACCGCAGCGACGCAGGATTCGAGGCGTCATACCCTTTCCCCCACAGCACGACGCCGTTCTCGGGAACGGGCGCGGCCAGATACGTCGCCTCGTTCTCGATGATCAGCGCACGGTCGACCGAAGCCTGCACCCGATCGAGCTCGTCGAGGCGGAAGACCGCCTCGGTGAAGCCCTCGGGAAACCCGAACACCTCGGGATCAAAGCGCATGCGGACGGTCGCCGGTCGTACCGCGAAGCCGAGCGTGGTCGCGAACGCGTCGGCACCGGCGGGCACTCCGAAGAAGCCGGCGAGTACCCCGCGGTGCCTCTCGATGAGCTTGGTGTCGACTCCTCCCGCGGTGACCTCCCTCAAGAACCGGCCTCTGCCGCGTTCGCTGCTGATCCAGTCGAACGCCGCCAGGATGCCCGCCCAGTCCGCACCTGCCGCGAGCGCCTGGTGCGGATGCCGGAGCATCCATTCCCTCCCCTGCTCCGGGCTCTGCGTGAACTGCTCGGCGAAGCGCGCGACCTCCTGGTGCACTCCGAGGAGCGCCCACGCCTGCTGCGGCTCGTTGAGTACGGCACGTACCGGCACCCTCGTCCTGCCGATGTGCCGACCTCCTATCTCGCCGAACGCGATCGAGAAGTGTGCGCCGTCGCGGGACGATCGGATCAGGTCGGCCGACCACCGGCGCGCCTGATCCACGTGATCCCCCAGATCGGATGCCGTCGGCCCCTTCAGCGGCACCTCGATCGGCACGAACTCGCCGCCGACCGCGGCGCGCAGCAGAGAACCGTCCACCCACCGTCGCCGCACACGCTCAGCGATGTCGGCGGGTGTCGTCCACCGGAGAGCTCCGGTCACGGCGCGCTCCGGCGACGCTCGTGGTACTCCTCGATCGTGAGCGTGTGCACGCGTGACCGCGCACCTGTCGGATTGTCGACGAACCCGATCGAGTTGATGAACGGCTCGATGACGTGCACCTTCTGCAGCGGCGTGACGATCAGGAGCTGCAGGCCGAGTCTGCCGAACAGCTCAAGCGCGTAGCGTGTCGATTCGTCGGAGCCGCGACCGAATGCCTCGTCGATGACGGCGAAGCGGAAATCGCGCGCCTTCTGCACGCCCCATTCGAGTCCGAACTGGTAGGCGAGGGACGCCGCGAGGATCGTGTAGGCGAGCTTCTCCTTCTGCCCGCCTGACTTGCCGTCCGAGTCGGTGTAGTGCTCGAACTCCTCGCCGGTCTCGCGGTCCTGTTCGGAGGCGGCGAAGAGGTACCAGTTGCGGACGTCTGTCACGAATCGCGTCCAGGCGCGGTCGCGATCGGTGTGCGCCTCCCTGCCGCGGAACCGCTCGATGATGGCACGCACCTGCGCGAACCGACGCTCGGCGTCGCCCGCTTCAGGGTCGACGAGATCGCTGGTCGCGGCACGGAGGTCGGCACGGAAGTCCTTGATCTCCTGGTTCACTGTGGGATCCGCGATGATGCGGATCACGCGCCCGGGGCGGTAGTCGATGGCCCCGAGCGCTTCGTTGATGCGATCGACGCGGGCGTGGATCTCGTCGGCCTGCCGTCGCAGCCAGTTGTGGAACCCCGCGAGCTCGGTGACCGCGTTGGTGTTCAGCTGGTGGCGGAACTCGGATTCGAACCGAGGCAGGTCGTCGGCCTGCACTCGCCGGTGCAGCTCACGGTATGCACCCAGCGCGCCGACATCGGCGTCGTGCTCGGCGCGCAGCTCAGGCCAGTTCTTGAGCATCTCGTGCATCTTCGCCTGCACGCTCGTGATGTGCCCATTGATCTCGCGCTGCACCGCGTCGCTGAGGCGCGCGATCTCGTCGGTCAACCGCTTGCGCAGCGTCTCGAGGCCATCCAGGGTGCGGCGCGATCGCTTGTCTGCAAGGAGGGAATCCAGAGACGGGTAGTGTTCGCGCGCGGCATCCAGCTCGGCCGCAGTGCGGTCGTCGAGAAGGCGCTGCTCCCGCTGAGTGCGTTCGAGGAGCCTCGCAGCCTCCCCGTCGAGGTCGCCGAGTGCGCGCGCGCCGGACTCGAGATCCGCATCGAGCTGCGCGGTCTGCTCGTCGACGCGTCGGAGCGACGCTTCGATCTGCTCGAGCTTGCTCGACCCGGCGACCAGCCGCGAGCGCTCATCGTGCAGCCCCGTGATCTCGGCCTGGGTCGTTGCGGTGTCGACGTCACTCCAGCGCGTAACATCGTCGAGCGCATCGAGCGCCCGCAGTCGCGACTGCTGGGCATTCTCCTGCCGCTGGAGCGCCGCCAGCGATTCGAGAACCGACCCGGCTTCGCGGTCATAGTCGTCGGCTTCTGCACGCAGCGCCGCGAGCTTGCGTTCGCTCGTGCGCCCGAGCACCCAGTTGCGCGGGTCGTCGATGCGGTAGCGGTCATCCTTCTCGTGGCGGTCGCCGTCTCGCACGAGTCCCGAGCGAGTGACGGCGCGGTCGACATCGCGCAGCTGCGCGGTCGATTCCACAAGCAGGTGCTCGCCACGGCGCTGCAGTTCGAGCGTGAGGAAGGCGGCGAAGCTTCCCGGTTCGATCTCGAGGATGTCACGCAGTCGCAGCGCGCTGTCGGCGCGCGAAGGCACCGCGCGCACCTGGCGCTCGGGCACCCGCAGGTAGCGCAGCCGGGCGCCGAGATGGGTGTCGTTCACCCAGCGTGACACCGCGGGGTAGTCGGCCTGGGCGACGAGCATGATCGTGGCGAATCCGCCGAGCACGCGCTCTGCAGCGCCACGCCACGCCTCGTGATGCGCGGCGACGTCGATGAGCTCCCCGGCGAACGGCACCTGCGTCTCATCGAGTCCGAGGTCGGCGCACAGCCGATCCCGCACGGTGAGAAGCTTGCCGTCGAGATTGCTGCGCCGCTTCTGCAGTTCTCCGATCTGCTCGGTCGTGCGTGCAAGAGCGGCCTCGAGCTCGAATCGTCGGCGCCCGAGCGGCTCCTGCTGCGCTGCGATCTCTGCCCGTGCGGCATCCGCCTCCCGACGCGCGCCGGCAGCATCCGCGCGGCGTGCGTCGAACTGGGCGGCATCCTCTGCGCGATCGAGTCCCGCGTCCTCCAGCCTGGAGAGGTACCGCACGCGCACCTCGGTGCGACGCTCGAGTTCGGCGTCGAGCCGGATCAGGTCGCGATCGATCTCGACGAGCCGGTCTCCCCCCGCTCCGGCCCGCTCGGCGATCAGCCGGTCGCGCTCGGGACCCAGCGACTGACGTGCCGCGCGCAGCCGTTCCTGCTCCAAGGTCGCCGCCGACCTCTTCCGGTCGACGCGCCCGCTCTCCTCGTGCAGCGCCACGAGCATCGCCTCAGCGACGTACGGGTCGACCGCCGCGCGCGAGGCTGCCAGCTCGTCCCTTCGGCCGATGGCGGCGTCATACCTGTCTCCGGCCTCGACGAGCGGATCGAGAACCGCCAGCTGCGCGGTCGCGCGCTGAACGGATTCGTGTGCGCGGGTGAGGTTCTCGAAGTGCTCGATGATCGCACGCACCCGCTCGGCGGCATCCTCCTCCTCGAGCATGTGATTGCGGACGAAGTCGGTGAGGTTGCCGACCGACTTCATCGAGACGGTCTGGTGGAACAGGTCCATCGCCTGCTCGGATCGGATGCCGAGGAGCCGGCGCATCCGACGGGCGTAGTCGGGGAAGGTGTTGTCGATCTCGGCGCCCTGCTGCCGCAGACGTTTGCGCAGCGCTGTCAGCTCGGAGCCGAAGTCGGTGAAGTCCGGATCGACGGCGAGGTCGCGAGGGGCCGTGACGAAGAACCGGTCAGGCTGGCCCGCGCGGTCTTTCTGGTGGAACACCTGGGCAAGCGTCACGGTCTCGTCATAGGCCTGATTGCGGAAGGAGCCGAGGATCACCGAGAAGGTGGTGTGGTCGCGCAGCCCGACCGGACGCGAGGCTCCGGTCTGCTCGTTGCGCTCGGACTTGTAGTGCCCTTCGACGTAACTGCGGAGGTTGCGCTCCTTCGCGTCGGCGCCGGCCGCCTTGTTGTAGGCGATGCGGTGTGCAGGCAGCAGGAGCGTGCTGATCGCATCGACGAGGGTCGATTTGCCGGAGCCGATGTCGCCGGTCAGCAGAGCCGTGCGGCCGTCGAGCTCGAGATCCCACACCTGCCGGTCGAAGGTGCCCCAGTTGAAGACCTCGACTCGGTGCAGGCGGTAGCCGGGCTGCGCATCGCCGCCGGCATCGACTTCGAGTGCGGAGAAGAGCGCATCGCTCATTCGGCATCCTTCCCGGTGAGGTCGCGGGCGTACTCCGTGAGACGTGCCTCGAAATCTCCCAGCGTCTGCGCGTCGACATAAGCCTTGAGCACGCGCTTCACCTCCCAGGCGTCCGCCTGCCCGCGCAGCTCCTGCACGAAGCCGAGGTCTTTGAGTTGACGGATCGCGCTTCCGACGCGGTCCTGCGAGCGCGCCTCGTTCGTCGACTCGGCGGAGAAGACGCTGAGCAGGTCGGCGATCTGCTCCTGTGCCAGCACGAGGCGACCCTCGCCGCCCGTCGCCTCGAACTCGGCGAGACGCCGGCGCAGCAGCACCGCGAGCAGACTGGCCTGGTACGTGAGGGCGCGGCGACGGATCAGCCTCGGCAGTGGCTCCTCGCCCTCGGCATCCTCCTGCGCCCGCAGATAGGCGAAACCCTCGACGTCGTCGATCACGACGTCGACGGCGATGTCGCCGAAGTGCTCACGCACCGCCGCACCGTGGCGTTCGAGCGCAGCCCAGACGGTCTCGTCACGCTCGCGGTACACCACACCGCGCATCAATGCGATCACTGCGGATGCCGTGGCATGTTCTTCCGGCGTTCTCATCATTCGGCTTCCCTGGCTCTCACGAGCGCTTGATCGTCACATGCGGGATCGTCATGCGACGATCCACGCCATCGAGTCCCTCATAGACCACCGACATCGACCGTTCGGCATCGATCTCCAGCTCCAGATCGTCGTGGGAGTCCAGTCCGAGATAGGCGATCACCTCCGCCGCACCGTCGGCGACCGGGTAGAGCGAAAGGATCTCGCTGAGCTCGGCCGCGCTGCGCGGGGGGACGACGGCACGGATGTTCTCCGCGAGGCGCTCGACGTCGACGTGCCGTTGTCGCAGAAGCGCCTCCAGGTCGAGCGGCCCGTCATCGGCCGGGCCGAGCAGACTGCTCACCGCGGTGTCCGCTCGCACCTGATGCAGCGGTCGCTCGAACGGCATCGCAATCGGGATGCCGGGCTCATCGAGCTCGAGTCCCTGATCGGGCGGATCGTTGCGGACGGCGATCGCGGCGGCCTCGATGGCGCGGGCGAGGTCGAGCACGCGGCGGTTCTCGAACCACACCCGATCATCGAGGAATCGGCGCAGCTGTTCCGACAGCATCCGCACCGTCGCCTGGGTCCGCTCCGCGGCCCCAGCCCAGTCGTGGTGGAGCAGGCGCATGCGGCGATCCGCCTCGACCGCCGTCATCTCGCTCACCGCGGCGAGAAGCGTGGAGAGCTCGTCCTGACGCTGCTCGGAGAGGAGGAAGTCGTAGAACGCCTGAAAGCTGCGTCCTTGCTCGGAAGAGGCGATATCGGCTCGGTCGCCGACCAACTCTCCG
>NZ_JADIJR010000034.1 GCF_017355365.1 Microbacterium sp. SD291 | reverse complement strand
GGGCGGCGGGGCGCGCGGCGAGGCGGCTCTAGGCTGGACGGATGCCGTCGCCGTTCGATCAGTCCACGTACCAGGTCCGCCTCGACTGGGGCATCGAGGGAGTCGCCCGCCTCGCGCCGGCCGACATCATCGTCGTCGTCGACGTGCTCCGGTTCTCCTCGACCCTTCCGGATGCCGTGGCCGCCGGAGCCGAGATCCCCCTGGCCAACGCTGTCGAATGGTCGTCGAACGGGGCGGCCGTCGTCACCGCCGCAGCCGCCACCGGGACGATCGTGCTCGTCGGCGGCATCCGCAACGCCTCCGCCGTCGCCCGCGCGATCGCGGCGATCCAGGAGCGCCGCGGTGCCCGCACATCGGTCTCGGTGATCGCGGCGGGGGAGGTGGATGCCCGCGGCGTGCTGCGCTTCGCGGTGGAGGACCACCTCGGCGCCGGTGCGATCGCCGCCGCGCTCACCGACCTCGGCATCGATCACACGGCGCCGGAGGCTGCGGTCGCCGCCGAGGGCTTCCGCGCCCTTCGAGGGGCGCTCCGGCACCTGCTCACGGCGAGCGGATCGGGGCGGGAGCTCGAGATCGGCGTCGCGTCGACTGCGAGGATGGCGCTCTCCGGGATCACGCCGGCGAGCACGGCGGATGCCGCGGCGCACGATGCGATCGACGTCGTCCCGATGCTGCAGGATGGTGCGTTCGTCGCCTTCGCGTGACGCGGGCCTTCCCGTCCTCGCCCGCGGGGCGGGGATGGATTCGTCAGGTCCCGGGGCTCCGCACCGGTCCGCGGCGACGGCTCGCCAACAAGCCGTGCACGCGCCGCGGATTCCGCACGGTGCGGGCGTATGGTCGGGGCATGAGATTCCTCCCTGCTCTCATCGTCGATGCGGTGCTGGTGCTCGTCTTCGCCGTGATCGGTCGTGCCTCGCACGGCGAGAACCCGGCCGGATTCCTGCTCACGGCCTGGCCGTTCCTGGTGGCGCTGGTCGTCGGCCACGCGATCGCCGCGCTGCTGCGTGCGCGTCCTCGGCAGCCGTGGAGCGTGACCTGGGGCGTCGTCGTGTGGGTCGTCACCGTGGCGGGAGGGATGCTGCTGCGCGTCGTCGCCGGCGACACCGCTCAGGCGCCGTTCATCATCGTCGCGACGATCGTGCTCGCGGCCTTCCTGGTCGGCTGGCGAGCGCTCGCCGCGCTGCTTCGTCGCCGACGTGCGGCATCGACGGCCGGCGAGCCGGATGCCGCCGCATCCGAGCACTCCGGCTGATCTCGGTCACGTCGGTCCGGTCCGTGCCGATCTGATCGGGCGGGTCGCCCCGCCCGATCAGCGCGGCATCTGCGCCGCGAGCCGCACGTCCGAGCTGATCTCGCGCCGCGTCCATTCGAACAGGTGCCGCGCGTCGAAGGTGCGTGAGCAGCGAGCGCACGACGTCGCTCGCGACGGGCGACGGTGCCGGTAAGTGACGTGACCGGCCGGGCAGCGCCCCACCCAGGGGGCGAGCTCGACGGCCGTCTCACCGCGGTGCGTGGTGCCGCCGATGTACCCGAGCTCACGGGCCACTCGCTTCCACGCCGGGCCGTGCGCCGCGGCGTGGCCGGCCAGCGCGTGCGCGACCTCGTGCAGCAGCACCTGATGGATCTCGTCGTCCTCGAATCGTGCGGCGAGGTAGCGCGACACGGTGATGCGCTTCTTCGTGTAGTCGCACTGCCCTGCGCGCCGCTTGGCATGGTCGAATCCGAAGGACCAGCTGTCGTCGAGGTGCAGTCTGATCAGCGCGTCGCCCCAGATGCGCACTCGGTCGAGTTCGGCCATGCGCTCAGGTTAAGCCATGCCGCCGACATCAGGCGCGCCGGACGAGCCTGGCGGGTCAGCCGGCGACGAGCTGCGAGGAGCGGCGCCGCTCGGCGGCCTCGATCGCGAGCAGAGCGGTCTCGAGCTCGTGGTCCTGGGCGCCCGACTCGCGCCGGAGGAACAGGGAGCGCTTGAAGCTCTCGCGCGCTGTCTCGAAGTCGCCCGCCTCGTAGGCGTTCTTGCCGTGATGCTGATGCGCGAACGCCGCGATCGACAGCCAGCGCTGGCCCTCGGCCTCGTCGGCGCACGTCGCCAGCTCCTGCTCTGCGGCCGCATGCGCGCCGCGATACTGCAGGATCGTGGCGTGCAGCACCCGCGCGCGCAGCACGTCCTTGCGGGTGCCGGCCATTCGCGCCTGGCGGACCGCCTCGTCGGCGAGCAGGAGCGACTCGTCGAGCCGGTCCAGCACCTTCAGCAGCCATACGCGCTCCAGCAGCGCCGGAAGGCTGCGCTGGTTCTCGATCTCCGCGAGCCGTGCCGCGCACTCATCGAGATCGACCAGCTCGCGGAGGCTCTCCTGGTCATATCCCCGGATGAAACTCATCTCTCTCCTTCCGCAGCGTCCTCCGTCCAGTCTGCCTGGCGGTGTCGCGCTCGCGGGGGCGGCGCGCCCCGAGTCGCCGCATCCGGATCTGCGCAGGGACCCCATTCGGTCGCCGCGACCGGACGGGGGCGACCGGACGCGGGCGACCGTTTCGGGTCCCTCCCGCGGGAAGCACTCGAGGCGCCTCATCGCGAGGGTCCTGAATCGGCCGCCTCGGCGCGGGATGCGCGACGATTCGGGGTCCCTGCGAGGGCGGTGTCTCGAGGGGAGCCGCAACCCAGGGTGAGGGAGTCTCAGCGCAGGAACAGCGAGGCGTCGGGACGGGGGGATGCCACGGCATCCGCGTCGGTCACGATCCGCGCCCCCTGCACGAACGCCCGCACCTCCGCGCCCTGCGCGATCTTCGCGGGGTGAGGGCCTGCGGCCAGCATCCGGGGCAGCCACTCCGTGGGCAGGGGAGAGGCGGATGCCGCGATCACGAGGTTGCCGAACCGGCGCCCCTTGAGCACCTGCGTGTCGGCGAGCACGCCGAGCTCGGGAAGGACCTCGCCGATCGTCGCGACCTGCCTGCGCGCGAACGCGAGCCCGGGGCCGTCCGCGACGTTGACCAGCAGCACGCCGCTGGGGGCGAGCAGTTCGGCGAGCTCGCGATAGAACTCCACGCTGGTCAGATGCGCCGGCGTCTGCGCCCCGGAGTACACGTCGGACACCACGAGATCGCAGTGGCCGACGAGCGCCGGGGGCAGCCGGCCGACGCCCTCGCGCGCGTCGCCGATCCGGACGCGGATCGCGGCGCCGCGGGGGAGCGGCAGGTGCTCGCGAACCAGGGCCGCCAGCGGCGCCTCCAGCTCGATGACCTGCTGCCGCGAACCTGGACGCGTCGCCTCGACGTACCGGGGGATCGTCAGCGCGCCGGCGCCGAGGTGCACGGCGGTCAGCGGCCCTTCCGGCAGCTGGTCGATGACCGCGCCCATCCGGACGATGTACTCGAAGTGCAGGTGCGTCGGATCGTCGAGGTCGACGTGCGACTGCGGGGTCTCATCGACCACGAGCTCGAATCCGCTGGTGAACTCCGAGGGGATGATGCTCGCGATGCCGCCGTGGTCCAGCCGGGCGTGCGGATGCTCGGTGTCTCGCGTTCGCGTCCGGCCCATCCCCCGAGACTACGCGCCCGCGTCGGTCGCCCAGCGTTCAGTCCTGGTTGCCGCGCGCGCACGTCTCCTGCTCGGCGGTCTGCCCGGAGATCTCCGGCGGCAGGGTCGTACGCGGAGCGGGGGTGGCGGTCGAGGAAGGATCGGGGGTCGCCGGCGTGGTCGGGGTGACCAGCTCGACGCCCTCGTGCGTGGCGACGTCGCCGGTGAGCTGAAGGGGCTGCCCCGACTTGATCGCCGCCCACAGCGCCTCGGCCGCCTGCTCGTTCGGGACGACCTTGTCGTCATCGTCGGGATCCGTGACGTTCGGGTACTGCACGAACACGAAGTCGCTGAACGGCACGTCGTTGAGCGCGAGCGCCAGCTGAGCGAGGCGCAGCGGATCCTTCATCGACTCGCTCGGCACGATGTTGTCGGCGATCGCGTTGGCCAGCCGCAGCACCTTCGGCACGTCGGTGAGCGTCTCCTCGCTCAGCACCTTCTTGGCCAGCCGTGACATGTACTGCTGCTGGTTGGAGATGCGCGCGAGGTCGCTGCCATCGCCGACGCCGTGCCTGGTGCGGATGAACTGGAGCGCCTCATAGCCCGACACTGTGCGCGGCCCTGCCGGCCAGTCGATGGCGGTGTACTCGTCTCGGATGCCCTCTCCGCCGATGCACACCTCGACGCCGCCGATCGCGTCGGTCACCTCCATGACGCCCTCGAAGCTGATCTTGGCCGCGAACTCGATCGGGATGTCGCCGAGCTCGGAGACGGTCTTGACCACGCAGGAGAGGCCGGCGTGCTCGTAGAGCGAGTTGATCGACGCCTTCCACATGGACGAGGCGACCGTGCCGTCCTCGCGCGTGCACTCCGGGACCGGGATCCCGAGGTCGCGCGGGAGGGAGACCACGGTGACGTTTCGCGGAGCCGCCGACACGTGCACGAGCAGATTGACGTCGTTGCGGCTGAGTCCGTCGGCCTCGGAGCATCGCCGGCCCAGCAGCTTCGTCGTCACCTCACCGCATTCGTCGGTGCCGACGACCAGGATGCTGAAGGCCTTGTCCGCCGGGAAGGCGCCGAGCGAAGGCGGCTCGACCTCGGGCGCGTCCTCGAGCGCCACCGCTCCGTCGCTCACGCGGTTGAGCACGTCGACCACCACGAACGTGGCGACCGCGATCGAGGAGACGAGGAGCACCCCGAGCGAGATCGCGACGAGCTTGAGCAGAGAGGAGAGCGCACTCGGCGTGGGGAGATTCGCGTGGCGAGCGACCGTCGACCGATCGCCGACTTCAGCAGCCCGGCTCATGCGCCGAGCCTACCCGTGCGAGCGCGCGTCACCCCTGCATGACCGCCCTGCAGGTCGCCTGGCCGCCCGCCAGGTCGATACCGGATCGCAACCTGGATGGGTTTGGATTCCGCGGGCGCGATGGGTAGCGTCTAGGCATCACCGTGATCCGGAGGCGACGAAGCCGACGGCACGCGCAAAGAAGCGCCCCAACAGGGAAGGTCACATCATGAACCACACAGTCATGCGACGGCGGGGACTCATCGCCGTCACCGGAGCGGCTCTCGCGTCGCTCGTCCTCGCGGGATGCGTCGCCAGCGAGCGCGGCGACGAGGGCGGTGGCGAGGGCGCGGCCGACGTCGACAGCACCTTCGTCTTCGCGGCATCCTCCGACCCGGCCAGCCTCGACCCCGCCTTCGCCCAGGACGGCGAGACGTTCCGCGTCTCCCGCCAGCTCTTCGAGGGCCTCGTCGGCACCGAGCCCGGCACGGCCGACCCCGCACCGCTTCTCGCCGAGGAGTGGGAGTCCACCGAAGACGGAATGTCCCACACCTTCACGCTGAAGGAGGGCGTCACGTTCCACGACGGCACGCCGTTCAACGCCGAGGCCGTCTGCGTCAACTTCGACCGCTGGTACAACTGGACCGGTCTCGCCGCCAGCGAAGCGCTCGGCTACTACTACAACAAGCTCTTCCACGGCTACGCCTCCGACCCCGCGAACGCGGTCTACAAGTCGTGCACGCCCGACGGCGACTACTCCGTCACGATCGAGCTGAACAAGCCGTTCGCCGGGTTCATCCCGTCGCTCTCGCTCCCCGCTTTCGCCATGCAGAGCCCGTCGGCACTGCAGGAGTTCAGCGCCGACGAGGTCGGCGGCACGGCCGAAGCTCCTGTCCTCTCCGAGTACGCCACGGCGCACCCGGTCGGCACCGGCCCGTTCCAGTTCACGGAGTGGGCGCCGGGCGAGCAGGTCACGCTGAACGCCTTCCCCGACTACTGGGGTGAGAAGGGCCAGATCGAGGAGATCATCTTCCGCACCATCGGCGACCCGACCGCTCGCCGTCAGGCACTCGAGGCCGGTGACATCGACGGCTACGACCTCGTCGGTCCCGCAGACAGCGCGGCGCTCGACGAAGACGGCTACACCATGGTGTCGCGGCCTCCGTTCACCATCCTCTACCTGGCGTTCAACCAGGCGATTCCGGAGCTGCAGGACATCCGGGTCCGGGAGGCGCTCTCCCACGCCGTCGACAAGGATGCGCTGATCAAGCAGGTGCTCCCTGACGGCACCGAGAAGGCGACGCAGTTCGTCCCGCCGGTCGTGAACGGCTACAACAAGGACATCACGACCTACGAGTACGACCCGGAGAAGGCGAAGGCGCTGCTGGAGGAGGCCGGCTACACGGCCGACAACCCGCTGACGCTGACGTTCAACTACCCGGTCAACGTGTCGCGTCCGTACATGCCGGACCCCGAGCAGATCTACACCGTGCTGGCCACCCAGCTCGCCGAGGTCGGCATCAAGGTCAACCCGGTCACGGATGCCTGGAACCCGGACTACCTCGAGAAGATCACCGCGGGCTCCGACCACGGCATCCACCTCCTCGGCTGGACCGGCGACTACAACGACACCGACAACTTCGTCGGCGTGTTCTTCGGCCAGAAGTCGTCGGAGTGGGGCTTCGACAACCCCGAGCTGTTCCAGAAGCTCACCGAGGCGCGCGGCGTCTCAAGCCTCGAGGAGCAGACGCCGCTGTACGAGGAGATCAACGAGGATGTCGCGCAGTTCATCCCCGGTGTCCCGATCGCGCACCCGGCGCCGACGCTGGCGTTCGACCCCCGAGTGGAGAGCTACCCGGCAAGCCCCGTGAACGACGAGGTCTTCTCCGAGATCGTCCTCACCAAGTAGGCCTGGTTCCACCTTCCGGTCGTTGAGCGAGGAGCGAAGCGACGAGACGAAACGCGGTTTCCTGCAGGAAGCTGCGTTTCGTCTCGCTTCGCCCGCTCAGCGACCGAGTGATCGGAGATCTCCGTGCTGCGCACCATCGGCAGGCGACTGCTGCTTCTCATCCCCACGCTCATCGGACTGAGCATCCTCCTCTTCGCCTGGGTCAGGGCCCTCCCAGGCGGACCGGCCATCGCGCTGCTCGGCGAGAAGGCCACTCCGGAGGCCATCGAACGGGTCAACGAGCTCTACGGCTTCAACCGGCCGCTCCTCGAGCAGTACTTCATCTGGATGGGGCGGCTGCTCCAGGGTGACTTCGGCTCCTCGATCGTGACGTCGCGTCCCGTCGTCGAGGAGTTCTTCCGGCGGTTCCCCGCGACCATCGAGCTGAGCGTCATGGCGCTGATCTTCGCGATCGGCGTCGGCATCCCTCTCGGCTATTGGGCCGCCAGGCGGCACGGCAAGATCACCGACCACGCGTCGGTGGCGCTGAGCCTGGTCGGCATCACGATCCCGGTGTTCTTCCTGGCATTCATCCTGAAGTACATCTTCGCGGTGCAGCTGGGCTGGTTGCCGTCCGACGGCCGGCAGAACCCGCGCATCGACGCCACGCATCCCACCGGCTTCTACGTGTGGGACGGGATCATCACGGGGGAGTTCGACGCCTCCTGGGACGCGATCGTGCACCTGATCCTCCCGGCGCTGGCGCTCGGGACGATCCCGCTCGCGATCATCGTCCGCATCACCAGGGCGAGCGTGCTGGAGGTGCAGAACGCCGACTACGTGCGCACCGGGCGTGCGAAGGGCGTCGGCGCGCCGACGCTGCGCAACCGCTTCATCCTGCGCAACGCCATGCTGCCGGTCATCACCACGATCGGCCTGCAGACGGGACTGCTCATCTCGGGCGCCGTGCTCACCGAGACCGTGTTCGCGTTCCCCGGCATCGGCTCGTTCCTCGCGCGGGCGATCTTCGCCCGCGACTTCCCCGTGCTGCAGGGATTCATCATCTTCATCGCCATCGCGTACGCGCTGATCAACCTGGCGGTCGATGTCTCCTACAGCTTCATCGACCCGAGAGTGCGGGTGCAGTGATGCACCGCCTCGATCCCCGAAAGGAGTCGGCGTCATGAGCGTCTCACTCCCGCCCGCACAGGGTCCCTCAGGCGAGGGTGTGACGATCGACACCGTCGCCATCGCCCAGGCAGGACTCAAGGAGGGCCCAGGCGGCTTCTGGCAGGACGTGTTCCGCCGCCTCCGTCGCAACCCGACCGCCTGGATCGGCGCGGCCATCGTGCTGCTCTTCATCCTGGTCGCGGCTCTCGCCCCGCTGATCGCGCCCTACCCCGAGACCGCGCTGCCGGGCGCCAAGTTCATCACGCCGACCCACATCCCTGGGCCAGGCGAGCTGGCCCAGTTCCCCCTCGGACTCGACCGGTTCGGCGGCGATGTCGTCTCCAAGCTGATCTGGGGCGCGCAGGCGTCGCTGCTCGTCGGCATCATCTCGACCGCGCTCGGCCTGATCGGCGGCATGGTCCTCGGCCTGCTCGCTGGCACGTTCGGGGGCTGGGTCGACACGATCATCATGCGCCTGGTCGACATCATCCTCTCGGTGCCGAACCTGCTGCTGGCGGTGTCGATCGCCGCGATCCTGGGGCAGACGCCGTTCGCGGTCATGATCGCGATCGGAGCCTCACAGGTGCCGATTTTCGCTCGCCTGCTCCGCGCGTCGATGCTGCAGCAGCGCTCCAGCGACTACGTGCTCTCGGCGCAGACCCTCGGGCTCGGCCGCGCGCAGATCACGATGTCGCACGTGCTCCCGAACGCGATCGGGCCCGTCATCGTCCAGGGCACGCTCACGCTCGCGACGGCCGTGATCGACGCCGCAGCGCTCTCGTTCCTCGGACTCGGCGGCGGTCGCCCCGAGACGGCGGAGTGGGGCCGGATGCTCACCTACGCGCAGAACGAGCTGGCGATCGCGCCCCAGCTGGCGTTCCTCCCAGGCATCTGCATCGCCGTCACGGCACTCGGCTTCACGCTGTTCGGTGAAGCGCTGCGAGAGGCGATGGACCCGAGGACGAGGGCACGATGAACGCAGCGAAGGAGAATCAGATGTCGCATGCGCCGCTGCTGACCGTCGAGGACCTCGCCGTCGACTTCGCCACCATGGACGGAGTCGTGCACGCCGTCGAGGGCGTCGACCTGCAGATAGCGGCCGGCGAGACGGTAGCGATCGTCGGGGAGTCGGGATCGGGCAAATCGACGACGGCGATGGCCATCATCGGGCTGCTCGCCGGTGGCGGACGCGTGGCCGCCGGCAGCATCCGCCTCGACGGACGCGAGATCGCGCACGCGCCGGAGCACGAGCTGCGGATGATCCGCGGGCGCGACATCGGCCTCGTCCCGCAGGACCCGATGTCGAACCTGAACCCGGTCGCGAAGATCGGCACGCAGGTGGCCGAGACGCTCCTCGCGCACGGGCTCGCCAACCGCCAGAACGTGCAGGCGAAGGTGGTGGAGGCGTTGAGCGCCGCCGGTCTGCCCGACCCGGAGCGGCGGGCCAAGCAGTACCCGCACGAGTTCTCCGGCGGCATGCGCCAGCGGGCGCTGATCGCGATCGGCCTCGCCTGCAAGCCCCGGCTGCTGATCGCCGACGAGCCGACCAGCGCGCTCGACGTCACGGTGCAGCAGACGATCCTCGACCAGATCAGCACCATGACGCGTGAGCTCGGCACCGCGGTGCTGCTCATCACGCACGACCTCGGCCTCGCTGCCGAGCGTGCGGAGCGGGTGGTCGTGATGCACCGCGGCAAGGTCGTGGAGCAGGGCCCGGCCAGGCAGATCCTCGAGGCGCCGCAGCATCCCTACACGCAGTCCCTCGTGAAGGCCGCACCCTCCGTGGCCGCCGCCCGCCTGCGGCCGGAGGCGTTCCACGTCGAGGGCCGTGCGGATGAGCCGCAGGGCACGGAAGGCACCGAATCCGCCAAGGCCGACAACATCGTCGAGATCGAGAGCCTCACCAAGGTGTACCCGATCCGCGGGCGATCCGAGGATTTCGTCGCCGTCGACGACGTGTCGCTCGTGATCCCGCGGGGTGAGACCGTGGCGATCGTGGGGGAGTCGGGCTCCGGCAAGACGACGACGGCGCGGATGCTGCTCAAGGTGATCGAGCCGACGAGCGGCCTGATCCGGTTCGAGGGGAAGGACGTGGCTTCGCTCAGCAGGGCCGAGACGCGCGACTTCCGTCAGCGGGTGCAGCCGATCTTCCAGGACCCGTACTCGAGCCTCAACCCGATGTTCACGATCGAGCGGCTCATCTCGGAGCCGCTGGACTTCTACCGGCGGGGCAGCGGCGCCGATCGCCGCAAGCGCGTGCGGCAGCTCCTCGACGACGTGGCGCTGCCGCAGTCGATGCTGCGCCGCTACCCGTCCGAGCTGTCCGGCGGCCAGCGTCAGCGCGTCGCGATCGCCAGGGCGCTGGCCCTGTCGCCCGACCTCATCGTGTGCGACGAGCCGGTCTCGGCGCTCGACGTGCTGGTGCAGGATCAGGTGCTGACGCTGCTGCGGGATCTGCAGAGCGAGTACGGGCTGAGCTATCTGTTCATCTCGCATGACCTCGCGGTGGTGCGGCTGATCAGCGACTACGTGTGCGTGATGAAAGACGGCAGGCTCGTGGAGGCGGCATCCTCCGAGGAGATCTTCACGAACCCGCGCGACCCGTACACGCGTCGCCTGCTGGCCTCGATTCCGGGCAACGAACTGAACATCGCGTCCTGACCCGTCCCGTCCCGCACATCCTCTTGTGCGGGACGGGTCGGAGGACTAGCTTCTCTGTCGTGCGGCGACGTCGTCGCATCCGAGTCGCCGTGGGCGACGACCCGGTGTTTCCTCTGGGGTTAGGGAAGATCGATGATGAAGAAGAAGATGTTTCTGACGTGCGCGCTCGCAGTCGGGCTCGTGGTCGGCAGCGGCGGTTCGGCCATGGCCGGCGAGTACAACGGACAGGGCGGCGACGTCCGCGGCGGCGACAAGGCGCACTCCGCCTGCCACTTCTCCGGGCGCGACCTGCCGGATGCCGTGGAGGGCAACCCGTTCCCGTTCCTCGACGACGACGAGGTCACCGGTGGCCACACGCAGTCCTACGGGATGTATGTGAAGGCGGACATGAAGGGCATGGTGCCGAGCCCAGGCGAGGCCTGCCGCGGCAACATCGAACACGAGGAGTAGCCACCCGCAGGCGGTGGTGGATGCGGATGCTTTTACCGCAGCATACGGAATTGGTCAAGGATCTGGCTTGCCATGTCGCGGATTCGTGTCTATAGTTGGTAGTTGCGCTCGCTTCTCCATGCCCTCATATGGTGGTCGGCATTCGTTGAGCTTCTGAGTGCGCACTCCACCTGACGACAAAGGAATCGAGAAGCCCTGCGGGGCTCACGGAGGTTATTCCCTTGGCTGCTGCTCGCAACGCATCCACATCCACCACCACCAAGAACGGACGCGGAGCATCCCGCCTCTCGTTCGCCAAGATCTCCGACACGCTGACGGTCCCAGACCTTCTCGCTCTGCAGACCGAGTCCTTCGGCTGGCTCGTCGGCAACGACGCCTGGAAGGCACGCGTCGTCGAGGCGAAGGCCGCCGGACGCACCGACGTCAACGAGGTCTCCGGACTCGGCGAGATCTTCGAGGAGATCTCCCCGATCGAGGACCTCGGCGAGACGATGCAGCTGTCGTTCACGAACCCGTACCTCGAGCCGGAGAAGTACTCGATCGAGGAGTGCAAGGAGCGCGGCAAGACGTACGCGGCTCCGCTGTACGTCGAGGCCGAGTTCATGAACCACCTCACGGGTGAGATCAAGACCCAGACGGTCTTCATGGGCGACTTCCCCCTGCAGACCGGCAAGGGCACGTTCATCATCAACGGCTCCGAGCGCGTCGTCGTGTCGCAGCTCGTGCGCTCGCCCGGCGTCTACTTCGACAAGACCCCGGACAAGACCTCCGACAAGGACATCGTCTCCGCTCGCGTCATCCCGAGCCGCGGCGCCTGGCTCGAGTTCGAGATCGACAAGCGCGACCAGGTCGGCGTGCGCATCGACCGCAAGCGCAAGCAGTCCGTCACCGTGTTCCTCAAGGCCCTGGGCCTGACCAGCGAGGAGATCCTCGCCGAGTTCGCCGGCTTCCCCTCCATCGAGGAGACCCTGGCGAAGGACACCATCGTCACCAAGGAAGACGCGCTTCGCGACATCTACCGCAAGCTGCGTCCGGGCGAGCAGGTCGCCGCAGAGGCCGCCCGCGCGCTTCTGGACAACTTCTACTTCAACCCGAAGCGCTACGACCTGGCCAAGGTGGGTCGCTACAAGATCAACCACAAGCTGGGCCTGGACACGCCGCTGAACAGCTCGGTGCTGACCGTCGAGGACATCGTCGCGACGATCAAGTACCTGGTGCGCATCCACGCCGGCGTCGACACCTTCGACGGCATCCGCTCGGGCAAGAAGGCCGAGATCCGGATCGCGACCGACGACATCGATAACTTCGGCAACCGTCGCATCCGCGCGGTCGGCGAGCTGATCCAGAACCAGGTCCGCACCGGTCTCTCCCGCATGGAGCGCGTCGTCCGCGAGCGCATGACCACGCAGGACATCGAGGCGATCACCCCGCAGACCCTGATCAACGTGCGCCCCGTCGTCGCCGCGATCAAGGAGTTCTTCGGAACCTCGCAGCTGTCGCAGTTCATGGACCAGAACAACCCGCTCGCGGGTCTGACCAACAAGCGCCGCCTCTCGGCTCTCGGCCCCGGTGGCCTGAGCCGTGACCGCGCCGGCGTCGAGGTCCGTGACGTCCACCCCTCGCACTACGGCCGCATGTGCCCGATCGAGACCCCTGAAGGCCCGAACATCGGCCTGATCGGTGCGCTCGCGACCTTCGCGCGCATCAACTCGTTCGGCTTCATCGAGACCCCGTACCGCAAGGTCGAGGGTGGCGTCGTCACCGAGCACATCGACTACCTGACGGCATCCGAAGAGGTCGACTTCAACATCGCGCAGGCGAACGCCCCGCTCGACAAGAACGGCCGCTTCCGCGAGAGCCACGTGCTCGCGCGCCCCAAGGGCGGCAGCGGTGAGGTGGACCTGTTCCTCCCCGAGGAGATCGGCTACATCGACGTCTCCCCGCGCCAGATGGTGTCGGTCGCGACCTCGCTCGTGCCGTTCCTCGAGCACGACGACGCACAGCGCGCCCTCATGGGTGCCAACATGCAGCGTCAGGCTGTGCCGCTGCTGCGCAGCGACTCGCCGCTGGTCGGAACCGGTATGGAGGGCTACACGGCCATCGACGCCGGCGACGTCCTCACGGCCGACAAGCCCGGTGTCGTCACCGAGGTCTCCGCCGACCGCGTCGTCGTCATGCTCGACGAGGGCGGCACGCAGGAGTTCCACCTGCGCAAGTTCGACCGCTCGAACCAGGGCACGTCGTACAACCAGAAGGTCGTCGTCTCGGCCGGCGAGCGTGTCGAGGTCGGAGAGGTCATCGCCGATGGCCCCGCCACCGAGAACGGCGAGCTGGCACTCGGGAAGAACCTCCTCGTCGCGTTCATGACGTGGGAGGGCTACAACTTCGAGGACGCGATCATCCTCAGCCAGGACCTCGTGAAGGACGACACCCTCTCCTCGATCCACATCGAGGAGTACGAGGTGGATGCCCGTGACACGAAGCTCGGCAAGGAGGAGATCACCCGTGATCTCCCCAACGTCAGCCCTGAGCTGCTGAAGGATCTCGACGAGCGCGGCATCATCCGCATCGGCGCAGAGGTCCGCCCCGGCGACATCCTCGTCGGCAAGGTCACGCCGAAGGGCGAGACCGAGCTGTCGGCCGAGGAGCGCCTGCTCCGCGCGATCTTCAACGAGAAGAGCCGCGAGGTCCGCGACACGTCCCTGAAGGTGCCTCACGGCGAGCAGGGCACGATCATCGCGGTCAAGGAGTTCAACGCCGAGGACGGCGACGACGAGCTCGGCTCCGGCGTCAACCGCCGCGTCGTGGTCTACATCGCCCAGAAGCGCAAGATCACCGAGGGCGACAAGCTCGCCGGCCGTCACGGCAACAAGGGTGTCATCGCGAAGATCCTCCCGATCGAGGACATGCCGTTCCTTTCGGACGGAACCCCGGTCGACATCGTGCTCAACCCGCTCGGCATCCCTGGTCGAATGAACTTCGGCCAGGTGCTGGAGACCCACCTCGGGTGGATCGCCCAGCAGGGCTGGAAGGTCGAGGGCACCCCGGAGTGGGCTGCGAAGCTGCCGAAGGACGCCTTCGAGGCCGCCCCCGGCACCAAGGTCGCCACCCCGGTGTTCGACGGCGCGTCGGAGGAGGAGATCGCAGGTCTCCTCGACTCGACGCTCCCGACCCGTGACGGCGTCCGCCTGATCGACTCGACCGGAAAGACCCAGCTGTTCGACGGTCGTTCGGGTGAGCCGTTCCCGGCGCCGATCTCGGTGGGCTACATGTACATCCTGAAGCTCCACCACCTGGTCGACGACAAGATCCACGCGCGCTCGACGGGCCCGTACTCGATGATCACCCAGCAGCCGCTCGGTGGTAAGGCGCAGTTCGGTGGACAGCGATTCGGTGAGATGGAGGTGTGGGCCCTCGAGGCCTACGGCGCCGCTTACGCGCTGCAGGAGCTCCTCACGATCAAGTCCGACGACATCCTCGGCCGCGTCAAGGTGTACGAGGCGATCGTCAAGGGCGAGAACATCCAGGAGCCCGGCATCCCCGAGTCGTTCAAGGTGCTCATGAAGGAGATGCAGTCGCTCTGCCTGAACGTCGAGGTCCTCTCGGCGGACGGCACGGCTGTCAACCTCCGCGACACCGACGACGAGGCCTTCCGCGCAGCGGAGGAGCTCGGCATCAACATCTCCAGCCGCTTCGAGGCCGCCTCGATCGACGAGATCTAAGGTTCAGGCCGCCGCCTGAGCGTGCAGCTCCGGCGGCGGCCCACCTCCCCGATTTCTTCAGAAGAATTCCTACACAGGAGAATTTGTGCTCGAGTCAAACACTTTCGATGAGCTTCGCATCGGCCTGGCCACCGCAGACCACATCCGCGCGTGGTCCTACGGTGAGGTCAAGAAGCCTGAGACCATCAACTACCGCACCCTGAAGCCGGAGAAGGACGGCCTCTTCGGGGAGCAGATCTTCGGCCCCTCCCGCGACTGGGAGTGCGCCTGCGGCAAGTACAAGCGCGTCCGCTTCAAGGGCATCGTCTGCGAGCGCTGCGGCGTGGAGGTCACCAAGAGCTCCGTCCGTCGCGAGCGCATGGGCCACATCGAGCTCGCGGCTCCGGTCACCCACATCTGGTACTTCAAGGGTGTCCCCTCGCGTCTCGGCTACCTGCTCGACATGGCGCCGAAGGACCTCGAGAAGGTCATCTACTTCGCCGCGTACATGGTCATCTCGGTCGACGACGATGCTCGTCACCGCGACCTGGGCACGCAGGAGAACAACATCCGCCTCGAGCTGAAGACGCTCGGCGACCGTCGCGACGCGAAGATCGCTGAGCGCCTGGCTCGCCTGGAGGAGGAGCTCGCGGCTCTCGAGGCCGAGGGTGCCAAGGCCGACGCCAAGAAGAAGGTGAAGGACGCCGCCGAGAAGGAGATGTCCCTCATCCGCAAGGGCGCCGACGAGCAGATCGCGAAGCTCGAGCGCGTGTGGGAAGACTTCCGCACGCTCGAGGTCGGCGCGCTCCGCCCGGAGGACGACGTCTTCCACGAGCTGCAGGACCGCTTCGGCCAGTACTTCGAGGCCTACATGGGCGCCGAGTCGATCCAGCGCCGCCTGGCGGCCTTCGACCTGGCGGCCGAGGCCGAGAACCTGCACCTGCAGATCTCCGAGGGCAAGGGTCAGCGCAAGATCCGCGCGATCAAGCGCCTGAAGGTGGTCAACTCGTTCCTGGAGACCGGCATGAGCCCGGCCGCCATGGTCCTCGACGTCGTCCCGGTGATCCCGCCGGAGCTGCGCCCGATGGTGCAGCTCGACGGTGGCCGCTTCGCGACCTCCGACCTGAACGACCTCTACCGTCGTGTGATCAACCGCAACAACCGTCTTCGTCGCCTGATCGACCTCGGTGCCCCCGAGATCATCGTCAACAACGAGAAGCGGATGCTGCAGGAGGCCGTCGACGCACTGTTCGACAACGGCCGCCGCGGTCGCCCCGTCACCGGCACCGGCAACCGCGCCCTGAAGTCCCTCAGCGACATGCTGAAGGGAAAGCAGGGTCGCTTCCGCCAGAACCTGCTCGGCAAGCGCGTCGACTACTCGGGCCGTTCGGTCATCATCGTCGGCCCGCAGCTGAAGCTGCACCAGTGCGGTCTGCCCAAGCAGATGGCTCTGGAGCTCTTCAAGCCGTTCGTCATCAAGCGCCTGATCGACCTGGGGCACTCGCAGAACATCAAGGCGGCCAAGCGCGCCGTCGAGCGCACCCGTCCCGAGGTCTGGGACGTGCTCGAGGAGATCATCCGCGAGCGTCCGGTGCTGCTCAACCGTGCACCCACGCTGCACCGTCTCGGCATCCAGGCGTTCGAGCCGCAGCTCGTCGAGGGCAAGGCCATCCAGCTGCACCCGCTCGTCTGCGCGGCGTTCAACGCCGACTTCGACGGTGACCAGATGGCCGTGCACCTGCCGCTGTCGGTCGAGGCTCAGGCCGAGGCCCGCGTGCTGATGCTCGCGTCGAACAACATCCTGAAGCCGTCCGACGGCCGCCCGGTGACCCTGCCCTCGCAGGACATGATCATCGGTCTGCACCACCTGACCACGGTCAAGGCGGGCGCAGCCGGTGAGGGCCGTGCATTCGGCTCGGTGGGCGAGGCGATCCTGGCGAAGGACGAGGGAACCCTCGACCTGCAGGCCAAGGTCCGCATCCGCATCCCGGGTCTGACCTTCCTCGAGGGCGAAGCCCCCGAGGGCTACGAGCGTCACGGTCTCGTCGACGCCTCGCTCGGTCAGGCGATCTTCAACGCCACGCTGCCGAAGGGCTACCCCTTCGTCCGCGAGCAGGCTGACAAGAACAAGCTGTCGCAGATCGTCAACAAGCTGGCCGAGGAGTACCCCAAGGTCGAGACGGCTGCGTCGCTGGACCGTATCAAGGACGCCGGTTTCTACTGGGCCACGCGCTCGGGTGTGACCGTCGCGCTGAGCGACATCCTCACGCCGCCGAACAAGGCTGAGATCGTCGCGGGCTACGAGAAGCAGGCCGCGAAGGTGCAGTCCCAGTACGAGAAGGGCCTCACGACCGACGTCGAGCGTCGTCAGGAGCTCATCAAGATCTGGACCGAGGCGACCGACGAGGTTCAGGCCGCGATGCGCGCGAACTTCCCGGAGGACAACACCATCAACCGCATGGTGTCCTCGGGTGCTCGTGGTAACTGGCTGCAGATCCGGAACATCGCCGGTATGCGAGGCCTGGTGAACAACCCCAAGGGTGAGATCATCCCGCGTCCGATCATCTCCTCGTACCGCGAGGGTCTGTCGGTGGCGGAGTACTTCATCGCGACGCACGGTACCCGCAAGGGTCTCGCCGACACCGCTCTGCGTACCGCCGACTCGGGTTACCTGACCCGTCGTCTGGTGGATGTCTCGCAGGACGTCATCATCCGCGAAGAGGACTGCGGCACGTCGAAGGGCCTGGAGCTCCCGATCGCCGCTCCGAACTCGCAGGGTGAGCTGGTGCGCGACGCGAACGTCGAGAACTCGGTGTTCGCCCGTACCCTGGCATCCGGTGTCGTGAACGCGGCCGGCGAGGTCCTCGCCTCCGCCGGCGACGATGTGGGCGATGTGCTCATCGACAAGCTGGTCGAGGCGGGTGTCGAGACCATCAAGGTGCGCTCGGTCCTGACCTGCGACTCCGCCGTCGGTGTCTGCGCGCAGTGCTACGGCCGTTCGCTCGCGACCGGAAAGACCGTCGACATCGGCGAGGCCGTCGGCATCATCGCGGCCCAGTCGATCGGTGAGCCCGGTACCCAGCTGACGATGCGTACGTTCCACACCGGTGGTTCGGCATCGGCGGATGACATCACCCAGGGTCTGCCCCGTGTCCAGGAGCTCTTCGAGGCCCGTACCCCCAAGGGTGCGTCGCCGATCGCCGAGGCCGACGGTCGTATCACGATCGACGAGACGGACAAGGCCAAGAAGGTCATCCTCACGCCCGACAACGGCGACGAGCCGGTCATCTACCCGGTGCTGAAGCGTGCGACGCTTCTCGTCGAGGACGGCCAGCACGTCACCGTCGGTCAGCCTCTCCAGGTCGGCACGCTCGACCCCAAGGAGGTCATGCGAGTCATGGGTGCCCGCGAGGTGCAGCGTTACCTCGTCGGCGGCGTCCAGGGCGTCTACCGCTCGCAGGGTGTGCCGATCCACGACAAGCACATCGAGGTCATCGTCCGTCAGATGCTGCGCAAGGTGACGGTCGTCGACCACGCCGACACCAGCCTGCTGCCGGGTGAGATGGTCGACCTGAAGCGCTACCAGCAGATCAACCGCGAGGCCGTGGGCGAGGGCAAGCGCCCCGCCTCGGGCCGCCCGGAGCTGATGGGTATCACGAAGGCGTCGCTCGCGACCGAGTCGTGGCTGTCGGCCGCTTCCTTCCAGGAGACGACCCGCGTGCTCACGCAGGCCGCGATGGAGGGCAAGCGCGACCCGCTGGTCGGTCTCAAGGAGAACGTCATCATCGGAAAGCTCATCCCTGCCGGAACGGGACTCTCGAAGTACCGCGACGTCACGGTGGAGGCGACCGAGGAGGCCAAGAGCGAGCGCTACCCGAACCGGATCTTCGCATCCGACGGCGCGTACGCCGAGGGCGACTTCGGCTACGTCGACTTCGACGCGTTCTCGACGGACGACATCACGCCGGGCACCTACAACTGACGTGACTGAGTGAATGAGGAAGGCCCCGGGGTTCGCCCCGGGGCCTTCTTCGTGTCTTGGTACGCGGATGCCGCGGCATCCGCGTACCTAGTCGAACAGGCTCTTCACGATGCTGGACGTGTAGCCGGTCGGCGCGAGGTTGGAGTAGCGGGTGTCGATCAGGACGTCGTCGCGCCAGAACAGCGTGCGTCCGTCCGTCACGGGGTACTGCGCGTTCGGCCAGGTCTTCTCGCAGCGGGTGCCCTTGTCGGGCGTGAAGCAGGTGAAGCCCTCGTCCGTCACCAGCGCGTTGAGCATGTCGAGCGCAGGGCCGCGGTTCATCTTCGAGATCTCGGTGACCAGGCTCGTCGTGTCGGCCCTCGGATCCGCCCAGATGCAGGTGAGTCCACCGTCTTCGCCGACCCCCGAGGGCCCGAAGGCGGCGTCGTTGAGCGGGATGCCTTCGAGCTGTTCGAGCACGTCCTGAGACAGGATCGCGCGGCAGTCGGTCGGCAGCGGCACGCCCTTCGTCGTCGCGGCCGGCGAGGGCGAAGGGCCGGGTTCCGCCGTCTCGTCGGGAGTCGCCGGCGCATCGGACGACGGCTTCTCCGAACTGCCGGCTCCGCCCGCATCCGATTGCGGCCCGCACCCGGCGAGAACTGCGATGAGCAGAAGAGCGGATGCCGCCGCAGCGAGTCGAGCGTTCATGGGCACACGGTATCGTCCTCAAGCCGTGCCGTGGCCCAGCGAAACAGCGTGTTCGATCTCGGTGTTCGCGCGGTAATGTCGGCAGAATGAGCAATGAGTCTTCCACGCAGGGGCGAGCCGTCGTCATCGGCGACGCACTGATCGATGAGATCCATGATGAGCGGGGCGTGCGCGAGCTCGTCGGCGGCGCGGCGCTGAACGTCGCGGTCGGCCTTCGGCGACTCGGCGTGCCGACCACGCTGATCGCGATGGTCGGTGACGACGAGGCCGGCGCGCACATCCGCGAGTACCTCGCCGACCACGATGTGCGGCTGATCGCGAGCGCGGCGCCCCTCGGATCCTCCCGCGCGATCGTGCAGCGCGCGCCGGACGGCGAGCCCCGGTACGTGTTCAACGAGGCGGCGCAGCGGCGCAGCATCCGCTATTCCGACGAGGCGCGGCAGGCGATCACGGAGGCCGGCCTCGTCGCCGTCAGCTGCTTCCCGTTCGACGTCCCGGCCGAGGTCGACGCACTCGCCGAGGCGACGGCGGATGCCCGTCTGGCGATCGACCCGAACCCGCGCTCGGGGATGTTGAGCGATCGCGACGAGTTCGTCCGTGGCTTCGAGCGGGTCGCCGCGAAGGCGGCGATCGTGAAGGTCGGCGCGGATGATGCGACGCTGCTTTACGACGGCGACCTCGACGCGCTGCGCGCGCGGCTGCGCGACCTCGGTGTCTCGGCCGTGCTGGCCACCGCGGGCTCGGACGGGGCGGTCATCGAGTCGGATGCCGGCATCGTCAGCGCGCCGATCTCCACGCTCCCAGGGCGTGTGATCGACACGGTCGGCGCGGGCGACGCGACACTCGCCGCGGTCTCCGCGAGCCTCGTCGACGCACAGCCCGACGACGCGGGGGAGTGGGAGCGGCTGCTCCAGCGGGCGATGGATGTCGCCGCCGCGACGTGCCGGGCCGAGGGTGGCCTGCTGCGCACGCCGGAGTCGCTGGCGGACGCGGAGCGCGGCGTCTTCGGGAGCTGACGGCTCGATTTCTCGTGCCCGCCTCCTGGCAGGTATGATTGACTCTCGTGCCCCCGGTTGGCTGTTCAAGTCGGACGGGTGCGCATTGGCGAGTTACCCTAGCGGCCAAAGGGATCTGACTGTAAATCAGACGGCTCAGCCTTCGGGGGTTCGAATCCCTCACTCGCCACAGAAACACCTGAAGGGCTCCGCGCAAGCGGGGCCCTTCTGCGTGTCCGGCCGCGATCGGGTCAGCCCGCGGTACAACCGTCAGGTCAGAATCACACCTGTCAGGTGAAACCGGAGGCGATCTGATCAGGCGGTCCGGACTTTGACCTGACATCTGTGCCGAGAGCAGGCCGGTCCGCGAAACTCAGCTCAGCGCCCGCACCGATTCCCGGACGATCAGCGGCATCGGGATCCGCTCGTGGGCGGGCTCGCTCTCGCCGAGCAGCATCCGCACGCCGCGCCGGCCCATCTCCTCGTATGGCAGGCGCGCGGTGGTCAGCCCGGGCCGGTGGTACTCCGCGAGCTCCTCGTCGTCGAAGGAGATGACCGAGATCTCGTCGGGGATGCGGATGCCGCGTTCTCCGAGCGCCTGGTACACGCCGAAGGCGACGTTGTCGTTGCAGGCGAGGATCGCGGTGAGGTCGGGGTGGGCGTCGAGGATGCGGTGCGCACCCGAGTAGCCCTCCACCGGATCCCAGTTGTCGACCTCGACGCGCTCCGGAACGATCCCGGCGTCACCGAACGCCGCCATCATCCCGGCGAACCGCTCCGGGATCGTCGCGGACTGACGCTGATCGTCCATCAGTCTCCGCACGTCGCCGACGATGCCGATCCGGCGGTGCCCGGCCGCGACGAGGTGACCGGCCACGGCGTTCCCGGCCTCGCGCTCCTCCGGGAGGATGCTCGGATGGTCGAGTGATGACCGCCCGTTCACGACGATCAGGGGCACATCGCGGGGGATCGCCGGCACGTCGATCATGCGGGCCGCCATCAGGCCGATCAGCAGGCCGTCGACCCGGCGGTCCAGCATCGCAGCCACGGCGCCGGCGAGTTCGTCGGCGTCGCCGCGGGTCTCCGCGATCAGCACCGTCCGCTCGTGCGCCTTCGCCTCGTCGAGGACTCCGCGGATCATCCCTGACGCATAGCGCGTCAGCGTCACCTCGTCGGAGATGAACCCGATGGACTTGGTGCGACCGAGGCGCAGGCTCTGCGCCTGAGGGTCCGGTCGGTACCCGAGATGCTCGGCCGCCGCACGGACCCGCCTCACCGCATCTTCGGAGAGCCGCGTTCCCGGCCGCTCGTTGAGGATCATGCTCACGGCGGATTTCGACATCCCCGCCGCCTGCGCGACATCCGCCAGCGTGACTCGACGCGTCTTCGGCTCCGTCATCGGCACCCTTCCCCGGGAGATCTGCTGAACCATTTCAGCATATCTCTTGCGAACGAGAATCCCAGGTGCTAACTTCAGGGAGCTGAATCAATTCAGCACCCGTTCACCACAGTCGGTCGACGGGCAGGACGACAAGAGGACGACACAGTGGTTGAGCTCAGTCGGAGGGCGATGATCGCCCTCCTCGGCCTCGGTGCGATCGGCACCGCGGTGTCGTGGCCGCGCCTCACCGGCGGCGACATCCCCGGGCGCGGAGACGACGCGCTCACGGTGGCCCTGTTCGGCACGGCGCAGGATGCCGTCGCGCGGCAGGGTCTCGTCGACGGCTTCCAGCGGCAGCATCCGGACATCCCCGTGCGCATCGTCGCCATCCAGGGGCAGGACTGGAGCAACTTCTTCGCCAAGATCCTGACCATGGTCGCCGCGGGCAACCCGCCGGACGTCGTGATGGTCGCGACCGAGGGCACGCAGCTCTTCGCCTCCCGGATGGCGCACCCGCTCGACGAGTTCGTGCAGCGGGACGCCGCCGAGATGAAGGAGTACTTCGAGGACGTGCATCCCTCGCTCGTCGAGGCGTTCATGTACCGGGGGAGCCTCTACCAGCTGCCCGACAACTTCAACGCGCCGAACGTGTTCTACAACACCACGGCGCTCGAGCGCGCCGGCCTCGAGCGGCCGAGCGACAACTGGACCCTCGACGAGTTCCTGAACGTCGCCCGCACCATGAAGAAGTCCGCCGACAGCAGCTTTCTGCCCTACTTCTGGAACAACCGCCTCTGGGGCGGAGTGGTGCCGTGGCTGTACGTCAACGAGACCAGCTTCCTCACCGAGGAGAAGGCGAAGGGCGGCGACTGGCTCTGGAACACGTTCTACCCGAACGAGCGGCCGCGCGGCGGCGGATTCCTGTGGGAGAACGCGGATGCTCTGAACGAGCGCACCATCGAGAGCTTCCAGGTCCTCGAGGGCATGGTCTCGGAAGGGCTCGCGGCCAACCCCGCGCAGGGCGGCGGCAACGAGCTCGTCTCGCTGTTCTCCCGCGGATCCGTCGGCATGACGCCCGCCGGCGGGTACTGGGTGCAGGGCCTCAACGAGGCCGGCTTCGCGAACGACGACTACGACGTCACCTACTTCCCGAAGATGCGCGGCCAGCGCCACCAGTTCGGCACCGCCGGCTACGCGATCATGTCGACCTCGCAGCGCAAGGACGAGGCCTGGGAGTGGCTGAAGTACACCACCTCCGTCGAGGGGATGCGCATCGCGCACGCCAAGCCCGACTCCTCGGTGGCTCGCCGCTCGCTGAACGACGAGCTCTACGGCGCCGGCATCGGGCCTGCCCACTGGAACGTCTTCTACGACACGCTCGAGAAGTTCCCGACCACGGCGCCCATGCCCGCTCCGCCGCAGCAGGCGGCCGTCGAATCGGCGCTGATCAAGAACGTGGTCTCGACGATCACGAACGGTCAGGGCGGCGTGAAGCGGGGGCTCGAGACCATGCAGCGCGACCTCGAAGTCGCATTGAGGGGACGATGATGTCGACGACACTGACCGAAGACAGCACGCGCACCCTGACGGTGCCGAAGGGCACCAGGCCCTCGACCGAGAAGCGCAGAGGCAGCCGCCTGCTGATCTGGGTGTTCCTCGCCCCGACAGTGATCGGCCTCGGGCTGTTCAGCTTCGTGCCGATCATCGGCTCTTTCCTCCTGGCGTTCTTCCGCTGGGACATCATCACCGCTCCCGAGTTCATCGGCTTCGGCAACTTCGTCGACCTGGCGACCAACCCCACGGTGCGGGTGTCGTTCCTGAACACGATCGGGTTCGTCATCGTCGCCGTCACGCTGCAGATCGCGGTGGCGCTGCTGCTCGCGGTGCTGGTGCAGTCGAAGATGCCGAACTGGCTGCGCACCTTCTTCCGGTCGGCGCTGTTCTTCCCGCTGATCCTGTCGGCGGCATCCGTCTCCCTGGTGATGGCGTACCTGTTCAACCAGGAGTTCGGCCTGATCAACCAGATCCTCGGCTTCGTCGGCATCGGCAAGATCGGCTGGCTCACCACCGGGTTCGGCGCGAAGGTCGTCGTGCTGCTGGTGTACGTGTGGCAGAACTTCGGCTTCACGTTCCTGTTGTTCCTCGGCGGGGTCGCGGCGATACCGAAGGAGGTCTACGAGGCGTCCGCACTCGACGGGGCGACCGGCTGGACCCAGTTCCGCCAGATCACGATGCCGCTGGTGAGCCCGACGATGCTCGTCGCCAGCGTGATGGCGATCATCGGGGCCCTGCAGATCTTCGACCAGCCGTACGTCCTGACCAGGGGCGGCCCGGGGGACGAGACCCGCACGGCCGTCATGGTGATCTACGAATCCGCCTTCCAGCAGCTCGACTTCGGACTCGCCTCGGCGATCGGGATCGTGCTCACGGTGCTGATCATGCTGGTCACCGCCGCCCAGTTCCAGCTCAGCAAGCGCTACGTCTTCTACGGGTGAGGCCCACAATGACCATCGAAGCAGTCGCAACCCGCTCTCCGAAGGCCCGCGCGGGCTCCATCGGGAAGTTCGTGCTCCTCGGCCTCGCGGCCTTCTTCACCCTCGCGCCGGTGGTGTGGACGCTCGTCACGGCGCTGACCGTGACGGATGCCGAGACCGGCACGACCGCGGTCGGGCTCGGTGCCTTCGCCGACGTGTTCGCGCAGATCCCTGTGTGGCTGTACACGTGGAACAGCCTGCTGGTGACCCTGCTCATCGCGGTCTGCCAGATGCTCACCGCGGCGATGGCGGGCTACGTCTTCGCGCGCTTCGAGTTCCGCAGCAAGAAGGTGCTGTTCGGCCTGATCCTGGCGACCATGATGGTGCCGATGCAGGTGACGATCGTCCCCGTGTTCATGCTCGTGCGCGGAATGGGGCTGGCCGACACGCTGCTGGCGCTGATCGTGCCGATGATCCCGACCGCATTCGGCACCTTCTTGATGCGGCAGTACTTCATGGGTCTGCCGCCCGAGCTCGCCGAAGCGGCCGAGATCGACGGCGCGGGCCCCTGGCGCGTGTTCTTCGGGGTGTACCTCCCGCTCGCGACGCCCGGCCTGGCGATCGTCGGCATCCTCGCGTTCAACTACCACTGGAACGAGTTCTTCCGTCCGCTGATCATGACCATCAGCGAGCAGAACTTCACACTCCCACTCGGGCTGGTGACGCTGCAGGGCAATCTCGGCTCCGGGAGCATCTCGACCGTCCTCGCCGGCGTCGTGCTGTCGATGATCCCCGCGCTGCTGGTGTTCATCTTCGGCCAGAAGCCGCTGCGTGAGGGTCTCACGGCCGGAGCCGGCAAGTGAGCATTCTTCCTAGCGACCACACACTCGAGGATCCGCACGTGCCTGACGGCCCCGCCCCCCGACCGCTGCTGCATTTCGCACCGGAGCGCAATTGGATGAACGACCCGAACGGGCTCGTCTTCCACAAGGGCCGCTACCACCTCTTCTATCAGTGCAACCCCGACGGCGTGACGCACGCGCACCTCAGCTGGGGGCATGCCTCGAGCACCGACCTCGTCACGTGGGCGCACCACCCGGTGGCGATCCGCGACGACGAGGACGGCGAGATCTTCTCCGGCTCCGTCGTGATCGACCACGGCAACACGTCCGGATTCGGGACGGCGGATGCTCCCGCCCTGATCGCGCTGTACACCCTGGCCTCGCGGGAGCCGGATCGGCAGTCGCAGGCGCTGGCCTACAGCACCGACGACGGGATGACCTGGACGAAGTACCCGGGCAACCCGGTGCTGGACCGCGGCACCACCGACTTCCGCGATCCGAAGGTGTTCCGGTACGAGGGACCCGAGGGCTCCTACTGGGTGATGGTCGCGGTCGAGGCGCTCGACCGGCAGGTGCTGCTGCACCGCTCGGACGACCTGATCCACTGGACATTCCTGTCGTCGTTCGGACCGGAGCGCGCGGTGGACGGCATCTGGGAGTGCCCCGACCTGTTCTCGCTCGCAGTCGACGGTGATCCGTCAGATGTGCGCTGGGTGCTGCTGATCAGCCTCAACCCCGGCGGCATCGCCGGCGGCTCAGGCACGCAGTACGTGATCGGGCACTTCGACGGAGTGACCTTCACCGCGGATGCCGACGCGACGGGGGAGGAGATCGACTGGCTCGACTACGGACGCGACTGCTATGCCGGGGTCACGTTCGACGGGCTGGCACGCGAGGAGCGGACCCTGATCGCCTGGATGTCGAACTGGGACTACGTCCACAGCCTCCATCACACGGAGGGGCCGCTGCAGCACGGGATGATGACTCTCCCTCGACGGCTGTCCCTGGTGCGGGCGGACGGGCGGCTCCGGCTGCGACAGCGACCGGTCTCGGCGCCGGTCGCCGAGGAAACGGTCGTCGCGGATGCCGTCGTCGGCGCCCTGACCGTGGTGGCGGAGCTGCTCGAGGCGGCGCGGATCTCGGTGCGCATCGACACTCAGGATGCCGCGGGCTTCGCGCTGAGCCTGCGGTGCGACGCCGCCGGCGAAGGCGGGGTCGTTCTCTCCTACGACCGCGATGCGCGCGAGCTCCGCCTCGACCGCACGGCCGAGGGCGCGGCGGTGCACGAGAGCTTCCCGAGCGTGGAGCAGATGCCGGTGACCGGCGGGCCCCTCGTCGACCTCGTGATCTGGCTGGACCGTGCCTCGGTCGAGGTGTTCGCCGACGGCGGCACCAGGGTGCTCACCGATCTTCTCGCTCCTCAGCAGGGATCGTCGTTCGCGGTGCAGGGGATCGGCGGGGACGTGCGCGTCGAGCGGATCGCCGTCGCCGGTGCGGTGCCGGTGGCGGCGGAAGAGCTCGTCTGACCCGGCGCCGGCGAATTTCCCGAATCGCGTAACGAAACCGGGTTTCCGGCGTCTCTCAGGTATGACGGCCATCGATCCGCGCGGTTCCGGCGTGCACCATGCCGGCGTCGACTCGAGCCCGGAGAGCACCCGGCTCGAGCGGCGCACTGCCCTGGATCTGAGCATCGACGAGGAGCTCGTCCGCGGCGAGGTCCGCGGAGAGGCGCTGAGCTCGGCCCAGCGGCATGCGCTGTCGGTCCTCGTCGAGCACGAGCTGACGCGCATCGAGCCACTGACCGAGGCGAGGTTCCTGGCGGCCCTCCCGGGTGTCAGGGTGTTCGGCTCGCGTCGACGCGGTCGGCTCCTCGCCGCTCTCGTCCACATGAACCTCGCTCGCCGCGACGGCGCTTCCGTCCACGCGACCGTCGCGGGGGTCGCGGCGGTGCTCCACGTCTCGACCGCACCGGAGAGACGTCCCCCCCAGGAGCTGCTGCGCGCGCTGCGCCGCATCGAGATCAGCAGCATCCGCCTCTGACCGGACGGCTGTCGTGCCCGACGGGGGAGATCCGCGGGCGCGGCATCCGTTCTGCCCGTGAAGCCGCGGGCGCGGCATCCGTTCTGCCTGTGAAGCTGCGGGAGCGGCATCCGTTCTGCCTACACTGGATCGATGCGAGCGCTCACCGAAGCCGAAGTCCGTGCGGCGTTCGTCAACGCGGACGCCGACGAGCTGCGCGCGATGGAGATGCCGCACGACTTCCTCCTCGTGGACTGGGACTATCTCGACTTCTTCGCCTGGCGTGATCCGGGGGTCGGCAAGCGCGGCTACGTGCTGATCCAGCATGAGGGAAGCGTCACCGGTGCGGTGCTGCGGGCCTCCGAGCCGGGGCGGCAGCGCAACGGCATGTGCAACATCTGCCACACGATGCAGCCGGGCAACCAGGTCGTCCTGTACGCGGCGCGCCGCGCGGGTGAGGCCGGGCACCGCGGCGACTCGGTGGGCACTTACCTGTGCGCCGATCTGTCGTGTCATGACAATGTGCGGCTGGCGCATCCGCTCGCCCCGAACGAGATCCGCGCAGCCGGGCAGGTCGACCAGCGGCTCGACGGCACACGGCGTCGCATGGAGGCGTTCGTCACCCGCGTCTGGAGCGAGGGCTGATGGCGATTACCCTGGAGGCAGACGTCCTGTGCTCGAAGGAGAAGCCATGAGTGATGCCATCCTGTTCGCGGTCGAAGAGGGGATGGCTCGGCTCACGCTGAATCGTCCGACGCGACTGAACGCCTTCAACGCCGAGCTCGCGCATGCGTGGCGTGACGCGACGGCCGAGGCGACCTCGCGCGCCGATGTCAAGGCGATCCTGCTCGATGCGACCGGCCCCGCCTTCTGCGCGGGCGGCGACGTGATCGAGATGGCTGCGACCATGGGCTCCGGCGCGGACATCACGGCGCTCGCCGAGGTCATCAACTCCGGCATCCGCTCGCTCACGGAGTCGTCCGTGCCGGTGGTCGCGGCCGCCCACGGCACGACCGCGGGGGGCGGGCTCGGCATCCTGCTGAGCACCGACTACGCCGTCGTCGGCTCCCGCTCGCGGCTGGGCAGCCTGTACGCGAACATCGGCCTGACCCCCGACCTCTCGGTGTCGGCGCAGCTCGCCCGCGCGGTCGGGCAGCGACGTGCCCTTCAGCTCGTGCTCCAGGACCGCCTGCTCTCGGCGGCGGAGGCCGTCGAGTGGGGGCTCGTCGCCGAGGCGGTCGAGGGAGCGGATGCTGCGGCAGAGGCCGACCTGGTCCGGGCGCGCGCGGAGGAGATCGCCCGCTTCTGGCTCGCCGGCGCGGCCGACGCGTACGGACACGCCAAGCGACTGGTGCGGGAGCAGCCGGGGCGCTCGTTCGTTGAGCAGCTGAGCGAGGAGGCGCGTTCGATCGGCGCGTCGATGGAGACGGCGGATGCCAGGGCGCGGGTCGCCGCTTTCGCCGCGGCATCCGCGAAGAAGACCGCCTGACTCGTCCTGCACAGATCGGTCTTCTGCGGGCAAAGTCCTCACCGCCTGTGCGATCGCCAAGGCATCGGCGCGCTCGCGTGCGAGGATGAAGGCACCGAGCAACGAGAGGGTCGTCATGTCGCAACCGGAGATCGCTCAGCGCCAGGCGGCGGTGGGCGAGAAGAAGAACATGTCCCTTCTGATCAGGGGGTCCATCTGGATCGCGATCGGCGCTCTCATCGCGGCCGCCCTGGTCTGCGTGGTCTGGGTGCTCGTCGGCGATCAGGACGGGCTGATCGGGCGCGCATTCCTCACGATCCTGCTCCTCGCGGGGTTCGCGGGCATCGCGATCCTGGAGGCCGGTCTCGCGCCGAACCGCCCGGACTGGCTCGCGCTGTCCAGCATGGTGTCGTGGATCATCGCGCTGCTGGTCGGGGCGGTCAAGATCTGGCTTCCGGAGGACGGCGACTACTTCACGGGCGCCGAGCGGTTCTTCCAGCTGCTGCTCGTCGTCGGCATCCTGCAGCTCGCGCTGCTGCATGTGCGGCTGTTCACTCCGGCGGCCGGCCGACACATCACGGTGTTCACGCGCATCATCCACATCGCGACACTCGTCTTCCTCGCGGGTCTCGTCGGGATGCTCATCTTCTTCCTCACGTTCCCGCACACCTTCGACTACGGCGAGCTGTACTGGCGCATCGTCGTGGCACTGACGATCCTCGCTGCGGTCGGCACGACCCTGATCCCGCTGCTCAACGCGCTGTTCGCGCCGAAGCGGCAGGCTGCGCCCGTCCAGGCCGTCGCGCAGGCCTGGCCGACGTACGCCGACGGCCTCACGCCGCTGCCCGCCCTGCCCGATGCGACTCCGGACTGGAACGCCTACTACACCGGGCACCCGTCGACGCCGCAGCTCGCGGTGCCGCAGTTCGCATCCGCGCCGGTTCCGCAGGCGCCGGCGCAGCAGATGCCGCAGGCTCCGGTTCAACAGGTGTCGCAGATTCCGGTTCAGCCTGCGCCGCCCGCCCCGGTGGGTCCGCCGGTTCCGCCGGCCCCCGCTGATCAGACGTCCTTCCCGCCGGCACCGCCGGCCGCTCCGCGGTGAGCCTCTCGCTCGAGTTCGCCGAGCTCGCAGGGGAGATCGCGCGGGAGGCCGGAGAGCTGGCGCGTCGACGACGCGACGAGGGCGTGCGCCTGGCCGCGACGAAGTCGACACTTGCGGACATCGTCACCGACGCCGACCGCGAGGTCGAGGAGCTGATTCGGGAGCGACTGCGCGTCGCCCGGCCCGGAGACGGATTCCTCGGCGAGGAGTCGGAGGCCGATACCGGTGACACCGGAATCACCTGGGTCGTCGACCCGATCGACGGCACGGTGAACTACGCCTACGGAATCCCCGCGTACAGCGTCAGCATCGCCGCAGTGCGCGGCGGCACCGTCCCGCTGGAATGGGAGGCGCTCGCGGGCGCGGTGTTCGCGCCGGCCATGGGGGAGCTCTTCACCGCGGCACTCGGGCACGGGGCATGGAGGGGCGAGCATCGACTCGCAGTGACGTCAGACACTCCGGCCGGAGCGCTGCTCGCGACCGGTTTCGGCTACGACCCCACCACGCACGACGGCGATCTGGCGACGGTTCGTCAGGTGATGACGATGGCCAGGGATCTCCGTCGCGGCGGCTCGGCCGCTCTCGACCTCGCATACGTGGCAGCAGGCCGGCTCGACGGCTACTTCGAGCGCGGGCTCCGGCCGTGGGACCTCGCGGCCGGTGCGCTGATCGTCGTCGAGGCAGGGGGATCGGTGACCCTCCTGGACGCCGCATCGTCTCGGCCGATGCTGATCGCGGGCGGCATCGACGTGCACGCGCGACTGCGTGGCATCCTGGAAGAGAAAGCGTGACGAACTCATGGCATTCCCAGGTGGATCACGCTAGTGTTTATCCGATCGTTACTTTTGCCGCCCGAATCGGCGAGAGTGCTTACCCCCCACGAGCTTGACGTCTGACCCGAGAGAACCGTTTTGCCCTTCGAGAACCCCCAGGCTGCCCCTGCGCCCACGCGCCGCTCCAGCCGGATCCGCACTGCGGCCTTCGAGGCCCCCGCGGCAGGAGTGACGGCAGCTGTCTCCGAAGCAGCAATCCCCGCTTTCGAAGCCCCGCTTTCGCGCCGTGCCGCCCGCCACCGCCTCGTCGACACCGTGAAGGCCGTCGACGCCGAGCCCGTTGCGGCATCCCCTGTCGTCGCGTCGCCCGCCGTCCGGCCCGCTGTCGCCCGTCCCGTCGTCCCTGAGCCCGTTACGACACGGCCGGTCGCCGAGACCGTTGCGGTACGACCGGTCGCCGACGCTCCGCCCGCTGAAGTCATCGACGTCGAGTCGGCTGCCCCTGAGGCGGAGCCCGCGGCGCCGTCGGCGCCCGCCGAGCCCGCTGCTCCGGCATCCGCCCCCGCCGATGAGGCTCCTGTCGACGCGTTCGAACAGGCCGCGCGTGCGTTCCGCTCGGGCGTCGCCGGGTCCACCCCGGCACCCGATGCTGCCGGTCATGCCGAGCCCGACGCTGCAGACGACCTCGACGCGGAGAACGCGCACGTCGTCCGTCGTCGTCCGGGTCTGCGCAAGATCGTCACGGTCGGCGCGACTGTCGGCGTGATGAGCCTCGCCGGACTTCTCGCCGTCTCGATGACGCTTCCGGCCGAGGCCGTCGCCGCCGCGCAGGGTGCGTCGGCGCTGTCCGCGACGTCGCTGGTGGCTCCGGCCGCCGACGAGGCCGCAGCCGCCGACGACGAGATCCAAGCGTTCGTCACGTCCTCCGACGTGCAGAACTCCACGCTCGCCCGCTCCGACAGCTTCTCGACGGTCTCCCTCATCGAGGTCGCAGCCGAAGAGGGCATCAACTACTCCAACGAGGTGTTCACCAACGACCCCGACGCGGCCATCCAGTGGCCGTTCAAGGTCGGCGTCGCGATGAGCTCCGGCTACGGCATGCGCTGGGGCCGCCTCCACGAGGGCATCGACTTCGTGCCGGGTGAGGGTGCACCGATCCAGGCGATCGCCGACGGCACCGTGCGGATCGCCACGGAGCAGGGTGGCGCCTTCGGTGTCACCGTGTACATCGATCACGTGATCGACGGCCAGATCGTCACGAGCCACTACTCGCACATGCAGTACGGTTCCCTGCAGGTCGAGGCCGGACAGAGCGTGAAGGTCGGCGACGTCGTCGGACACACCGGCAACACCGGTCGCTCGTACGGCGCGCACCTGCATTTCGAGATCATCATCAACGGCGGGACGGTCGATCCGATGCCGTGGCTGCGTGAGAACGCGGGTCGGTACGAGTACTGACGCCTCGATTTCATGAGGACGCCGCTGTGGTGGTATTCTCGTGTGGTTGCCCCGCGAGGGGCAGCGCGCCCCGATAGCTCAGTGGCAGAGCACTTCCATGGTAAGGAAGGGGTCGTCAGTTCAATCCTGACTCGGGGCTCACAGTGTTCGCATCTGCGATGCGGATGCAGTGCGGCAGGGTAGCTCAGCTGGTCAGAGCGCACGACTCATAATCGTGAGGTCGCGGGTTCAAGCCCCGCTCCTGCTACAGATGAAGGCCCCCGGTAAATCGGGGGTTTTGTCGTTTCCGGGACGGGTGGGGTGCAGCCGAACGTGTAGCCATGTGCCGGTTTTGTGCCGGTCACCGGGGCCAGAATAGATCGCACTGGCCTGTCGTGGAGGGGCCGAGGTACACTTGAAGCACGGCGGGCAGTAGCCCTCGGAGCCTGGCAGTCTTCCGGACGGTATGACGAGCCAGGCTCACGTGTTTCTACAGACGGGTGACCCGAGACTCGACGATCGCGTCAACGCGACGAATCCAGTCGCCGCCGTTCGAATAGCACCAGGCGACAGCGTCACTTACCCAGAGCAGCGGATGCTCATGTGGCGCGACATGCCGATACTGCATCTCCGAAGATCCAGCGCGGCGGATTGTGTCCGCGATGAGTCGTCGGTCGGCGCGCTCGAGGGACTCATCTCGTTCGATGATCAGCTGCACCACACCAGCGCGGACGGCCTCTTCAGTGAGCGCACCGAGTGACAGTGGCCGCGCTTCCTTGTCCGACCGCTGCTTGACGACCCACACGGAAACCCGTACCTCGAGAGCGCACATGCGCGAGAGGATCTGGCGGCGTCGACTGTCACTCTCACTCTTGAAGTGGATGCGTCGCTGACCCGGCTTGAGGAGATCGCGCAGCGCCCGTTCGGAGGCCTGAACGTCGCCGATTGCCGTGGCAGTGGCAACGACGTAGTACCCGCGGGCCTTCGACTCGTCCACGTAGACGCGGTCAGCGGGGCGGAAGGTCACTTCTCCACCGTAGGCGGGACCTCGGACGCATCCCGGAAGGCAAGCCACACGGCTGCGCTGACGGACGGGCAGGTCCGCGATGTGATCGAAAAGGCGCGGGGGTGGTGCGACAGCCCAAGACGAAGACGGGGAGGCGCGGGTGGTGGCGATTCCACCGTTCGCTGCAGCAGTGTTTCGGAGGCGGCGGGCCGTCGTGGTGATCTGGGTGATCGGCCGCGCCGAGCGCCCGGAGGTCGGGGCGACGGCATCAGCCTGCCGCAGGGCGCCGGTCTTCACCGCCTGCTCCTGCACCATGCCCACTGCCCGCACCAGCCGCAGCGGCCCCTCGCCGTCGTCCGGCGCCGCCTTCGGATGTGGTCGAGAACGATTACCGCGACCGCGGACATCTGAAGCTGGGCCTCTCCCGTCGCGCTTCTACAGTGGGGAACGTCATCGCAAGGATCGTCGTCGCTCCTCTGGAAAGGCTCGAAATGAAATCGCGCAGAAGCACTCTCGCCGCCCTGGCAGCGGCATCAGCCGCCCTTGTCCTGTCAGGCTGCTCGGCAGGCCAGACGTCGCCGAGCGCGGCGCCTTCCGAAGAGCCGGTGAAGGGCGGCGAGATCGTCGTCGCCTCTCTGCCGGCGATGATTGATCCCTCCGCCACAACTTCACGCTCGGACTGGATGGTCGCGGCGTCCGTCTGCGAGGGTCTGTTCGCGAACGGTGCCAACATGGCGGTCCATGACGGGCTTGCCGAGGACTACACCTACGACCCCGCCACCGGCGAGTACCGCATCACGATCCGCGAGGGCGTCGCGCTGCACAGCGGCGGCACCGTCACCGCCGATGACGTCGTCGCCTCGCTCGAGCGCTACCGTGCGGGCAGCGCGGGGGAGCTGTTCGGCGAGCTGACCGCATCGATCACCGCGGTGGATGAGCGTACCGTCAGCATCCAGACCACGAGCCCGACGGGCGCCATCCCCGCACTGCTGGCCACGCCGGACACCGGCGCGTACATCATGTCGGCGAAGTCAATCGCCGCGGCCGGCGACGCCGAACTCGCCACGCTCGACTGCACAGGTCCGTACCGGCTCGATTCCTTCAGCATCGATGATTCGGCGGTGATCAGCCGCTTCGATGAGTACAGCTCACGCGAGGAAGAACCCGACGGCGGAGCCGGGGCGAAGATCGCCTATGCGGACACGATCCGCTTCATCCCGCTCAACGAGGACAACGTCGTGAACCAGTTGCGTACGGATCAGGTCGACATCGCCCCGCAGTTCGTCAGCATGGACCAGTTCACGGTGTA
>NZ_JADIJR010000033.1 GCF_017355365.1 Microbacterium sp. SD291 | reverse complement strand
GCATCCCGCCGCGCGAGTTGACGTCGCCGGGCGACTGCCGCCAGTCGATGAGACCGGCCGGGATCTCCTGCAGGAAGCGGCTCGGCATCGCGACGGACACCTCGCCGAACTGCGCCCTGGTCATCGCGAGCGAGAGGTGCAGGCGCTTGCGCGCCCGGGTGATGCCGACGTAGAACAGCCGGCGCTCCTCCTGCGGTCCCCCGGGCTCCCCCGCCGAGATGCGGTGCGGGATGAGGTCCTCCTCGACGCCCGTCACGAACACCGCGTCGTACTCGAGGCCTTTGGCGGTGTGCATCGTCATCAGCGACACCGAGCCGGACTCGTCGTCGAGGTCGTCGGCGTCGGAGACGAGCGCGACCTCGGTCAGGAAGTCGACGATCGTGCCGTCGGGGTTGTTCCGGGCGAAGTCGCGAGCGACCGCGACGAACTCGTCGAGGTTCTCGACCCGCGCCTCGTCCTGCGGGTCGCGGCTGGCGCGCAGTGCGTCGAGGTAACCGCTCTTCGACAGCAGCACGCTGAGGCCGTCGGCGACGGTGGTGGGTGCGGGGACCTCACCGGAGGCGGGCAGCATGATCTCGGTCGCCTCGGCGAGCACGGCGTCGAGCTGGGCGATGGCCGCCTGGATCTTCGGGCCGAAGCCGAGTTGCGACGGCACCGACAGCGCCTGCCGGAACGTGATCCCGTTCTCCTCGGCGAAGCGCGCGATGGCCGTCTCGGTGACGTCGCCGATGCCGCGTCGCGGCTTGTTCAGGACACGCCGCACGGCCATCTCGTCGGCGGGGTTCGCGACCGCGACGAGGTAGGCCAGCGCGTCCTTGATCTCGGCGCGTTCGTAGAACTTGGTGCCGCCCATGATCTTGTAGGGCACAGCCGAGCGGATGAAGATCTCCTCGAGCGCGCGCGACTGCGAGTTGGTGCGGTAGAAGACGGCCATCTCGGAGTACGGCATGCCCGCACGGCGGAGCGCCTCGACCTCATCGGCGACGAACTGCGCCTCGTCGTGCTGCGAGTAGCCGGTGAAGCCGACGATCTGGTCGCCGTCGCCCTTGTCGCTCCAGAGCTTCTTGTCCTTGCGGTCGAAGTTGTTGCCGATCACGGCGTTCGCGGCGGAGAGGATGTTCTGCGTCGACCGGTAGTTCTGCTCGAGCAGCACGACCTTCGCGCCGGGGAAGTCGCGCTCGAACTCGCTGATGTTGCGGATGTCCGCGCCGCGGAAGGCATAGATCGACTGGTCCGAGTCGCCGACGACGGTGAGGGAGGCCGCAGGAAGCTGGGTCCCTGAGCCTGTCGAAGGGTCGGGTTCGAAGATCATCATGCCGTTCGAGGCATACGGGTCGGGAGCGTCGCTCGCGACCGGCCTGGTGAGCTCGTGGATCAGCGCATACTGGGCGTGGTTCGTGTCCTGATACTCGTCGACGAGGACGTGCCGGAAGCGGCGCCGGTAGGTGTTCGCGACCTCGGGGAACGCTCGGAAGAGATAGACCGTCTGGCCGATGAGGTCATCGAAGTCGAACGCATTCGCCTTCTGCAGCCGGCGCTGATAGTCGGCGAACAGTTCGACGAAGATGCGCTCCGCAGGATCGGACATGTTCGCCTGGCGGGCGTAGGCCTCGGCATCCGACAGCTCGTTCTTGAGCTTCGAGATGCGCGACTGGACGGATGCCGGGGTCAGCCCGTACGCGTCGGCCTCGTGCTCCTTGACCAGGCGCTTGATCAGCGCCCTGGAATCGCCGGAGTCGTATATCGTGAAGGACTTCGTGAAGCCGAACTGCTCGGCCTCGCGGCGGAGGATGCGCACGCACGCCGAGTGGAACGTGGAGATCCACATGCCGCGGGCGGCGTCGCCGACGATCGCCTCGACCCGCTCGCGCATCTCGCCTGCGGCCTTGTTCGTGAAGGTGATGGCGAGGATCTGGCTCGGCCAGGCCTCGCGGGAGCGCAGCAGGGAGGCGATCCGGCGCGTGAGCACGCTCGTCTTCCCGGAGCCTGCACCCGCGACGATGAGCAGCGCGGGGCCGCGATGGGTGACGGCGTCGAGCTGCTGCGGGTTCAGCCCGGCGAGGAGGTCGTCCTGCCCCTGAGGCCCGGTGGAGCGGGGGCCGACGGATCCGGGGACGATGAGGGGAGCTTCGGTCATGGCCTTACGAGTCTAGGCGGCGCCACGGACACCGCGGACTGCCGCCGCCGGCCGCAGCCGGCGAACGCGTGCCCCGTGACCCGCTCAGGCGATGCGGGTTCCCGGTGGCAGCCGCTTCGCGGGCGTGCGCGTCCGCGACCATGCGCCGGCGAACAGTCCTCCGGCGATCAGGATCTGCACTCCGAGGCCGACGAACCAGCTCGGAACGGATGATTCGATGACCTCCTTCGCCGTCGGGTACGGGTTCTCCATGGAGGACGTCTCGCACGGGTCCCATGTCTGCACGACGGGAGGCTGCTGCGCGCTGCGCACGCCGTATTTGATCTGGCCGAACATGTCGACCGGATACCCCTCGGGCGAGAACTCGGTGGGGGTCGCGTCCGCCAGCACCACGAACGGGTTCGCGGCGAGCACCCACCAGACGAGGTCGAAGCGGGGCAGGTCCTGGGTGTACGTCTCCCAGCGGTCGCAGTCCGGCTGTCCGTTCGAGTCGTATGAACGCTCGTAGTAGGTGGTCTCGGTGCGCACGGCCATGCCGCCGAGGCCGAAGGCGATGAGCGTGCCGATCGCGAGCCCGGCGATCACCAGGTAGGTCGACGCGACCGAGAACAGGGGCCGGGCGATCAATCCGCTCAGGCCCACCCCGATCGCCGCGACGATGATGATCTCGACGGCGAGCACGAGCAGCGCCACCGCGAGGACGAGCGGGCTGGCGCCTCCCCCGAGGAGGGACACGGCCATGAACGGCAGTGCGACCGCGAGGAACGCGCCGCCGGTTGCGACGGCGGCGGCCAGCTTGCCGAGCATGATGTCGCCCGTCGACGCTGCGGTGACCTGGACCGCGGCGAGCGTCGCGGCCTCGCGGTCGCCGTTGATGGCGTTGCCGCTGAGCGTGGGCGAGACGAGCACGACCAGCAGAAGCACCATGTTCACGACGATCGAGAACACGCCGGCGCCGACGAACTCACCCCAGGAGTAGACCGCGAACGAGAGTACGGTGACGCCGAGCAGCACCAGGGCGAAGACGCCGAGGAGGATGTACCAGCCGACGCTGCGCAGGCGCTGCGTCAGTTCGAGGCGGGCGATGATCCCGATGTTGGTGATGCTCATGCTCCGGCCTCCGGTCCGGTCGGCGATCCGGCAGGCGGTGCGGCCGGCGGCGCAGTCGGCGGCGCAGTCGGGGCGGATGCCGTGGGCAGACCGCTCGGCGCGGCATCCGGCGCTCCCTGCGACACGGATGCCGGCGGATGCAGGTTGAGGAAGGTGTGCTCCAGGCCGCTCTGCGCCGGAGCGAACTCCGAGATCCGCAGGCCCGCGCCCACGAGCGCGTGCAGTCCGAGCGCCGCGGCGTCTTCGGACTCGAACCCGACGAGCAGCGTGCCGCGGTCGGCGACCACCGACTCGGCGGCGATGCCGAGGGTCGACGCCACCTGCCAGGAGTCGGCGCTCTGCCGCGCAGCATCCGCTCCGATCAGGCGTATCCGCCACACCCGGATGCCGCCCTGAGCCGGTGCCGCATCGACGACTGAGCCCGCGACCAGGAACACGGAGTCGTCGACGACCTCCTCCAGCTCGGAGAGGATGTGGCTGGAGATCAGGATCGTGCGGCCATCGGCGGCGAGCCGGCGCAGCAGGACCCGCAGTTGGATGCGCGCCTCCGGATCGAGGCCCGAAGCAGGCTCGTCGAGCAGCAGCACCTGCGGGTCGTGCACGAGCGCCCGCGCGAGCCCGAGCTTCTGCTTCTGCCCGCGGGAGAGGACCTTCGCAGGCGAGTCGGCGAGTGGGGTCAGACCGACCAGCTCGAGGAGCTCCTGGGCGCGGGCGGCTGCCTGCGCCGGGCGGATGCCGTAGAGCCGGGCCGTCGTCCTGATCGTCTCTCTGGCGGTGAGCGACGGCCACGCGCCGAGAGTGTCCGGCATCCATCCGAGCAGTCTTCTGGCGGCGAGCGGGTCGGCGGACGGGTCCACTCCGCCGATGCGGATCGAGCCGGCGTCCGGGGCGAGCAGGGAGGCGAGCATCAGCAGCAGCGTGGTCTTGCCCGCACCGTTCGGCCCGACGAGTCCGGTGACCCGGCCGGGCTCCGCGCGGAGTGTCGCCGCGCGCACCGCCTGGACGCTCCCGAAGGACCTGCTGACACCGTCGACGACTATTCCGGTCATGCGGTCAGTCTGGCATCACGCCCTGCGTTTCCCGCGCAGGGCGAGGCCGATGCTCAGCGAACACGCAGTCGCCCAGGAGAGAGGTGCGAGAATCGATCCCGTGCGCACGATCCTCAACATCATCTGGCTGATCTTCGCCGGTCTCGGACTGTTCCTCGGCTACATGCTGGCCGGCATCCTGCTGTGCATCCCGATCGTCACCATTCCCTGGGCGATCGCGTCGTTCCGGATCGCCCGATACGCGATCTGGCCGTTCGGCAACGAGATCGTGAGCAAGCCCACCGCGGGCGTCGGCTCGTTCCTCGGGAATGTGCTGTGGGTGGTCCTCGCCGGCTGGTGGCTGGCGATCGGCCACATCGTGTCGGGCATCGCACTGTGCGTCACGATCATCGGCATCCCGATGGGGATCGCCGATTTCAAGATGGTGCCGGTGTCGCTGATGCCTCTGGGCAAGGAGATCGTGTCCACGCGCAAGGGCGCCTTCGACCGCACGCTCTGAGGCGGTCACGCTCTGAGGCGGCCCGCTCCGCCCCGTGGCGCGCGCCTAGACTGGCGCGGATGGATGCCGACCGCCTGATCGCGTGGGACCGCGAGCTGCGCACCGCTCACACCACGCTGCGTGCCGCGCTCGAGGCGACCAGGAGCGCGCTCTCCGCGGGCGACGAGACGCCGGATTCCGCGCGCGAGCTGACGCTGTTCTGCATCGGGTTCTGCTCGGCTCTGGACGGCCACCACCGCAGCGAGGACCGCTCGCTGTTCCCGGCGCTGCGGGCGGAGCATCCGGAGCTCGGCGGCGTGATCGACAAGCTCATGCAGGATCACTCGATGCTCTCGCATCTGCTCAGCAGCCTGCGTCATGCGGTCGAGAGCGGCGAGAGCGCGGACTCGATCGAGCGCCACCTCGACGGCGTCGGCGCGATCATGGAGTCGCACTTCCGGTTCGAGGAGCGCGAGATCCTCGAACCGCTGCGCACCCTGACCGTCGATGGCACGGTGCAGGACGTCCTCGGCCCGCTCTGAGTCCCGTGGCTTCCTGAACCCTGCGGGGGTTGCGTCCCGTGCGGTCTGAGTCCTGCGCCGCTCTGCGCGCCGTGCGGCGCGGACGGGTTCCCGGTTGCAGAGTGCGCGTTCCGATTCGACTCCGGGTGCAGTTCGTGCCGCCCGAGCGCCCACGCCCCGACTCCGGGTGCAGTTCGTGCCGCCCGATCCCGCGCCGAGCGGCACGAACTGCACCCGGATAGAAGCGGGCACGGGAGGGAGCGGCACAAACTGCGCCCGGAATCACGCGTGCGGACGGGAGCGAGGCCGGAGACGCGACCGGACGCGGGGCCGGCGAGCGTCAGCCGCGGCGCCGCGACTCAGCCGCGGAAGAAGCTCACGCCGAGGTCCGGATGATCGACGAACACGCCATCGACGCCGGTGCGGGCGATCACGCCCCACTCGGCCTCGTAGTCGCCGTAGGCGCTGCGTCCGCCTGCCCCGCGGAACTCCGCCGCGAGGAAGGCGTTCTCGGGACGCGCGGTCCAGGTGAAGACCTTCAGCCCCCGCGCGTGCGCGTCGGCGACGATCGTGCTGCCCTTGGCGAGCAGCATCCGCTTGTTGACGCTGACGCCGTCGACCTTGCCGACCAGCCCGTCGAGGCCCGCGGGTGCGACCGTGGCCTTGTACGTCAGCGCCTGCTTGCCCTGCGCGACGAGGAGGTCGTACGGCCTGCCTGAGGCCTCGATGAGATAGACGTAGGACGCCGCGATCCCCCGCTGCTTCAGCTGCCCGAGGATCGTCGATTCGAAGCACTCGATGATCAGCGGCAGCTCGCCGTCGGCCCAGCCGGACGCACGCAGATCCCGCTCGATCAGCGGGGCGAGGTCGAGTCCGATGCTCGCGAAGTACGTCGCGTGCTTGATCTCGAGCACCACCCCGATCTCACGTCCGTGCTCGGCGGAGCCCGCGCGCACGATGTCGAGCACGTCGATGAGGCGCAGGATCGCCTGCGACCCGTCGAAGGTCGCGCTCGACAGCCGCACCTCGGGCAGCCGCTCGCGACCGCGCAGCGTCGAAAGCTCCGCCCAGGTGAAGTCCTCGGTGAACCAGCCGGTCAGCGCCTGGCCGTCGACGCGCTTGGTCGTCTTCCGGTCGGCGAACTCGGGATGCTCGGCCACATCGGTCGTGCCGGAGATCTCGTTCTCGTGCCTGACGACCAGCACGCCGTCCTTCGTGGCGACCACGTCGGGTTCCACGGCGTCGACGCCCATCGCGAGGGCGAGCTCATAGGAGGAGCGGCTGTGCTCCGGACGATAGCCGGGCGCACCGCGATGCCCGATGACGAGCGGGGATTTCCTGGGCACGCTCACAGCGTAGAACACGCCGCTGAACGCACCGCGCGGGTATCGTTGAGGAAAGAGACCTACGCACACTTCGGAGTGAGGCCCACCATGAGCAATTTCGCATTCAACAATCCGGCGTTCCAGCAGCAGGATCCGCGTAACGTCGCGACCTACCCTGGCGGACCGCAGGCCGGTCAGGGTGCGCAGACCGCGTCCTTCCAGCACGCCGGAATGGATGCCGCCGCCAACGCGCAGATGGAGGGCATGTACACCGCCCCCGCCGCCGGCGCCATCGAGACCGACCGGATGTCGGTCGAGGACACGGTGTGGAAGACGGCAGGGCTGTTCGGCATCCTTCTCGTCACAGCCGCAGTCGGCTGGGTCTGGACGCTCGGCGGCGTCTCGGCCGAGGTCGACCCCTACCGCGGTGGCGTGAGCATGATGCCGTGGATCATCGGCGCACTGGGCGGCTTCGTCCTCGCGATGATCATCTCGTTCACCTCCCGCAAGAAGGTGCGCCCGGCGCTGATCTTCGCCTACGCGGGCTTCGAGGGTCTTTTCGTCGGCGGCATCTCGGCGTTCTTCGAGGTCATCTGGCCCGGAATCGTGTTCCAGGCCACGCTGGCGACCGTCTCGGTCGTCGCCGTGACCCTGGCGCTCTTCGCGAACGGCAAGATCCGCGCCTCGAAGAAGGCGACCAAGATCTTCATGATCGCGATGGTCGGCTACATGGTCTTCTCGCTGCTGAACCTCGTCCTGATGTGGACGGGCGTCCTCCCGCAGGAGCAGGCATTCGGTCTGATGAGCGCCGAGATCATGGGCATCCCGCTCGGCCTGATCATCGGCGTCCTCGTCGTCATCATGGCCGCGTACTCCCTGGTGCTCGACTTCGACCAGATCCAGCAGGGCGTGCGCAACGGCGCTCCCCGCAAGTACGGCTGGCTCGGCGCCTTCGGCATCATGGTCACGGTCGTCTGGCTGTACGTCGAGATCCTTCGGATCATCGCGATCGTGCGCGGAAACGACTGATCAGAACCGAAAAGAGGCCCGTCTCCCCTGGGGAGGCGGGCCTCTTTCGCATATCGGGACGGTCCAGCGCAAGGGGGTCGCGCCGAAGGACGGAAACGTCCAGAATGAGTGTCACGAAGCCCCGGGTACCCCCGGGGCTCCCGAAATAAAGGAGCTGACCATGAGTTTCCTCGCCTTCATCCTTCTCGGCCTCATCGCAGGTGCCATCGCCAAGCTCATCCTCCCCGGACGTCAGGGCGGCGGATGGATCGTGACACTGCTTCTCGGAGTCGTCGGAGCCCTTCTCGGCGGATGGCTGGGTTCGGTGCTCTTCGGTGCCAGCCTCGAGGAGTTCTGGAGCCTGCAGACGTGGCTTCTCGCGATCGGCGGATCCATCGTCGTGCTGCTGATCTACGGCCTGATCGTCGGCCGCGGCGACCGGGTGCGCGACTGACCGCTCCCCGCTGATCGGTCCTGCTCCCGCGGTGACCTCACACTTCCGTCCCCTTCGGCGCCCTCCGGTTCCGAAGGGGGCGGGCCCTTTTGGTTCAGGCGCGTCCCTCAGCGCCCGGCGGCCTTCGCCTCGAGGATCGCGCGTTCCCGGTCGTTCCCTGCAAGCGCTGCTGCGGTGGCGAACTCGCTGCGCGCCTCCTCCGCGCGTCCGAGACGCAGCAGCATCTCGCCCCTGGTCGCCGGCAGCAGGTGGTAGCCGCGGAGCGCCCCTGACGCCGACAGGCGGTCGATGATGAGGAGAGCGGATGCCGGGCCCGTCGCCATCGCGACGGCGGCCGCCCTGTTGAGCTCCACCACCGGTGACGGCGCGATGCGTCCGAGCGCCTCGTAGAGGAGCACGATGCGCTCCCAGTCCGTCTCCTCCACGGATGCTGCGACCGCATGGCATTCGGCGATCGCCGCCTGAAGCCCGTATGCCCCGCGGCCGGTGCCGAGAGCGTCCGCTGTGGCGAGTGCGGCCCGGCCCCGGGCGATGCGCCCGCGGTCCCAGAGCCGGCGGTCCTGGTCGGCGAGCAGCACCGGCTCCCCGTTCGCGTCCACTCGCGCGGCGAAGCGTGCCGCGGTGAGCTCCATCAGCGCGAGCAGGCTGTGCACGTCGCGCTCGCGCGGCATGAGCGCGGCCAGCACGCGCGTCAGCCGGATCGCCTCCGCGCTGAGCTCGGGCCGCATCCAGTCCGGCCCGCTGCTGGCCGCATGTCCCTCGTTGAAGATCAGGTACAGCACGCCGAGGATCGCGCCCAGCCGCTCCCCATGCTCCTCGCGCGGCGGCATCTCGAACGGGACGTTCGCCGCAGCCAGCGTCTTCTTGGCGCGCACGATGCGCTGCTGCACCGTGGCTGTCGGCACGAGGAACGCGCGTGCGATCTCCTCGCTGCCGAGACCCCCGACGACACGGAGCGTCAGCGCCACCTGAGCCTCCCGGGAGAGCACCGGGTGGCAGGAGATGAAGATCAGCCGCAGGACGTCGTCGTCGACGGCATCCGGGTCCCAGGGCAGCGCGTCGGCCGCCTCGTCCTGCTCGCGCTCGAGGTCGTGCGCGAGCACGGCGATCCGGTCGTCCAGACGCTCGCGGCGCCGCCAGCCGTCGATCGCCTTGCGCTTCGCGACCGCAGTGAGCCAGGCGGCGCCGTTGCGCGGCACGCCCTCGACCGGCCACTGCTTCAGCGCGTCCAGCAGCGCCTCCTGCGCGAGGTCCTCCGCAAGGCTGAAGTCGCCGACCATCCGGGTCAGGGTGGCGACGATCTTCGCGGATTCGATGCGCCACACGGCCGCGACGGCGCGCTCCGCTGCTCCTGGTCCGGGGGCGCAGCGCGCCGTCTCGCTGCGGTGGATCTCGCTCATCTCACTGCTGGGCGCGCTGCGCCTGCTCCTCGCGCCACGCGGCTTCCTTCTCGATCCACTCGTTGTCGGCGGGGAAGTCCTCTGCGCCGGTCACGCGGCGGACCTCGAGGAACGACCCCGGTCCGAACGGTGCGCGACTCGCCCACTCTGCCGCCTCCTCGCGGGAGGAGACCTCGATGATCCAGAACCCGTTGAACAGCTCCTTGGTCTCTCCGTAGGGGCCGTCGGTGATCAGGGGCCGCTCGGCGCTGAAGTCGACGACGAAGCCCTCGGCGGCGTCGGTCAGGCCCTCGCCCGCGATCAGCACGCCCGCCTTCATCATCGCCTCGTTGTACTTGCCCATGGCCTCGATGACCTGCTCGAACGGCATCTGCTTGTAGGCGTGGACGGCGTCGTCGGTCGCGCGCATGATGAGCATGAACTTCATGATGTTCTCCTTGTGGTTCGGGCCGTGTCTCGACCCTCTCACTGAAGACGTCGAACGGAAAGAGCGCCGATCGACATCGGCGGGAAACTCTCCCGGAATCCGTCTGCGCCCGCCGGATACACGAAGAGAGCACCGGATGCTGCATCCGGTGCTCTCTCACTGGCTCGCGGGGATCACTCCCACTCGATGGTCCCCGGCGGCTTGGAGGTCACGTCGAGGACGACGCGGTTGACGTCGCGCACCCCGTTCGTGATGCGGTTCGAGATCTTCGCCAGTACGTCGTACGGGAGGCGGGTCCAGTCGGCGGTCATCGCGTCCTCGCTGGAGACCGGACGCAGCACGATCGGGTGCCCGTAGGTGCGGCCGTCGCCCTGGACGCCGACCGAGCGGACGTCGGCGAGAAGGACGACAGGGCACTGCCAGATCTCCTGGTCGAGTCCCGCCTTCGTCAGTTCCTCGCGGGCGATGGCGTCGGCCTCACGCAGAATCTCGAGACGGTCAGCGGTGACCTCACCGATGATCCGGATGCCGAGACCGGGCCCCGGAAACGGCTGACGTCCCACGATCGCCTCGGGGATGCCGAGTTCGCGGCCGATCGCGCGGACCTCGTCCTTGAACAGGGCGCGCAGCGGCTCGATGAGCTCGAAGTCGAGGTCGTCGGGGAGTCCGCCGACGTTGTGGTGCGACTTGATGTTCGCGGTGCCCGTGCCGCCGCCGGATTCGACGACGTCGGGGTAGAGCGTGCCCTGCACGAGGAACTTGACCGGGGCGCCACCCGAGGCCTTGGCCTCGGCGACCAGATCGAGCTGCACCTTCTCGAATGCGCGGATGAACTCGCGGCCGATGATCTTGCGCTTCTCCTCGGGGTCGGTGACGCCCTTGAGGTGCCCGAGGAACGTGTCGGCCGCGTCGACCGTGATGAGGCGGACGCCGGTGGACTCGACGTAGTCCTTCTCGACCTGCTCGCGCTCGCCCTTGCGGAGGAGGCCGTGGTCGACGAAGACGGCGGTCAGCTGATCGCCGATGGCCTTGTGCACGAGAGCCGTCGAGACCGCGGAGTCGACTCCGCCGGAGAGGGCGGAGATGACACGGGCGTCGCCGACCTGCTCGCGGATGCGCTCGATCTGCTCGGCGATCACGCTGCCGCTGTTCCAGTCGGCTGCGAGGCCTGCGCCCTTGTGCAGGAAGTTCTCGAGGACCTGCTGGCCGTGGTCGGAGTGCTTGACCTCGGGATGCCACTGCACGCCGTAGAAGCCGCGCTCCTCGTTCGCGAAGGCCGCGACCTTGGTGGCACTGGTGGTGGCGAGCACCTCGAAGCCCTCCGGCGCCTTGGCGACCTGGTCGCCATGGCTCATCCAGACGTTCTGCTCGGCCGGCTGCCCGCCGAGCAGCGTGCCGCCGTCACCCGAGACGACGGCATCCGTCGCCCCGTACTCGCGGAGACCGGTGTTGGCGACCTCGCCGCCGAGGGTCTGCGCCATGTACTGGAAGCCGTAGCAGATGCCGAGGGTCGGCACGCCGAGGTCGAAGACGGCCGGATCCAGCTTCGGCGCGCCGTCCTCGTACACCGAGGAGGGGCCGCCGGAGAGGATGATCGCGACCGGGTTCTTCGCGGCGATCTCCGCCGCGGTGGCCGTGTGCGGCACGATCTCGCTGTACACGCCGGCTTCGCGGACGCGGCGGGCGATCAGCTGCGCGTACTGCGCGCCGAAGTCGACGACGAGCGCGGGGCGCTGCTGGGTCTCTGAGTTCTCGGTCACCGGACACCTTCCATTGAAATCTGGGGCCCCTGGGTCGCTGAGCCTGTCGAAGCGTCGGCGGCCTCACGGGTGGCGAGGTAGGCCTTCACGTCGCGGGCGACGATGGCCTCCATGATGAAGGACAGCAGCGGGATGACGCCGCCGAGTGCGAGCAGGATGAAGCGCAGGAACGGCCAGCGCATCAGGCTCCACATCCGGAAGCACGCGAAGAGGTACACGACGTAGAACCAGCCGTGTGCGACGAGGATCGCGAGCGACAGGTTGAACCCGTCGCCGGTGGATTCGAGGCCTTCGGGACCCTCCACGACGGGGGCGAGCCACAGCGGGCCGCCGCTTCCGCCCGCGAAGAGCTCGAGGTGGATCGGCGTGTACTTGAGCACCATCTCCGCGACCAGGAGGAGCAGCATGACTCCGGTGATGATCGACGCGATCTGGTAGAACCTCAGCGCACCGCGGATCGCCGGAAAGCTGGCGACTTTCGGTTCGGGCATGGGGTCCAGTCTAGTCGCCGGAAACCTGTCGATTTCGACCGCTAATCTGGTCTGGTTCACTTGACCAGACCAGGGTATCCTTGCTTGCATGACTACGACTGTGAATGTGCAGGAGGCGAAGACCCGCCTCTCCGAGCTCCTGCGTCGCGTGGAGGCCGGGGAGGAGATCGTGATCGCGCGTTCCGGCACTCCGATCGCGACGATCCACGCCGCAGTTCCGGCGAAGCGGGACCTCAGCTCGCCGCTGCTGCCCGAGATCCCGCCGATCGCCGCAGACGCGCTGTTCGAGGAGCTGCCCGAGGATGAGCTACGGGATTGGGAGAACGGCCGGCCCGGCGACCCGCTCCTCCACGAAGGACGCTCGTGACTGCCTGTCTTCTCGACACTCACGTCGTCCTGTGGCTCGCAACCGACCCGGACCGCGTGCCGGCTTCGGTTCGGAAAGCGATCACGGACGCAGATGCGGTCTTCGTCTCAGCGGCGAGCTCCTACGAGATCGCACAGAAGGCGAGGCTGGGAAGGCTGCCCCACGGCGCACGGGTACTCACCCGCTGGAGCCACCTCCTCGAAGCGCTGTTCGCCTCGGAACTGGCGTTGACCGGGACGCACATGCGGGCAGCGGGCGCACTCGCGTGGGAGCATCGCGATCCGTTCGATCGGATGCTCGTCGCGCAGGCTCAGGCGGACGGGCTGATCCTCGTGACCGCGGATGAGCGTATCCGCGCCTACCCCGAGGTCACCTGCGCGGACTGGGAGTGACGACCGGACGCCCATTGCACGACGAAGGCCGCCGGGATCACTCCCGGCGGCCTCCTCTTTGTTCAGTCGAGGAACAGGGTCAGAACCATCCGGTGATGAGATCCCAGATCCAGTCGACGACCCCCTTCGCGTTGCCGCGCTTGACGATGACGGAGGCGGTCGCCTCGTCGCCGTCGGCCTGCGACACCGCGACGGTGTACTCGCCCAGCTTCGCGCCCTTCGGCACGACCACGGACTCGGTGAAGGAGCCGTCGTCGCCGACCACGATGGTGCCGAGCGAGACCGGCCCGCCCTTGCCCCCGCGGAGCTCGACGGTGACCGTCTCACCTGCTGCGTAGTCCATGCCGGTGATGGTGAGCGTTTTGCCCGCGAGCACCGTCGACGACTCCAGCGTGATGCTGCCCGCGAACTCGGCCTCGCCGGCGATCGTGAACGGCACCTGCACCGTGGTCCCGGTGCCGGCGACCGCGACGGTGAGCATCTGCTCGCCGAAGACGCCGTCGGGAACCGTGATCGTCAGGCTCGCACGCCCGACCTCGTCCGTCGTCTCCACGACGGCCGGGTCGATCACTCCGCTCGCGAGAACCGTGTCGCCCAGCGAGAGCGTCACCTCGCCGGGGGCCGCCTCGCCGCCGCTGAAGGCCAGCGACGAGAGCGCGAACGTCACCTGGTCGCCGGCGCTGTAGCCGTCGGCATCCGGGGCGCTGACCGACACGCCCACCGCGCGCTGGGCGAGGTCGGGGGTGGCGGTCTTGTTCGCGTCGAACCAGTCGACCATCGACTGCAGGTCGATCTTGCCGGTGTCGCGCTTGTCCGTGCCCGCCTTGAAGGCGAAGAAGTTGTCTCCGCCCGCTGCGAGGAACGAGTTCGCCGCGACCGTGTAGCTCACCGCCGGGTCGATCGCCACGCCGTCGAGCGTGATCGACGTGATCCGGGAGCCCTGCGCCGCGGTCGGGTCATAGGTGTACACCAGACCCTTCGAGACGCCGAGCTTCAGGAACGGACGGGCCGCTCCCGCCGGCTGCCACTGCTCCTCGAGCACGCCCTTCAGCTGCTCGCCGGTGAGGGTGAGCGTGACGAGCGTATTGGCGAACGGCTGCACCGTCGCCGCCTCGCGGTAGGTGACGTTGCCGGCAGGGTCGGATGCACCGGACGACGCGTGCGTGAGGTTGGCACGGATGCCTCCCGGGTTCATCAGCGCGATCTGCGCGCCGGTGGACCACTTCTGCACGTCGGCGATGAAGTTGCCGATGGTGGACTCGCCACCGCGGTTGTCGGTCTTGCCGTCGCTCTGGCGCGCCTTGTTGAAGTCGGCGGTGATGTCGCCGACCTTCACGGCACCGAGAACGTCGGCATCCAGCTTCGCCTTCGCGACGATGTCGGCGACCTCCTGCACGGCCGGATACTGCGGCACCCAGACCTTGTCGACGAGCGTCGCCAGCGGCTTGATCTCGTTGGTGATCGAGATCAGGTCCTTCGTCTTCGCGTCGACCTGGATGTTCATCAGGCCGAGGTTCTCGCCGTACTGGCCGGCAGAGACGACCGGACGGCCGTCGATGACGTGGTTGTACGCCAGGTGGGTGTGCGCGGAGACGATGGCGTCGACATCCTGGTCGACCCCGTAGACGATCTCGCCCAGCGGGGACTCAGGGGTGATGCTCGTCAGCTCGGACGTCGACGCCCCCTCGTGCACGAGGAGGATGATGACATCCGCCTCGCCGTTGGCGGCGTCGCCGTCGCGCAGGTCGTCGGCCACGGCGTTCACCGAGTCGGCGATGCTGCGCACCTCGAGATCGGCGATGCCGTCGGGCGACACGAGCGAGTCGAGGTCCTCGGTGACAGCACCGACGAAGCCGACCTTCACGCCGTCGAGCTCCTTCACCCAGGCCGGCGCGAGCGCGGGCTCACCCGTCTCGGTGACGAACACGTTCGACGAGATGTACTCCCAGTCGGCCCGCTCCTGCACGCGGTCGCGCAGATCGGCCCAGCCCTGGTCGAACTCGTGGTTGCCCGCGGCGCTCACGTCGAGACCGGCGGCGTTCAGCGCGTCGATCGTGGGGTTGTCGTCGTTGATGAACGACGTGAACGTCGACGCGCCGATCAGGTCGCCGGCTGCGGCGAAGATCGTGTTCGGGTTCGCGTCGCGGAACTGCTGGACCGCGCCCGCCATGACGGCGGCACCGGCGGCGGCGCCGTCGGCCTCGATGCGACCGTGGAAGTCGTTCATCGTGATGACGTCGATGCTCACCGGCGGGATCGCCGAGGAGACGCCGACGACGATCGGGTCGTGGTCGCTCGAGCGGAACGGCGTACCGGCCTCGGTGGCGCCGAACGCGTAGCCGCGGTCGCTCCACTCCGGCGAGTTGATGCCCCACACGCCCGCACCCGTGATCGACGCGGCCAGCGACGGCGACGCGATCACGTGGTCGAGCGAGCCGAGCTCGCCGTCGAACGTGTACGTGTACTGGCCCGCTGCCTTCGCGGCGACCAGGTCGGTCCATCCGTTCGAGGTGAAGACGTTGATCGGATCTTCCTGGCTGTAGGCGTTGAAGTCGCCGATCAGCAGCATGTCCGCGCTGCCCGAGGCCTGCTCGAGCGTGGCGGTGAACGTCAGCAGCGACTCAGCCTGCTTGACGCGGTCGGCGTTGAAGAAGCCCTGGCCGTCGGCCGGCTCCGTGCCGCCGCCCGAGGGCGCCGACTTCGACTTGAAGTGGTTCGAGACGACGGTGACGACGCGTCCGTCGATGTCGAACGCCTGCGCGATCGGCTCACGGGCGTTGCCCCACACGGTCTCATCCGTGACGGTCATGCTGTCGCCCACGCGGGAGACGTCCGCCTTCCGGTAGATGATCGCGTTGGTGATGAAGTCGGTGGTGGTGGCGTCGTTCAGCGCGGCGGGAGTCGGAACGTACGCCCAGACCTCGCTGCCCGCGGCCTCATTGAGGCCTGCGACCAGGTCGGCCAGGGCCGAGTCGATCGTGCCGCCCAGCTTCACCGAGTTCTCGATCTCCATGAGCGAGACGATCTCGGCATCCAGCCCGTTGATCGCCGCGACGATCTTCGACTTCTGGATCGCGAACTGCTCGGCAGTCGATGCGCCGCGTGCGTCGGGGTTCTGGCTCTTCAGCGTCGTGAAGTAGTTGTAGACGTTGAACGAGGCGACCTGGACGTCACCGCCCACCGCCGGTGCGGTCTCGCTGCGCGGGTTGGTCGCCGCGAACCCGACCTTGAGGTCGGCAGGCGACGCGTCATCGATCGGCGTGACCGGCTGCAGGCGCCAGTCGTTGAAGCCCCACTGCAGCACGTAGCCGTTGTCGCCGAAGTCGACGGTGTCGCCGCCGCGGACGACGACGTCCTTCGTGAAGTACGGCTGCTGGCCCGGGTGGCCGCTGTTGGAGACCTGGATGGACCAGCCGTCGTCGAGCAGGATGCGGTTGGCGCGGTTCGCGGCGGCGATCGCCGTCGCCTCGTCGCCGGGGCGCACACGCTCGGTGCTCTTCACGTTCAGCTCGGCGCCGGCGTTGAGCCACAGCGTGCCGAAGTTGAAGAGCTGGTGGCTGGAGGCCAGGCGGTAGGTGCCGGCCGGTGCCACGTACATGTTCTCGTACTGCTCGCGGTCGGCGCCGAGCACGGTGTCGGCCAGCGGGGTCGCCGCCGGGACGCCGGCGGCGGCCTGCTTGACCGTGATGTCGGCGAGCGCGGCCGGGTTCACCTGCGTCTGGCCGAAGTACTCGCTGACGGCACCGGTGACGGAGACGAGGTCTCCGATCGCGAGCGTCGGAGCGAGCGCGTTCAGGTACACGAAGACGCCGTCGGATGCGCCGGGCGTGGCATCCGCCTCACCGCCGGATCCCTGCGTCTGGATGACGACGCCCTTGTAGCCGCCGGTGCGGAAGTCGGCGGTGACGACGCCCTCGACCGTGACGGTCTGCCCGCTCAGCGGCGAGACGTCCGTCGTGCCCTGCACCTCGGCGATCGAGGCTGCAACCGGGTCGGTGCCGGGGTCGGTACCGCCGTCTGCGCCCGAAGCCTGCGGGGTGATCGTGGCGGACAGCGTGAAGTCGGCGCCGTTGTCGTCGCTGTCGGCACCGGCCGTGCGGTTCAGCGACTTCACGTCGGTGTTGCCGGCCGGAGGCGTCGCGGCCTTGGTCTCGAAGGTGTTCGACGTGCCGTAGCCGAGCAGGTCGACCACGCCGTCCACGCCGACGACCGACCCTGGTGCCAGCGTCACCGCCGAGGTGCCGTCGACGAGCGCGATCGTGCCGCCGGCGCCGCCCGGGTTGAGCCCGCTGACGACATCCGCGGCCGGAAGGTCGGCGCCGTTCGTGCCGTTGCTGCCGCCCTGCACGAGGTAGTAGCCGCCTGCCGGGATCTCTCCCTTGAGGGTTGCGAGGCCCTGGAAGGCCGAGGTGCCGGTCGCCGAGCGGTACTGCAGCGACATGCCGTCGAGGGTGATCGGCGAAGCCGTCGGGTTGTACAGCTCGACGAACTTGTTCTTGAACGCGGCGCCGGCGCTTCCTCCGGAGAGGTAGGCCTCGTTGATCACCACCCCCGTTCCGGTGGTGTCGGCGAACGCCGGCGCGGCGGCCAGCGAGCCGAGGCTCAGGGCTGCCACACAGGTCACGGCGAGAGCGCCTACGCGCCCCCGATTCCGGTGTGCGGACGGTGCGAGGCCCTTTCGGGCGTCGTCGTCAGGGGCGAACATCATTCGGGCGGTCTCCTCGGCATTGCGGACGAACGACGGACTCTCGTGGAGCCTCGTCGCGGCGTGAACCGGGCTCCCAGCGCACGCACATGATTGGGAGCATACGGAGCGGCTCGGACATCCTCAACGGTGTTTGCCGTTTCGTCACCGAGCGCTCATCGGATCGCACAATCTGTTCAGAGGGACCACACAAACGGCCGCTCAGGTGCGCAAACGGAGGTGCGCACGTGCGCAGATGGTCAGGCGGATGCCGCTCCGGAGGCGTCTTCGATGTCCTCGACCTCGCGCTCCCACTGATCCTTCGCGAGGCGGTACCAGAGGTAGAACGCGAAGCCCGCGAAGATCGCCCACTCCGCCGCATAGAAGATGTTGAGCCAGTTCACCGGCGACTGCTCCTCGGGCGCCGGCGAGGAGATGTCGGCGAGGCCGGCCGCGGCTGTCGCGGAGGCGAGATAGGGGCGGTACACGTCTAGCTGCTCTGCGTCGTGCCAGCGGCTGAGGAGCGCCGCGGGCGACATCCGGTCGATCCGGTCGGGGTCGCTCCGCGGCGGCACCGAGGGGCCCTCGTCGGAGATGATCCGCCCCGTGACCGCGACCTCTGTGCCGTCGGCATCCGCGTCCAGCGCCTCGGCGGCGTCGTCCGCCGCCTCCCGGTCGGCGGTCCAGCCGATCGCGACCGCGATCGACGTGCGCTCCGCGACCCGCAGCTGCCCCGTGACCCAGTACCCCTCGACGTCGTCGTTGAACCGGCCGGACACGACGATGAAATCGCCCGGCACCCAGGAGCCGGACGTCTCGACGCGCTGTCCGACGAGAGGCTCGGGAAGGTACTCCCCCGGTTCCACGACCTCGCCGAGCGGACGCACCTGCTCGGTGGCTCCCGCGGGCGGCGGGTCGGTCTCGATGGCGCGCGCGAGCTGCCACTGTCCGAGCCAGGCGAACACGCCGGCGACGACGAGGCACAGCAGCAGCATCGCGATCCATCGACCGCGGAGCATCACCTCACGGAGGGTCGGCGGGAACAGCGCAGGGGTCGTCACGGTCTGGCGCAGGACCCTCAGGCCTCGTAGGGGGCGAGGACGACCTCGACCCGCTGGAATTCCTTGAGGTCCGAGTAGCCGGTGGTCGCCATGGACTTGCGCAGGGCGCCGATCAGGTTCGCGGTGCCGTCGGCGATCGGCGCGGGGCCGTAGAGGATCTCCTCGAGGGTGCCGATGCCGCCGACCTGCACGCGGCGGCCGCGCGGAAGCTTCGGGTGATGCGCCTCGGGGCCCCAGTGGAAGCCACGGCCCGGTGCGTCGGTGGCGCGGGCGAGCGCGACGCCGAGCATCACGGCATCCGCGCCCATGGCGAGCGCCTTGACGATGTCGCCGGACGTGCCGACGCCGCCGTCGGCGATGACGTGCACGTAGCGGCCGCCGGACTCGTCGAGGTAGTCGCGGCGTGCGGCAGCGACGTCCGAGACGGCAGTGGCCATCGGAGCATGGATGCCGAGGGTGGCGCGCGTCGTGGACGCGGCTCCCCCGCCGAAGCCGACGAGGACGCCGGCGGCCCCGGTGCGCATCAGGTGCAGCGCCGCGGTGTAGGTCGCTGCGCCCCCGACGATCACGGGGACGTCGAGGTCGTAGATGAACTTCTTCAGGTTCAGCGGCTGGTCGACGCTCGAGACGTGCTCGGCGGAGACGGTCGTGCCGCGGATGACGAACAGGTCGACGCCGGCGGCGGCGACGATGTCGTAGAACTCCTGGGTGCGCTGCGGGGTCAGGGAGCCTGCGACGGTGACGCCTGCTTCGCGGACCTCGGCGAGGCGGCGCTTGATGAGCTCGGGCTTGATCGGCTCGGAGTACAGCTGCTGCATCCGCACGGTGGCTTCGTCGTCGCCGAGTCCGGCGATCTCCGCGAGCAGCGGCTCGGGGTTCTCGTAGCGGGTCCAGAGACCCTCCAGGTCGAGGACGCCGAGTCCGCCGAGCTGACCGAGCATGATGGCCGTCTGCGGGCTCACGACGGAGTCCATCGGCGCGCCGAGCACCGGGATCTCGAAGCCGAAGGCGTCGATCGTCCACGCGGTCGACACATCCTCCGGGTTCCGCGTGCGCCGCGAGGGCACCACCGCGATGTCGTCGAACGTGTACGCGCGTCGCGCACGCTTTCCTCGGCCGAGCTCGATCTCCATGGTCACCCGACCAGACTACCCGGGACGCGGGGTGGCCTGCGGCTGGGAGACTGGAGGCGACACCGGGAGGGCTCATGAAGACGGATGCCGCGGAGATCGTCGTCGTGGGCGGCGGCATCATGGGCCTGGCGACCGCGTGGGAGCTCACCCGCCGCGGGCATCGCACGGTCGTGCTCGAGCGCTTCGCCCGGGGACACCGCGAAGGCGCGTCGCACGGCGCCACCCGGAACTTCAACAACGCCTACGTTGACGACCACTACCTCGACCTGCTCCAGCGCTCCCGCGAGGGATGGGAGGCACTGGGCGAGGTCGACGGGGAGCCATTGCTGCGGCTGCACGGGCTGGTCACGCACGGCTCGGCCGACCTGGTCGCGATCGAGCGGCGGCTGACCGAACGCGGCATCCATGCCGAGATGCTGTCCGGCACCGAGGCCGCGACCCGATGGCCGGGCATGCGGTTCGACGGGGACGTGCTGTTCTCGCGCGACGCCGGCGTCGCCAGGGCATCCGCCGCCCTCGAGGAGCTCGAGCGGCGGATCGCCGGCGCGGGCGGCGACGTGCGGTGGGAGACGCCGGTGCTCGGGATCGAGGAGACGGATGCCGGGGTGTCGCTGCAACTCGCCGGCGGATCGCTGCACGCGGATGCCGTCGTCGTCACCGTCGGCGCCTGGACATCGCGGATGCTGCCGATGCTGCCGATGCCGCGACTGGAGGTGACCGAGGAGACACCGGCGCACTTCACGCCGCTCTCCGCCGCAGTGCCATGGCCGTCCTTCAACCACTACGTCGACCCGGCGGCGTATCCGGCCACCGTGTACGGCATGCCGACACCCGGCGAGGGCGTGAAGGTCGGCTTCCACAGAGTGGGCGACGAGGTCGATCCGGACGCGCGCCCGCATCGGACCACCCATGCGGAGGCTCTCGCCGAGTACGTGCGGGAGTGGATGCCGGGGCTCGACCCGGCATCCGCAGTGCCGATCAGCTGCACCTACACGTCGACGGACGACGGCGACTTCGTGCTCGATCGTCGTGGCCGGATCGTGGTGGGTGCCGGGTTCTCGGGGCACGGCTTCAAGTTCGCCCCGGGCGTCGGTGCGGTGCTCGCGGACCTCGTGCTCGACCCCGCCGCCCGCGCGGCGGAGCCGCTCCGGCTGCCCTGAGCGCCCGGCACGCTCTCGCGCCACCGCAACCAGGTGCGCGCCGTCGCGGTTCCGGTCAGCGCGTCCGGGTCACCCGCTTCTCGTCCCACACCGGGGTGTCCGACTCGTAGACCTCGCCGTCGGCGCCGAACACCAGGAATCTGTCGAACGACCGCGCGAACCAGCGGTCGTGCGTGACAGCCAGCACTGTTCCCTCGAACCGCCGGAGGGCGTCTTCGAGGGCCTCGGCGGACTCGATGTCGAGGTTGTCGGTCGGCTCGTCGAGCAGCAGCAGCGTGGCTCCGGACAGCTCGAGCAGGAGCACCTGGAAACGCGCCTGCTGCCCGCCGGAGAGCGAGTCGAAGGTCTGCTGCGCCTGCCGCACCAGTCCGTACCGGTCGAGCGCGGAGCTCGCGGCATCCCTCGGCATCCCGGCGCGACGTTCGTCGCCCCTGTGCAGGATCTCGAGCAGCGTGCGTCCGGCGAACTCCGGATGCGCGTGGGTCTGCGCGAACAGGCCTGGCACGACGCGCGCGCCGAGCACGGCACGTCCGCTGTGGGCGACCGCGGTGAGCTGCTCGCCCGTCGAGGTGACGTGTCCGAGCGTCGGGTCGGGGTCGCTCCCGCCCCGCGCGAGCAGCCGCAGGAAGTGCGACTTCCCCGATCCGTTCGAGCCGAGCACCGCCACGCGGTCGCCGTACCAGACCTCCGCGTCGAACGGCCTCATCAGCCCTGCCAGCTCCAGCTCAGCCGCGACCACGGCGCGCTTGCCCGTGCGCGCGCCGCGCAGCCGCATGTCGAACTCCTGTGCGGGCGGGCGCTCCTCCGGCGGGCCTGCCTCCTCGAACTTCCGCAGCCGCGTCTGCGCCGCCTGATACCGCGACGCGAACCCGTCGTTCGCGGATGCCTTCACCTTGAGGTTCGCCACCAGTATCCGCAGCTTCTCGTGCTGCTCGTCCCAGCGTCTGCGGAGCTCGTCGAGCCGGTCCATCCGGTCGACCCTCGCCTGGTGATACGTCGCGAACCCGCCGCCGTGCACCCATGCCGACGATCCTGCACCGCCGGGTTCGAGCGTGATCAGACGATCAGCGGCGCGGGCCAGCAGCTCGCGGTCGTGCGAGACGAGCAGCACCGTCTTCGCCGTCTGCCGCAGCTGCTCCTCCAGCCACCGCTTGCCCGGCACATCGAGGTAGTTGTCCGGTTCGTCGAGCAGCAGCACCTCGTCCGGCCCGCGCAGCAGCGCCTCCAGTGCGAGCCGCTTCTGCTCGCCGCCGGACAGCGTGGTGAGCTCGCGGAACCGGGCACGCTCGTACGGGACGCCGAGAGCTGCGACCGTGCACTGATCCCACACCGTCTCGTGCTCGTAGCCGCCGGCATCCGCGTACTCGGCGAGCGCCGAGGCGTACGCCATCTGGGTGTCGGTCTCGTCGCGCTCGATGAGCGCGTCCTCCGTCGCCTCGAGCGCCTCGGCCGCCGTGCGGATGCGGCGGGGCGCGACCCGGACGAGCAGCTCGTGCACCGTCTGACCCGCCTCGCCGTGCCCGACGAACTGGTCCATGACGCCCAGCCCGCCGTCGATCGTGACCACGCCGCCGTCGGGTGCGAGGTCGCCGCGGATGATCCTCAGCAGCGTCGTCTTGCCTGCGCCGTTCGGCCCGATCAGGGCGCTCGCCGAGCCTGCGCCGACCCGGAACGCCACCTCATCGAGAAGCGGTCTGCCGTCCGGCAGTGTCAGCGAGACGCTGGAAACGTCGATGTACCCCACGAGCGTGGCCGTCCTTCCGCCCGCTTGAGCGAGCCGACCAGGCTATCAGTGCTCAGGCGCCCAGGGCGACGGACGGCGATGAGTCAGCCCAGCGACCCCGAGGTCGGAACCGTGTTGGCGAAGAGGTCGAGCACCGGGCAGTGCTCGTCGACCACCCGGCGGAGGTTCTCATACTGCTCCGCGGAATCCGGGCCCTCGATGTCGACGCGCACCCTGACGTCGTGGAAGCCGGCGCGGCCGGACCCGTCGATGCCGAACAGCTTCCGCACGTCCAGATCGCCCTCGGCCGTGATGCTGATGTCGTCGATGGTGAGGCCCAGCGCCTGGGCGTAGAGGCGGAACACGACGACCTGGCAGGAGACGAGCGCGCCCAGGGCGTATTCGACCGGGCTGGCCGCGACATCGTCGCCGGCGAGAGCACCCGGCTCGTCGACCAGGAAGCGGTGGCGGCCCGCACGGATCTCGGTGGCCACCGAGCCGACACCGCGACCGGTGACCTTGTACGTGAGCTGGGCGTTCGCGGGGTCATCCGCGATCCGCGCGTTCCAGGCGGCTCCCGCGTCTGCGAGGCGCCGGGCGCGCTCGGCCTGCGTGATGCCGGCGATGCCGGAGGTCGCGGAGATGTCGTTGAGAAGAGTCATGACCCGACCGTAGCCAGACCGCATCGACCCCCGGGGTCGGCCCGTCACACCGGGTCATCGATCGACCACGGACGTAACCGAGCGTCAGGCGGCGTAGCGCCCCGACGCGATCGCGCGAGCCCGTGCCTTCTCGGCCTCCTCCTCGCGATTCTTCGGCGGACGCACCGCGACGAGGTCGGCGAGCAGGTGCTGCGTCGCGTGGGCGATCTCCGCGACGGCGCGGTCGAAGGCCTCCTGGTTCGCCTTCGACGGCTTCGTGGTCCCGGCGATCTTGCGCACGTACTGGAGCGCGGCGGCCTGGACCTCGTCGGATGTCGCGGCCGGCTCGAAGTTGTGGAGTGTGTGGATGTTTCTGCACATACCGGCACGCTACGCCGCGCCCCCGACATGCGGAAGGGGCGGATGCCGCAGCATCCGCCCCTTCGCGCAGAGAGAGGCCTACTTCTTGTAGTTCGGCGCCTCGACGACGATCTGCACGTCGTGCGGGTGCGACTCCTTGAGCCCTGCCGCGGTGATGCGCACGAACCTGCCACGCGTCTTGAGCTCCTCGATCGTGCGCGCCCCGACGTAGAACATCGACTGGCGCAGGCCCCCGACGAGCTGGTACGCGACCGCGGACAGCGGCCCGCGGTAGGGCACCTGGCCCTCGATCCCCTCAGGGATGAGCTTGTCGTCGCTGGGCACGTCGGCCTGGAAGTAGCGGTCCTTCGAGTACGAGGTCTGCTTGCCGCGGGTCTGCATGGCACCGAGCGATCCCATGCCGCGGTACTGCTTGAACTGCTTGCCCGACTGGAAGACGATCTCGCCCGGAGACTCGTCGGTGCCGGCCAGGAGCGAGCCGAGCATCACGGCGTCGGCGCCGGCGACGAGCGCCTTGGCGATGTCACCCGAGTACTGGAGTCCGCCGTCGGCGATCACCGGCACGCCGGCCGGACGAGCGGCGAGCGATGCCTCGTACACGGCGGTGACCTGGGGCACACCGACACCGGCGACCACGCGCGTGGTGCAGATCGAGCCGGGCCCGACCCCGACCTTGACGGCATCCACGCCCGCGTCGATGAGCGCCTGCGCGCCCTCGCGGGTCGCGACGTTGCCGCCGATGACGTCGATGTGGGCGAACGACTCGTCGGCCTTCAGCCGCGTCACGAGGTCGATGACGCCCTGCGACTGGCCGTTGGCGGTGTCGACGACGAGAACGTCCACGCCGGCGTCGCGCAGCGCCTCCGCGCGCTCCCAGGCGTCGCCGAAGAAGCCGATCGCGGCGCCGACGCGCAGCCTGCCCTGGTCGTCCTTGGTGGCGAGGGGGTACTTCTCGCTCTTGTCGAAGTCCTTGATGGTGATGAGACCGGCGAGCTTGCCCTTCTCATCGATCAGGGGCAGCTTCTCGACGCGGTGCTTCGCGAACAGCGCGATGACCTCGCCGGCGGCGACGCCCACCGGAGCGGTGATCAAGCCCTCGGCGGTCATGACGTCCTTGACGAAGGTGGTCTGGCGCTCGAAGCCGGAGACGAAGCGCATGTCGCGGTTCGTGATGATGCCGACGAGGCTGCCGTCGGGGTCGACGACGGGCAGACCGGAGATGCGGTACTTGGCGCAGAGGGCGTCGACCTCTTCGACCGTCGCGTCGGGGGTCGTCGTGATCGGGTCGGTGATCATGCCCGACTCGCTGCGCTTGACGCGGTCGACGTGGGCCGCCTGGTCGGCGATGGAGAGGTTGCGGTGCAGGATGCCGATACCGCCCTCGCGCGCCATCGCGATGGCCATCCGCGACTCGGTCACGGTGTCCATCGCGCTGGAGAGCAGCGGAGTCGCGACCGAGATCCGGCGAGTGATCCGCGACGAGGTGTCAGCCTCGCTGGGGATGACATCGGTGTGCCCCGGGAGGAGCAGCACGTCGTCGTACGTGAGCCCGACGAAGCCGAAGGGGTCGTGCTGATCCATGAATGCTCCTCCTGCGCTTTCAGCGCGGTTCCGAGTGCGTGTGCGAGTGGGCGACGTCGGCCGGTCCGGCCGGGAAACCGTATGTAGATTCTAAGCGAGACACGCCCGGGAACATTCCCAGCAAAGGCGTGCGCGCACCGCTGTGTAGGAGATTCGGTGAACGCGCACTACGCTCAAGTGCGTCGTCCATCGCCGCGGCGCACACCCGATGCCGCAGCGACAGCACTCACAGTGGAGGTTGCGTGGGACCCACAACAATCGCCGTGCAGCGAAAGCGCCCCTGGGTGGTCGCCTTCCTCGGCATCCTGATGGCTCTGTCCGTCTTCCTGCTCGCGCCTCCGCCACCGGCATCCGCCGAGGAGACCGACGACGGCCAGGAGATCACCGACTTCTACTTCGCCGGCGTGATCACGTTCGACGACGAGCCCGTCGAGGGCGTCGTCATGCAGATCAAGGGCGGCGGCTTCGAGGGCGAGACCGAGACGGATGCCGAAGGCAAGTGGCGCCTGTACGTCCCCGAGAAGGACAAGTACACGCTGACCGTCGACGAGGAGAGCCTGCCGGACGGCGTGATCGTCGATGCGGCCCAGCTCCCTCCGGGCACGCAGCCGATCTCCGGAACCACCGCGTCGTTCGAGGTGGAGTTCGGCCTCACCGGCACGAAGATCATGAACCTCTTCCTCGGCGAGGGCGAGCGGATCACCACCTCCCTGATCGACCAGTTGGCGCTGCGCCTGGTAGGCGGCCTGAACTTCGGCCTGCTCCTGGCACTCGCGTCGATGGGCGCCGCGCTCATCTACGGCACCACGCGTCTGTCCAACTTCGCGCACGCCGAGATGGTGACGTGGGGCGGCCTCGTCGCCCTCGTGACCACGAGCTTCTGGCACCTTCCGCTCTGGCTCGGAATCATCGCGGCCGTCGTCGGCGGTGGGCTGTTCGGCTGGGCGATGGATGCCGGCCTCTGGCGTCCGCTGCGGCACCGCGGTCTCGGCGTCGTCCAGCTCATGATCGTCAGCATCGGCCTCTCGCTCGCGCTGCGCTACGTGTTCCAGTTCTTCATCGGCGGCGCCACCCGTCAGCTGCCAGGCGCGAGCCCCACGCCGATCCAGTTCGGCCCGGTCTCGCTGTCGTACATCGACCTGATCTCGATGGGCGTCAGCATCGTCGTGATCCTCGGCGTCGCGTGGTTCCTCACCCGCACCCGCATCGGCAAGGCGACGAGGGCCATCTCCGACAACCCGCAGCTCGCCGCGGCATCCGGCATCGACGTCGACAAGGTGATCCGCTACGTGTGGATCCTCTCCGGCGTCCTGGCCGCCATCTCCGGCATCCTCTGGGCCTACTTCCGCCCTGGCGTGAAGTGGGACATGGGTGCGCAGATGCTGCTGCTGATCTTCGCCGCGATCACCCTCGGCGGGCTCGGCACGGCCTTCGGCGCGCTCGTCGGATCGCTCATCGTCGGCATCGCGGTCGAGGTGTCCACCCTGTGGATCCCGTCCGACCTCAAGTACGCCAGCGCGCTGGTCGTCCTCATCGTCATCCTGCTGGTGAGACCGCAGGGCCTGCTCGGTCGCAAGGAAAGGTTGGGCTGATCATGGACTTCGGAAGCATCTTCTCCAACACCGCGGTCTATCTGATCAGCCCGGTCACGATCGCCTATGCGCTGGCCGCCACCGGCCTCGCCGTGCACTTCGGATACGCGGGCCTGCTGAACTTCGGCATGGCGGCGTTCATGGCGATCGGCGGCTACGGCTACGCGATCTCTGTCCTCAGCCTCGGCCTTCCCTGGTGGATCGGCATGCTCATCGGGCTCATCGGCGGCGCACTGTTCGCGATCCTCCTCGGCATCCCGACCCTCCGGCTCCGAGCCGACTACCTGGCCATCGCGACCATCGCCGCCGGCGAGATCGTGCGTCTGCTGTTCACCACGCAGCTGTTCGACGAGTGGACGAACTCGGCCGACGGCCTCGCGCAGTACAACGGCGGGTTCCGCGACGCCAACCCGTTCCCCGAGGGCACCTACGGGTTCGGCCCGTGGACGTTCAGCGCCAACGACCTGTGGAACCGCGTCTTCGGGATCATCCTGCTCGCCGTCGCGATCCTGCTCGTCTGGGCGCTGATGCGCAGCCCCTGGGGCCGGGTGCTCAAGGGCATCCGCGAGGACGAGGACGCCGTGCGCTCGCTCGGCAAGAACGTGTTCGCGTACAAGATGCAGGCGCTCGTCGTGGGCGGAGTGATCGGCGCGGCCGGCGGCATCGTGTTCGTGCTGCCTTCCGCGGTCGTCCCCGGCAACTACACGACGTCGCTCACCTTCTTCCTGTGGACGATCCTGCTTCTCGGCGGGGCTGCCACCGTGTTCGGCCCGACGCTCGGCGCCGTGCTCTTCTGGGTGGTCTACGCGTTCCTCGCCAACCTCCTCCCGAGCATGGCGCGGGCCGGCATCCTTCCGATCACCGACAGTCAGGCCTCCACCATGGTGTTGATCTTCATCGGCGTGGCACTGATGCTGCTCGTGATCTTCCGCCCTCAGGGCATCCTCGGAGACAAGAGGGAGATGACCTTTGTCAAGTGAAATGAACGGCGCCTCGGTCCCTGAGCCTGACTCCTCGGTCCCTGAGCCTGACTCCTCGGTCCCTGAGCCTGACTCCTCGGTCCCTGAGCCTGACTCCTCGGTCCCTGAGCCTGACTCCTCGGTCCCTGAGCCTGACTCCTCGGTCCCTGAGCCTGTCGAAGGGCCCTCCACCGGCAGCATCCGCCGCCCGAAGACCACCGGCCTCGCCAAGGGGCCGGCGAAGCCGGGTGTCGCCAAGAACGATCCGATCCTGGTGGTGGATGCCGTCCAGCGCCGGTTCGGCGGCCTCGTCGCGGTCGACGTCGACCACGTCGAGATCCCCCGCGGTGCGATCACCGCGCTGATCGGCCCCAACGGCGCCGGCAAGACCACGCTGTTCAACCTGCTGTGCGGATTCGACAAGCCGAACAGCGGCACGTGGTCGTTCGACGGCACGAACCTCTCCGGTGTCCCGTCGTTCAAGGTCGCGCGGATGGGTCAGGTGCGCACGTTCCAGCTGACCAAGTCGCTGTCGCTGCTGACCGTGCTCGAGAACATGAAGCTCGGCGCCCCGCATCAGCGCGGCGAGGGCTTCTGGTCGAGCCTGTTCCCGTTCCTCTGGCGCAAGCAGGACCAGGAGATCGAGGGCAAGGCGCGCGAGCTGCTCGCCCGATTCAAGCTCGACGCCAAGGAGAAGGACTTCGCTGCGGCGCTCTCCGGCGGGCAGCGGAAGCTCCTCGAGATGGCACGGGCGCTGATGAGCGACCCGACGCTGGTCATGCTCGACGAGCCGATGGCCGGGGTCAACCCCGCGCTCACGCAGTCCCTGCTCGACCACATCCTGGATCTGAAGGCGCAGGGCATGACCGTGCTGTTCGTCGAGCACGACATGCACATGGTCCGCCACATCGCCGACTGGGTCGTCGTGATGGCAGAGGGCCGCGTGGTCGCCGAGGGTCCGCCCGAGGAGGTCATGGACGACCCGGCCGTGGTCGACGCGTACCTTGGTGCGCACCAGGACGTCGACCTGGGCGCGGTCACCGGACGCATCCCGGTGCTCGCGGACACCGCTGCCGTGAAGCTGCGGGCGCAGATCGAGGCGGAGGCCGAGGCAGAGCTCGAAGGCACGTCGACAGCCGATGCGGCTGAGGAGGGCAAGGCATGAGCGAGGCGACTTCGACCGGCGCAGCGCCGGCGGACGACCGTGAGATCGTCGTCGAGCTGAAGGACGTGCACGCCGGATATCTGCCGGGCGTCAACATCCTCAACGGCGCCAACCTGGTGGCGCGCCAGGGCGAGCTGATCGGCATCATCGGCCCGAACGGCGCCGGCAAGTCGACGCTGCTGAAGGCGATCTTCGGCCTGGTGAACGTGCGCGCAGGCGACGTCACGCTGAACGGCGAGAGCATCGTCGGGCTCAAGGCAGACAAGCTCGTGAAGCGCGGCGTCGCGTTCGTGCCGCAGACGAACAACGTGTTCCCCTCGCTCTCGATCGAGGAGAACCTGCAGATGGGGCTCTACCAGAACCCGAAGATCTACGCGGAGCGCCTGGAGTTCGTCACCGGCATCTTCGCCGAGCTCGGCAAGCGCCTCAAGCAGCGCGCGGGGTCGCTCTCGGGCGGTGAGCGGCAGATGGTCGCGATGTCGCGGGCGCTCATGATGGACCCGTCGGTGCTGCTGCTCGACGAGCCCTCGGCCGGCCTCTCCCCCGTGCGGCAGGATGACGCGTTCATCCGCGTCTCCGACATCAACAAGGCCGGAGTGACCACGATCATGGTCGAGCAGAACGCCCGCCGCTGCCTGCAGATCTGCGACCGCGGCTACGTGCTCGACCAGGGCAAGGACGCCTACGAGGGAACCGGCCGCGACCTGCTCAACGATCAGAAGGTCATCGGCCTGTACCTCGGCACGCTCGGCACCGACGCCGCCTGAAGCCGGCTGCTCGCCGCGCTGGGGCATCCGTTCCAGGTGCAGTTCGTGCCGTCCGAGCCCTGCGCCCCGATCTTCCGGGTGCGGTTGGTGCCGCTTGCATCGCCTGCAAGCGGCACCAACTGCGCCCGGAGCACGGCCCGGCGGCACCAACCGCGCCCGGAGCACAGCCCCGCGTTAGCCGGCGGCAGCACATGCCGAAGGCCCCGGATGCAGCATCCGGGGCCTTCGTCATGTGTGATCAGTTCGTGCGGGAGATCAGGTTGTCAGCCCCGTACTTGTAGATGCCGATCGTGGCACCCTGCGGGTCGCCGTTCTCGTCGAACGTGACCTCGCCGGAGTAGCCGTCGTAGTCGGCCGTGCCGCCTCCGTTGATGATCTCGGCGCATTCGGCGAAGCTGGTGCACTTCTCGCCGTCGCCGGATCCGCCGGAGATCTCCTGCATCTTGGCCGCCATGTCGGCGCCCTCGGTGGAGCCTGCCGCGAGAGAGGCGAGAGCGACCAGCACGACGGCGTCGTACGCCTCAGCCGCGTAGGTGAAGTCCTGCACCTCTTCGTTGCCTGCTGCCGTCCAGGACGCCTGCAGGCGCTCGACGAAGTCATCCTCGAGAGCCGGGCCGGGCTTGGTGCCCTGGGCGCCCTCGAGCGAGAACGAGAAGTTCGTCTCGGCCTTCGCGCCGTAGTCGGACAGGTTGCCGTCGACCAGGTACCACTTGTCCGGCGTGATGCCGGCGTTCATCAGCAGCGGTGCGATGGTCTTGAACTGGTCGAACGACACGATCGCGACGGCATCCGGGTTCTCCGCCTTGATCGTCTCGACCTGGGCGTCGAACTGACCGTCACCGACGTTGTACGACGCGTCGGCGACGACCTCGCCGCCGGCGCCCTCGAACGTCGACTTGATGTTGTCGAACAGCCCGGTGCCGTAGGCGTCGTTCTGGAAGATGACGCCGAGCGTCTTGTGTCCGTCCTCGGCGATCAGGTTGCCGAGCACCTCGCCCTGCAGCAGGTCGCTGGGTGCGGTGCGGAAGTAGAGGCCCTTGTCGTCCCAGTCGGTGAAGTCGGGGCCGGTGTTCGATGCAGAGATCTGCAGGATGCCGGCGCTGACGTTGCCGTCGAGGATGAGACGCGAGACGCCGGACGCGGCAGCGCCGACGATGGCGGAGACGCCGGCGCCCTGGAGCTTGGTGATCGAGGTCTCGAAGGCCTTGGTGTCGGTGTCGCCCTCGTCCTCTGCGGTGAGTTCGATCGTGACGCCGGCGGCGGCTTCGTTGACCTCTTCGACGGCCAGGCCGACGCCGGACTCCATGGGCGGGCCCAGGAACGCCAGCGCACCGGTCTGCGGAAGCAGCGATCCGAGCTTGAGCGTGAGGTCGGCTGCCGGCTTGTCGCCGCCCTCGGAGGGCGTGGCCTCCGGAGTGCTGCTGCAGCCTGCGATGATGAGTGCGGATGCGCTGAGCAGCGCGATCCCCGCGAAGACCTTCGCTGTGCGCGAGCCCTTCAGTGCGTTCATGATGCTCCCTTGCGTAACTGAACGTGGATTGTGACCACAGTCGGGTGCTCTAACCCTAGGGCGTCGTGCCAGCGGCTGGTGGAAGCTTTGGTTTCAGTGCGTTAACGATCCGGCACCCGGTTCCGCCGCGGCTGGACCGCGGGTTCAGACGAGTTCGGCCTGCGCCGTCCGGCGTCCGCGGCGGGCGGCGAGGAACAGATCGACCACGAACACGACGATCGCGACCCAGACGATGATGAATCCGATCCACCGCTCGGGCGGCATCGGCTCCCCGAGGAACAGCACGCCGATGATGAACTGCATCACGGGGGTGATGAACTGGATCATGCCGATCACCGTGAGGTTCACCCTGCGGGTGCCTGCGGCGAACAGCAGCAGCGGCACGGCGGTGACGACGCCGGCGAATGCGAGCAGCACAGCGTGCCAGACGCCGTTCGAGCCCATCGTGATGCCCGTCGTCGACGCGACGACGATGAGCTGGACGACCGCGATCGGGATGAGCCAGAACGATTCGAGCGTCAGCCCGCTCACGGCATCCACCGCCGGGCCGATCTGCTTCTTGATGAGCCCGTAGACGCCGAAGGAGGCGGTGAGCGACAGCGCGATCCAGGGGAACGCGCCGTAGACGACCACGATCACGATCACCGCGACGGCGGCGATCCCGATCGCGGTCCACTGCAGGGCGCGGATGCGCTCCTTGAGGACGAAGACCCCGAGGAGCACCGTGGTGATCGGGTTGATGAAGTAGCCGAGGCTGGTCTCGACCACGTGGCCGGTGAGGGTTCCGATGAGGAACACCTGCCAGTTCACGTAGATCAGCAGCCCGGCGAGCGCCGTCCACCCGAGGAGCTTGGGCTGCGTGGCGATCGCGATGAACGCCTTCCAGCTGTGCGTGACGGTGAGCAGGAGCACGCAGAACACGAATGACAGCAGCACCCGCCAGGCGACGACCTCCCACGGGCCGGTGGGCGCGAGCACCAGGAAGTACAGCGGGAGGACGCCCCAGAGCAGATACGCAGCGACCGAGTACGAGACACCGGCGGTCCGTCCGGCGCGCTCGGTGCTGTGTGGGCTCACCGCACAACCCTACGCCCGCGGAGCGGCCGCTCTGCGCCGGGCACGGAGAAGGCCCGGATGCGTGACGCATCCGGGCCTTCTGCTATTCGGGTCGCTGACCCCTATTCGGGTCGCTGAGCCCTATTCGGGTCGCTGACCCCTATTCGGGTCGCTGAGCTTGTCGAAGCGTCAGCGGACGACGACTGCGAGGACGTCGCGAGCCGACAGGACGAGGTACTCGTCCGCACCGAACTTGATCTCGGTGCCGCCGTACTTGCTGTACAGCACGCGGTCGCCGACGGCGACGTCGAGCGGGACGCGGTTGCCGTTGTCATCGATGCGGCCGGGGCCGACCGCCACGACCTCGCCCTCCTGGGGCTTCTCCTTGGCGGTGTCGGGGATGACCAGGCCACTCGCGGTGGTCTGCTCGGCCTCGACCTGCTTGATGACGATGCGGTCCTCGAGCGGCTTGATGGAAACCGACACGGTCTACCTCTTCTTTCCTTGACGCTGACACGTAAGACTTGTTCGCACTCTCAACCCGAGAGTGCTAATCCAGTGTAGGCCGTCGGTTGGCACTCATGCAATGCGAGTGCCAGTCGATGACTCGCGGTCGTCGGCGCGAGGATGCGACCCCACGCGCCCAGCCTAAGCTGAGGACGTGGAGATGTCCGAGCTGCGAGCCCTGCTCACGCCCGTGGGCCTCGAGCTGCTCGATGCTCTCGGTCCGATCGAATCGACCGCAGAGGTCGCCAGGGCCGTGTCCCGACTCCGCGCCGCGGGGCACTCCCCCGAGCTGGTCTCGGCGGTGGTCGGGCAGGCGCATCTGCGTGCGAAGGCGAAGGCGAAGTTCGGCGACTTCGCCGCGCGGATGCTGTTCACCCGCGCGGGCCTCGAGCAGGCGACCAGGCTCGGCGTCGCGGCGAGGCATGCGCAGCGCATGCGCGCCGCCGGTGTCGAGAGCGTCGCCGACCTCGGCTGCGGCATCGGCGGCGATGCCCTCGCCTTCGCCGGCGCCGGCCTCGAGGTGAGCGCGGTCGACGCCGACGAGGTCACCGCCGCGATCGCCGCGTACAACCTCGCCCCTTTCGGCTCTGCGGTCCGGCACGGCGCCGCCGAGGACGCCGACCTCCCTTCTGCCGGCTCGGGGCGGCACGCGATCTGGATGGACCCTGCTCGCCGGACGCCGGGGCACAGCGAGACCCGGCGGGTGTCGGCCGACGACTACTCGCCCTCGCTCGACTGGGCGTTCGAGCTCGCCTCTCGCGTCCCGACCGGGATCAAGCTCGGACCGGGCCACGATCGCGACGGCCTCCCGGCGGATGCCGAGGCGCAGTGGGTGAGCGCCGACGGCAGCGTCGTCGAGCTGGTCCTGTGGACCGGCATCCTCGCCCGCGACGGCGTGCGCCGGGCGGCGATGGTGATCCGCGGCGAGCGCACGCACGAGCTCACCGCGGGGGCGGACGCCGAGGATGCGCCGGTGCGCGAGCTCGGCGCGTACCTGCACGAGCCGGACGGCGCCGTCATCCGCGCACGCCTGATCGGCGACGTCGCCCGCAGTCTCGACGCCGGCATGCTCGACAACCACATCGCGTACCTGACATCGGATGCCGCGCTCACGAGTCCCTTCGTGCAGTCGTTCCGCGTGCGCGAGACGATGCCGGCCAACCCGAAGGCGATCAGCGCCGTGCTCAGGGCCGACCGCATCGGGACGCTGGAGATCAAGAAGCGGGGCATGGACATCGACCCCGCCGCCTTCCGCAGGAAGCTCACGCTGAAGGGCGATCAGGCGGCGACGCTGATCCTCACCCGCGTCGGCGATCAGCGGATGGCGATCCTCGCCGACCGGGTCGCTGCGGCCTCTTAGCTCAGGGGGCCGGAGAGTCCGGACGGACCTCGATCGGGTCGCCGTGCTCGCCGCCGAGCTCGAGGGGTGCGCCCGTCTCGCCGGGGTCCGCGGCCCCGCGGATGATCGTGAGCATCGGCCCGCGATTCGTCGTCTGGACGACCTCGTACAGAGTCTCGCCGATGCGGAGCTGGAGCCGCTCTTCGAGGGCGTCGCCGCAGCCGCGCAGAACGTCTGCGCCGATGACCGCCAGCACGCAGTTCGTCGCGCCGAGATGCCCCTGCCAGATCGCCAGCTCGCCGTCGTAGCCGGCGAGGTAGAGCTCGAACGGGTCGAATCCCTCGGCCTCCAGCCGTTCGACCGCGGCGATCTCCGCCTCGGCGTACTGGTCGCGCCAGTCTCCGCTGTAGCTTTGGGAGCGCTGGACGAGAGTGACCGACTGTCCCGTGATGTCCGGCATGATCGTCGCCCAGACGCTGAAGGTCTCACCGTCCTCTTCGAGGTCGATGCTGGTCGAGAGCCCGATGAAGCCCTCGGTGGTGGGCTCCTCATCGTTCGGCCTGCACTCGGAGGCCTGCTCGTCGCCATGGGTCAGCACGATGCACTCGCGGACGCCGTCTCCGGTGGTCGCCTGCCAGACGGCCACTCCGTGCTTCTCTCCGACGAACGTCACGGAGCCGTCGTCGAACGGCCCGTCCTCGAGCATCGCGAGTGCGTCCTGCTGTGCGGCGGGCAAGGTGACCGGGATCGCGCCGCGGCCGAACAGCATCCATCCAGCGCCCACGCCGATCACGAGAAGCAGGGCGGATGCGGCGACCACAGCACGCCAGTGCTGCCGTATCGCGCGCCACCGGCCTCCTGAGGGTGCGGAGGGTGCGCCCGTGCCGGGTCCGTCGTCTTGCGGGCGGTCGCCGGCCGATGCCTCATCTCCGTCCACTGCTTCAGCCGATCGGCCGGTCCGCATCGGGACCTCGTCGATCACTCCGCTCTCGTCCGGCTCGCCGGGCGCG
>NZ_JADIJR010000032.1 GCF_017355365.1 Microbacterium sp. SD291 | reverse complement strand
CAGGTGGGGCCGCCGCGGGCGTGTTCGATCACGTGGTGGATCTCGCACCATTCGGCGGGGACGTGGCAGCCGGGGATCAGGCATTCCTTGTCGCGGGCGATGATCGCCCGGCGCTGGTGGATGGTGAACACCCGGTCGGTGGTGGTGATCCCCACGATCCGGCCTTCATCGAACAGGACCCGCTGGATCGTGCCCGTGCAGGCGGTGTGCGCGGCGACGGACACGGGGATGGGAGTGGCGTCGCCTCCGACGCTCGCCCACCCGGTCCCGGCGGCGAAGTCCTTCGCGTCGACGTGCACGACGAGGGTGGGGGCGGCGCCGGCGAGGGAGGGCATGTCCTGATGCCTCGCCGCGATCCCGAGCGCCGCAGCCAGGGCGTCGTGGCGTTTCTGCCCGGGGGTGCGGGGGTCGATCACGTTCCGGTGGTCGGTGTTGAACCGGTCCTCGCCGTCGCCGTCCCCTTCGCCTTCGCCTTCTTCGTCGTCTGGTTCTTCGTGGAAGGCGACGCCGGGGTGGGGTGGTCCTCCGACTTTGGGGTTGTTCTGCGCGTCGATGATGAGCTGGAGCTGTGCGGCGGTGTCGGGGAGGAGGTTGCCGCGGATCGGGTGCAGGCCGTTCCGAGGCCGCCCGATCGACAGGTACCGGCCGTTCTGCGCGTTGCGGTCGTTCGGCTCCGCCCCGTCCGGGTCCAGCACCGCCGCGACCTCGGACGCGAACAGGCGCAGATCATCCGGCGTCGCCGGCGGACCGGCCGTCTCGGCTCCCGCCGCGTCAAGGTCGTCGCCGTCGGTCCCGTCGCTGTCGTGGTTATCGGAGTCGGCTGCCGGCAGATGCTGCCCGCGGGCGAACCCGGCGAGCATCTCATCCGCGGCCAACCGGTCGGCGTTGCCGATCCGGTTCCCCGCCCGCTCCAGCGGGCCGGTCGCGGCGAGCAGCCCCGCGACCCCGACCGCGCCGTCCAGCAGCGCCTCCCGCAGCGCCGGATACCGGGCCGGGAGTCGCTCGCCGGAAGTGACGCTGACCTCCCGGTGCACCGCATCCGCGGCCTTCACCACCTTGGCCGCACCCGGCGAGTCCGTGAGGAGAGCCCGTTGCAGGAGCTCGTTCAGGTTCCGGCATCCGAACCCGTTCGCGAAGTCCACATCCGCGCTCGCGACGGTCTCCACGACCACCGCCTCCAGCAGCCGCAGCGCCTTCCCCGCACCGAGTAGGACGGTCAGCTTCTCGGCATCCGACAGGGTGCCGACCGCATCCGCACGAAGCATCCCGGCGAGGTCGGAGACGACCCCATCGAGGACTGCCGCGGTGCTGTTCATATCCTCCATTCTGGTGAGGGCCACCGACATTCCGACCCCGGAATCGGCCAGGTCAGCGAAACTTTCTGAACAATTTTCACGGGTGCTTTCGGAGTGCGTGATGCGCTCCTAGCGGATGCGTTTCGTCTCGCCCCGCTCGCTCAGCGACCGAAGGTGCTCCCGCTTGCGCAACGACCGGCGAGAGCCACCGAAGGAGACCTACTCCGCCAGCAGCAGCTGCACCAGCCGGCCGAGTTCCTCGCTGCCGGCATGACGAAGCTGCGCGGGATCCTGACCCGACATCGCACCGCGCACCGTCATGCCCTCCCACATGATGATGAGCATTCGCGCTGCGGACTCCGCCGGCAGCCGGAGTTCCAGATGACCGGCAGAGACGATGTCTGTGATGATCTGAGCGATGCTGGCGACCATCTCCCGCTCCTGCTGCAGATAGGCGGCGCCGAACTCGCTGTCTCGGAGGGCGCGGATGCGGATCTCGCTCATCAGCATCACGCCGAGACGGTCGTCGCCGCCCGCGTCCATGACGTCGCGCACGAGGATCACCGGATCGCAGCCTTCGGCGAGCGCACCGGATGCCGCCATCTCCTCGACCCGCGCGCGCACGGCGCTGACGCGCTGCTCGGCGACGCTGCCGGCGAGCATGAGGAACAGCTCGTCCTTCGATTCGAAGTTCGAGTAGAACGCACCGCGCGTGAAGCCGGCGCGCTCGCATACGGCCTCCACAGTTGCGCCGTCGAGGCCGACCTCGGCGAACACCTGGGCTGCGGCGTCGAGCAGCCGGGCGCGCGTGTTCTCGCGGCTGCGGGTTCCGGGCGTCGTCATCGATCCATCATTCCACTCGGTTCCTGAGCCTGCCGGAGGACTCACACCGCGCACACAGGCTCTCGCGGCTGGATCAGCCTACGATACATCTATGTATCGGATACATCTGTGTATCCGACTGCCCTCGAAGGAGCCGCGTGTCCACTCTCCTGTCCTCGCTCGGGCGCTGGTCGTACCGTCACCCCTGGCGGGTCCTCGTCTCCTGGCTGCTGGTGCTCGGCATCGCGGGCTCCGGTGCGGTGCTGCTCGGCGCCGGCACCGACAACACGTTCTCTATCCCCGGCACCGAGTCGCAGGCCGGGCTCGAGCAGCTGTCACGCTCCTTCCCGCAGGCGAGCGGCACGAACGCCCAGTTCATCGTGGTGGCAGCCGACGGCGACAGCGTCACGGATGACGATTACCGGGAGCACATCGAGGATGCGGTGGACGGCCTCGCCGACCTCGACGGCGTGCTGGCCGTCACCTCTCCGTATGACGAGATGGTCAAGGGCATGGTCAACGACGACGGCACCGCCGCGATCGTGCGCCTGCAGTTCGACGGACAGGCGTCCGACGTCTCCACCGAGACGAAGGATGCGCTGAACAGCGTGGTCGACGACCTCGCGGGCACCCTCCCCGACGGCTCGCAGGCGTCGCTCGGCGGCGACCTCTTCGCGATGTCGATCCCGGGCGTGACGCTCACCGAGGCGGTGGGCCTGCTGATCGCGCTGCTCGTCCTGATCGTCACGTTCCGCTCCTTCGTCGTCGCGGGCCTGCCGCTGCTGACCGCCATCCTCGGTGTGGGCATCTCGATCGCCGGGATCTTCATGGCGACCGCCTTCGCGACCGTCTCGTCGACGACTCCGCTGCTGGCGCTGATGCTCGGGCTCGCGGTCGGCATCGACTACGCGCTGTTCATCATGGCGAGGCATCAGGACCAGGTCCGAGACGGGGTCGAGCCGGAGGAGTCCGCCGCCCGCGCGGTCGGCACCGCCGGATCCGCCGTCGTCTTCGCCGGCATCACCGTGCTGATCGCCTTGATCGGCCTCGGCTTCGCCGGCATCCCGTTCCTCACGACGATGGGAGTGGCGGCATCCGTCGCCGTGGCCATCGCCGTGGCGATCGCCGTCACCCTCACGCCCGCACTGCTCGGCTTCATGAAGGGCAAGGTCGTCGGACGTCCCAAGCGGATGCCGAAGGCGAAGCAGAACAAGGCGCCCAAGGTGCGCCGTGCGTTCAGCGACCGCTGGGTCACGGGTGTCGCGAAGCGTCCCGTCCTCGTGTCGCTCGCCGTCGTGATCGGCCTCGGAATCGTCGCCGTCCCGGCACTCAGCCTGAACCTCGCCCTCCCGAACGCCGGCGTGCTGCCCAAGGACTCGCAGGCACGCGAAAGCTACGACCTGGTCGCCGAGGAGTTCGGTCCCGGGTTCAACGGCCCGCTCATCCTCACCGGCACGATCGTCACCTCGACCGACCCGCTCGGCCTGATGGAGGACCTCGGCGACGCCGTCGCGAAGATCGACGGCGTGAAGGAGGTCGCGCTGGCGACCCCGAACGAGACGGCCGACACCGGCATCGTGCAGATCATCCCGGAGACCGCTCCCGACGACCCGGCCACCGCCGACCTCGTCCGCGAGCTGCGCTCGCATCACGACGAGTGGCTCGACGAGTTCGGCATCGACCTCAAGGTCACCGGCTTCACCGCCGTCGCGATCGACATCTCCGACCAGCTCGGCAATGCCCTGCTGCCGTTCGGCGTCTTCGTGATCGGCCTCTCGCTGATCCTGCTGACCATCGTGTTCCGCTCCCTCTGGGTGCCGCTCACCGCCGCCCTCGGCTACCTGCTCTCGATCGTCGCCGCGTTCGGCATCGTCGGTGCGGTTTTCGAATGGGGCTGGTTCGCCGACGCTCTCCACGTCGCGAAGGTCGGTCCGATCATCAGCTTCATGCCGATCATCCTGATGGGCGTGCTGTTCGGGCTCGCGATGGACTACCAGGTGTTCCTCGTCTCGCGCATGCGGGAGGACTTCGTGCACGATCCCGCCCTTCGACAGGCTCAGGGACCCAGCGCTGATGATCGCGACGCCAGGCGCGCGGCCGCCCTTCGCGCGGTGCGCAGCGGCTTCACCGGCTCGGCCAAGGTCGTCACCGCCGCCGGCCTCATCATGTTCGCCGTGTTCGTGGCGTTCGTCCCCGAGGGCGACTCCTCGCTCAAGCCGATCGCGCTCGGCCTCGCCGCCGGCATCGCGATCGACGCGTTCCTGGTGCGCATGACGCTGATCCCCGCACTCATGGCGATCCTCGGCGAGCGCGCGTGGCAGATCCCGGCCTGGCTCGAGCGGATCCTGCCGAGCGTCGACATCGAGGGCGAGGCGGTGGAGCGCGAGCGCCATCTGGCAGGGTGGCCGGGCGACGAGTCGGTGGTCGCAGCCGACGACCTCGTGATCGCGGATGCCGGAGTCGACGGCCTGCACGTGCGGCTCGCCCCCGGCGGATCCGCGGTCATCACCGGCGCTGCTCCCGGCGCGCTCCGGGCGATCGCCCTCGCGGTCGCGGGACGCCTGACACCGGACGACGGACGCCTCCGCGTCGCAGGACACCTGCTCCCGGCCCGCGCCGCCTGGGTGCGGGCGCACGTCGGTGCGGTGATCGTGACGGATGCCGGCGCCCCGGCATCCGAGCTCACCGAAGCCCTGCGCGGGCGCCCCTCGGTCGTCGTGATCGACGGCGCCGACCGGCTCTCCGCCGCGGCGCACGATCAGCTCGCCGCGCGCCTGCGCGATGCGGATGCCGGCACCGCTGTGCTGCTCACCGCCGTCTCCACGGCGCCGGCGCTCGCGCTCCTGTCGTCGGCCCGCCGCGGCCCCGTCGACGTGATCCCCCCCCCCCACCCCGGCAGCGCAGCTGACGCAGACACCGAATCCACCACGACGACCGAGGTGACCGCATGACCCTCCCTCTCGAGCGCGCGCGCTCCCGCAAGCCGATCACCTGGCTGACGATCCTCGGCATCCTGCTGCTCCCCGCCGCGATCGGCGGCATCCTCGTCGCCGCGCTCCAGAACCCGACCGAGCGGCTCGACTCGATGACCGCCGCGATCGTCAACCTCGACGAGCCGGTGACCATCGACGGGCAGCTCACGCCTCTGGGCCGCCAGCTCGCCGCAGGCCTCGTCGAGGGTTCGGACGAGCTCGACTCGAACCTCACCTGGGTGATCTCGAACGAGGATGATGCGAAAGAGGGACTTGCGGACGGCTCGTACCAGGCCGTGATCACGATTCCTGAGGACTTCTCCGCCGCGGCGACCTCCGCCGGCCAGGCGATCGCCGACGGCGGCGGCGCCGCGTCGGAGAAGGCCGAGCAGGCCACGATCCAGGTCGCCACTCCGGAGGACGGACTGGTCGCCGACGATCTCATCACCGGCCAGATCGCGTCGGCGGCGGCGTCGACCATGGGCACGATGCTCAGCGAGGCGACGATGGACAACGTGCTCGTCGGCTTCACCACGATCGGCGACCAGATCGGCGACGCGGCGGACGGAGCCCTCGAGCTCGCCACCGGCGCGCGGGATGCCGCCACCGGCGCCGCTGCGATCCCCGACGGCGCGACCCAGCTGGCCTCCGGCGCCGCAGAACTCGGCACCGGCGCGTCCTCGCTGGCCTCCGGTCTCGACACGATCGCAGGAAAGACACGCGAGGCTGCGGGTGGGGCCGCGCAGATCGGATCGGGCCTGACGGACGGCGCAGCAGCCCTCGCGGCGAACGGCCTCGTGCCGGACCTGCTCTTCCAGGGCGCCGGCGGAGCAGCACAGCTCACCGGCGTCGTGTCATCCGGCGTCTCGGGCCTCTCCGGGCAGCTGACCTCGCTCGTGGCCGACTGCCAGGCCGCGGCGACCCCGGAGTTCTGCGAGAAGCTGCTCACGGCCTCGCAGACCGCCACCGGACTCGTCACTCCGGCAGCCCAGGCCTCGGACGCCGCGGCCGGCACCTCGGCCGGGCTCACCCGCTTCGACGCCGAGGCATCGGCGACGCTCGCCGGGCAGATGCGCGAGGCCGGATCCGGCGCCTCGACGCTCGCTGCGGGCCTGAACCAGCTCGCCTCCGAGGGCATCGGCCAGTCCGCTGCTGGCGCACGACAGCTCGGCGGAGGTGCGGATCAGCTCTCCGGCGGTGCGACCGATCTCGCGACCGGCGCCTCCGAGCTGGCCACCGGACTCGACGCCCTCGCGACCGGGACCGGCGACCTCGCCGGAGGCCTGCGCACGGCATCCGACTCGCTCCCCTCCTTCAGCGAACAGGAATCGACGTCCCTCGCCTCCGTGATCGCCGATCCGGTGACGTCGGATTCGTCGATGGACACGATCTTCGGCCCGACCGCGATCCCTCTGCTCGCGGCTGTCGTGCTGTGGTTCGGCGGACTCGCCTCGTTCGTCGTGATGCGCGCGCACACGGAGCGCACGCTGACCTCGCGCCGATCCTCCGCGGGCCTGGCACTGCGAGCGTTCGCCCCGGCAGCGCTCATCGGCGCCGGGCAGGGCGTGCTGGTCGCGTTGATCGTGCAGATCGTCGCGAGCTATGACGCGGCGACGTGGTGGGCGTTCGCCGGAACCGCGGTGCTCGCCGGTGTCGCCTTCGCGGCGGTGAACCAGGCGCTGGTGGCCGTGTTCGGCGGCATCGGCCGCTGGGTCAGCGTGCTCGTCGGCGTGCTGGCCGTCGCGACGGGGCTGATCTCGACCGTGCCGGGGTGGCTCGCAGGGCTCGCCGCAGCGCTGCCGACGGCTCCCGCGTTCGCCGGGCTGATCGCCGCGAACGGCGGGGCAGCCGCCGCGCTGGTCGTGTGGGGCGTGCTGTCACTCGTCGTGACGACGCTGATCGTGGCGCTTCGCCGCACGACCAGCGCGAAGACGGTGCTCGCCGCCGCCTGAGCATCCGCTCGGAGGTCGCGTAGAGCATCGCTCGCGGGTCGCCCTGAGCATCCGCTCGCGGGTCATGCTGAGTCTCCCGCCCGCCTTCGCGGGTGGGAGGCACCGCGCCCCGGGGTCCGAGACGCTGCCTCAGCTCAGCTGAGCTCAGCTGAGCTCAGTTCAGCTCAGGCCGGAGTACGCGTGCAGGCCCTTGAAGAACACGTTCACGATCGTGAAGTTGAAGATCACGGCGGTGAAGCCGACGATCGACAGCCATGCCGACGGGTTGCCGCGCCAGCCGCGGGTCGCGCGGGCGTGGATGTAGCCGGCGTAGATGACCCAGATCACGAAGGTCCAGGTCTCCTTGACGTCGAAGCCCCAGTAGCGGCCCCAGGCGTCCTGCGCCCAGATGGAGCCGGCGATGAGCGTGAACGTCCACAGGATGAAGCCGACGATCGCGAAGCGGTACGCCATGCTCTCCAGGCGGTCGGATGCCGGGAGCGTCTTGAGGAAGCCGGGTCCGGTCTTCGCCGCACCCTCGGCCAGGCGCTGCTCGCGGCGCGACTGCATGAGCTGGAGCAGCGACAGCGCGAAGGCGAGCGCGAAGAACGCCGTGCTCAGCGACGCGACGAACACGTGGATGATCAGCCAGATGCTCTTGAGCGGATCCATCAACGGCGTGACGTCGACGTAGAAGTTCGTGGCGGCGAGCCCGAGGAGCACCACGACGAGCCCGGTGATGAACGTGCCGAGGTAGCGCAGGTCGATGCGCGTGAGCACGACGAGGTACACCGCGACGATCAGCAGCGTTCCGATCATCGCGAACTCGTAGAGGTTCGCCCACGGCACGCGCCCGGCATGGATGCCGCGCGTCACTGTGGCCGTGAGGTGGAAGAGCCAGGCGAGCACCATCAGCGACGTGCCGATCCGCGCCATCATGAAGCGCGGGGCCGGGGCGTCCCCGCCGAGGGCCGCGGCCGACGCGCCGGACGAGCCGCGCGCGCCCACGCCGACGAGCTCGGCCTCGCGGACGCTCTGCGCATCCGCCGACACCTGCGAGCGGCGCGCGAGGTCGAAGGCGAAGGCCAGGAAGGACGCGGCGTAGATCGCGATGGCGGTCCACAGCAGCACGGGCGAGATCACATCGAGCTCGAACATGGGGTCAGTCTACTTTCGGGATGTCGGATGCCGAGGGCTCGGGCCCTTCGACAGGCTCAGGGACCGAGTCGGCGGGATCGGGGACCGAGGCGTCGGCGTCGGGATCGGGCGCAGCCGTGACGCCCGCGGTGTCGAGCAGGCGGGCGTGCCCTGCGACGAGGTCGTCGACGGCCGCGGCGAGCGTCGGGTCTTCCCCACGGGCGAGAGCCGCGTACTCGAGAGCCACCGAGTCGCCGTTCGGCGTGGCCTTCACCCAGACCCGGCGGCGCGGGACGAACAGCGCCAGCATGAGCCCGCCGAGCGCCAGCAGCGCGAACACCAGCACCCACACCGATGAGGCGTCGTGGTGGATCTGCAGCGACGCGAACCGCTTGACCGACTCCGAGGCGTCGGTCGCCCCCGCCGGCGACTCGTCCTCGAACGTCACTGTGCCGAACCCGTTCGGGAGGTCGGCGGTCTCTCCTGGCGTCAGCTCGATCGACTCGACGTCGGTGGTGCGGCCGGTCAGCTTCTCCATGCCGGTCGTGTCGAGCACGTACACCGACCGCGGAGTGCCCTCGTTGATGCCGAGGTCGCCCGAGTACACGTCGAGCGTCAGCGTCGGATTGGTCAGGTCGCCGTACGCGGAGAAGAAGGCTCCCGACTCGAGCACGCCCGTCGTCGGGTAGAAGAAGCCGAGCAGACCCAGCTGCTCCGGCATCCCATCCGTCACCTTGATCACGCCGAGCGAGGTGAGGTTGTTGTCCTGCGGCAGGAACGGCACGCTGTTCGTGAACACGACTTCGCCGCCGGCGTTGCGGACCGTGATGGTCGGCGCGTAGCCGTTGCCGAGCAGGTAGATCTTGTCGCCGGCCACGTCCAGCGGATGGTTCACCTTCACCGCGCCGCCGCGCTCCTCGCCGTCCTCCCCAACTGTCACGTTGGCGGAGAAGTCGCCGGCCTGACCCGAGCCGGGCTCACCGAAGGGCTGGTAGGTGACGTCGAAGGTGTCGAGCCGCATAGAGTACGGCGTGAGGGCCCCGTCGCCGACGAAGCGCCCGCGGTTCATCGAGTCGTAGTCGAGCAGGGTGTTCGCGAACGTCTCCCCCTCGACGAGCACCCGCTGCCCGGTGTACGCGAAGCCGCCGCCCACGCCGACCGTGATGAGCACGCCGACGAGGGCGATGTGGAAGAGCAGGTTGCCGGTCTCGCGCCAGTATCCGCGCTCGGCCGAGACCGAGAATGTGCGCGCGCTGTCGTAGCGCTCGACCCGGTACCCCAGCGCCTTCAGCTGCTTCTGCGCGATGTCGATGGACGCCGCCGCTTCCGCCTCGGCATCCGTCCCTTGGGTGGCTGAGCCCGTCGAAGCGCGCTCGACCGCACGGAAGTCCGCGAGCCGCTTGAGTCGGGCAGGGGTGCGCGGCGGGCGGGCCTGCAGCGCCTTCGCGTGGTGCCTGATGCGCGGGATCACGCAGCCGACGAGCGACGTGAACAGCAGCAGGTAGATCGCCGAGAACCACGGCGACATGTACACGTCGAACAGCTTCAGCGAGTCGAGCACCGGGAAGAGGTCGGGGTTGTCGCGCTCCCACTGGGTGACGCCGTTCGGGTCGGCCATCCGCTGCGGGAAGATCGAGCCGGGGATCGCGGCGATCGCGAGCACGAGCAGCAGGATCAGCGCGGTGCGCATCGAGGTGAGCTGACGCCAGCCCCATCGCAGCCAGCCGACGAGGCCGAGCCGCGGCTGGGTGATCGAGTCGTCGCCGTCGATGTGGTCGGACGGACGGAGGGGGTCGCTGGAGTCGGTGCTCACGGCATCCTCGTTCTCGTTCTTGTTCTCGTCGACCCGGGGCTCGGGGATCTCAGAGCGGGAGGATGACACTGCTGATCACCGCCGTCAGCCGGGACATGATGTCGGTCCAGAGCCCGGTCACCATCAGGATGCCGAGGGCGATCAGCAGCACTCCGCCGATGATGTTCACGATGCGGATGTGGCGGCGGAGGAACCCGATCGTCCTCGTCGCCCACCCGAACCCGAGGGCCACCAGCAGGAACGGGATGCCGAGGCCGAGCGAGTACGCGAGTCCGAGGAACCCCGCGCGCACCGGGTCGCCGGCGTTGAACGAGAGCGCGATGATCGCGGCGAGCGTCGGGCCCATGCACGGCGCCCAGCCGATGCCGAGCGCGACGCCGAGCAGCGGCGCCCCGATGATGCCGGCCTTGGAGTCGACGTGGAAGCGGAACTCGCGCTGCGCGAAGCTGAACAGCCCCAGGAAGACGAGCCCCATCAGGATGATGACGACGCCGAGGATGCGCGTCACGAGGTCGCCCCAGCGGATGAAGAAGGCTCCGGCGGTTCCGCCGAGCGCGGTGATGAGCACGAAGACGAGGCTGAAGCCGAGGATGAACAGCAGCACGCCGATCACGAGCCGGCGGCGCCCGGGGACCGTGGCATCCGTCACGCCGTCCCTGGGACGCGGGGCGACCGCTCCCCCGAGGAATCCGAGATAGCCGGGGACCAGCGGGAGCACGCACGGCGAGAGGAACGAGACGAGACCGGCGAGCATCGCGACCGGGATCGCGAGCCAGAGTGCGCCTGAGCCGATGATGGCGTCTGTGTTCACGACACTCCCGCGGCGTTCACGAGGTCTCCGCGAGCGCGTCCTTGACGAGCGTCGAGAGGATCGAGGTGCCGTCGATGGGGCCGATGATGCGGGCGGCGACTCGTCCCTGCTTGTCGAGCACGAGAGTGGTGGGGGTCGCCTGGATCGGCACGGCCTCGGCGAAGGCGAGCTTCGCCTCGGCGGTGTCCACGTCGATCAGGCTCGGGTAGGTGATCCCGAACTCGTCGGAGAAGGCCCTGGCCGTGTCGGCCTGGTCGCGGGTGTTGATCCCCACGAAGGCGACGTCCTCGCCGCCGTGCTCCTGCCAGACGTCTTCAAGATCCTTCGCCTCGACCCGGCACGGCGCACAGCCGGCGTACCAGAAGTTCACGACCGTGACCTTGCCTGCGATGTCGGCGCTGTCGAAGGCGTCGCCGGACTCGGTGACGCCGCTGAAGTCGACGGGCTCCCCGCGCTCGGCCACCGGAATCTCGGCGATGGCGCCGTCGGCGGCCACATAGCCGGGGTTGTCGCCGCTGAGGAACGAGTCGCTCACGGGGTCGGGGGCGCAGGCGCTGAGACCGATCGCGAGGACCGCGGCGAGCGCGGCTCCGACCGCACGACCACGAGGGCGGATGCGGGAGCGGCGGCCGCTGCGGGTCGGGCGCCCTTCGACGGGCTCAGGAACCCAGGGAGCAGGAGGCACGATTCCCAGTTTACGCGGGGGTTCCTATGCATCGGCCGGATGCAGGAGGGCCTCAGAACCGGGCGAGGACGTCGGCGACGCCGGCGCGGAACCGCGGGCACATCGAGATGTCGTGCGCGCTGCACCGCATCGCGTGCTCGGTCATCTCCTTCGAGCGGCGCATCTCCTCCATTCGCCGATCCAGGTCGTCGAGGTGCTCCTGAAGGACCTGATGACGGCCGGCGCTTCCGTCGTCGAGTAGCACGCCGATCTGCTCGAGGCTCATGCCCGCCGCCTTGCTCCGCTGGATCACGGCGATGCGCACGACGTCGTCCTCGCCGTAGCGGCGCCGCCCCGCGGCATCCCGAGCTGGCCTCAGCAGGCCGACCGTCTCCCAGTGCCGGAGCACGTTGGTGGGGAGGTCGAAACGCGCGGCGACGTCGCCGACGGCCCAGCGCGGCGAATGACTTGACTTCATGTTGACATGAAGTCACAGACTGGTCGAGAACGCAAGACGGAAGGACTTCCCATGTATGACGCGATCGTGATCGGCGCAGGCCCCGCGGGCCTGCAGGCCGCCCTGACCCTCGGGCGGATGCATCGCCCCACGCTGCTCCTCGACTCCGGCGAGTACCGGAACGGGACGGTGCTGCACATGCACAACGTCGTCGCCGAGGACGGCACGCCGCCCGCCGAGTTCCGGGCGACCGCCCGCGAGCAGCTCGCCGAGTACCGTGACGTCGAGATCCGTGACGTCGGCGCGGTCGGCGTCGACGGCGCCGAGGGCGCATTCACGGTGCGGCTGGGCGATGACTCATCGGCCGAAGGGCGGAGGATCGTGCTGGCCACCGGCGTCGCCGACGATCTCCCCGAGATTCCAGGGCTCCAGGAGCTCTGGGGGACGAAGGCGTTCAGCTGCCCCTTCTGCGACGGTCACGAACATGCGGGGAAGCCCATCGGCATCCTGGGTGCGGCCGCGCGGGCCGAGCACCTCATCGGGCTGCTCGGCCGGATCGTCGGCGAGATCACGGTCTTCCCCGTCGGCGAGCCCTACACCGACGATGACCGGCGGATGCTGGAGGAACGGGGCGCCCGCGTCAGCCTCACCCCGGTCGAGGCCGTGGAGGGTGACGCGGCGGAGGTCAGGATCACCGCGGGCGATGCGACCACTTCGGTCGCCGGCATCTTCGTCGCCTCCGTCGAGGTGCGCCAGCGCGCCCCGTTCGCCGAGCAGCTCGGCCTGCGGATGCTGCCCTCCGGCGCGATCGAGATCGACGACTTCGGCGCGACCTCCGCGCGAGGGGTGTTCGCGGCCGGTGACCTCGCGCATCGCGCGGCGCTTCCCGGGCCGATGGCAGCCGTCGTGCAGGCGGCCGCCGCCGGTCAGCTCGCGGCGATCGGGATCATCCGTTCGCTCGGCTGAAGTCCCGTCGCCGAAGGGGCGTTCGTCTCGCTTCGCTCGCTCGGCGACCGGGCGGCATCGCTCGGCGACCGGGCGGCATCGCTCGGCGACCGGGTGGCGTCGCTCGGCGACCGGTGGATCGGGTGGCGTCGGTCAACGACCGGGTGGCGTCGGTCGACCCCGGGGGTCAGACCGCGCCGACGTCGACCGCACCGGCGGTGGACGCAGGCTCGGCGTAGTCGACCTCGCGCCACACGTCGCCGACGCGCTCGAACGACGTCACGCTGGAGAGCGCGCAGCGCCGCGTTCTCGGGTCGTGACGCAGCGGGAGTCCCGCGACCCGCAGGTGGGTGATCCAGATCGGCGCCTGGTGGGAGACCATCACGACGTCGCCGCTCTCTTCGGCATCCCACGCCTCGTCCATGACCCCGAGCATCCGCTCGGCGATCGACGTGTACGGCTCGCCCCAGCTGGGCAGAGATGGCTGCCGCAGATGCCACCAGTTCAGGGGGTTCATCAGCGAGCGGCGCATCTGCGTGCCCTCGAACACGTTGGTCGGCTCGATCACCCGGATGTCTATCACCGGCTCGAGATCGAAGCGCTCGGCGAACGGCTCAGCCGACTCCTGCGCGCGCTCGAGCGGCGACGAGTACAGCGCGGCGACCGGGCGACCGAGGGACGCGACGTGGTCGGCCGCCGCCTGCGCCATCTGCCGGCCGGCCGCACTCAGGTGGTAGTCCGGCAGTCGCCCGTAGAGGACGCGGAGCGGATTGTGCACCTCACCATGTCGGACGAGATGCAGGCGGGATGCCGACACCTCAGGCCTTGCGGTACTTCGCGTCGCCGAAGCCGAGGATCAGGTAGCCGATGTAGGGGAAGACGAACAGCAGGAAGAAGGAGAACAGCCCGCCCTTGCCGAAGCGCTCGCCCAGCTTGATCGCAACGACGATGCCGAAGACGAAGTTGACGATCGGGATCAGGTACAGCAGCGCAAGCCAGCCCGACATCCCGGCGATGCGCACGAGGATCACGACGTTGACGATCGGGATGACTGCCAGGATCCCCGCGTACCCGGCCTTGGTGAACACCTTCCACAGGCCGATCACGACGGCGATGTAGAAGATCAGCGCGATCACGCCGGTGGTGCCGGAGAAGATCGAGGCGAAGAGATCGGTGATGCCGTTCGCGTCGCTCACTGCGAGGGGAGAAGTCATGGTCTGCCTTTCGTTCCCCGCGATCATACTGAGCGATCCGCACGGGCCGGGGCGGCCCCGCCAGCCCACGTAGAATGGGCGGGTTCATCATTTCCCAGATCAGGAGGAATCCTCCGTGCTTCGCACTCACTCCGCCGGCTCACTGCGAGCCGAGCACATCGGCCAGACCGTCACCCTCACCGGGTGGGTGGATCGCCGTCGTGATCACGGAGGAGTCGCGTTCATCGATCTTCGGGATGCGTCCGGCATCGCCCAGGTCGTCATCCGCGATGAGGAGGTCGCGCACCCGCTGCGCAACGAGTTCGTCCTGAAGGTGACAGGCGAGGTCTCGCGCCGCCCCGACGGCAACGCGAACCCGAACCTGCCCACCGGCGACGTCGAGCTCATCGCAACCGACGTCGAGGTGCTGAACGAGTCCGCTCCGCTGCCGTTCCAGGTGTCCACGGCTGTCGCCGACACCGAGACCGTCGGCGAGGAGGCGCGTCTCAAGCACCGCTACCTCGACCTTCGCCGCCCGGCCGCCGCATCCGCTCTTCGCCTCCGCTCGAACGTCTACAAGGCGATCCGCGACGTGCTGCACGCCGAGGACTTCACCGAGGTCGAGACGCCGACGCTCACGCGCTCCACTCCCGAGGGTGCCCGCGACTTCGTCGTGCCTGCGCGCCTGCACCCGGGCAGCTGGTACGCGCTGCCGCAGTCGCCGCAGCTGTTCAAGCAGCTGCTCATGGTCGGCGGCGTGGAGAAGTACTTCCAGATCGCGCGCTGCTACCGCGACGAGGACTTCCGCGCCGACCGTCAGCCCGAGTTCACCCAGCTCGACATCGAGATGAGCTTCGTCGAGCAGGAAGACGTCATCACGCTGATGGAGTCGCTCATCGTCGCGATGTGGAAGACCATCGACGTCGAGGTGCCGACCCCGCTGCCGCGGATCACCTACGCCGACGCCATGGCGAAGTACGGCTCGGACAAGCCCGACCTGCGCTTCGGTCTCGAGCTCGTCGAGGCGACCGAGTACTTCAAGGACACGCCGTTCCGCGTGTTCCAGTCGGAGTACGTCGGGGCGGTGCGGATGCCCGGCGGAGCCTCGCAGCCGCGCAAGCAGCTCGACGCCTGGCAGGACTGGGCGAAGCAGCGCGGCGCCGGCGGCCTCGCGTACGTCCTGTTCAACGATGACGGCAGCCTCGGCGGCCCGGTCGCGAAGAACCTCACCGAGGCGGAGCAGAACGGCCTCGCCGCGTTCGTCGGCGCCGAGCCCGGCGACTGCGTGTTCTTCGCCGCGGGTTCCGCGAAGGAGAGCCGCGCGCTCCTCGGCGCCGCCCGCGTCGAGATCGGCCGTCGACTCGGCTATCTGAACCCCGACGAGTTCGCGTTCACCTGGGTCGTCGACGCGCCGATGTTCGAGTCCGCAGCGGATGCCGTGGCATCCGGTGACGTCGCCGTCGGCGCCGGAGCCTGGACCGCCGTGCACCACGCGTTCACCGGCCCCAAGCCCGAATTCGCCGACACGTTCGACACCGACCCCGGCTCGGCTCTCGCCTACGCGTACGACATCGTCTGCAACGGCTCCGAGCTCGGCGGCGGCTCGATCCGCATCCACCGCGAGGACGTGCAGAAGCGGGTGCTCGCCGTCATGGGCATCAGCGACGAGCAGGCCGACGAGCAGTTCGGCTTCCTGCTCGACGCGTTCAAGTTCGGCGCCCCGCCGCACGGCGGCATCGCGCTGGGCATGGACCGCGTCATGCAGCACCTGACCAAGACCGACTCGATCCGCGAGGTCATCGCGTTCCCGAAGTCGGGCAACGGCTTCGACCCGCTGACCTCCGCTCCCGCACCCATCAGCCCGGAGCAGCGCGCCGAAGCCGGCGTCGACTTCGAGCCGGAGGTCGACGAGGCCTGAGCCTCACCCGGCACGACGTCGCAGATTCGCACTCGGGTCGCAGAGAATCCTCGGATTCCTGCGACCCGAGTGCTTTTCTGCGACCTGCTGCAGCGGCTCAGGTACCGGCGAGCGCCGGCACGATGTTCTCGTTCCACACATCGATGCCGAGCTTGCCGATCAGCGCGATCACGATGACCAGGAACACGACCCTGATGAACGTCGACCCGCGGGCGATCGCCATGCGCGAGCCCAGGTAGCTGCCGGCGAAGTTCGCCGCGCCGAGGATCAGTCCGAGCAGCCACAGCACCGCGCCGTGCGGGATGAACAGGATCAGCGCCCCCGCGTTCGTGGCGAAGTTCACGATCTTGGCCTTGGCGCTGGCCTGCAGGAAGTCGTAGCCCATCAGCGCGACGAGCGTGATGACGAGGAACGTGCCGGTGCCGGGTCCGATCATGCCGTCGTAGAAGCCGATCCCGAGCCCCGCCGCGCCTGCTGCGATGTGGTGCTTGTGCCCCGTGAATCGCAGCTGCGTCGCGGCCCCCATCTGCGGCCGGAACGCCGTGAACAGCGCCACTGCCAGCAGCGCCACGACGATGATCGGCTTGAACGCCGCCGCGGGCAGCACCGTGGCGACAGCAGCCCCGCCGAAGGAGCCGAGGAGCGCGATCGCGGCCATCGGCAGCGCCGTGCGGATGTCGGGTTTCACGCGACGGTAGTAGGTGACGCTGCTGGTCGCCGTGCCGAACACGGACCCGAGCTTGTTCGTGGCCAGCGCCTGCACGGGCGTGATGCCGGGGATCAGCAGCAGCACGGGCAGCTGCAGGAGCCCGCCTCCGCCGACGACGGCGTCGATCCATCCGGCGCCGAACGCCGCGAGGACGACGAGGATCAGCATGCCCCCGGTGAGCTGCTCGAGCCCGAGCAATGCGCCGATATCCATCGGGTCCAGGATGCCAGAACCGCGGGCGGCCTCCGGCCACGGTGACACACTGGAGTCATGCTCGACGCGCTTCCCCTCCCGCATCCGCTCGACAGCCGATCCGGCCGCGCCCTGTTGCGCCGGGCGGTCCCCGAAGACGCGGATGCCGTGATCGCCCTGCTCTCCGACGATCCGATCAGCGCCGCCCGCGGCGACCGTGCTTCGGCGGAGGACCGCCCCGCCTACGCCACAGCCCTCGCGGAGATCCTCGCGGATCCCTCCAACGACCTGCTCGTGGTGGAGCTGCGCGGAGAGGTCGTCGGCACGCTGCAGCTCACCCTCGTGCCGGGGATGGCGCGTCGCGGCGCCCGGCGCCTGCTCGTCGAGGCCGTCCGCGTGCGCAGCGACCTGCGCTCGTCCGGCCTCGGCTCCGCGACCATGCGGTGGGTGTCGGACGACGCCGCCCCCGCGCTCGACGTCGCACTCGTCCAGCTCACCTCCGATGCCGCCCGCACCGACGCGCACCGCTTCTACGAGCGCCTCGGCTACGTCGGCTCGCACGTCGGGTTCAAGCTGCACGTCGCCCGCTGAGCGACATCCGCCGGCCTCTCCCCGGCCACCTCTCGTTCACCCGGCCCGGACCGCCGCGTAACCCCGGCCCCGTAGCGTCCTCTCGCAACCCGACCCGGCGCGAGACGCCGGACACGAGAGGATCCTCATGGCACGCTTCACCCGCCGCGCCCGCCTCGGCGCCGGAATCGCCCTGGTCACGACCGCCGCGCTGGCACTCACCGCCTGCGCCGGCGCCACCGATGCCCCCGCAGGAGCGGACGGTGCGGACGCCGCGACCGCCACCTCCGTCACCGACTTCGGCACGTTCGCCGATCTCGAGGCCGCTGCCAAGGCGGAGGGCCAGCTGAACGTCATCGCGCTGCCCCGCGACTGGGCGAACTACGGCGAGATCCTCGACCTGTTCGCCGAGAAGTACCCGGAGATCACGATCAACGAGGCCTCCCCCGACATCTCCAGCGCCGAGGAGATCCAGGTCGCCGAGACCAACCAGGGTCTCGACACCGCCCCGGACGTGTTCGACCTCGGCCTCACGGTCGCCCTGCAGAACACCGACGCGTTCGCGCCGTACCAGGTGCAGACCTGGGACGAGATCCCCGAGGCCCTCAAGGAGCCGACCGGACTGTTCGTCGGCGACTACGGCGGGTACATGTCCATCGGCTACGACTCCTCGAAGTTCGACGCCCCCGAGGCGCTCGACGACCTGAAGAGCGGCGACTACAAGGGCGCCGTCGCGATCAACGGCGACCCGACCCAGGCCGGCGCCGCCTTCGCCGCGGTGGGCCTCGCGACCGTCCAGTCCGGCGGCGCGCTCGACGACTTCCAGGCCGGCATCGACTTCTTCTCGGAGCTGCAGAAGGCGGGCAACCTGCTCAAGGTCGACGTCACCACGGCGACCGTCGCGAGCGGCGAGACCCCCGTCGTGTTCGACTGGGATTACCTGAACGCCGCACACGCGGCCGACAACGAGAACTGGAAGGTCGTCGTCCTCGACGGCACCGGCTACGCCGGCTACTACAACCAGGCGATCAACAAGGATGCCCCGCACCCGGCCGCAGCGCGCCTGTGGCAGGAGTTCCTCTACAGCGACGAGGTCCAGAACCTGTGGCTGAAGGGCGGCGCACGTCCTGCCCGCATGGAGGCGATGACCGAGGCCGGCACGATCGACGCGGAGCTGTCTGCGGCGCTTCCCGAGGTTCCCGCAGAGACCGTCGTCCCGTCCGAGGAGCAGTCGGCGAACGCCGGCACGCTCCTCGGCGAGAAGTGGGCAGCGGCGGTCCAGTGACGACACTCGCCACCGCGGGGGCGGATGCCGCGGCATCCGCCCCCGCACCGAGCGCCGGGTCCTCGCAGCGTGCGAGGGACCGGCGCTCGGCGCCCTCCCTCGCGTGGCTCGGCCTCGTGCCGTTCGCGGCATACGTCCTGCTGTTCCTCGCCGTGCCGACCGTCATCGCGATCGCATCCGGCTTCTTCACCGACGACGGCGCGTTCACGTGGACGAACGTGTCCGCCCTCGCCGACCCGGTCGTGCTGACCACGTTCGCGAACTCGGCGGGACTCTCGCTGCTGACCGCCCTGGTCGGCGCCCTCGTCGGAGCGCTGGTCTGCTACGCCCTGCTCGGCATGAACCCCGAGGGCGTGATCCGGCAGACGGTGGACGCCGCCGCCGGCGTCCTCGCCCAGTTCGGCGGCGTCATGCTCGCCTTCGCGTTCATCGCGACCATCGGCATCCAGGGCGTCGTGACGCTGTTCCTCAAGGACGACCTCGGCGTGAACATCTACGAGAACGGCACCTGGCTGTACGAGCTGCCCGGCCTCGTCCTGCCCTACATCTACTTCCAGATCCCGCTCATGGTGATCACGTTCATGCCGGCCCTGGCCGCCCTCAGGCCCCAATGGGCGGAGGCGAACCTGACCCTCGGCGGAACCCGTGCGAGCTTCTGGCTGCGCGTCGGCATCCCGGTTCTCGCCCCCTCATTCCTCGCGAGTCTCCTGCTGCTGTTCGCGAACGCGTTCTCCTCATACGCGACCGCCGCAGCCCTGGCCAGTCAGGGCTCGCAGATCGTGCCCCTCCAGATCCGCACCGCACTCACCAGCGAGACGGTGCTGGGGCGGGAGAACCTCGCCGGCGCCCTGGCGCTCGGCATGATCGTGATCGTCGGAGTCGTGATGGCGCTGTACTCCCTCGTCCAGCGCCGGGCAGCGAGGTGGCAGGCATGAACCGCATCGGACCCTCGCTCGCGACACGATGGATCATCGGCGTCCTCGTCGGGGCCTTCTTCGCGATCCCGCTCGTCTCGACGCTTCTCTACACGCTGCGCGATCCCGAGGCCGGTCTGTCGTTCGCGCGCTGGATCTCGCTCTTCGACCCTGCGCAGTCCGCTGCCATCAAGCCGATCTGGACGGGTCTGGGCAACTCGCTCATCCTCGCCGTCGTCACCGTGGCGATCGTGCTGCTGCTGCTGGCGCCGACGATGATCCTGGTCAACCTCCGCTTCCCGCGGCTCAAGCCGGTGTTCGAGTTCGCTGTGCTGCTGCCGATCTCGATCCCCGCGATCGTTCTCGTCGTCGGCCTCGCCCCGATCTACCTGCAGATCGGTCGCGCCCTCGGCACCGGCACCTGGACGCTGGCGTTCGCCTACGGCATCACCGTGCTGCCGTTCGCGTACCGCTCGATCCAGGCGTCGATCGACGCGGCCGACCTGCGGACGCTCGCGGAGGCCGCACGCTCGCTGGGTGCGAGCTGGCCGACAGTCGTGCTCAAGGTGCTCGCACCCAACCTCCGGCAGGGCCTGCTCGCGGCGTCGCTCATATCGATCGCCGTCGTGCTCGGCGAGTTCACGATCGCCTCGCTCCTGAACCGTCAGGTCTTCCAGACCGCCATGGTGGTCGTGCAGAAGCAGGACGCCTACGCGCCGGCGATCTTCACGCTGCTGGCGCTGCTGTTCTGCTTCGTCCTGCTCCTCGTCATCGGCCGCGCCGCACGCGGCACCGGAAAGGCCCGCTCATGACCCTCCCCCGAACCGCCGACAACATGCTCCTCGCCGAGGCCGGCGAGGGCACCAGGGTGCAGCTGCAGGGCATCGTGAAGAGCTATGCGGGCACGCGCGTGCTGCACGGCGTCGACCTCGACATCGCGCCCGGTGAGTTCGTGTCGCTCCTCGGACCGTCCGGGTGCGGCAAGACGACGCTGCTGCGGGTGCTGGCGGGCCTCGAGGCCGCAGACGAAGGCGCGGTGCTCCTCGGCGGCGGCGACGTGTCGCGCGTCCCGACGAACAGACGCGACATCGGCATGGTGTTCCAGTCGTACTCGCTGTTCCCGCACCTGCGCGTGGCGGACAACACCGCGTTCGGGCTCCGCCGTCGCGGCGTGGGCAGAGCGGATGCCGCCAAGCGCGCCCTCGACGCGCTCGCACTCGTCGGCCTCGCCGACTTCGCCAACCGCTTCCCCCATCAGCTCTCCGGCGGGCAGCAGCAGCGCGTCGCCCTGGCCCGCGCGCTGGTCACCGAGCCGAAGGTGCTGCTGCTGGACGAGCCGCTCTCGGCGCTCGACGCGAAGGTGCGGGTGCAGCTGCGCGACGAGATCCGCCGCATCCAACTGCGCCTCGGCATCACCACCGTCTTCGTCACCCATGACCAGGAGGAGGCCCTCGCGGTCTCCGACCGGATCGCGGTCATGAACGCCGGGCGCATCGAGCAGATCGGCTCACCCGAGCAGCTGTACACGACGCCGTCCACGGCCGGGGTCGCGGCGTTCGTCGGTCTCTCCAGCATCGTCTCCGGTGTCGCCGAGGGAGATCACGTCGTGGTGTGGGGGCAGCGGCTTCCGCTGCAGACGCCGGCCGACGGCCCGGTCGACGTGTTCCTCCGCCCCGAGAATGTCCACTTCGCCTCGGAGGCTGATGCCGCGACCGACGCGCTGGTCGAGGAGAGCACGTTCCTCGGCAGCATGCGCAGGACCCTCGTCCGCACGGAATCCGGCGAGCTCGTGCGGCTGCAGCACGCTCCCGGCATCCACCCGGCGTTCGGAGACCGCGTGCGCATTGCGGTGGCCGCCGAGCCGGTCACGGTGCATCCGCGCGGCTGATCCGAGGAGCGGCTCGGGACCGGTTGATCCGGGCCGGCTGCTCCGGGCGGGCTGCTGCGGGCCGGCTGATCCGGGCGGCTGCGCGGCCGCGGCCGCGTCGCGGGGCCGCGCGGATTCAGTCCTTCCAACGTCCGTGATCGTTCACGGCTCCTTGACGTCGTCATCGAGTCGCACTAGCGTGTGTGAGGCCGTGAACGTTCACGGCCAAGGCTCGAAAGGACGATGGTGACCACTCAGCTCGCAGTCGAAGAGACGCACACGCGCACCGGCGGATGGGCCGTGCTCGGCCCCGGCGGTATCGCACGGAGATTCCTCGCCGGCCTCGCCACGAGCGCCGGAGAGCTCGTCGCGGTCGGCAGCACCGAGGTCTCGCGGGCGCGGTCGTTCGCCGAGGAGGCGGAGCAGCAGGGCGCGGCGGACGTGACCGCAGGAGGCTACGCCGAGGCGCTCGCCGATCCGCGAGTCGACGCCGTGTACGTCTCGAGCGTGCACACGGCGCACCCCGCCCTCGCGATCGCGGCGCTCTCCGCAGGCAAGGCGGTGCTGTGCGAGAAGCCTCTCGCCGTCAACCACGGCACGGCCATGGCGATGGTCGACGCGGCACGACAGGCCGGTGTGCCGCTCGTCGAGGCCTACATGTACCGCTTCCACCCGCAGACGCGGGCGATGCTCGATCTCGTCCGCGAGGGCGCCATCGGCCGCGTCCTGCACATCGACGCCTCGTTCGCCTTCCGCGTCGGCGAGCGCAGCGGCCGACTGTTCGACCCCGCCGTGGCCGGCGGCGGCATCCTCGACGTCGGCGGCTACACCGTCACGATGGCTGCGGCCGTCGTCGACGCCGCCGACGGCCAGCACGCGTCCGAGCCCGTCGAGCTCACGGCCGGAGGCACGCTCGGGCCCACCGGCGTCGACGAGTGGACCGTCGCCAGGGCGACGTTCCGCAGCGGCATCACCGCGACCCTGACCACCGGTGTGATGGCGACGGCGGCGAACGCGGTGACGATCCTCGGCGAGCGGGGCCGCATCCATGTGGCAGAGCCCTGGGTGCCCACTGGCGACGCCGAGATCGAGCTCGTGACGACGGAAGGCGCGCGCACGATCGTGATCGATGCCGCCGACGCCTACGGACTGGAGGCGGATGCGACCATGGCCGCGCTGCGCGACGGCCGGGCGGATGCCGCCGAGATGACCTCGGCGGAGACGCTCGCGACCGCACGCACGCTCGACCGCTGGCGCGCGGCCATCGGGCTGCGCTACCCCTTCGAGGCCGAGGAGGCCGACATCCCGCCCGTGCGCGGCACGGGAGGCGGCAGCGCCGGAGAGATGCGCTACGGCGAGATCCCCGGCGTCGGCAAGCGCGTCTCCCGGCTCGTCATGGGCGTCGACAACCAGCCCGACCTCGCACACGCCTCGGCCGTCTTCGACGTCTACGCCGAGCAGGGCGGCAACGTCTTCGACACTGCGTACATCTACGGCGACGGCGAACTCGAGGGGCGGCTGGGCCGCTGGATCGCGAATCGCGGCGTCCGCGAGGACGTCGTGGTCATCACGAAGGGCGGGCACACGCCGCACTGCGACCCCGAATCCGTCTCGCGTCAGCTGCTCGAGAGCCTCGAACGGCAGGGAACCGACTACGCCGACATCTACATGCTCCACCGCGACAACCCCGACGTGCCGGTCGGCGAGTTCGTCGACGTCCTCGACGAGCACGCGCGCGCAGGGCGCATCCGCGTGTTCGGCGGCTCGAACTGGAGCCCTGAGCGCATCGACGAGGCCAACGCGTACGCCGCGGCGAACGGACGTCAGGGGTTCGGGGTCGTGAGCGATCACTTCGGCCTCGCCGAGGCCTACGACGTGCCGTGGGAGGGATGCGTGCACGTCACCGACGCCGCTTCGAAGCGATGGCTCGAGGAGCGGCAGATCCCGCTTCTGCCCTGGTCGTCGCAGGCGCGGGGATTCTTCGCGGGTCGCGCTCACCCCGACGACCTCAGCGACTCGGAGCTCGTGCGGTGCTACTACAGCGACGACAACTTCGAGCGTCTGCGTCGAGCAGAGCACCTCGGAGCCGAGCGGGGCGTGCCGACGACGGCGATCGCTCTCGCCTACGTCCTCGCGCAGCCCTTCCCGACGTTCCCTCTCTTCGGACCGCGTACGATCGAGGAGACCCGCTCTTCCATGCGGGGGCTCACCGTCGATCTCACGCCCGAAGAGGTGGAATGGCTGAATCTGCGCAGCTGACCGGCCCGGGCGATCCGGAGAGGTCCGGATCGCCCGCCGGCCGCCGGCGGGCGACCATCCTCGACGTCGCGGCCGCCGCCGGCGTCTCGCGTCAGACGGTCACCCGCGCGGTCAACGACATGCCCGGCATCAGCGCCGAGACCAGGCAGCGTGTGCTCGAGGCGGCGACCGCCCTCGCCTACCGGCCGTCCCGTTTCGGCCGGGGACTCGTCACCGGCGGCGACCCCCAGCTCGGCCTCGTCGTCAGCGACCTGCGCAATCCCTATTCGCCGGAGCTGGCCGCGGCGGTCGTCCGCCGCGCCGCCGATGAGGGATGGAGCGTCTCGCTCGTCGACATCGGGCTCGCCGGGTCCGCCGACCGGCTGCTGCGCTCACTGCAGGCCCAGGTCGACGTGGTGGTCGGCTATCTCGGCGAATGGGCGCTCGGGTGGGAGCGCAGATCCGGGGCGACCCCCCTCATCCTGCTCGACGCCGGCGAGGGCTCCGAGCATCCCGGAGTGAATCTGGATCCGGCCGCCGCGATCGAGGACCTGGCGGCGCATCTCGTCGCCGTCGGCACCCGCCGCCCTGTCGTGCTGGATGCCTCCGCACCTCATGAGACCAGCGGCCGCGGACTCGCCATGATGGCTGCCCTCGAACGACGCGGGCTGGCGCCTGAGCTCGTCCATGCGTCCGCGTCGACCCCGGAGCACGCCTCCGCGGTCGCGGCACAGGTGATCCGCCGCGCAGCGCGCCCGGACGCCATCCTCGCGTTCAACGATCTGATGGCGCTGGGCGTGCTCTCGGCGTGCCGCCATGCCGGTCTGCATGTGCCGGACGACATCCGCGTCGCCGGTGTCGACGGGCTGACGATCGGCACGCTCGTGGCCCCGACGCTCACGACACTCGCGGTGGACTTCGACGAGGTGGCGCGCCACACGCTCGAGCTGGCCGTCGCGCTCGGGGACGGCGACACGGATGCCGGACTGCAGCGCGTCGTGAGCCACCGGCTCGTGCTGCGCGAATCGGCGTAGCCCGCTCCGGGCGGCGCCGGCGGCGGCATCCGTCGTCCTGCCGATCGCGCCCGCGCTCTTCCTTCCACGGCGCCTCCGGCGCTAGCGTGATGCTCGAGGGCGCCTCATTCCCTCGCAACGAAGCGAAAGGACGCCTCATGGCAGGCAAGTTCGAGTTGTACACCGACAAGTCCGGCGAGTACCGATTCCGCCTCAAGGCCGGCAACGGCGAGGTCATCGCGCTGGGCAGCGAGGGCTACTCCTCCAAGTCGAGCGCGCTGAACGGGATCGACTCGGTCAAGCGCAACGCGGCGGATGCCGAGGTCGTCGAGGTCGACTGACCGCCGAGAACCCCACCTTCACGGCGAGACCCTCTCGTACTGACGTCAGTACGAGGGGGTCTCGGCGATAGAACGGGGTTTCGGCGAAGCAGGAGCAGGAGCAGGAGCAGGAGCGGACCGCGCGGGCGGGCTACAGCACGCGCGCGAGGAAGTCCTTCGTGCGCTGGTGCTGCGGGTTCCCGAGCACCTCGCGCGGGTCGCCCTGCTCGACGATGTGCCCGCCGTCCATGAAGATCAGCCGCGAGCCGACCTCACGTGCGAAGCCCATCTCGTGGGTCACGACGAGCATCGTCATCCCCTCGTCGGCCAGCGAGCGCATGACCTGCAGCACCTCGCCGACCAGCTCGGGGTCGAGCGCCGATGTCGGCTCGTCGAACAGCATCATGTCGGGGTTCATGCACAGCGCCCTGGCGATCGCGACGCGCTGCTGCTGGCCGCCGGAGAGGTGCCCCGGGTAGGCATCGGCCTTGTGCGCGAGCCCGACTCGTTCGAGCATCTCGTGCGCGACCTTCTGCGCCTCGGCCTTCGAGCGCTTCTTCACGCGCTGCTGCGCGATCGTCAGGTTCCCGAGCACGCTCAGGTGCGGGAACAGGTTGAAGCTCTGAAAGACCATCCCGATGCGGGTGCGCACGCGGTCGATGTCGACGTCAGGATCGGTGATGTCGATCCCCTCGACGAAGATCCTGCCGCCGGTCGGCTCCTCGAGCAGGTTCACCGAGCGCAGCAGCGTCGACTTGCCCGACCCCGACGGGCCGATCACGCAGACGACCTCGCCGGAGGTGACGGTGAGGTCGATGCCCTTGAGCACCTCGTTCTCGCCGAAGGTCTTGACGAGCCCCTGCACGTCGATCGCGGGGGCGTGGACATCAATCAGGTCGGTGATCATCGCTGCTTCGCCATCCGTCGCTCCAGCCACGCGGTGAAACGCGTGAGTGGGATCGTCACGATCAGGTAGAGGATCGCCGCCATCACGAGCGGCGTCGCATTGGAGTTCTGCGTGGTCGCATCACGGGCGAAGGCGGTGAGCTCCTTCGACCAGATGAAGGTGCCCGCGACGAAGAGCAGCGAGGTGTCCTTCAGCAGCAGCACGAACTCGTTGGTGAGCGGCGGGATGATGATGCGGAAACCCTGCGGGACGACGATCCAGAAAGTCGTCTTCATGGGCGACATCCCGAGGGAGCGCGCAGCCTCCGTCTGCCCCTTCGGCACCGCCTGGAGGCCTGCCCTGATGGTCTCCGCCATGTACGCGGAGGCGACCAGGATGAGGCCGATCAGGCCGAGCACGACCGGGCCGCCCAGCGCCTGGCCGCGCACGCCCGACGCGATGGGCACGATGAACGCCACGGCGAAGATCGTGAGCACCGCGGGCAGTCCGCGGAACAGCTCGATCCAGGCCGTGGCGATCCAGCGGAAGGGTCCGATGCTCGACATCTTCAGAAGAGCGAGCAGGATGCCGAGCAGGAGGCCCCCGATGAAGGCCACCGCAGTGAACCACACCGTGTTCACGAGCGCGATGGTGATGATCTCGGGGAACATCCTCGCCGCGACTTCAGGATTGAAGAAGAGCGGACCGAGCTTCGCCCAGTTGCTGGTGACAGCGACCCAGACGACGATCGCGATCAGCACCGCATAGACGATGTACCGGTAGAGCTTGCTCCTGGTGGTGCGCCTCAACGCCATTGTCAAGGTCCTTCCGACCTGCGTCGTTCGCCGGTCAGTTCGCGGTGAAGTAGGTGTCGTAGATCGCCTGGTAGTCGCCGCTGTCGCGGAGCTCCGCCAGAGCGCCGTTCACCGCGTCGAGCAGAGCATCCTTCTCGTCCTTGGCGAAGGCGAAGCCGTAGGACTCGCCGGTCTCGTACTCCTCGACGATCTTGTAGGCGGAGTCGGCCTTCTCGTGCTCGAGGTTCACCGGCTGGTCCTGCAGGATCGCGTCGATCTGCCCGGCCTGCATCGCGGGCCACAGCTCGCCGTCGGACGGGTACTGCACGAGCTCGGCCTCAGGAGCGTTCTCCTGGGCGTACGCCTCACCGGTCGTGCCCTGCTGCACACCGACGTTCTTGCCGGCGAGATCGTCGATCGACTCGATGCCCGAGTCGGTGCGCACCAGCAGCGACTGCAGCGAGTCGTAGTACGGGTCGGAGAAGTCGAGGTTCTTCTTACGGTCGTCGGTGATCGTCATCGCCGAGGCGCCGAGGTCGCACGTGCCCGACTGGAGCGTGGTGCCGGACTGCAGCGCGTCGAAGCCGACGTCCTGCACGGAGAGCTCGAGGTCGAGCTTCTCGGCGATCGCGACCAGAAGGTCGATGTCGAAGCCGGTGTATCCGGTGCCGTTGTCGCCGCCCTCGAACTCGAAGGGCGGGTAGGGGATGTCGGAGCAGATCGTGAGGGTGCCTGCCTCGACGAGGTCGTACTCGTCGCCCGCGGAGCCGCCGGCTCCGGAGCCGCCGTTGCCGCCGGCACAGCCCGCGAGGGCGAGGGTGGCGACCGCCGTGACGGCGATCCCGGCGAAGAGGTTGCGACGCTGCATTTCAGCTCCTGTGTGACACGGGGCGGATCACGCCCACGGACGGGTAGGAGTTCATCTTGACATGCGGCCAGTCGACACGTGCAGCGGCAAACGCGTTCCGCCGATCACATTTGTGTTGCAAGTGTGTGCGCCGACCTCGCAGTGCCGCCCCCTGCCGGCGGGTCAGACCTCGAAGTCGACGGCGACGCGGGAGGCGACCACCGAGCGGATGTAGACGGCGACCTCCTCGTGGGCCGGGTGAACCTGGTAGTCCTCGATCGCGGCGACCGAGTCGAAGTCGGCGACGAGCGTGACGTCCCAGTTCGCCTCGGGGTACGCGACGTTCGCGCCGGCCGAGATCGAGCGCAGCTGCGGCACGACGCCGTCGAGGGCGTTCAGCCGGCGTGCCACCTCGGCGGCCTGATCCGCGCGCTCCGCCGGGTCTTCGGCCTTGAGCTTCCATGTGACGACATGACGGATGGTCATCGTGCTTCCCCTCGCTCCGCGGGCGCGTCCGTGCGGACGGCCTCCTCCAGTGCATGGCGCAGACGGTCGGGCGAGAGTCGCCAGTGCGCGTGCAGTTCGCCGTCGATCAGGACGACAGGGATCTTCTCCCACCACAGCTCGTACAGCGCCGGGTCGTCCTGGATCGATGCGGTCTCGATCACGATGCTCTCCGCGGCGGCATCCGGCAGCTCTGCGACGACGGCGTCGATCACGTCGGAGGCCACGTCGCAGAGGTGGCAGTCGGGCTTGCCGATCAGCGTCAGCGTCGTCACGCCGAGGGCACCTCGACCCGGAGCCCCTGGGTGACCCACTCGCCGGTGCCGCCCTCGACGTTGGTGACGTCGTAGCCACGCGCCTCGAGCGCCTCGACGACACGGGCCGAGCGTCCGCCGATCTGGCAGATCACGTCGAACGCCTCCGACGGGAGCTCCTCGAGCCGGGCGCCGAGCTCCGACATCGGGATGTTGACCGCACCGGGGACGTGACCGGTGCTGAATTCGTTCGCCTCACGCACATCGATGAGCGGGGTGTCATCCCGGGCGGCGAGTTCGGTGACGGTGATCGACTTCAAAGCATCCTCCTACGGCCAGATGGCGGAACTGCGTGCGCAGACACAAAGCGCCCGTCCGAAGACAGGCGCTCGGTGTCTGGCCGCTTACTTCTTGTTGCGGCGCTGGTGGCGAGTCTTACGAAGCAGCTTGCGGTGCTTCTTCTTCGCCATGCGCTTGCGGCGCTTCTTGATGACAGAACCCACGGAAACCTCACTAAGTCAGTGGCTGGGCGTCGCGCAAAGTCGGACGCCCGGGTACGGGCACGGAAAAATGCCTCGGATCAGTCTAGCAAACCAGATCGTTCCCCTCGTACGCCCTCACTCATCGGCGTTCTCGGTCACCATGAACCGCCACACGAGCGCGTGTCCGAGCGCGACCAGGGCGATCAGGAGCAGCGCTTCGACCTGGATGCCCGTGAGTCCGAGCGATCCGGCGAGCTGCGGCGCGACGCCGAGCACGGCGATCGCCGCGTAGACGACCACGATGCCCACCTGAACCCACCGGACAGCGGCCGGCGCCCCGTCGCCCCGGGCCCGCGAGACCAGGCGGATCATGGAGAAGCCGCCGACCACGGCGATCACGACGAACGACATGCGCCACAGCAGCGGGCTCTCGGTGCCCCCGACCTGCGCGAACAGGCCCATCAGAGCCGGCAGCAGGAACGACAGGTAGATGCCGCCGATCGTCCGACGCATCGCGGGGTTCGCGGTCCAGTCGCGTCGCGAGCGCACGACGTTCCACCACAGACCTGTCAGCGTGAAGCACGTCGTCGAGAACAGTGCGTAGAACGTGCTGACGTCCACGTCTGCGCTTTCGGCTAGCCGACGTCGGCGATCGGGCGCTGCAGCGCTTCTGCGACAGCGGACTCGGGCACGCGGAAGCTGCGGCCGAAGCGGATCGCGGGCAGCTCGCCGGAATGGACGAGCCGGTAGACCGTCATCTTCGACACGCGCATGATCTCGGCGACCTCGGCCACCGTCAGGAACCGGACTTCAGGAACCTCGGGCATCCCACGTACCCCTTTCTCGATGTGCACACACTCTATGGGGTGCTGGGGCAGGTGTAAACCCGTGTGGCTCATGTGGTCAGTGGGACGACGGCACCGTGGCGAAAGCCCGCACCGGGAACGTCCCGAAACCGCGCACCGCAGGCGGCGCCGCAGTGAACCGGCCGCCCTGTGCGGGCACGGCGTCCAGGCCCGTCAGGTGCTCCACGACATGCACGCCCGCGGCGAGCAGGATGCTGTGCGCCGGACGCTCGCCACCGCTCTCGGTGTCGTCGATGTTGAGGGAGTCGATGCCCACCAGGCGCACGCCCGCCTCGACCAGGAACCGGGCGCCATCCTCGGTGAGGAACGGCGCACCCTTGGCGTACTCCGGCGCGCCGAAGTGGCGGCTCCAGCCGGTGTCGATCAGCACGGCCGCGCCGTCGAGATCCCGGTCGGCCAGCGTCGCCGCGCCGATGCCCCTGCGGTCTGCGCTCCAGGCGTCGCGAAGGTGGAACACCTCGGCGGGCAGGCCGACCAGGCTGCTCAGCTCCAGCGACGCGAGATCCCCGCCGTCCGCATAGCGGTGGTACGGCGCGTCGAGATACGTGCCGGTGTTGCCGATCATGGTGATGATGTCCATCGCGAACTCCGTACCTGGCGCATAGCGGCTGCGGGAGTCCGCGCGCGTCAGGTGCGGCACGATCGTCGGAGCGGGGAGTCCTGGGTACGTCACCAGCCCCGCCTCGATCGTGTGGCTGAGGTCGATCACGCGCTCCGCGCGTTCTGCCGGGAGGCCGACGCCGCGGCTCCCCCGGTGCGCCTCCTCGATCACCTGGAACTCGCGCAGCTCGACCTTCTCCACCAGCGCCAGCCCGAGATGCCGGACGAGCAGGAGCCCGACCTCCTCGGCGGTCAGGTCCGGCCGCGGCAGGTCTAGACGGAAGCCGTCACCGCTGATGCCCCCGCCGTTGGCGAACGAGATCGTGAAATCGAAGCGGGCGCGGTACTCGGCGGTTGCGGTGGTCATCCACACATCATGGCAAAGCCGGATGCCGCCGACGGCGCATCCGACCACGGATCGTCTGCATCCGCTCAGCCGCCGAGCCGCTTGAGCGCGGCGGCGACGACATGCTTGGCGGAGGCCGCTGCGCGGCCGACGACCTCGGCCGCGTGCGCCGCGCTGTCGGGCAGCGGCAGAACCGGGTAGTCGATGTCCGGTGCGTCGTCGCCGTACGCGTCCATCAGGAAAGGGACCAGCCAGTCGTCGACGGCCGCGAGCGGGTCGACGGCGAGACTGTAGAAACGCCGCTGGCCGTCCTCGCGCACGCTGACCAGCTCAGCATCGCGCAGCACCTTGAGATGCTTCGACACGGTGGGCTGGCTGATGCCGAGATCGGCGACGATCTGACTCACGCTGGTGCCGGCTTCACCTTCGGTGGTGCGTCGCAGGAGGAGTTGGAGGATGTCTCGCCTCGTACCGTCTGCGATCACGTCGAAGATGTCCGTCATGTGATCAGGGTAGTCTCCCCGGGCACGGAGTACCATGACGAAGGCTCGGCGAAAGGCGCCGCGCAGCCGCCGCAGGCGGTGCAGTGAACCGGAGGAGGACGCGATGTCGGGCATCGTTTCGGCGTCGTCGCCTCGACAGCGACTCGAAGGCGCCGCCGCCTGGGTGAAGCACATCATCACCTCCTCTCCGTCGCGTTTCGCGATCGTCGTCTTCGCGCTGCTCATCCTGGTGTTCACGGTTCTGCTGTCTCTGCCGATCTCCTCGGCGACGGGCGAGGTCACCCCGCTCAGCGATGCGCTCTTCACCGCCGTCTCCACGATCTGCGTCACCGGGCTGTCAACGGTCGACATGGCGACGCACTGGTCGCCGTTCGGCAACGTGATGATCTTCATCGGCGTGAACATCGGCGCGCTGGGCGTGCTGACGCTCGCGTCGCTGATGGGCATGCTGATCTCGAAGCGGCTCGGCCTCCGTGCGAAGCTCATGGCGGCCGGCGACACGAACCCGATGCGCGCGCACGGCGGCGTCGTCAACGAGAGCCAGACCGTCCGGCTCGGCGAGGTCGGTCAGCTGCTCACGACTGTCGCCGTCTCCGCGCTGATCATCGAGGGCGCGCTCGCCGTGCTGCTCTATCCGGCGCTCGTGATGGCGGGGGTCGAGCCCATCGCGGCGCTCTGGGAGGCACCGTACTTCGCCGCCATGGCGTTCACCAACACCGGATTCACCCCCAACATCGGCGGCGTGGCCGCTTTCGCCGACGACTATCTCGTGCTCACCCTGCTGATGGCGGGTGTGTTCCTCGGCAGCATCGGCTTCCCGGTGATCTACACGCTCGCGAAGCACGTCTGGCATGTGAAGCGCTGGTCGTTGCACACCAAGCTCACGCTCGTCACGACCGTGCTGCTCTTCGTCCTCGGTGCCGCCGTGTTCGTCGTCCTCGAGTACCTCAACCCGAAGACCTTCGGATCGATGGATGCCTGGGACACCACCTTCCAGGCGTTCTTCCTCTCCGCGATGACCCGCTCCGGCGGCTTCAACGTGATCGACATGGCCGACCTCAACGGCTCGTCGCTTCTCGCCGCCAGCATGCTGATGTTCGTCGGCGGCGGCTCGGCATCCACTGCAGGCGGGATCAAGGTGACCACCCTGGCGGTGCTCGCCATCGCCGTGTGGTCGGAGGCGAAGGGCCGCCAGTCGGTCGAGGCGTTCGGCCGTCGCATTCCGAGCGACGTCCAGCGGGTCGCGCTCAGCGTCGTCGCCTGGGGCGCCACGATCGTGGCCCTGTCGACGATCATCATCGCCCAGATCACGCAGGCCGACATCAGCCACGTGCTGTTCGACGTGATCTCCGCCTTCGCGACCGTCGGCCTGTCGACCGGTCTCACCGGCGAGCTCCCGGATTCGGCGACCTATGTGATGGCCACGACCATCTTCATGGGGCGCGTTGGTACAGTGACACTCGCCGCGGCAGTCGCCGCGACATCGCGATCGCAGTATTACTCGCTGCCCGTGGAAAGGCCGATCGTTGGTTGAAGTCCTCCGTGGCGATGCTCCCGTCCTCGTCATCGGCCTCGGCCGGTTCGGCGCCGCCTGCGCCGGCGAGCTCGACCGCCTCGACCGCGAGGTGCTCGCGATCGACGACAACATCGAGCTCGTGCAGAAGTGGTCGGAGCGAGTCACGCACACCGTGCAGGCCGACGCCAAGAACATCGACGCGCTGCGCCAGATCGGCGCCCAGGACTTCCAGGTCGCCGTCGTCGCGGTCGGCTCGTCGATCGAGGCATCCGTTCTGATCACCGCCAACCTGGTCGACCTGAAGGTGCCGCAGATCTGGGCGAAGGCCGTGTCCCAGTCGCACGGCAAGATCCTCGCCAGGGTCGGCGCCAATCACGTCATCTACCCCGAGCGCGAGGCCGGTGAGCGCGTCGCGCACCTGGTCAGCGGACGGATGCTCGACTTCATCCGCTTCGACGACGACTTCGTGCTCGCGAAGATGTATCCGCCGAAGTTCATCCGCGGCGTCGGACTCAACGAATCGGGCGTGCGGTCGAAGTACAAGGTGACCGTGGTGGGCGTGAAGAGCCCCGGCAAGCCGTTCCGCTACGCCGAGGCGAGCACGATCGTCACGAACCACGACCTGATCATCGTGTCCGGCACGAACAGCGACATCGAGCGGTTCGCCGCTCTCGACCGCTGAGCGACGGCACTGCCGTCAGGCGTCGATGTCGAGGGTGATCTCGACGACGTCATCCACCCCGATGCCCTCGCGATCCTGCAGCGCCTTCTTGATCGGCACGATGTAGCCGCCGTTCTTGGGCCAGAGCGCGGTGGTGACGGTCGTTCGGCCGATCGTGACGGATGCCGGGATCATGCCCCAGCCGTAGGTGACCACCGGCGCGACGTCGCCGATCATTGCGCTCTCCGCCGGCGGCACGGTGACGAAGTGGTACGGCGCGGGTCCGCGCCAGAACCAGATATCCCCGCCGAACCTCAGCCGCATCCGTCAGGCTCCGGCGGCGAGTTCCCTGGCGCGGTCGAGGGCCGCGGCGGCGGCATCCGCGAAGGTCCGCTCGAGGTTCGCGTCCTGGAGGACGGCGATCGCGCGCTCGGTCGTGCCCTTCGGACTCGTGACGCGGCGACGCAGCTCTGCGGGGTCCTCGCCCGAGACGTCGAGCAGCGCGGTCGCCCCGATGAAGGTCTGCTCGACCATGAGGCGGGCATCGCCCTCCGCGAAGCCCATGCCGATCGCGGCCTTGGTGAACTCCTCGATCAGCAGGTAGACGTAGGCCGGACCTGAACCGGAGATCGTGGACAGCGCGTCGATCTGCGCCTCGGGGACCTCGATCACCGCTCCGACCGTCTCGAAGAGCCGTCGCACGACGGCGAGGTCGTCTGCGGTGGCAGCGGCCCCTGACGCGAGCCCCGTCACCGCCTTGCCGACCGTCGCCGGGGTGTTCGGCATCGACCGGATGACGCGGGCATCGGCACCGAGCACGTCGGCGAACGTCGCCAGGGTGACCCCGGCCGCGAGGCTCACCACGATCGTCTCGGGTGCGAGCCGGGGAGCGATCTCGCGGAGCAGATCGACGACCATGGCCGGTTTCACGCCGACGAGGACGATGCCGGCGGATGCGGCGGCCTCCAGGTTGCCTTCGGGCTGTTCCTCGAGGGCGATGCTCGTGACGCCGGGGAGGCCCGTGAGAGCCTCCGCGCTGGCGGCCGAGCGGTTCGTCGCGATGATCCCGCCATCGACCTCGATGCCCGATGCGACCACGCCTCTGAGGATCGCACCACCCATGGATCCGGCACCGAGGAACGCGAGAGCGGGGAGAGTTTCAGCCATGTCGTCATCCTACGGCGGACGGTCTGCGATCCCCCGGCGAACGGATCTAGACTCGGAGCATGAGTGCTTCAGGAGACAGCAGCCCCGCCAGTGCCGGCGCGAGCGCGAGTCGGGCGGTCATCGATCGCATCACCACCGAGATCTACGCCGGTGCCGAGGTCGAGAAGCTGCTGCACCTGCGCGCGATCCACCTGAGCCCCGCGGATCTGTTCGTCGCCGTGAAGGTCGCCCTGTCTGCGGACCGCTCGCTGCCGGAGGTCGCCGACGACATCGATGCGATCAAGACCCGCATCCGCACCGCCGTCCCGAACGTGCTGGCCCTGTACATCGAGCCGGACGTGTACCGCCCGTCGGCGGACCCGGCACCCTCCACCGATGTGTTCGTGCTCAAGTCGGCCGACTGAGACGACCAGCTCGCCCGCCGATCTCAGCGGCGTGACTCGAAGAAGTCGCGCAGGAGTGCGGTCGCGGCATCCGCGCTGACCCCGCCGACGACCTCGGCCCGGTACGGCAGCCTTCGGTCGCGCAGCACGTCGTACATGGAGCCTGCGGCTCCCGCCTTCTCATCCCAGGCGCCGAAGACGACCCGGCCGATGCGTGCCTGCAGGATCGCTCCGGCGCACATGATGCACGGCTCTAGGGTCACGACCAGCGTGTGACCGTCGAGGTTCCAGGAACCGGCGGATGCCGCCGCGGCACGCAGTGCGGCGATCTCGGCGTGACCGGTCGGGTCGTGGGTCGCCTCGCGGTCGTTGCGCCCCTCCGCCACGATGCGGCCCGCGGCGTCGAGGACGACGGCGCCCACCGGGATCTCGTGCACCGCCGCGGCCTCGGCGGCGAGCGCGAGAGCGCGCCGCATCGCGATGTCGTCGGCTGCGGTCATGC
>NZ_JADIJR010000031.1 GCF_017355365.1 Microbacterium sp. SD291 | reverse complement strand
CCAGCGCCAGCACCGGCTCCGGGCGGCGGCGCTCCCGCCCCCGCACCGGGCGGCGGACGTCCGCCGTCTCCGCCACCGGCCGGCGGTACACCCCCCGGCGGGCCGCCACCAGCAGGGGGCACACCGGCCGCCGGCACTCCCGCCGCGGGCACTCCCGCCGCGAGCACACCGGCCGCCCCGTCGGCTCCCGGATCCGGAGCCCTGCTGACCTTCGCGATGAAGGCCATCAAGCAGGAGGAGCGCAAGACGCTGGTGTTCGAATACCACCGCGAGCAGGCCGTGACCAGGAACTATGCGCCTCAGTCGCTCATCGGCCTGCTGATGGAGGACCTGACCGGCCCTGGGCACTTCCTCGAGATCGACCTGGACGACCCGTTCTTCCGCTCGCTGGACATCGAGGTGTCGATGTCGTCTGCGTTCGAGCCGATCGGGCTGCAGTCGGTCGCGGTCGGGCTGGACTACGGTGACGCCGCCCACCCCCAGCAGCACCGGCACGCCGACCTCGTCTTCGACGCCACTCACACCGAACCGCAGCACTGGATCGTGCCGATCGGCGACGACTACGACCTCAGTTACCGGCCGCGGATCGAGTATCACTTCGATCCGCAGAGCGGCTGGGCCGCCGAGCGCAACGAGGTCGTCGTCGAGCCGGGGCGCATCGTGGATCGGACGCTGCAGCTGGACCCGACGCAGCACGTCGGCTTCATCGACGTCGATGTGCGCTCGGAGCGGCTCGACCCGCTCGAGGTCGAGTCGGTCGAGGTCACCCTCGCGCACACCTCGTCCACGGGCTGGTCGACGACCCGCACGATCGAGATGAGGCCGGACAGCACTCCGCAGTCGTGGCGCGTGCGCACCGCAGGCCGCGAGGAGGTGGACTACACCGTGCAGACGACCTACCACCTGGTGGGCGGCGGCACGATCGTCCGCGATCCTGTCGAGTCACGGGCGACGGCCTTCGCGGTGACGACTCCCTTCGCCGACCACATCGGCCGGCGCCTGGACTTCACCATCCCGGCCGGACAGTTCGCCACCGTCATCGTCGACATCCGCTACGACGACGGATCGCATCGTGTGGATCGCCGCATCGAGCTGGCCGGCGACGGACTGGCGACAACCAGGGCGGACATCGGGATCGTGGACCCGACGGAGCGTGAGACGACGACCCAGGTGACACTGCTCGGCGCCGACGGGACCGTCGTCCGCGGGGCGTCCTTCGTGGGCGAGGCCGAGTTCCTCACGGTCGCGTCCGACGGCACGATCACCGGGGCCTGACATGGGTGCGACGATCGCGGCGACCACGGGAGCCTCGGCCACGAGGCTCACGACGACGGGAGAGCGGCCGCTCGCCGACCTTCTCGATCGCGCGGCGACGTCGCACCCCGCGCAGGCGGACCTCGCCAGACATGAGCTGGAGACGACTCTCGCCGCCATCCGCACATCGCGGATCGGCGACCTGGCGTGGTCGGCCAGCTGCCTGACGCCGAGCCGCTACCCCGTCGAGGTCGCCGTGACCTCGGCGCGCGCCGAGCTGCGCACGGTGGTCGACGTCGTCGCACCGGAGGGAGACCGCCGGACGGCGTTCGGCGCCGTGCTGGAGCTGTCCGCCGCGTTCGGCGCCGCAGGCCCTCCGGCGGAGTCTCGACGAGCGATCGAGGAGCACCAGCGGGGCCTGCCGCTGCGGTTCGGCGCGTGGCTCGGGAGCAGGCACGAGCAGACGCGCACCCGACACAAGGTGTACGTCGAGACGGGGTCCGCCGGCGACGCCTGGCGTCTCGTCGACCGGCTCGCGCCCGGCGCACGCCGGGTACTGTCCGGTCTCGGCCCGATCCGCTTCCTCGGCCTGCCGCTCGACGGATCGGACGGCGTCGAGGTCTACGTCCGCCCGCCGGAGCTGGACGACGATGTCCTCGCAGCCTGCCTCGGGCGCGCGGACCTCGGCGACTTCGCCGATCGGATGAGCGCTGCGATGACCGGCGGTGCGGGCCGCCTCCGCGGGCGGAACCACGTCGTGAGCGCATCCGTGCTCGGCGGCGCGGTCGTCGCGGTCGCGGGCTTCACGTTCGCCCACCACCGCTTCCGTCTCGACCACCGCGTGCGCCGCGAGATGCTCGCGCGAGCGGATGCCGAGCAGTGGCCGTCGCGCGCACTGTACGAGAGCGTGTCGCGGCCGCTCGCCGAGCCGCGGCCGATGCGCCGGCCCGCGCACACCGCACTCTCCGAGGTCGCGGCCATCGGCGCCGATGATCTCGAGCACCACATCGGCCTGGCGCCTCCGGAGACCCGGAAGCCGGCCGCACGAACGTCGGGACCGAACGGCCCCGCGACCAACCGACAAGAACGAGAAGGAGTCCGACAATGAAGCAGATCACCCTGGAGAACCTCCACTGCACGAAGACCGAGGACTGGGTCGGGTCCGACGAATGTCGGCTCGAGGTCTTCAACGACGGAGAGCTCCATTTCGCGTACCGGCACGACCTCAACAACGACGAGAACTGGGCGCTGAACGCCTCGCTGCTGTTCGCGTCCTCGTGCACGCTCCGCCTGTTCGACGAGGACGGCGACCTGCCCGGCGACGACGACGACGCCCTGGGCGTCGTCAGCATCGGCGTCGCCGATGTGCAGCACGCGACCGCGACGTTCCGCGAGGACGACGCCGACTACACGCTCACCTACTCGGTGACCGACAGGCCGGACATCACCCAGAACGACCTCGCCACGTTCGCGATCGACCAGTTCGAGGCGTCGACCGTCCCGGGAGTCTGGCCGCAGCTGTCGAAGGCCGACATCATCAGCGACCTGCGCAACCGGCGCCGGAACCCGGTCAGCATCAACCAGGTGAACTCGAACTTCTGCGGACCGACATCGATCGTGTTCGAGCTCGCCCGCACGATGCCGCGTCGCTACGTCGACCTCTGCCGCCAGCTGTACGAGACCGGAGGGTTCTGGTCGCGCACGCATCGCGTGGACGCGCCGGAGGGCCTGCGCAACACGCATGCCGGTCAGAACATGAGCCCGGCCGACTGGATGCTCATCGCGACGATGCGCAACGAGGAGAATGCGATCTTCGGCGTGTCGGCGTCTTCGACGGGGTTCATCAGCCAGGTCGAGGGGATGACGACCCCCTGGGAGATGGAGGGCTGGACCGGGGAGCTGCTGCTCAAGGGCGAGGTGAGCAACAGCACCACCTTCGTCTGGGGCGAGTTCGACGCCATCCGCTACGCGCATCAGGTGTGGGCATCCGGGGGCAGCGCATTCATCATGCTGCACTCCGACATGTTCTCCGCACCATCCGGCATCGTGCCGCCGTGGCCCGACCACTGGGTCGTGTACGCGGGAGGACTCGACGAGAGCGGCGGCAGGATCAGGTTCACCGTCTACTCCTGGGGCAGCATGTACCCTCTCGATCTCACTCGCGACCATTTCGAGAACTGCATGTTCGGCATCGTGACGGGATTCTGAACGCAGATCGGATGCCGGTGGGCGCCCGAGGTCAGATGGGCGATCTCGTCCTGATCGCGAACGCATCGACCTTGGGCAGCTCCCGGCGCACTTCCGCCTCCGCGTGCTCCGCGAGGCGCTCCGCCTCCCGGAGGGAAGGCTCGCCGCTCAGGCGCACCGTCGCGTCGCCGATGAGCCGGTGCCCGCTCCAGCGCAGCCGCACCTCCTCCACTGCCACGATCCCCGGCGTGTGCTCGAGCGCGTGCTCCGCGCGGTCGAGCAGGTCGGGCTCGATCGCATCCATCAGGCGGCCGCCGACACTGCGCACGGTTCCCCACAGCAGCACCAGGATCGCGGCGGCGATCACCAGGCCGACGATCGGGTCGGCGAGCGGGAACCCGAGCGCGACGCCGATCGCGCCGAGCACCACTGCGAGGGAGGTGAAGCCGTCGGTGCGAGCGTGCACCCCGTCAGCGACCAGCGCGGCCGAGCCGATCCTCCGTCCGACCCGGATGCGGTAGATCGCAACCGCCTCATTGCCGAGGAACCCGACGACACCGGCCGCCATCAGCCAGCCGAGGTTGTGCACCGGCTGCGGATGCAGGAGCCTGTCGATCGCCTGCCACGCGGCGATCAGGGCGGATGCCGCCACCACGAGCACGATGAACAGCCCGGCGAGATCCTCCGCCCGGCCGTACCCGTACGGATGCCGGCGCGACGCCGCGCGCCGGCCGAGGATGAACGCGATCCACAGCGGCACCGCGGTGAGCGCGTCCGAGAAGTTGTGCACGGTGTCGGCCAGGAGTGCGACTGAGTTGCTCACGAAGACGATCGCCAGCTGCAGCACGGTCGTGAGGAGCAGCACGAGCAGGCTGATCTTCAGCGCCCTAACGCCCTGCGCGCTCGCTTCGAGTGCGTCGTCGACCGAGTCGGCGGCGTCGTGGGTGTGCGGGACGAACACCTCGCGGAGGAATCCGCGGAAGCCCCCGGCGTGGTGGTCGTGACTGTGGTCGTGACTGTGGTCGTGGGGATGAGCATGGGCGTGCGCATGCGGTGCCTCGGTCATGCGGTCGCCTCCCCCGAGAACTCGGGGTGGTGGTGCCGCGGCGTGCCGCCGAGCGAGTGCTCGGCCTGGAAGATCGCATCGGCGACCAGCTGCCTGGCGTGCTCGTTCTCGAGCCGGTAGAAGACCTTCGTCCCCTCTCGCGTGGTGGCGACGATGCGGGCGAGCCGGAGCTTGGCGAGATGCTGCGACACCGACGGGGCGGGCTTGCCGACGATCTCGGCGAGGCGGTTCACCGACAGCTCGCCGTGGTCGCGCAGCGCCAGGATGATGCGGATCCTGGTGGCGTCGGCGAGCATCGAGAACACCTCGACAGCGAGTTCGACGTACTCGCTGTCCGGAGACCTGCCGCAAGTTTGCGTATCTGCGTTCATACGCAGATTATGGCACGGACACGACCCGAGAGAACAGCTGCCCTAAGCTCGCACCATGTTCAGCGTCGAGACCCTCACGACGTTCATCGTCGCCGCGTTCATCATGGTCGTGATCCCCGGCCCCACGGTGCTGTTCACGATCGGCCGGGCGATGGCGCTCGGGAAGCTCGGCGGATTCCTCAGCATCCTCGGCACCGCCGTCGGTTCGATCCTGCTCGTAGTGGGAGTCGCCCTCGGCGTCGGCACGGTGATCGCGCACTCGGTCGTGCTGTTCACGATCGTCAAGGTGCTCGGTGCCGGCTATCTCGTCTTCCTCGGCATCCAGGCGATCAGGCATCGGAAGGATGCGGCGCGCGCGATAGCCGGGGCGCAACAGCGTCGTTCGGGGTTCCGGCTGTTCTCCGAGGGATTCGTCGTCGGCATCACCAACCCCAAGTCGATCGCCTTCTTCCTCGCGATCCTGCCGCAGTTCGTCGACCTGCGGGCAGGTGCCGTGCCGATGCAATTGTTCATCCTCGGCGCGATCGTGGTGATCATCGGCGTGGCCTGCGATGCGCTCTGGGTGCTGCTCGCGAGCGCCGCCCGCGAGTGGTTCGGCCGCTCCCCGCGCAGGCTCGAGGTGATGGGCGCGACCGGCGGCGGCCTGATGATCGCGCTCGGCGCGTTCCTGCTGATCTGGAGCGAGAAGCCGGCGACCGCCTGAACGCTCCCGTCACATCCGCGCGAGGCGAGCGCGCACGAAGCAGAAGATCCCGTAGACGGCGAGCCCCGCACCCACCACCCACAGGATGACGCGCCCCTGCGGCAGGAGGACGAGGCTGTGCAGCGCGCCGTCGAGCCCCGCCGCCTTCTCCGGATCCCGCGTGAACCCGGCGATGACGACCAGCGCCCCCGTGGCTGCCACCGCGAGGCCCTTCGCGAGGTAGCCGATGACCCCGAAGACGACGATGCCCTGCCGCGCCGGCCCGTCCGGCAGCGACATGGTCTTCTCGAAGCTGCGGGTGATGCCGCCGACCACGAAGCCGATCCCGACGCCGGCCACACCGAGTCCGATCAGTACGAGCACGATCGCACCGCCCGGGGTCGCGATCAGACCGGCACTCGCGTCCTGCGTCGTCTTCTCGGAATCCGCCCGGCCTCCCACCGCGTAGATCATTGCCATCGCGCCGATCGCGACGTAGGCGATCGCGCTGCCGAGCAGCTTGACGCGCAGACCCCATTTCCTGGTCTCGTCAGGACCGGATTTCACCATCGCAGCGCCGACCTGCCACACGGCGAGCGCGAACAGGCCGACCGCGACGCCCGCGAGAAGGATGCCGCCGATGGGCGTCCGGCGGAGCTGCTCCATCGCGCCGTCCTGATCCGCATCGCCGGACGCGCCCGCCGCGATCGAGACCGCGATGGCGCCGATGAGGATGTGCACGAGCCCCAGGACCACATAGCCGGCGCGCGCGGTCCTGCGGAAGACGGTCGAGCTCCTCGCCGCGCGAGCGGCGCCTTTGGCGGTGGTCACGTCGCAAGGATATCCGCGACATGACGCGGATAAGAGGGGGTTGATTCCGGCGTGCCGGTGCCTGAGGGCGACTCTGAAATCGGCGGGACGACGCGCGGCACGCGGAAACGACGCCGGTACTCGGAGGGTGTGGTCGCATACGCCGCCGCGAAGTTCTGCCTCATCGTGATCGGGCTCGCGAAGCCGCACCGTGCCGAGACGGCGTCCACGGGGAGCTCCGTCATCTCCAGCAGGCGTCGCGCCTCCTCGACCCGCCGTTCCCGGACCCAGGTCGCCGGGGTCGTCCCCGTGGACTCCTTGAAGGCGCGGATGAAGCTGCGCCGGCTCATGTGCGCGGCACGCGCGAGCTCGTCCACGCCGAGCCGCTCGTCCAGGTGCTCGACCGCCCAGTCCAGCGCCTCGGCGATCGGGACGGTTCCGCCGGGCTGCGGCACCGGGCGCTCGATGTACTGCGCCTGACCGCCGCTGCGATGCGGGGCGACGACGAGACTGCGGGCCACGCTGTTCGCGGCCTCCGCACCGAGCCGCGTCCTGACGATGTGAAGACAGGCGTCGATCGCGGCCGCCGTGCCCGCCGACGTGAGCACATCGCCGTGATCGATGTAGAGCACGGTGCGGTCGAGCGCGATCGTCGGATGCCGTCGGTGGAACTCGTCGAGGGCCTGCCAGTGCGTCACGGCCGAGCGCCCGTGCAGCAGCCCGATCTCGGCGACCGGGAACGCGCCGAGGCAGAGGCCCGCCACCGCAGAGCCCTGTGCGTGCGCCGACCGGAGCATGCCCGTGAGCGCGCCGGACGGCACCCGCCGATCGTCGTGCCAGGACGGGATCACGATGAGGTCGGCCCCGTCCGCCGCGGAGAGGTCCGACACTCCGCCTATCCGGTAGCCCTCCGCGGTGCTGATCTCCGATCCGCTCTCGTTGAACAGCACGGTCTCCCAGCGGGCCAGGCCCTGCCTGGCGACCTCGCCGAACACCATCTGCGGCACCGCGAGGTGGAACATCGTCGATCCGTCGAACGCGTAGACCGCGATCCGCATGTCGCCCATCAGCACCTTGGCCCGATCTCATCGTTGCTTTGCACTCGTGCCAATTGTGCCATTCCAGGAGCCGGGAGAGGCTGTGAGAGCGAGGTTCCGCTCGCCCACCCGACCCAGGAGGAAAACATGACCGCTCCCCGCCGCGCCCTGATCGTGATCGACCCGCAGCAGGAGTACTTCACGGGCCTGCTCCCGATCCAGCACCCACCCCGCGACGAGTCCGTGCAGCGCATCGCGGCTGCGATCGACGCGGCCGAGGCCGCGGGGATCCCGATCGTCATGGTGCAGCACTCGGCCGGCGAGGATGCGCCGGTGTTCAACTCGAACGCGCCAGGGTTCGCCCTGCACCCCTCGCTCGAAGGGCGCGCTTCGTCCACCTGGAAGCGGGTCACGAAGAGCTACAGCTCCGTCTTCCCCGGCACGGACATCGAGGAATGGCTGCGCGCGGAAGGCCTCGACACGATCACACTCGCCGGATACATGACGAACAACTGCGTCCTCGCGACCGCGGTGGAGGCAGAGTCCCGCGGAATCGCCGTCGAGGTCCTCTCCGACGCGACCGGCGCGATCGACATCACCAACGAGGCAGGGTCCGTCAGCGCCGAGACCGTGCACACCACGCTGCTCGCGCTGCTGCACTCCAACTTCGCGGCTGTCGCTTCGACCGAGGCATGGTCGCGCGCCGTCGCGTCAGACGAAGCACTGGCGAAGAGCAACCTGGTCGAGTCCGCCGCAGCCGGCGCCGCAGCGTTCGCGTGAGCGGGCGCGACCAGGAGGGCGCTCCGCTGCACGGCGAGCAGCGCTGATCGCATCCGGCGAGCCGGAAGCCTAGGCGAGCGAGAGGAAGAGCTTCTCGAGTTCCTGTTTCGTCGGTCCGCCGGACTCGGGTTCTCCGAGGCACTCCTCCATCGCGGTCGAGATCACCACGAACCCCGCACGGTTGAGCGCGTGCGTCACTGCGGCCAGCTGGGTCACCACCTCGCCGCAGGGCGCGCCGCCCTCCGCTGCGGAGATCACCGCGTCGAGCTGACCGCGTGCCCGCTTCAGCCGGTTGACGATCTTGCGCTGCGCTGCCTCCGCCTCGGGAGTCATGTCGCCCGCCCCTCGGCCGCCCGTTCATCCTCGGGCATCGCGAGAACTTCCCCCGCGCGGTGCCCGAGCAGGGCGCGCTGCGTGGTCATCCCGCCGGCGACGCCGCCGACGATCACGATCCTCACTCGGACGCGTCTTTCGCCTGCTCGGCGATCGTCGCGCGCACCTCGTCCATGTCGAGACCCCGCACGGCCGAGACGACCTGCTCGAGACCGGCGGCCGGGAGCGCCCCGGGCTGCGAGAAGACCAGGATGCCGTCGCGGAAGGCCATCAGCGTCGGGATCGACGTGATCCGGAAGCCCGCGGCGAGTTCGCGCTCGGCCTCGGTGTCGATCTTGCCGAACACGACGTCCTCGTGCTTCTCGGATGCCTGCTCGAAGATCGGCCCGAACATGCGGCACGGTCCGCACCATTCCGCCCAGAAGTCCAGCAGCACCATCCCGCCCGCGCTGATCGTCTCGTCGAGGTTCTCTTTCGTGATCTCTGTCGTCGCCATATCCCCAGCGTATACCCCGGGGGTATACGCTGGCTGTGCCTCAGCCCGGTGCCACCGGCTGCCGGAGGATCGTCCGCAGCTTCTCGGGCGCGGCTCTGCGCAGGTCGCTGAGATAGATCTCGTGGTGGCGACCGGTCATCGTCAGCCCGTGCGCGGGGATGAACCGGTGGTGGATGTCGTCGAGCACAGGCCCCTCGTCGTCGAACGGTCCGACGTGCAGGGTCTGCACGCAGGTTCCCTCCTCGAGGGTCTCCAGGCGCACGGATGACAGGCTCGGCGAGGAAGGCCGCTTCTTCGCGACGTCCTTCTCGACGACGGCATCCACCGCATCCGCGAACATCCCGTGCGTGACGTGGTCGGGGACCATCACCATGAGCGTCCACAGCCAGCTCGACTTGTCGCGGCGCGAGGTGAACGACTCCATGTCGGGCGCGTGCCAGAGCCCCTCGAGCGGCATCACGACGGTGTCGACGCCGAGCTCCTGCCGGCTCGCGAACTTCAGCGTGTACGCGATCGGCATCAGCGCGGTGACGGCGTCCGCGAACGCCGGCGAGGTGTTCGGGTCGCCCGCCCCGTCGACCATCAGATACTGCATCGGCGGCACGTCCAGGATGCGGATGCTGCCGCGCTTCGCCTGATACGCATCGAGCGTCTTCTTGAGATCGATCGCCGCCATGGTCTTCCTCCGGGTGCCGTGCGCACAGTGTGCCACAGCGCGCCGACACGGCCGGTGCTCAGACGCTCAGACGCTCAGACGCTCACGCCAGCCGCAGGCGATCCCCCACCTCGACGACCTCGTGCAACTCGGCGCGCACTCGCGGCGTGCCCATGCCCCGATGCAGCACGAGCATGGTGCGTCCGTCGAACGCGTCGAACAGCATCCCGTGCCCGGCGTTGCCGTCGACCAGGATCTCGAGGTGCTCCCACGGCCCCTGCAGCCGACCGCTTCGCGAGAGCGCCATGGTCTCGACGTAGTCGGATCCGCCGTCGCGCGGACGATACGTCGCCCACAGCATCAGCAGCTCGCCACCGGAGAGGCGGCGCAGCTGCGGACCGTCGGTCACATAGGGCATCCTGGTCTGCGCGCTGGGCGGCAGGTCCTTGAGGAAGGCGGCCTCGGAGCCCCGGAACAGCAGGATCGGATCGCCGGCGGCCGCCGTGAGATCGGGCGTGAGCGGAACCGCCTCGATCGTGCCGTCGAAGACCTGCACCCACTCGTGGGCGTAGACCATCCACGGTGCGCCGTCCTCGTCGATGAAGAGGGTTCCGTCGAGCGTCATGAAATCGGCGGGCGGCACCGGGGCGTCAGTGCGGAGCAGTTCGAAAGGGCCGGCCGGGTGATCCGCCACAGCGATCACGGTGCCGCGCGCGGTCGGCACGTGATCCTCACTGGCGGTGACGGCGCGGAAACGCGCGCCGCCTGGCACCTCGAGCTCGCGGGACGAATCGTGCAGCGTCGTGAACAGGTAGAAGCGCCCCTCGTACTCGTGCACCTCCGGCGCCCACGGCGCCTCGGTCGCCGCCGCCCACGACCCCTCGGGAACGCGGAACACGACCACGGGCTCCTCGTCCCAGGCCTCGAGGTCGGTGCTCCGGTACGCCACGACGACCGGTTCGCCGCGCAGCGCCGTGTACAGGTAGTACGTCGACTCCGCCGCGAACGGCAGGATGTACGGGTCGTGCGCCCAGAAGTCGTCGAGCGTCTGCGTCATGATCGGGGTCTCCTCGTCGATTCGCGCACCTGGAGGCGCGCCGTGCTCACATGCTCGCGGTAGTCGTCGGCGCCGCGCTCGCCCGCGATCCTCGAGACGAGCATCGCCAGTGCGGCATCCACCATCCCGGCGTGATCCGGAGCGACGGAGGTCACCGACGGCACCGTGAACCGCGCGACCGGCACGTCGTCGAACCCGGCGACCAGCATGTCGCCGGGGACGGAGATCCCGCGCTCGTGCAGACCGCGGATCGCCCCGATCGCGAGCACGTCGGTCGCGCAGAACAAGCCGTCGAACGGCACCCCCGTGCCGAGCAGATGCTCGACCGAGCGCAGGCCCCCCTCGAACGAGTACGCGCAGTCGACGAGCATCCGCCGGTCGACCTGCACGCCCTCGGCCTCTGCCGCCTCGACGAAGCCCGCGGCGCGCAGGGTTCCGGCGCCGGCCGGCACCGCCGGGTCGTGCACGCCGCCGATCATGGCGAGACTCCGTGCGCCCTGCTCGATCAGATGCCTCGCGATCATCCCGGCGCCGTCGGCGTTCGCCATGACCACGTGGTCGACGCGCTCCTCGTACGAGCGCTCACCGAGCACGACCACCGGCAGCTCCCCGCGGAACAGTGCGGCGTCGGCACCCGACAGGTTGACCGCGCTGATCAGCAGGCCGTCGTAGCTGCGCAGCCGCGAGTGCCGGAGCGCCCCGATCTCCCGCTCGCGATCGGCGCCGGTGTGCTCGATCACCACCTCGTAGCCGTCCTGCGCGGCCCTGGCGACGATGAGTTCCGCGAGCTGCCCGAAGTACGGCCGGTCGATGTCGGGGATCGCGAGCCCGATCACGCCGGAGCGCCCCTGCCGCAGGCTGCGCGCGGCGGCGTTCACGGCGTAGCCGAGGTCGTCGATCGCCGTGAGCACACGGTCGCGCGTCGCGTCGCGCACATGCGGACGCGCGTTGATGACGTTCGAGACCGTCATCACCGAGACGCCCGCGTGCCGCGCGACGTCCTGCATCGTCACCATCGACGCGCCTCAGACTCCCGCGACGTCGGCGCGGACCGTGACGATGCTGCACGGCGGCAGGTCGAGCACGAGGCGCGACCCCGTCACCGCGACATCCTCGAACGCCGCGAGCCCGAGTGCCGTCGGTACCTCGAACGTGTTGTGGCTCGTGGAGGCGCCGGTGAGGATCTCGCTCCGCCGCAGCGTGCCGATCGCGCCGGGCAGATCGATCTCGATGCGGGCCGGCCGGTCGAGCGCGTAGTTGACGGCGCTGACGGTGACCGCGCCGTCCTTGCGGGAGACCGTGACATCGGTGTGCGGAGGTAGCACGCCCTTGGTCGGCACCAGCGTCGCGTCGTGGTGATCGGTGTACAGCGCGAACGCGAAGTAGGTCGGCGTCTTGATCAGCCGGGGCCCGTCGGTGAGCAGCATCGCCTGCAGCACGTTGACCATCTGCGCGATGTTGGTCATTCGCACGCGGGCGGCGTGACGGTGGAACACGTGGAAGTTGAGAGCCGCGACCACCGCGTCCCTCATCGTGTTCTGCTGGTACAGGAATCCGGGGTTCGTGCCCTGCTCGACGTCGTACCAGGTGCCCCATTCGTCGACGTAGAGCCCGACGCGCTTCGCGGGGTCGTAGCGGTCCATGACCTCGCCGTGGCGGGCGAGCAGCGTGTCCATGAACAGCGTGCGCCGGATCGTCTCGTACCAGGCGGCGTCGTCGAAGTCGAGGGCGGCGCCCTTCACGTCCCAGTTCCCCGTCGGCAGGGTGTAGTAGTGCAGGCTCAGCGCGTCCATGTGACCGCTCGCGCGCGCCATCACCACGTCGGTCCACTCGTAGTCGTCGGAGTTCGCACCGCAGGCGACCTTCGTGATGCGGTTGTCGCCGTAGTCGCGCACGTAGGTCTGGTACTGCCGGTAGAGGTTCGCGTAGTGCAGGGGCATCATGTTGCCGCCGCATCCCCAGCTCTCGTTCCCGACGCCGAAGAACTGCACCTTCCACGGCTGGTCGCGGCCGTGGCTCTTGCGCAGCTCCGCCATCGGCGTGTGGCTGTCGAGCGTCATGTACTCGATCCAGTCCTGCATCTCGGCGACCGTGCCGCTGCCGACGTTGCCGTTGATGTAGGCCTCGGCGTCGAGCTGGTTCAGGAGCTCGAAGTACTCGTGCGTGCCGAACTCGTTCGGGTCGACGACGCCGCCCCAGTGGGTGTTGACCATCGCGCCGCGGTCGGCGCCGATGCCCTGGAGCCAGTGGTACTCGTCGGCGAAGCATCCGCCCGGCCACCGCACGACCGGCACCTTGATGTCGCGGAGGGCCTGGATCGCGTCGACGCGGAGTCCGTTGCGGTGCGGGATCTCGGAGGACTCGCCGACCCACAGGCCTTCGTAGATGCCGCGCCCGAGGTGCTCGGCGAACTGCCCGTAGATGCGGCGGTCGATGACGGGTGCGGCGGAACCAGCGACGGCGGTGATCATGTTTTTAACGTTACAGAAACCGTCGCGACCATCGCAAGCATTTTCTCCGGCGGCGCGTCCTCTTTTTTCTCACCCTTGTTTTAACCCTTGAGTTTCGTCCGCTCGCGTGCCACGCTGGCGGATGCCGATACCCCCGTCGGCACCTGCGCAGTGACGCGCAACCGAACCGAACGGATCCCGATGAAGAGACAGATCGGAGCGGCCGTCGCGGCCGCCGCCCTCCTGATGGGCCTCGCCCCCTTGTCCGCAGCAGCCGTGCCGGCGACGCCCGCCGGCGGCGGACCGCACAGCACGAACGAGTTCCGCGGAGTGAACTGGGCGGACCCGCGTGACAACTACGCCGACGACGAGGTCGTGCCCTCGGGCCTCAGCGTCGCCGACGACTACGCCACCACCTACGACAAGTCCGCCGCCATCATCAGCGGCTTCCGCACCGAGGTGCGGGCGAACACGGTCCGTCTGCCGATCAATCCCTCGAGCGTCGGCACGGACTGGTGGGAGTCGTATCGCGCCGCCATCGACGCGTCGATCGACGGCGGGTTCAAGGTCATCCTCAGCTACTGGGAGGCGGACGACGCCAAGGACGGGCGGGCCGACGATCCCGCTGCGTTCGACGCGATGTGGGACACGGTGGTCGCCGAGTACGGCAAGACCCCGCGGGTGTACTTCGAGCCGATGAATGAGCCCTTCGGCTACTCGCTCGACGAGTGGGTGTCGCTGACCTCGGGTTGGCTCGCCGACCACAGCGACGTTCCGCGCAAGCGCGTGATCGTCTCCGGCACCGGCTACAACGACGACGTCACCGGCGTCGGCGCCGCCGAGGAGCTCGACGGCACCCTGCTGTCGCTGCACTTCTACGGCTTCTGGGCGAGCCACACCACCGAGGAGGAGTGGAAGGCGAACCTGCTCCCCCGCATCGGCGCGTACGGCTGGCGCACCCTGGTCTCCGAGGCGGGGTCGCCGATGACGACCGGCCTGAACTACGGCAACCACGAGGGCGACGTCTCGACCGCCTACCTCGGGGCTCTCACCGAGGTGACGCGCGACCAGGGCATGGGCGTCGTGTACTGGCCGGGCCTGCGCACCGGAGACTCGTACACCCTCACCGAGCAGACCGCCGACGGCGGGCTCCAGGTGACGAACGAGTCCGGACTCGCGCAGCTGCAGTGGGGCTGGGGGCTGCTGAAGGACGAGCAGCTCAACGACCTGCCGCCGGCTCCTCCCGGCGAGCCGCTGAAGAGCGTCGCTCACGGCGTCTGCGTAGACATCCCCGGCGGCTCGACGGCCCCGGGCACGCAGCTCGGCCTCTGGTGGTGCAACGGCGGCGGCAACCAGTCGTTCCACGCGACGGATGCCGGTGAGCTGTCGGTCTACGGCGACATGTGCGTCGAGCCCGTGGACGGCGCGGTCGCTGGCAGCGCCCTGGCGATCGAGGCGTGCTCCGGCGGCATCGAGCAGCAGTGGACGGTGAACGCCGACCTGACGCTCAGCACGGTCGCCGACCCCGCTCTCTGCCTGGCGACGCCCGCGAACGAGTGGGGCCTGTCGCTGGCTTCCTGCGATCCGGCCGCCCCGACCCAGCAGTGGACGCGCGGCTGATCTCCCATCGAGAGCGGCGAGGAGCCCCGCGGCCGGTGCGGCCCGCGGGGCTCCTCGTCGTTTCAGGATCAGAGTGCGACGGGGATGTGCGTGGTCAGCAGACCCGCGTCGACCAGGAAGCGCTCGAGGGCGATCAGCGCGACGCCGGTCGCCACCGGATTGCCCGAGACCGTCGACACCACGAGCTCGACCTCGCCGCCCGCGTGACCCGGCGACTGCTCGCGCAGGTGGCGGCGTGTCGGTTCGAGCAGGTGCGACCCGAGTCCCCAGGTGGTCCAGCCGGTGAGCGTCACGACCTCTGGGTTGACGATCGCGACCAGGTCGGCCAGCGCCGAGCCCAGGAAGTAGGCAGTGCGGTCGAGGGTCTCGGTGACGGCGGGGTCATGCTCCGCCGCGTTCGCGGCATCGGCGAGGGCGGCGATGAAATCGGCCTGCATGGCGACGTCGCTGAGCGGATGTTCCGGGGCGATCTCACGGAGGGTCTGCTGGATGCCGGGCGCTCCGATGTATGCCTCGACGCAGCCGTTGCGGCCACACCGGCAGCGCCGGCCGTCGAGCACGAGCAGCGAATGCCCCCACTCCCCGGCGGAGTTCGTCGCGCCGCGCAGGATGCGCCCTTCCAGCACGATCCCGGCGCCGACGCCGGTGCCCAGGTTGACCGTGGCGAGGCTGGCTGCCGAGCGCCCTCGGCCGAGCCACAGCTCGGCCGCGACCATCGCCTTCAGCGGATTCTCGATCACGAGCGGCAGGCCCACGCGGGTGCGCAGCTGCTCCAGCTCGACGGAATGCCACGTCCAGTTCGGCACCAGCACGGAGACGCCGGACGGCTCCTGCACGAGAGCGGGAAGGGCGACGCCGACACCCAGGACGTCATCGCGCGAGACGCCCTCCTGCGACAGCATCCGATCGAGCGCTCCGCCGATCTCCTCGACGACGGATGCCGGGTCGAGCACATGCTCGTCCCGCTCGGTCGCCGTACTCGCGATCTGCGTGAGCGCCGTGTCGAAGAGCACTGTGCGGACGTAGGTCTCGGCGACGTCGATCCCGACGACGCGACCGCGATCGGCGTTCATGCCGATCACCGCGGTGGGGCGGCCGATGCCGACCGCGATGCCGCGGGTCTCGGCGACGATGCCCTCGTCGATCAGCTCGCCGACGATCGTCGCGACGGTCGCGGGGCTGAGTCCGGTCGCCTGCGCGACGCCGTTGCGGGTGGTCTCGCCCGCCGAGAGCACCGCGTGCAGCACGTCCACGCGGGAGTCACTGCGAATGTCCCGCGATGTCCGCCTCGGCACACCCATACTCATTCACTCCCTCGATTCGCGAGCGGCGTTCCAGGCCGCGTGCCGCATGCCGGAGGCGATACGCCCCGGCTTTCGCCAGTATCCCATCACTCGATCACCACGAGAGCATCCTCGAGGCCCTCGGCGCGGAGGCGCACGGATGCCGGGCCGTCGCAGAGCACGAACACGATCAGGCGGCCGTCGAGCGTTCTTCGCTGCGGCAGGGCGTAAGCCGTGACGTCGGCGAGATCGCCGTTCTCCAGCCCGAGCAGCTCTCCGCCTTCGACGCTCGCCTCCACGAGCACCTCGCCGCGGGCCTCGGATCCGCGCGAATCGCGCAGCGTGCACTCGATCTGCACGACCCGGGCGGCCGGCAGGCCGGCCGCCCGGACCAGGGCGACGGGCCCTTCCGGCGCCTCCCACACGACGGCGTCGAGACGTGCCGGCTCCCCCGCGGACTCGATGCGGTCGGTCGCGATCACTGCGCCGTCGCGCAGCACCTCGAGCTCCAACGGTCCGGTGAGCGCAGGCACGACGGCGCGCCAGTAGCCGTGCTCGTCATCCCATGCGGTCTCGACCGGCGCCCCGCCGGCCGAGAGTTGCACCGCGTCTCCGTTCGCGAAGCAGAGCACCTCGGTCGGCCCGGCCTCGGCGAAGTCGACCGTGCGCGACACAGGGTGACTCCAGAACTCGGTCTCCCCCTCCACGTGCGGTCGGACGACGATGCGCGCGACCGGCTCGTCTGACCACCAGCTGCGCCGTAGATGCCAGGTCTGCTTCGGGAAGCCGGCGAGCGTCAACTGCCCCGCGCCCGCGCCGTGGATCGGCCAGCCGTAGGCCTCGCCGAGGTAGTCGATGCCGGTCCAGAGGAACTGGCCTGCGATGAAGTCGTTGCGGGTGACGGCCTGCCAGTCGGGGTACTCGTGCGAGTTCTCGCTGCCGAGGAGCGGCTTGGCGGGGAAGCGGCGGTGGTCGTCCTCGTAGAGGTGCTCCTTGTAGTTGTATCCGACGACATCGAGCGGCTCGAGGAGTCCGGTGCGGCTGGAGAGCTCGGGGAACGCGGCGGCCAGGGTCACCGGGCGGGTGGGGTCGCTCGCGCGGACGATGCGCGCGAGCTCGGTCGCGATCGTCGTGAGGCGGCGGATGTCGGGGCGGGTCGGGTCGTACACCCGCTCGGCAGCCGGCTTGTTCGCATCGTTGTTGCCCGTCATCTCGTCGAACAGCGGGCTCGCGTAGGGGTCGTTCGGATAGTCGATCTCGTTGCCGATGCTCCACGCGATGATCGAGGGACGGTTGCGACCGGCTTCGACCATCGCGACGAGGTCGCGCTCGTGCCACTCGGTGAAGTCGGAGGCGTACCCCTGGTGCCGGGGCGGGTACACGTTGTGCCCCTGCCACCATTTGTTCTTCGCGTTCTCCCACTCGTCGAACGCCTCGTCGATCACGTAGAAGCCGAGCGCGTCGCACAGCGCATACAGCTCCGGGGCGTGCGGGTTGTGGGCCATCCGGATCGCGTTGCAGCCCATCTCCTTCAGGGCCAGCAGGCGACGCAGCCAGACCTCGGCCGGCACTGCGGTGCCGAGGGTTCCGGCATCCTCGTGCAGGCACACGCCCTTGAGCGTGCGTCGTTCGCCGTTGATCGAGAAGCCGTGATCGGGGTCGAACCGGAACGTGCGGATGCCGACGATCTCGCTGTACTCGGCGCTGCCGCCGGGCCAGGTGAGGGTCGTGACGAGGCGATGGAGGCGCGGATCGCCGTCCGACCAGAGCTCCGGGTCGGAGACGCGGATGGTCGCGGAGGTCGTCGCCGATCCACCGGCCGCGAGATCAGCCTGCGTGTCTGCGGTGTGGACGCGCCCGGTGCTCAGCGACGTCAGCTCGTGCCGGGCGTGCACCTCGGCCGGTGCCGCGCTGCTGTTCACGAGCGCCTGATCGACGCGGATCGTGGCCTCCCCGGCATCCGCCCTCAGGGTCGTCACGACGGTGCCGTGCTCCCGGAGGTGCACGGCGTCGTGCACCTCGATCTCGACCCGCCTCGTGATGCCGGATCCGTTGTACCAGCGCGAGTCGGAGATGTCCGTGTGGTCGACGCGCACGCTGATCACGAGCTCGTCGTCGTGCGAGTAGGAGAGGATCTCGGTCAGATCGAACGAGAAGCGGGAGTGGCCCGACGGGCGCCCGCCGACGTGATAGCCGTTGACCCAGACGTCCGCCTTCTTGTACACGCCGTGGAAGACGAGCCGCACCACGCTGTCCTCGCGCAGCGCGAATCCGCCGGCGGGAATGTGCGCGCGGTACCAGCCGATGCCGCCGGGCAGATACCCGGTGCCGCTCGAGAACGACTCGGCGAACTCCTCCTCGACGCTCCAGTCGTGCGGCACGACGACTGTGCGCCAGTCGGCGTCGTCGTATCGTTTCGCCCAGGCGTCGGGGTCATCCGTCCGTGTGAAGAGCCAGTGTTCGATGGGCTGGATGTGCACGGGGACTATTCCTCTTCCTGGTCGCGTGCGGGCGGTACTGCTGCGGACCGGGTGGGCGCGTACTTCTCGAAGATGCGGGAGAACATCGCGCCGCCGAGGAAGGCGATGCCGGCGAAGCCGATCATCAGCCAGAGCAGCCCCCACACTGTGGCCTGCGGATAGTGGATGGTGACGACGACGCTGAGCGCGGTCAGCACGATGACGACGAGAGGGGCGAGCGGATGCCGGATCGACATCAGCCGCGCGTTGCGCAGCACCTCGCGGGTGCCGCCCTCGAATCGGGCGGCGTAGGGGAAGACGTAGAGCGCGGCCATCACGAACATGAAGGTGAGCAGGTACCAGACCGCGAGCAGCACGATCACCGCGATCGACGGCAGCGGCGCGGTGGTGACGACGAGATACCAAGCGGCGAGCGCGCCCCCGGCCGCCGCGAGGATCAATGCCAGCAGCGTCGACTGGCGGAGGTTCTGCCGGAAGGAGCGGAGGTAGTCGCCGACGATCGTGCGGTCGGTGTCCGTGGCGATCCGCATGCTGACGTAGTTCAGCGCGGTGAGCGATGCGCCGAGCGTCACGATCGGGATCGACGTCACGATGAACAGGACGTTCAGGATCATCAGGTCGGCGATCCGGGTGAGGAACCGCATCAGCGCGGAGTCCGGTGCCATGATGCTGCTCGCCATGATCCCTCCTTCTGTGAGAGCCGGGCGGGCCGCCGTGGTTGCACGGCCCGCCCGGCTGTGTGTCGTGCTCAGCCCTAGCGGGCTTCGTCCCACGCTTTGATCTGCGCCTCGATGTCGGCGCGAGCATCCTCGTAGCCGACGTCCTTGAGCTTCTGGCGCATCTCCTCGATGGCTGCCGCCGGGTCGTCGAACTTGCCGTACTGCAGCTGCGGGATGTACTCGGAGAGCACGCCGCTCATGGCCGCGAGCGTCGACTCGATCGGCGTCTTGTCGACCACGAGCGTCGAGTACGGGTAGTCCTTCGCGTCGGCGTCGAGTGCGTCGTAGATCTCGTCCTTGTTCGGAGCATCCGAGACCTTCGGCAGCTCGTACTCGTCCATGCGGCCGGCCCAGAAGTTCGCGCCGAGGCCGTCGGTCGAGGAGTCGTAGCCCTCCGGATAGCCGAGCTTGCCGTCGTCGGTGATGACGTAGTCGGTGCCCTCGATGCCGAAGTTGATCAGGTTGTACGCCTCCTCGTCATTGCGGAGGAGGTCGTAGACCTGCAGAGCCTTCTCGGGGTTCGACGAGTTCGCGCTCACGGCCATCGCGCCGTGGGTCTTGATGTCGCGGAAGTAGTTGCCGTTCTCAGAGCCGAACGAGAACAGCTTCGGGTCGGAACCCGGCTGCTTGGCCTCCATGTTGTCGACGATCTGACCCACGAACGTCTGCGTGTGGTGCTGGTCGGTGCCGGAGAGCCCCGCGTACATCAGCTCGCGCGTGACGCCGTCGTAGTTCAGAGCGTCCTCGCGCCAGACGCCGATGTCGTTCCACTCCTTCGCGAGCTCGGCGGCCTCGAGCAGGTCGTCGCCCTCCATGTACCAGGAGGTGACACTGGTCTCGTCTCCCTCGGGCGTCTGGAACGGGAAGTAGTTGCCGGCGGTGATCTGCTGGATGGTCTGCAGGTCGGTGTGCCCCTGCAGATATCCGGTGAGTGCGAACTCGTTGGCGCCGGCGACATCCCACGGGTACGCCTCGGGCTTGTTGTCCTTGACCCACTGGAAGTACGTCGTGAAGTCCTCGAACTTCTCGATCTCGCCGTTCGCGAACCCCGCTTCGGCTGCCCAGTCACCGCGATAGAAGAAGCCGTGGTTGGTCCACTGCGTGTAGTTGTCCTCGGGGATGAAGTAGATCTGCCCGTCGTCGAGCTTGGTGAGGTCCCAGTCGCCCTCGGCGTCCACCTGCTCCCAGGTCTTCGGCGCGTTCTCCTTGAGCATGTCCTCGCTCAGCGGCAGGAAGGCGCCCTTCTCCGCGTTCTCCCATGCGAAGAGCCAGTCGCTTGCAGTGGTGATGAGGTCGACGTTGTCGTCGCCGGAGAGCAGCTGCAGGTTGTACTGCGTCTGCCAGTCCGCCCACTCGACGTAGAACAGGTCGAGCTTGGCGTTCGCCTTCTCGACGAGCCGCTCGTTGAGCTTGTCCAGCATGGCCTCGAGGTGGCCGTTGGTGGGCTTGTCGCCGAGCACGAGCATCGTGATCTCGGTCGGCTTGCCGCCTTCGGCCTCGTCGGTGCTGCCGGTGCACGATGCCAGCATCGTGGTGGTCAATCCGAGGGCGACGAGCGCCGCCGCGGATGTGAGGGTCCTTCTCTTCATGTGAGACTCCTTCGGCTCATATCTGTGGTGCGTTGGGATTGCGGGGAGGGACAGGGCATCAGCCCTTGACTGCGCCGACGGCGATGCCGCTGACGAAGTACTTCTGGACGAACGGGTAGAGCAGCAGGATCGGGCCGGTCGCGACGACCGCGCTCGCCATCTTGAGGGTGTTGCTCGGCAGGTCGGTGATGCTGACGTTGGAGCCGGCGACCGAGTTGCGCAGCGCGTTCGCGGTGTTGATCACGTTGTAGAGCTGGTACTGCAGCGGCTTGAACTCGACCGTGCTGCCGAGGTACAGCGACGACAGGTACCACTCGTTCCAGTAGCCCAGAGCGAGGAACAGACCGACGGTCGCGAGGGCCGGCTTCATCATCGGGAGCGCGAGCTGCCAGAAGATGCGGAAGTCTCCGGCGCCGTCGATCTTGCCCGATTCGACGATCTCGAACGGCACGGTGCGCATGAAGCTCTTCATCAGGATGATCAGCCACGGCGTCATCAGCAGCGGGAGCCAGACGGCGAGGTAGTTGCCGCGGAGGTCGAGCGTGCGTCCGATCCAGAGGAACGTCGGGGCGAGGCCCGCGGAGAACAGCGTCGTGAAGTAGATGAAGAACGAGATCTGGTTGCGGAAGCGGAAGTCCGGCCGGTACAGCGCGTACCCGGTCATCGAGATGATCAGGAGCCCCACCGCCGTGCCGGTGACCGTCATCACGATCGTGACGATGTACGAGCCGATGATCTGCCCAGGCGCCTTGAAGATGTACTCGTAGGCGGTGAAGGTGAAGCCCTTGGGCAGCAGACCGAAGCCGCTCTTCATGATCTCGGACTCGCTGGAGAACGAGGCCGAGACGATCAGCACGAACGGCAGCAGGCAGAACAGCGCGAACAGCGAGATCGTGAGGTACGAGATGCTGCGGAGCACGTAGTCGCTGCGCTCGAGCTTGATCGGGCGTCCGGCCGGGCGGCGCTCGCGGAGTGCTCGGGCGGGCTTGCGTCCGGCGAGCACGATCGCCTCGGTGGTCACCGGATCGGCGATGACGGCCGGCTTGAGGTCAGAAGAGGGCATTTTCCTTGTTCACCCTTCGTACGATCCAGTTCGCGGTCATCACGATCGCGAACCCGAACAGCGACTGATAGAGACCGACCGCGGTGGAGGTCGTGAAGTTGTTCTGGGACATGACCATCCGGTAGACCGAGGTCTCGATGATGTCGGTCGTGGAGAACAGCGCGGCGTTGTTTCCGACGAGGTTCCAGAACAGGCCGAAGTTGCCGTGCATGATCCCGCCGAGCGAGAACAGCAGCAGGATGATGAACGTCGGCTTGAGGCTCGGCAGAATGACGTGGCGGATGCGCTGCCAGGCGTTCGCGCCGTCGATGGATGCCGCTTCGAGCAGGCCCTTGTCGATGCCCATGATCGCCGCGAAGTAGACGATCGAGCCGTAGCCGGTGCTCTGCCACAGGTGGACGAGGATGATGATCAGCGGCCATGCGCCGGCGGTGCTGTAGATCTTGATCGGGTCGCCGCCGGTCTCCTTGATCAGCGCGTTCAGGGCGCCGGTGTCGAAGTTGAGCAGGTTGAACGCGATCACGCCGACCAGCACGACGGAGATGAAGTACGGCAGGAACATGATGCCCTGGCTGATCTTCTTGAAGTACTTCAGCCGCACCTCGTTCATCATCACCGCGATGGCGATCTGCAGGATGTTCCCGAGGACGATGAACGCGATGTTGTACAGGATCGTGTTGCGGGTGAGCAGCCAGAGCTGGCCGGACTTGAGCAGGAACTCGAAGTTCTTGAGTCCGACGAACGGGCTGCCGAAGATGCCGTCGTTGTAGTTGAAGTTCGTGAACGCGATCCAGATGCCAGGTAGCGGCGCGTAGCTGAACACGAGGAAGAACGCGATCGCCGGCAGGCACATGAACAGCAGCGTCCTGCTCTGGATCATGCTCCGCCACACGGATGTGCGCGGTCGGGAGATCTGCGGCCGTGGCATCTTCCGCCTCTCTGCGGGATGTCGTCGTCTCGACGTCGAGACTTGATTCCAAGGATAAAACTAACCCTCGATGAAAGTGGTCCTCACTGTACAACGTGAGAGAGCGGCATGACAAGTGCCGGTTCCCGGAAGGCGTCATGGAAGACGAAAGAGGCGCAGTCCGATTCCGGACTGCGCCTCTCAGCTGCGGCTCCCCGCGGTTCAGCCCCGCTCGACCGCGAGCCAGAGTTCGCACGAGGCGTGATCGCCCGTGAACTCGAGGTACCGGACGATCGACGGCCCAGGGCGCAGGCGCCACGGGTTCGACGGGAACCACTCGGTCGCGGTCGCTGCCCACAGATTCTGCAGCGCCGCAGGGAACGGCCCCTTCGCCGCGAACACGGCCCAGGCCCCCTCCTCGAGGCGGATGCTGTCGAGGCCTTCCGGCACCGGTGTTCCCGGCTGCAGCGCGACTCCGTGCAGATAGGTGAGCATCGTGCCCTCCGGGGCGTCGGGCTCGGCATCCGCCGTGATGGCGAGGATGCCGCCCGGCTCCGCGTCGCCGAGCGCCTTGAGACGCCCATGCTCCTCCGGCGGGATCGCCGCGATGTGCGCCTGGATGTGCGGGTTGACGCCCTCGTGGATGAGGGGAACGCTCGCGGCATGACCCGCGAGGACGAGTGCGGGCAGGGTGGTGATGGTGACGTCCATCGGGGTGCTCCCTTCGACGCTCAGGCGGAACCGGAGCGTGGGTTGTGTGCGTAGCGGACCTCCGTCTCGGCGCACGTCGGCCGGCGCAGCGCCGTGCACCGCGCGGAACGCCCGCCCGAAGGCCTCGACCGATCCGTAGCCGTGCCGGACTGCCACATCGAGCAGGCTCGGGTCGCCGGAGACCAGGTCGGCCGCCGCCAGAGTCATCCGCCTGCGGCGTATGTATTCCGAGAGCGGCATACCGGCCAGAGCGGAGAACATGCGACGCAGGTGGTACTCGGTGGTGCCGTTGTCGTGTGCGAACGCCGTGACATCGAGCTCCTCCCCCGTGCGCTGCTCGACCAGGTCGATCAGCGCGTTGAGTGAACCGATCATGAGGTCCTTCCTTTCCCTCCCAGCATCTTCCTCCCGTGCCCGGCCGCACCCGACTTTCCGCGTCCGATCCGATCGGACACGCGGCAGACGCGAGCGGCCCCGATGTGCTTACCTGGACAGGGAGGCACCATGAAGATCCTGATCCCCGACACCATCGCGCTGCACCTGCAGGGCGATGCCGATGCCGTCGTCTACGACGTCACGGCCGAGATCCCGCCCGAGCACCGGGACGCCGAGGTGCTCGTCACGTGGCACAACTCCCGTGAGCAGCTCGAGAGCGCTGCGCGCTCGCTGCCGGGACTGCGGCTGGTGCAGAGCCTGGCGTCAGGGGCGGATGTCGTGCTGGCCGCCGGCTTCGATCAGACCGTGCCGGTCTGCTCCGGCCGGTCGCTCCACGACGGTCCTGTGGCCGAGCATGCGCTCGCGCTGATCCTGAGCGGGATCCGCCGCCTCGACCGGCTGCATGACGCGCAGCAGCAGAACCGCTGGGACGAGGACTTCATCGCGGCGCAGAGCGCGCCGGAGACGCAGGGCCTCTACACGCTCGCGGGATCCCGCGTGGCGATCTGGGGCTTCGGCTCGATCGCGTCCCGGCTCGCGCCGATGCTGCAGCTGCTCGGCGCCGACGTGCGCGGGATCGCCCGCTCGGCCGGCAGTCGCTCGGGTGTGGAGGTCGTCGCCGAAGCGGATGCCGCCGGCGTGCTCGCCGAGACCGACGTCCTGGTGTCGCTGATCCCGGCCACCCCGGCGACGGCCGACCTCTTCGATCGCACGGTGTTCGGGATGCTGAAGCCCGGCGCGGTATTCGTGAACGTGGGCCGCGGGGCGACGGTCGACGAGGACGCCCTCCTCGATGCCCTGGCCTCCGGTGGCCTCCGTGCCGCCGCGATCGACGTGATGAAGAAGGAGCCGCTCGGCGCGGACTCGCCGCTGTGGGCGGCGCCGAATCTCGTGATCACGCCGCACGTCGCAGGCAACCGGCCCGTCGGCGGGAGCGAGCTGATCGACGCGAACGTCGCACGGCTGGCCGCGGGCGAGGAGCTGGTCAACCAGGTCCGGCCATAGAACCTCCGATTGGAAGTTTTTTGCCCGCAGATGGGTATCATCGGGACATGACCGATTCTCCCGCCGACGCGTCCCGCGCGAGGGGCCGCTACCCGAAGGGCATCGCCCGGCGACAGGAGATCCTCGACAAGGCGATCGAGGTCTTCGCACAGCGGGGTTCGAAGAAGACGAGCCTGCGCGCGATCGCGCAGGAGGTGGGCGTGACGCACGCGGCGCTCACCCACTACTTCGGATCGCTCGAGGAGCTGCTCGTGGCGGTCTACCGCGAATCGGAGCGCCGACACGACGAGACCGATCCGGAGCCGCCCGACATCAGCCCCGCGACGGCGATGCGGATCTCGGCCGAGAAGAACCGCAGCATCCCCGGCATGGTCCAGCTGTACTCGATCCTCACCGCCAACGCGATCGAGGACGACCACCCGGCCGCGCAGGAGTTCGCGACGACACGGTTCTCCCGCCTCCGCGACGAGATCTCCGCTCAGGTGCGCGACCTTCAGTCATCCGGCCGGCTCCGCGACGATCTCGACCCCGTCCTCGTCGCAGCCCTCGTGATCGCGGCATCCGACGGCCTGCAGACCCAGTGGCTGCTCGACCCGTCAGTCGACCACGCGGGAGCCCTCGCGATGCTCGACCGCCTGCTCGCCGGCGACGGCGCCTGACGGCATCCGATACCGACGAAGGCCACGGGCCCGCCTGCCGGCGGATCCGTGGCCTTCGTGCTCCCTGATCTCAGAGGGTCGCGGCGAACGGGTCGAAGCCCGCAGGCAGCAGCGGCACCGGTGCGACGGTGCTGTCGACGACCACCGTCTGACCGGTCGCGGCGGACTCCTGGGCGGAGAGCAGGATGTCGAGGACGTGGAACCCGAGCTCGCCGGAGGCCACGTGCGGGCGCTCCTCGGCGATCGCGCGCACCATGTCGAGGGCGCCGATTCCGCGGCCGACGTCGACCGCGTCGTGCTCGATCTCGATCCACTCCTGCTCGAACGACATGCCGTCGCGGATCACGCCGAGCGGCTTGACGTAGGCGATGCGGCCCGCGAACTGGTTCGGATCCGGGATCACGATCGTGCCCTCGGTGCCGTGGATCTCGACGATGCCGTGACGCTCCAGGGCGGAGTCGAAGCTCAGCAGGCTCTGCGCCGAGGCGCCGGCCTCGAACGCCGTGACGATCTGGATCGTCGACGGGACCTCGACCGGGAACGTCGTGCCGGCGATGGGACCGGTGTGGATCTCCCGTTCCTCGCGCGCCTTGATGCCGACTGCCGACACGCGGTCGACCGGGCCGAGCAGGCTGACGAGAGCCGAGAAGTAGTACGGCCCCATGTCGAGCAGCGGGCCTGCGCCCTCGGCGAAGAGGAACGCCGGGCTCGGGTGCCAGAGGTCCGGCCCCTGCGTCTGGAACGCGGTCTGCGCGAACAGCGGGCGGCCGATGACGCCGCCTTCGATGGCGCGTCGCGCCGCCTGGAAGCCCGGGCCGAGCAGCGTGTCGGGGGCCGATCCGACGCGGAGCCCTGCGGCTTCTGCCTCGCGCAGCAGCTGTGCCGCACCCTCGCGATCGAGGCCGAGCGGCTTCTCGGTCCAGACGTGCTTTCCGGCGGCGATCGCCGCGCGAGAGACCTCGATGTGGACTGCGGGGATGGTCAGGTTGATAACCAGGTCGACACCCGGGTGGGCGAGCACGTCTTCCGCCGAGCCGGACGCCGGAACGCCGTACTTCTCGGCCTGCGCCTGCGCGCGGTCGAGCAGCAGGTCGCCGACGATGAGCACCTCGACGTCGGGGAACGACGTGAGGTTCTGCAGGTAGGTGTCGCTGATGACGCCGACGCCGATGATGCCGATTCCGACCGCGCTCATCGGGCGAATCCGCCCTCGACGAGGAACGCGTAACTCGCCGCGACGTCGGCGAAGACATCGCCAGGGGCGTTGTCGTACTCGATGATGGCGTACTGCAGAGCGGATGCCGCGCGCAGCGCGTCGACGAGGGGCACGTCGCCCGTGCCGGCGTGACGCTGGTCGAGGCTGTCCGAGCCGAACTCCCCGGCGTCTGGGGCGAACGGGTTGCTCGCGGGGGCGATGCCATCCTTGACGTGCGCGGCGACCAGGCGGTCACCGAGACGCGAGACGAGCGCGGGAACGTCCTGCCCGCCGACGAGCGCCCAGTACAGGTCGAGCTCGAGCACGACGCGCTCGTCGGTGAGGGCGACGAAGCGCTCGTACGCGCTCTGGCCGTCGAAATCGGCGATGAACTCCTGCGAGTGGTTGTGGTAGCCGACCTCGAGGCCGAACGTCGCGGCCGTCTCGGTGAGCGCGTTCAGCCGGTCGGCGATGTCGGTCACGCCCTCGAGGGTGAACCAGCGCTCCGGCGCGACGAACGGGTCGATGACCGTCTTGATGCCGACCTTCGCCGCCGCCTCGAAGACGACCTCCGGGGCGGGGGTCGGGATGGAGCCGTCCGGCGTCCAGAGCTCATCCGAGAGCAGCGGAGCGTGCCCGGTGGGCGAGACCAGACCCGAGGCGTCGAGCGCGGCGCGGATCTCGTCAGGGCGGCGGACGAAGTCGAACGCCTCGACGTTGCGCAGGCCGATCGCTGCGAGCTTGTCGAGCGACCCCTTCATGTCTGCGGAGAACTCCGCTGCGAGCGTGTACAGCTGAACCGAGGTTTCTGGCAGGGCCACGTTGACCTTCCTTGCTTGTGCGGACGGAGGGGCGCGCGAAGCCGCCCGACGCCAGAATAGCAGGAAACCTCCACGCGGAAGTATCTTTTTCCGCACGTGGATCGAGGCCGTGCACGCAGGCGCGGAGGCCTGCGTGCACGCATCCGCCTAGACCGACGACACCCGGTCGTAGTTGCTGCGCGGGAACACCTGCTCGGTGAAGGTGACGAGCCCGCCGGCCGCGAAGACCTCGACGATCATCGCGTCCACGATGATCTGCAGGTCGAGCTGATCGCCGCACTCCTCCGGGATCGGCGCCCGGTCGACCGAGGGGAAGTCCGGGTGGAATCCGGTGTCGCCGCTGACGGTTCGGTCGCAGCTGATGGTGCGCTCGCGACCATCGACGATCACGAGGAGGCGCTCGTCGCCCTCGCCGTGCACGGCGAGAGTGGTGAGATCATCCGGTCCGCACGGAACAGTCGTCTCGAAGACGCGGACCGCGCCGCGATCCGCCGGCAGCACCGCTCGCTGGACGAGCCGATGACGGCCGTCGCCGGATCGCACCAGCGTGACCTCGCGCACCAGAGACATCGCCGAGCGCCACGGAGCGGTGGGGGTCTCGTTGGCGTACTGCCAGTTGCTCGCCCATCCGACCATCAGCCGCCGGCCGTCGGCGACGTTGTCGAACGACACCGCCGCGTAGTAGTCCCGGCCGTAGTCGAGCCAGTCGTAGTCGGTGAGGTGCGGAGAGTCCGTCAGCCGCTCAGCGACGAACGTCCGCCCGTCGAAGTCGCCGACGAAGTACTGCGCTCCCGAACCCCCGGCGATGCCACCCGGGTTCAGGCTGACCACCAGCACCCAGCGGGTCTCGCCCGTGCCCTCAACGATGAGCGGGAACAGGTCGGGGCACTCCCAGACACCGCCGACGGCGTGGGCGGGGCCGAAGCGCGAAGCGAGGGTCCAGTTGATCAGGTCGGGCGAGGTGTACACGGCCACCGTCCGCTCGACCGCCTCGACGAGCACCATCACCCAGTGGCCGTCGTCTCCGCCGTACCAGAACACCTTCGGGTCACGGAACTCCTCCGAGCCGATGTCCAGCACGGGGTTGCCCGCGTAGCGGCTCCAGGTCGCGCCGTCGTCGAGGCTGAACGCGAGCGACTGGGACTGGATGGCGGGGCCATCGCCGGTCGCGCGCTGCGCGCTGGTGTAGATCGCGACGAGGGCCGTCTCGCCCCGCTCCTGATCGGCGAACCCGGCGGTGTTCCGCGAGTCGACCACCGCGCTGCCGGAGAAGGCCATCTCCTCCGGCGTGCACGGGATCGCGACGTCCTGCTCAGTCCAGGTCACCAGGTCGGTCGAGGTCGCGTGCCCCCAGGAGATGTCGCCCCAGGTGGTGCCGTGCGGATTCGTCTGGAAGAAGAGGTGGTAGACGCCCTTGTACTGGATCAGTCCGTTCGGGTCGTTCAGCCAGGCACGCTCCGCGGTGAAGTGCGCGGACGGCCGGAGCGTCGGAGTCGAATCGATCGCGCTGCCGGCAGCCGTGATCGGGAATGAGGTGGTCAAGTGCTTCTCCTGGTGAGTGGTCCGCTGCGGGCGCGGCGAGATCGGTGTCGGGTGAGGGGCGGCGACCCTGGGCGGGCGACGATGAGTCGCCCGCCCAGGGTGAGTGCTACTCGCCGCCCTTCTGGAATCGGTCGAACGCCTGCTGGTAGGTGGCGACGACGTCGTCGACGCCGAGGGACTCGAGCTGCCCGATGTAGGCGTCCCACTCGTCCCCGATCGTGTTCTTCACGATCCAGGAGGCGAACTTCTCCTTCACCAGGGTGTTGATGTCCGCGTTCGCGAACGACACCTGGTCGAGCTCCTCGTTCGACAGCATCACGGGCGGGTAGGCGTCGTTGGCCTTGTACGGCAGGTAGTACTCCTTGACCATCTCCTGACGCTCCAGGGCGCGGGGCTCGGGCGCGACCACGGACTCGAAGTCCTCAGCCGTCGTGATCTTCGGGCCGCCGGGCGCGACGCGCTGACGGCGCTCGCCTTCGGACTCGCCTGCCGCAGCCGGGATCTGCACGAGGATGCCGTCGGCGTTCTCCTCGAGGGTGACCCCGATCGGCCCCCAGTTCGACTGGGCGGACATCACAGGCTCGAACAGGCGGTCGGCCCAGCGCATCGTGGCAGACGGGTACTCGTTGGAGCTCGTGATGGCCATCGCGCCGCGGTTGATCTCCTGGTGGTTGGCGACGCTGGCGAGACGGTCGCCGTCGACGCCTTCGAGGATGCCGACGTGCACGTAGTCGTCGACGCGGTCGTCACCGACCATCTCCTTGAGCTCCCACCAGAAGAACGAGCCGAGGACAGGCGTCGCGGACTTGCCCTTGGACAGGTACGCGGCGTCGTCCTGCGAGAACGACTCGGGGTCGATCAGTCCGTCGGCGTACCAGTCGGCGAGCGCCTCGACGCCCTGCTTGTAACCGTCGGTGTTGGCGGTGAACTCGACCTTGCCGTCGCGGACGATCCTGTGGTCGTTGTTCTCCGGCTGGCCGCCGAGGGCGGCGATGAGGTCGTGCGGGTTGGCGCAGAACGAATCGGTGCGGAACGACAGCGGGATCTCATCCGCTGCGCCGTTGCCGTTCGGGTCCTGCGTCGCGAACGCCTCGAGGGCGGCGTGGTACTCGTCGATCGTGCTCGGCACGGGCAGACCCAGCGCGTCGAGCCAGGACTTGTTGATGAAGAGGAAGTTCGGGTACTGCAGGATCCCGAGCTCCTCGACCGACGGGAGGGTGTAGATATGCCCGTCCGACGCGGTGATCGCCGCGCGGATGTCCGGACGCTCCTCGAGGATCGCCGACAGCGTCGGCGCGTGCTCCTCGATGAGGTCCTCGAGGGGGAGGAGCGTGCCGTTGGTGCCGTTCTCCACGATCTCGGCATCCGAGAGTCCGGTGTTGAACAGCACGTCGGGGAGGTCGCCGCTGGCGAGCATCAGGTTCTTCTTCTCGGCGTACACCTGATCGGGGAGGTTCTCCCAGTCGATCGCGATGTTCGTGTCCTTCTCCCACTGCTGCACGAGCTCCATCTCGGAGAACTCGGGCGCGAGGGGCGCCTTGCTGCCGCCGAACGACAGCGTGAGCGTCTCGTCGACGATCGGGAGGCCTTCTGCGTTGAAGCCGAAGTCGGAGGACTTGTCCTCGATGTCAGTGCTGGCTTCTCCCCCGCTGCAGCCGGCCAGGACGAACGACCCGGTGACGACGAGAGCGACGGAGGTGAGGAAACGACGGTGTCTCATGATGTTCCTTTGATGGGTGGGCAGGGTGGGTGGAGAAGGGAGGGAGGACAGAGCGCGGGTGGCGCGGCCGTCAGCTCTTCACCGCGCCGATCATGGCGCCCTTGGTGAAGTGCTTCTGCATGAAGGGGAGGACGATCAGCAGCGGGACCGTGGAGATGACGATCATTCCGTACTTGATCAGCTCGCCCATGCGCTGCGCTGCGGCGTACGAGTCCAGCGCGCCTGTGCCTCCGGCGGACGACACATCGGACTGGATCAGCACGTTGCGCAGCACCAGCTGGAGCGGGTACTTGCTCTCGTCGTTGAGGAAGATCAGCGCGTCGAAGAACGAGTTCCAGTTCGCAACGAGGTGGATCATGATCATCAGGAAGATCAGGGGCTTCGACAACGGGAGCACGATCTGCAGGAAGAAGCGGAAGTCGTTCGCGCCGTCGAGCTGCGCGGCCTCCCTCAGCTCGGCCGGCACGTTGTTCTCGAAGAAGGCACGGGCGATGATGAGGTTCCACACGCCGACCGCGCCCGGGAGCACGAGGGCCCAGATCGTGTCCAGCATCCCGAGATCCCGCACGACGAGGTATCTCGCGATGAGACCGCCGTCGATGAACATCGTGATGATGAACAGCATCATGAAGAAGGTGCGACCGAAGAGATCCTTCCTCGACAGCGCGTACGCGGCGCACAGGATCGTGACGACGCTGACGACGGTGCCGAGCACGGTGTACAGCACCGAGTTCCCGAACCCCTTGAGGATCGAGTCATCCGAGAAGATCCGCAGGTAGCCCTCGAGCGTGAAGCCGCTCGGCCACAGCCAGACGTTGCCGTTGAGGATCTCCGACGGCTCGCTGACCGACGCGATGACGATGAAGTAGAGCGGATAGAGGATGGCGACGATCGCCACCAGGAGCATGCCGATCGCGAACGTGTTGAACAGCGGGTCGGCTGCGCGGTCGCGGAAACGGCGACCGGCGGAAGCGGGACGGAGGCGGGACGGCTGCGTGCTCGCCGACCGCGTGGGAGTCGAGATGGTCTGAGTCATGGCGTCGTCACCAGAGGGTCGATTGTCCGGCTCGCTTCGCGACCCAGTTGAAGGTCAGGAGCAGGACGAGGTTGATGAGGGAGTTGAACAGGCCGATGGCGGCCGAGTAGCTGAACTGCGCCTGCTGCAGACCGATCTCGTAGACGTAGGTCTGGATCACCTCGGACGTCGGCAGGTTCAGGTCGGTCTGCATCAGCAGCACCTTCTCGAAGCCCAGATTGAAGAGGTTGCCGATCGCGAGGATGAACAGGATCGTGATCACCGGCATGATCCCGGGGATGTCGATGTGCCGGATGCGCTGCAGCTTGGTCGCGCCGTCGACGCGAGCCGCCTCGTGAAGGGCCGGATCGATCGCGGTGAGCGCTGCGAGGTAGACGATCATCGAGAACCCGGCGTTCTGCCAGATGTCCGAGCCGATGTACAGCGGCCGGAACCAGTCGGGCGAGCCCATGAAGAAGATCGGCTCGCCACCGAAGGCCACGATGGCGTTGTTCACGATTCCCGAGCGCGGCGAGAACAGGAGGTGGATCATGCCGACCACGACGACGATCGAGATGAACGACGGGGAGTAGAGCACGGTCTGCGTGAACTTCTTGAACCGCTCGCTCTGCAGCTGGTTGACGATCAGGGCGAGGATGATCGGCACGGGGAAGGCGATCAGCAGACCGAGCGCGTTCAGCGTCAGCGTGTTCGCGATCAGCCGCTCGAACTGGAACGAGCCGATGAACCGGATGAAGTGCTCCAACCCGACCCACGGACTTCCGGAGAAGCCGAGCGCGGGGTTGTAGTCGCGGAACGCGATCTGCGCGCCGTACATCGGCCAGTACTTGAAGATGACGATGTAGAGCAGCGCCGGCGCAAGTAATACGTATAACTGCCAGGAGCGGGCCGCTCGCCGGAGCATCGAGTTGCGAGGCGATCGCCCCCGTGCGGCGGGAGCCGCCGATCGGGATCGGGTTCGGGTTCGGGATTGAAGCGTCATGCGCGCACCTTTGCGTTCAGCACGGATCCGCGGAGGATCAGTGAGCATTCGACGGGAGTGGATCTGGGGGCGTCGGCGCGGCCGCCGAGCAGGATGCCGAGGGCTTCGCGCGCCATCTGCTCGTATGGCAGCTCGACTGTCGTGAGACCAGGGTCGAGGTAGGGCGCGATCATCTCGTGGTTGTCGTATCCGACGATGGAGCAGTCGTCCGGCACGCTCAGCCCGAGCGATTCCAGCGCTCGATACGCTCCCCAGGCGGTCCGGTCGTTGCCGCAGAAGATCGCGGTGGGGCGCTCGGCCTGTGCGAACAGTGCCAGCGTGAGCGCGAGTCCGTCCTCGACGACGCCCCCGCCGGAGACGACCAGCTCTGGATCCTCCGGGATGCCGGCCTCCGCCAGTGCGCGCCGATAGCCGGCGAGCCTGCCGATGCCGGCGGGCAGGTCGCTGTCCGGTGGCTGGATGTTGATCATGGCGATCCGCGTGTGACCGGCATCGATGAGATGGCGCGTGGCCTCGTAGCCGCCGCGCTCCTCATCGGGGAAGACGCTCGGCACCTGCCCGTCGACGTCCTGCGCGTTCACGATGACGGTCGGCGTCGACTCGAGCTCAGAAGGCACCGACACGAGCCGGTGATACATCGAGGCGTAGACGACGCCTTTCACCCGGTAGGAGAGCATCATGTCGATGGCCGCGGCTTCGAGCGCCGGCTCGTTGAACGTGTCGACGCTGAGGATCACGTTCCCGGTCTCCCAGGCGAGCAGCTGCGCACCCTTGAGCAGGCGCCCGGCGAACGGAGAGCTCGCGACCTCGTCGGAGATGAAGCCGATCATCCCCGACTCGCCGCTGCGCAGCGACTTGGCGAACGCGTTGGTGCGATACCCGAGCTCACGAACGGCTTCCATCACACGATCGCGAGTCGCATCGTTGACCCGGCTGCCGCCGATGTTGTTCAGGACGAGGGAGACCGTGGCCTGCGAGACGCCCGCGTGCTCTGCCACCTGCCACATCGTGACCGTGTTCCTCGCCTTGCGCGCCATCTTCGCCTCCTCACTGAGTGCGTCGGTTAATCGTATGACTGACTGTACTCACGGAAACTCAGGGCTGTCAAGAAGAAGATTCCGATCTTCCCGGCATCCGCTTGCAGCTCGCTGCGAGCCGCGCGTCTACAGCTCGACCGGCGGCTCCGGCTCGGTGTCGGCGACCTCGGGGTGACGGGCGAGGTTCACGACCGCGGCGATCAGTCCACCCCAGACCGTGACCATGGCGACGATCATCATGACGATGGCGGTGGTGGTCATGCGCCCGCTCCCCTCTGCTCGGCATCCGGCACCGGTATCGCGCTCGTCTCCGAGTCGGGTTCGTACTGCTCGGCGACGAGGAACTCGTCGTACTCCGGGTCGTCCTTGGCGTGCGAGCGGCCGCTCCACGGCAGGAGCGACAGGAGCACCGCGAGGATGACGAGGGAGATGACCATTCCCCAGCCGAAGATCGACAGGAACCAGTCGGGGTAGCCGCCGTACGGCGTCGAGCTCTTCGCGATGAGCTCGCTCACGAAGAGGTAGCCGAGCACCAGCGGCGCAAGCACGCCGACCAGCAGCATCCAGAACCGGCCCATCCGGAAGCTCGACCGGCCGTTCAGGTGGTCCTTCAGCGCGGGCAGGCGGCGGAGCAGCCAGGACACCATGATCACCGCGACGAGTGCGACCGCCATGATCCCGAACGAGTTCACGAAGGCATCGGCCGTGTCGAGCACCGACAGCGCCGTGGTCGTCGAGAAGAGCGCCATCGAGATCACGGCGACCGGGATCGTGACGGTGAGCGTGGTGCGCACGCGGTTCCAGCCGAGCTTGTCCTGGAGGGCGCCGACGATCACCTCGAGCACCGAGATCAGCGACGTCACGCCGGCGAACACCAGCGCGCCGAAGAACAGCACGCCGATGATCGAGCCGCCGGCGGCCTGCGAGACGATCGTGGGGAACGCGATGAACGCGAGCCCGATGCCGGAGGAAGCGACTCCTGCGACCTCCGTCCCCTGCGCCTGCGCCATGAACCCGAGGGCTGCGAACACGCCGATGCCGGCGAGGATCTCGAAGCCAGAGTTCGCGAACGCGACGACCAGGCCGGAGCCGGTCAGATCGGTCTTGCGCTTCAGGTAGGAGGCGTAGGTGACCATGATGCCGAAGGCGACCGAGAGCGAGAAGAAGATGTGCCCGTAGGCCGATGCCCACACCGCGGGGTCGGCGAGCGCCGCCCAGTTCGGCGTGAAGAAGGCGTTGAGGCCGTCGAGCGCGCCGGGGAGGAACAGCGACTGCACCACGAGGATCGCGAACATCACCGTGAGCAGCGGCATCAGGATCATGTTCGCCCGGCCGATGCCGCGCTTCACGCCGAGCGCCATGATGACGATCACCACGAGCCAGACTGCGATCAGCGGCAGCCCGACCTGCGGCACGAAGTCGGTGGACACTCCGACCGCCGCGACATCCGCCGACTGCAGGAACTCGGCGAAGAAGAAGTCCTCCTCGTTGCCCGGCCCCCAGGTGAGCTGGGCGGAGAACCAGGTGTACATCGCGGCCCAGGCGATGATCACGGCGTAGTACGCGGCGATCACGACGCAGATGAGCACCTGCCACCAGCCGAGCGTCTCCGCCGAGCGGTGCATGCGACGGAACGCGAGGGGCGCTGACCCGCGGAAGCGGTGCCCGATCGCGTAGTCGAAGAACAGCAGCGGGATGCCGGCGGTCAGCAGCGCGCACAGGTACGGGATGAGGAACGCCCCGCCGCCGCCTTCGTAGGCGACGTACGGGAAGCGCCAGATGTTCCCGAGTCCGACCGCCGAGCCGATGGCGGAGAGGATGAACACGTTCCGCGAGCCGAATGCCTCGCGCTTCGGAGTCTGCGTCGTAGCGGTGGCCATGCGTGCGACATTACCGGAGCCTGTGCGGACGCGGAGGATGGATACGTTCGTCCGGACGGCGCCGCCATAGGATCGATCTGGTCTGCAGTTGCGGCACCCGACATGCGAAGGCGGATGAGGATGACCGATTCAGGGCGCCCGCGCGGGCACGGCGTGCTCGACGGCGTGCGCGTCGCGGACTTCTCCCGAGTGCTGGCCGGACCGTACGCCACAATGACGCTCGCCGACTTCGGCGCGGACGTGTTGAAGATCGAGCCGCAGCTCGGCGACGACACCCGGCATTGGCGCCCTCCGGTCGACGAGCGCGGCACGGCC
>NZ_JADIJR010000030.1 GCF_017355365.1 Microbacterium sp. SD291 | reverse complement strand
CCGGCTGCTCACCCACCCGATCACCGGGGCGCTGCTCGCGGTGGACCGGTACCGGCCGTCCGCGCATCTGAGGCGCCTGTTGCGGGCGCGGGATCAGCGGTGCCGGTTCCCGACCTGCGGATACCCCGCCGCCGGCTGCGACCTCGACCACACCCACGATGCCGCCCACGGCGGTCCCACCAAAGACACGAACCTCGGCGACCTGTGCCGCAGGCACCACGTCCTCAAACACCACTCCCCGTGGAACGTCGAACAGGTCGAAGCCGGGGTGTTCGCCTGGACCAGCCCGACCGGCCGGGTCTACGTCGACCGGCCGCCACCGCCGAACACCGTCACCTTCACCGAAGACGACACCCCACCACCCTTCTGACGCGCGGCGGGCGTCCGGCCGTGTGCAGAATACCGAGGGTCGACGCTGTCATTCACTACCGCTCGGCATCCTCGGTCTGCCGGCCGGGCAAGAGAGCCCGGCCGGGCAAGACCGAAGAGTCAGAAGCTGGTGACGAGATCTCCGAGCACTGCGGTGACCTTCGCCGGATCGGTGGCGTCGTAGAAGTGCGCTCCGGACGCCGCCGAGATCCGCTGAAGCGTGGCGATGTCGGCATCCGCCCCATAGGCCAGGGTGAACACCAGTACCGGCGAATGATGATGCAGCTCGCCCAGCTTCGCGAGCAGCCCGGCTTCGTCGATGAGCGGGACGGCGGTCTCGTTCGCGCCGTCGCTGAGCACGACCACCGCCGTGATCCGGTCGGGATCGTAGGCGGCGGCCTGCGTGGTCGTGAACTGGTCCACGGCCGCGTACAGCGGCGTGAACGACTGCGGTGCCAGCGTGCCGACCGCGGCCACCAGGGCATCCCGGTTCTCGGCGATATCGGCCACCGGCGTCACCAGGCCCGGCGTGAGGTTCGCGTCCCCTGCTGAGGAGAACGCGGCGAGCCCCACCTCGTCCCCGGCGCTGAAGTGGTCGAGAGCGGCGATGATCGCGGACTTCGCGGCATCCAGCTTGGACTGCCCGCTCGGGATCGCCTCGGCCATCGACCCGGAGACGTCGATCAGGAACAGCACGGATGCCCGCTTGCGGACCTCCGCGAACGAGTCGTGCAGCGCCGCGATCTCCTTCGCGCCGGGCAGCGCCACAGCGCCGTCCGGTGCTTCGGCGAGGCGTCCGATGTCCTGCACCGTCGGTGCCAGGTCCCCGTGCAGATCCCGGTACCCCGAGTCGCGCACGATCTGCTGCGCCTCCGCCGTGCCGAGGAACCGGAGGAAGTCGTCGGCTCCCGCTCGCTCCGCCTCGTCGATCCAGTCGCCGTCGAGGACCACGGCCGGGTTGTCGGCCGCGTAGAAGCCGTCCGACGGGTAGATCGGGACGAGCGGATCCCTCGGCGGCTCCCCCTGCGTGCGGGTGACGCCGTCGCGGCTGACGATGCCCCGGTTGTAGTCCCACACCGACTTCTCGTCGACGATCACGCCGGAGAGGAAGTCGGCCGAGGAGCCGTGCGCCTCAGCCTCCCGCGCATGCCACAGGAAGTGCTCCGGAGTCGCCATGTAATGGCTCGTCGCGAGCTCGTGACGCCGCACCGCCTCGAGGCGGTCGCCGTCGGCGATGTCGGATGCCGCACTGCTGCCGAGACCCTCTCCCGCCGCATCGAACGATGCCAGCAGCGCGGCCTCTCCGGACGTGGCGACCAGCGGGCTGGTCTTGCCCAGTTTGAACGCCCCCCACTCGGGATGATCGAGATCGCTCCACACGGCGTCGTCATCCGCCGCGTCGAACACGTCGCTCCAGGTCGGGGCATCCGTGTCCCAGCCGATGGTCTCGGCGAGCGGCGCCGGCATCGCGAGCACGACCGACGAGGAGGCGATCGGCGTGCCCTCTGCGGGCACCGAGGATGCGCCTTGCGTGCGCGCGGCCGAAAGCCACGACGACGCGTCCGGGATCCACATCACGGGTCGCTGATCGGCCGGCAGGTCGGCGAACCCGTCCGCGGCGCGCGTGGCGGAGACTCCCGACTTGTCCTTCGCCGCCGACACCGTCACGCACGAGCCGTCGACATCGCGCGGAACGGCGTTGTACCCGGCGGCGAGGTTCGCGACCATGTCGGAGTTCTCGAACGACGACAGCACCGGCACCAGGATGCAGGGGCCCGCACCCGCGACCGTCGCCGGAGCGTCGGCGGGGAACGGCTGCTCGGGTGGTGCGGACGACTCCGTCGGCTGCGGACCCGCGACCGGGTCGCCGGACTTCACGGCGATCGCGACGCCGACGGAGGTCACGGCGATCGCGAGCACCGCGACCGCACCGGCGAGTGCCCACACCGCGGCGCGACGCCGAGGGGAACCCACGGGCTGATCCGGCTGCACGAGGCCACCGGCGATCACCCCTCCCGCGGCCGGTGTCATCGGTCGTCCGGCCGTCTCCCGGAAACGCGGCTCGTCATCTGCGTCCATCTCTTCGTCCTCTCCTGCCAGGGCGCTCGCGCCCGCGGCACACGATCACCGTCATGGTGAAGCGTGCCCTGCCGTGTTCAAAGCTCCGATCAGCACGGCGGACCACCAGGCCGCCTGCGAGGTGGCGCCGCTCGCCACGCACCAGATCCGCACGCGCCAGGGCACGCGCGAGAACCGGATTCCGGCCGGCATCCGCCTGAGCTCGCCGACCAGCCTGCCCATCCCGACCGCGTTCAGGCCGACGAGCAGCACCGCCCCCAGTTTCAACGCAGTGAGAGGGCTGCTGAGATCCGGTGCGAGGAACACGCCCGACACCAGCAGGCCCCCGAATCCGATCCAGGCGGGTACGGCGAGCCGGCGCTCGATGAGGCGCAGCTCGCCGAGGGTGCCGCGCCCCAGAACCCAGAGCAGGCCGGCATACTCCACCATCACCGCCGCACCGAGACCGGCGACCAGCATCCCGAGGTGCACGATCAGCCACAGGCCTCGCAGCGGCTCGACCGCGCCGGCTCCGCTGGAGAGATGCAACGACGTCAGCCATGACAGCAGGACGACCCAGTAGCCGATCGCGCGCCTGTGCCGTGACCTGCGTCTCTGCTCGACGAGCACGCGTCCCACGTTCCCGCCTCCCCAGCCGTGCTGTCGATCCCCAGGAGAAACATTAGTGCGACTGCGCGCGGGGTCAATCCGAAGGCCTCTACCCCAGAACTTGAGTCGGCACGTATCAACTTTGTTTGACAGCGTCCGCACCCTTCTGTACAGTTGAGTCATCGCGACTCAGGTTTCCTGCGTCGCCGCAGACTTCCAGACCACAGAACAAGGAGAAACACATGGCACGTGCTGTTGGAATCGACCTCGGTACGACGAACTCCGTCGTCAGCGTCCTCGAGGGTGGCGAGCCGAAGGTCATCGCCAACGCCGAGGGCTTCCGCACGACCCCGTCGGTGGTCGCCTTCACCAAGGACGGCGAGGTGCTCGTCGGCGAGACCGCGAAGCGCCAGGCCGTCACCAACGTCGACCGCACGATCTCTTCCGTCAAACGCCACATGGGCACCGACTGGTCGTTCGACGTCGACGGCAAGAAGTGGACGCCGCAGGAGATCTCCGCGCGCATCCTCATGAAGCTCAAGCGCGACGCCGAGTCGTACCTGGGCGACACCGTGACGGATGCCGTCATCACCGTCCCCGCGTACTTCAACGACGCCGAGCGCCAGGCCACCAAGGAGGCCGGCGAGATCTCGGGCCTCAACGTGCTCCGCATCATCAACGAGCCGACCGCCGCCGCTCTCGCCTACGGCCTCGACAAGGGCAAGGAGGACGAGCTCATCCTCGTCTTCGACCTCGGTGGCGGAACCTTCGACGTCTCCCTCCTCGAGGTGGGCAAGGACGACGACTTCTCCACCATCCAGGTGCGCTCGACCGCCGGTGACAACCGCCTCGGCGGCGACGACTGGGACCAGCGCCTCGTCGACCACCTGATCAAGCAGTTCAAGGACACCTCCGGCGTCGACGTCTCTGGCGACAAGATCGCCCTGCAGCGTCTCAAGGAGGCCTCCGAGCAGGCGAAGAAGGAGCTCTCCTCCTCCACGTCGACGAGCATCAACCTGCCGTACCTGTCGCTGACCGAGTCCGGCCCGGTGTCGCTGAGCGAGACGATCACCCGCGCGAAGTTCGAGGACCTCACCAAGGACCTCCTCGACCGCACCAAGAAGCCGTTCGAGGACGTCATCCGCGAAGCCGGCATCAAGGTCGCCGACATCGCGCACGTGGTCCTCGTCGGCGGCTCGACCCGTATGCCCGCCGTCGCCGAGCTCGTCAAGCGCGAGGCCGGCAAGGAGGCCAACAAGGGCGTCAACCCGGATGAGGTCGTCGCCGTCGGCGCCGCCCTCCAGGCCGGCGTCCTCAAGGGCGAGCGCAAGGACGTCCTCCTGATCGACGTCACCCCGTTGAGCCTCGGCATCGAGACCAAGGGCGGCATGATGACCAAGCTCATCGAGCGCAACACGGCCATCCCGACCAAGCGCAGCGAGACCTTCACCACGGCAGACGACAACCAGCCGTCCGTCGCGATCCAGGTCTTCCAGGGCGAGCGCGACTTCACCCGCGACAACAAGCCGCTCGGCACCTTCGAGCTGACCGGCATCGCCCCGGCTCCCCGCGGCATCCCGCAGGTCGAGGTCACCTTCGACATCGATGCGAACGGCATCGTGCACGTGTCCGCCAAGGACAAGGGCACCGGCAAGGAGCAGTCGATGACCATCACGGGCGGCTCGTCCCTCTCCAAGGAGGACATCGACCGGATGGTGCGCGAGGCCGAGGAGCACGCCGCCGAGGACAAGAAGCGCCGCGAGACCGCCGAGGTCCGCAACCAGGCCGAGACCCTCGCCTACTCGATCGACAAGCTGATCAAGGAGAACGAGGACAAGCTCCCCGCTGACGTCAAGGAGTCGGTCCAGGCTGACGTCGACGCCCTCAAGACGGCCCTGGCCGGCGAGGACGACGACGCGGTGAAGACCGCCTTCGACAAGCTCAACGAGTCGCAGACGAAGCTGGGCGAGGCGATCTACGCGCAGTCCCAGGCGGATGCCGCGGCCGGCGCAGCCCCCGAAGGCGAGGCCCCCGCGGCCGACGACGCCTCCTCCGACGAGGACGTCATCGACGCAGAGGTCGTCGACGACGAGGACCCTTCGACGGGCTCAGGGCAGGCGAAGTAATCATGACGGACAAGAACTTCGAAGATGGCTCGGTCCCTGAGCCTGTCGAAGGGTCCGGCGAGGGGTCGGATGCTCAGGCATCCGGCCCCGCGCCGCAGAACCCGGACTCCACCGAGGCCAAGGCCGCCGAGGGCTCCGACGACGACCTCACGGTCGACGATGCCGACGACCTCACGGTCGACGACATCCTCGGCACCGCGCAGACCGGCGAGGCCGCGGCGGAGGACGCCGTGCTCGCCGACCTCGAGTCGACCCTGCTGAACGACCTCAAGCGCCTGCAGGCCGAGTACGCGAACTACCGCCGCCGCACCGAGGAGCAGCGTCAGGTGGAGATCGAGCGCGCCAAGGGCGAGGCCGCCAAGGGCCTCATCCCGGTGCTCGACGATCTCGCCCGCGCCGACCAGCACGGCGACCTCGTCGAGGGCACACCCTTCGCCGTGATCGCCGAGAAGGTGCGGTCCGTGGTCGAGCGCCTCGGCGTCGCCTCCTACGGTGAGAAGGGCGAGGAGTTCGACCCGCAGCGCCACGAGGCGATCTTCCAGCAGCCCACTCCCGGTGTCGAGAAGACGACCATCCTCGAGGTCGTCGAGGTGGGTTACCGCCTCGGAGACATCGAGCTGCGCCCGGCGAAGGTCGTCGTCGCCGTACCGGCCGAGTAGGGGACAGATGGCTAGCCAGGACTGGTTCGACAAGGACTTCTACAAGATCCTCGGGGTCACGAAGACCGTCAGCGACGCCGATCTCAAGAAGACGTACCGCAAGCTCGCCCGCAAGTATCACCCGGATTCCAATCAGGGCGATGCCGCGGCCGAGGCGAAGTTCAAGGAGATCAGCGAGGCGTACTCGGTGCTCTCCGATGCCGAGCAGCGCAAGGAGTACGACGAGATCCGTGCCATGGGCTCCGGCGCCCGCTTCACCGCGGGCGGCCAGGGCGCCGGGGGCTTCGAAGACGTGTTCAGCCGGTTCGGGCAGTCCAGCCGTGGGCAGCCCGCCGACTTCGAGGATATCTTCGCGATGTTCAACCAGGGCCAGGGCGGCAGCTTCGGCACCGGCCGGTTCGGGCAGACGTCCGGCGGGTTCCGCGGATTCGGCGGCCCGCAGCGCGGCGCCGACGTCACCGCGCGCACCACGATCGACTTCGTCACCGCCGTGCAGGGTGAGACCATCACGCTGCAGGGTGAAGACGGCAAGCCGTTCAAGGTGAAGATCCCCGCCGGCGTCGCCGACGGCCAGAAGATCAAGCTCCGCGGACGAGGCCGCCCCTCGCCCGACGGCGGGGAGAGCGGCGACATCGTGGTGCAGATCACGGTGCGCCCGCATCCGGTGTTCAGCCGCGAAGGCCTGAACCTCCGCGTGGTGGTGCCGGTGACGTTCACCGAGGCCGCGCTCGGCGCGACCATCGAGGTCCCGACGCTCAGCGGCGAGGCCGTCAGGCTGCGGGTCGCCCCCGGCACCCCGTCCGGCCGCGTGCTGCGCGTCAAGGGGCGCGGCGTCACCACCACGAAAGGCACCGGCGACCTGCTCGCCGAGCTGCAGATCGCGGTGCCGTCGCACCTCGACGAGGCGGCGCGCGAGGCGCTGGAGAAGTTCCAGTCCCTCGAGCCTGCCGAGAACCCGCGCGCCGACCTGATGGCGAAGGCGCGACGATGACGACCGCGGCACCGGGGACGGAGGTGCAGGACCATGGCTGAGCGACGCATGGATGCCGACACCCCGGTGTTCGCGATCGCCGTCGCGGCCGAGCTCGCGGGAATGCACCCGCAGACGCTGCGGCAGTACGACCGCATCGGACTGGTCGTGCCCGGCCGAACCTCAGGCGGATCCCGCCGCTATTCGACGCGCAACATCGAGCAGCTCCGCGAGGTGGCTCAGCTGTCGTCCGAGGGCATGAGCCTTCCCGCCATCGCCCGGCTGCTCGACCTGGAAGACGAGAACCGGGCCCTGCGCAGCCGCATCACCCAGCTCGAGGGCGCGCTGCGCGCCGAGCGCGAGAGCCGCCCCGGCGTGCGGGTCTTCGCCGCCGGCTCGTCTGGCGTCGTCCCGATGCCGACCGGCCGCCGCATCCGCCGCTCCACCGAGATCGTCCTCTGGGATCCGCGCGGCCGGAACTGACGCGGCCGGAACGGGCCGCGCACGGTATCGTTGCGACACGATGAGGATCACGCGTCGAACTCTGCTGATCGGCGCCGGATCCGGCGCCCTCGGAGTGCTGCTGGCCTCCTGCACCCCGGAACCGGCGCCCACACCCACGCCCTCCACTCCTTCGCCGACGCCGACGGCCAGCGGTGACGGGCTCACGCCCACCGCTGTCGCGCGGAGCGCCTGGACCACTGATCCGTTCGCGCTCGGCGCCGTGAGCTTCGTCCCCGTCGGCACCCAGTCGACCGCGCGCGAGGTGCTCACCGAGCCGATCGAGCGCCGGGTGTTCCTCGGCGGCGAAGCGACGGATGTCGAGGCGGCAGGCACCATGGGCGCCGCCCTGCGCTCCGGCGTCCGCGCCGCGGAGAACCTGCTGGGCGTCGCCGGAGACGGTGAGCGGATCGCGATCGTCGGCGCGGGTCTCTCAGGCTCCGCCGCCGCATCGCGCCTGGCCGAGTCCGGCCTGACCGTGACCGTCTTCGAGGCACGCGACCGCGTCGGCGGGCGCGTGCATTCGGTCGTCGAGGACGAGTCGTGGCCTTTCCCCGCGCAGCTCGGCGGCTGGCTGCTCGGCGAGACTGACGGCGGGATGAGCGAGCGGCTGAACGCGCTCGACATCCGCGTCCAGCCCCTGTCCGTGTCGTCCTGGCGCTCGGCCGACGGCGAAGGCGAGATCGAGCCGCTGCCCGGGCAGCGGATCGCGGATGCCGTGGCCTCGGCACAGCTCCTGCCGGCGGACATCTCGCTCGAGCAGGCCCTGACCGATGCCGGTGCCGACCCGGATGACCCGGCGCTCGCCGCACTGATCGCCTCGGTCGCCGCGACGACGGGCATCGAAGCGGATCAGGCGTCGTCCTGGTTCCCGCCGGCGCTGCCCGCCGAGACGCGCTCGGCGCCGCTCGGCGATCTGGCCGCCGTGTTCGAATCGCTGCTGGAGGGCGCGAAGGTCAGTCTCTCGTCGCCCGTCTCGCGTGTCGTCTACGACGACGCCGGGGTGAGCCTCGGCATCGCGACGGGGGAGTCGCTCTCCTTCGACAGGGTGATCGTCACCGTGCCGCTCGGCGTGCTGAAGGGCGACGGCATCGAGTTCTCGCCGCCGCTGCCGTTCAGCCACCGTGGCGCGATCGCGTCGCTCGAGATGGGGCGCATCGAGAGCATCTGGCTCCGATTCGACGATCCGGTCGCCGAGACGGACGCCGCGATCTGGCACGTGGTGGGCGGCGATGCGATGATCCGCACCTGGTTCAACCTCGCGCCGTCGACCGGCGAGAACGTCCTGGTCGGGGTCGTCGGCGGAGCCGCGGCGGAGGAGTTCGCCGAACTCGACGACGACGAGGCGCTGGCCGCGGCGATCGCCTCGCTGACCCCGTTCGTCTCGCCTCAGGGCTGATCGCGCGTCACACCGGCGGCCGCGGGTGGCCGTGCCTTCGCAGCCTGCTGATCACGACCAGCACTGTCGCGACGATCGCGAAGATCGACAGCGCGATCGCACTCGTGACCAGGAACTCCAGGGGACCGGCGACCTGCCGCGGATCGAGGAAGTAGTAGGGATACCACCCGACGGCGGGACCGCGCCAGAGAGTCACGCCGCCCCATGCGAGCGGAAAGGCGAGTGACGTGGGGATGACCCACCAGGGCACGCCGCGATGCCCGGGGGTCAGCACCCAGGCGAGCGCCGTGCAGGCCGGCAGCCAGAAGTGCAGCAGATGGTCGGACCACGGCACGTCGACGCGGATGCCGCGGACGCCCGCCTGCCACACGATGAGCGCGAAGGCGAGGCCGGCCGTGATGGTCCAGGTCAGCACGAGCGCGAGCGCGACCGTGAACCACCGAGGATCGGTCGCGCGGCTGAACGCGAGCACCGCTCCGATCACGAGGATGACGACGAGCGCGCAGTTCGATTCGACCGTGAGGTACGCGAAGAAGTTCTCACCGGCGATGGTGCGCGAGCTCAGCCCCCAGAACAGCCGGTGCACGAGGGCGGCCGCGCACGCGATCGCTCCGGCCAGGCGCAGTGCGCCGAAGACCGTCCGTGCCGTCACCGTCTCAGCATCCCCTTCCGCCACGCTGGCGTCCCATCCCGCGAGTCTACGGAGAAGCGGAAGGTGTGTGTATCCTGTCAACGGTTAACAGGAGGTCACCGTGACCCAGACAGTGCAGCGAGGCGAATCCCTCGGCGCCCAGGTGGCGCGCGTGCTGCGCCAGCGCATCGTCCGGGGCGAACTCGCCCTCGGCGCCCGCATCACCGAGGAGGCGCTGGCCGAGGAGTTCTCGGTGAGCCGCGGGCCCATCCGCGACGCTCTGACCCAGCTCAGCTTCGAGAAGCTGGTCGAGGTGCAGCGGCCGCGAGGCGTGTACATCACCGGCCTGACCGGCGACGACGTCGATCAGCTCTACAGTCTCCGCGGCGCGCTGGAGCAGCTCGCGCTGTCCCGTGCGATGCGCGTGGACGACGACGCGCGCTGGCAGGCGATGGCGGCGGCGGTCGCGCGGATGGGCGAGGCAGCGGATGCCGGCGACCACGCCGCGTTCGTCGCCGCGGACCTCGAGTTCCACTCGCAGATCTACGCTCTCGCCGACCACCCGCGGCTGCAGGGTGCCTGGAACCAGTACCTGCCGACCTTCACCGCGCTCCTCGAGGTCACGATCAATCACGACGACGACCTGCACGAGTCATCCGGCGATCACCGGACGCTGATGGACGTGATGCGCACCGGCACTCCGGAGGAGGCCGCCGAGGTGCTCACCGCGCACCTGGACGGCGCTCGCGACCGGATGCTCAGCGAACTCGCCGAGCGTCGGGGCTGAGCCGGCCGCGGATCAGTAGAAGATCCGCATCTCTGTTGGCCCGCCCGCACTTTCTGCCGTAGCATCCGAGGCGTCGCGTGCCGCCGCCAGGTTCACGAGCATGGTCCGGTGCGGGCTCGAGTTCGCCGCAGTCCCTGCGACCCGGGGTCTGCACTCTTCCGGTCAAGTCGGAGAGCTCGGATCAGTTGAGGAATCTGCTGATTCGACTCAGCAGGCAACGGGGAGATGCAGGCCTTGCGGCAGGCATCTCTCCGTCGGGCTCTCCTCGGCGACTTACCTCGTCAGATGTCGGCAGCTCCGCATTCCGATGCGGATCGTCCCCAGAACCACCAAATGCTAGCCCCAGCTACCGGCAACAAAATGACGATCAGGATCCACGCGAGAAACCTCACTCCTCGCGCGTGACGCAAGCGCACAAGATCGACAATCGCGGAGATGGAATAGGCCAGCGCGCCGATAGCGATCATCGAGATTGCGATGTCGAGCGGGCTGGGCATGAGCGGATTCATCTTGGTGCTCCCTCGGATGAGGCCTCGGCTACTTCCAGCCGTTTGCTGTCGGCCAACCCATGGTATCTAGCACGATTGATTTCCTCCGATCGACTGTTTGTCGATTGATTCGACAAACATTTTGAAGATATCGCGCTGAACCAGCACTGTCTGTCCACTCTTTGGGGGGCATGACTTCGGGGCGAAGGCCGAGGTTGATGCGCACCTCGCGAGTGAGCGCCTTCATCCGCACCCATGAGGTCAAGGCACGGAACGACCCAGTTTGCGCCTGCGCCCGGGTGTTCTACGTACCCTCCGTTGGCCGCGTGTGTTGACTCGGATGCCGTCGGCGACGGGCGCCTGTACGTCTATCCGGCCCGCAGCGGGAACCCGGTCTCCCGAGCTGCTGGTGCGGCTGTCCGAGCTGCCGAACGTGGTGGGCGCGAAGATCAGCGAGCTCTCGCTCGACGAGATCGCCGCCTACCGTGCGGTCGTGCCGGCAGAATTCGAGCTGTACACGGGAGCGGATCGCGACCTCATCGCCGCTGCCGGCGTCGGCGCCCAGGGTGTGGTCTCCGGTGTGTCCTCGGTCACCCCGAAGCCGTTCCGGGCGCTGGCGGACGCCGGCCGCTCCCGCGACGCCACCGCGATCGCCGCCGCCCAGGCCGCGGTCGACGACGTCGTCTCCCTCATCGGCGGCGACATGGCGCGCATGAAGGAGGCCTACCGGGTGCTCGACGTCGTCGACACGCACTGCCGGATGGCGATCGCCGAGCCGACGGATGCCGAGCGCGAAGCCGTCGCACGCGTGGTGGCAGCACACCGCTGAGATCCGCGCCCGTCAGCGCACCTGCGCGGCCACGAGCAGCCACCAGGTCGGGAAGGCAGCCATGGCGAGGCCGACCGGGATGCCTCCGGCGACGAAGAGCACGGATCGGACGGCGGACTCGGCCGGCACCAGGAGCGCCGCGCCGACGACGGCTCCTCCGACGAGGAACGTGACCATGACGACGATGCTGAACATGAGCATCCACCGCGGCAGTGCGGCGGCCTCCACGGCGGCGGCCGCCGCCGGCCACAGCCAGATGAACCCGGCGAAGGTCATCGGCCCGCTCACGGCGAACTGGGCGCCGAGTCCTACGCGCCCCGCGAGCATCAGCAGGGTGACGACGCCGCCCGCGGCGATGAGCAGGCAGACGACGATCGTGTAACCCCACAGCGGCGCGCGGGCGCGGACGTGCACCATCAGCAGCACGGACGCGACGATCCAGGGCACCGCCCCCAGCACGTAGAGCCAGTCGTTGACCGGTCCGAACCACGCCCAGCGCCGGTCCTGCAGGCCCAGTGTGAAGAACAGGGCGAGGGCGATCAGCCCGGCCGCCGACACGAAGCCCTGCAGGCCGGCGAAGATGCGGAGCTGCTCGGTCATGGGGTCCTCCTACTCGGCCGCGTTCTTCGCGGCGCCGCCGTGATCGAACGGCGAGGTCACGCCCGCGTACTCCAGGTGGGTGACCATGCCGAGAGCGGCATGGTCGAGGTTGTGGCAGTGGTTCATCCAGATCCCGGGGTTGTCCGCGACGAAGCCGACGACCCAGGTCTCGCCGGGGCGCACGTCGAACGTGTCGAGCACCAGCGGGCTCCCGCTGGGCGCCTGCCCGTTCACCGAGAGCACCCGGACGCTGTGCCCGTGCGGATGCATGGGATGGGTCTCGAACCCGCGGTTCACCACCGTGAGCCTGACGAGGTCTCCTTCGTGCACCGTCGTCGGCTCGACATCGGGATAGGCGCGCCCGTCGACCGTGTAGGCGTAGGCCGGCCCGCCCTCCAGCAGTCTCGGCAGCCGATCCAGCACGACCGTGCGGTCGACGTCGAACGGCCCGCGCCATCCGTCCCACGCGCCGGCCGCGGCCGTGCCGTACTGCAGCGGATCGAACGACCCGGCGGGCTGGGCAGCCGGCTTCTCGGCATCCCCGCCCGGGGGGAACGTGACGGATGCCGTGCCCGACGCTTCCGGTCGGATGCTGATCTGCGCGTCCGCGACCTCGAAGGCGACGTCGTACCGGCCCCCCGCGGGTATCCGCAGCGCCTGATCGGCGAGGAGCGCCGGCTGCCTGACATCATGCCCGTCGATCGCCACGATGCGGAATCCGGCGCCTGACACGGCGAGCACCTGGGGGACCTGGTCGGTGTTGATGAGACGCACCCGCACCGTCTGACCCGGCGACACCGGCATCGTCTGAGGCTCGTCGCTGTCGCCCAGGACCACCGCGCCCTCGAAGGTGTGCAGCGGCAGCACCACGTCGACGTCGGCGCGCTCCTCGCCGTCGGCGTGGACGACCAGCGGTCCGTAGAGGCCGCGGGGAACGCCTGCCGAGGAGCGCTGATGCGTGTGGTACCAGTAGGTCCCCGGCCGAGTGGCGACGAACCGGTAGGTGAACTCCTCCCCGGGGCGCACCGCGTCCTGCGTCACCCCGGCGACGCCGTCCTCGCCGTTCGGCACCGGGTAGCCGTGCCAGTGCACCGTCACGCCCGCGTCGATGTCCCGGTTGCGCAGCACGACCTCGACGAGATCGCCCTCTGTCGCCTCGATCAGCGGACCCCCGAGCTCCCCGAAGGTCCAGGCGTCGATGACGACTCCCGACGGGAGCGTCACCCTCTGCTGCTGCGCATCGAGCTCGACCCGCACATCCGCGACGCCGCTCGCGGGCGTGCGCAGCGCCGTCACCGGGACGGTCGTCCCCTCACCCGCGACGGCGGGAGCATCCGCATCCGCTTGCACGGCCCCGTGCCCCGCGTGCGAGGACGCGGAGGAGATGCCGACCGGTGCGATGCCGGCGATCATCGCGATCGTCCCGATGACGGCGAGGGCGCCGATGCCGGAGATCGCGGTGGCGAGCGGGCGGCGGGTGTCGCCGTGCAGGAGCAGCGCCACCAGCGCCGAAGCGCCGACGGCGACCAGCAGCATCGCGATGATCGACCACGCAGGCGCCGGGAAGCCGACGGCGAACTGCATGATCAGACCCGCAGCAGCCGCGATCACGCCCGCCCAGGCGGCCGCCCTGACCTGCCACCCCGGCCGGGAGTGAGCTCGCCGCGTGCCGTTGCGTCGCGGCAGCAGCGTCGCGATGAACCAGAGGACCGCGGCGACCGCCAGGGGTGCGAACACCAGGACCTTCTCGCCCACGAACCACCAGCCCCCGGCAGCCCACGTCCATCCGACAGCGGCGACGGCCGAGACCGTGAGCGCGACAGGGGCGGCCGACCGCCACCTCGGTCGTCCCGCCGGAGCGGCGACGTCCGAGGTGGCGACCACGGCCCACATCACCCCGGAGGCCGCGATGAGCGCCGAGGTCGCGAGCTGCAGGGCGAGCATGATCAGTGCGTGACGTCGACGGCCGCGGCATCCGCCCTGCTGGGCGTCTCAGGGACGCTCGGGAAGGCGCGCCGCCGTGCGTGCCGGGCGATGACGAGGCCGACGCCGATCATGATCAGCGGGTTCACGGCGTGCAGGCTGACGGTCAGCACCGAGGCGATCGGCGGATTCACCGTCTCAGGGCCGATGCCGAAGATCAGCCCGGTGAGGATGAAGATCAGCGTCTGGATGATCAGCAGCCCGAGCATCAGCACGCTCAGCCAGACGATCCGCTTCCCCGCCCTGCTGACTGCGGCGAACACGATCAGCAGGATGAACAGGATGGGCAGGATCATGCGGCCGTTGTTCCCGTGTGGCGTGAAGCCGTCCTCGGAGTGGCTGAAGACGCCCACCGCCGCGAGGTAGTACTGCGTCGCGATGCCGGCGAGCACGAGGATGCTGTTGACGAAGAAGACCTTGCGCATGACGACTCCTTTCGGTTCGGCCTGGGGTCCCAGGCTGCGAAACACGCTAGGCACGCGCGGCATGCGCCGGGACCGTGCTGGCCCCACACCCGGGGTGGGGCCAGCACCACCATTCGCCGGAATCGGACGCACGCTGTGGACGACCGGTCGGCAGCGGCGGATGATGTGTTCTGTGGGACGATCCGGCGTGCGGAATCTGGTCTGGTCGCTTGCGGTGATCGTGGCGATCGCCCTCGCGCTCTCGGTCTTCGCCGTGCTCGACACGCGCCCCGTGCCCTGGCCGCTGCTGGCGTATCTGCTCACCACGCCCATTCCGATGCTCGTCGTCGGCATCTACCTCCTGTTCAAGCAGCACACCGCAGGCCTGCTGCTGACGCTCGCGACCTGCCTCGGCACCGGAGGGGCCGCCGCCCTGGAGGTGCTGATCAAGGCGCGAATGGCGGAGAACGGGATCGAGCCGTGGATGCCGTGGGCGCTCTTGGTCGAGCCGATACTCGGTGCCTGGTCGCTCTCCTGCATCGCGCTGCTGATCGGCCTGTTCCCCGCGTGCGTGCCGGAGACGCCGGGGCAGCGGCTCTTCGCGCGCGCGATGTGGTGGCTGCCGGCGCCGATGCTGCTCGCGCTCCTTTCGCATCCGAACGTCCTCGTCGAGCGTTTCGCGTTCGGGGAGCTGCCGCCGGTGCCCAATCCTGCGCACATCCCTCCGCTCGCCGTGCTCGCCCCGGCCACCGTGAACGTGCGGGAGCTGCTGTACTTCGCGCTGATCGGGGCGCTGGTGCTGCTGGTGATCCGGTATCGGCGGGAGACCGCGGCGCGCCGCAGGCAGATCCGCTGGGTGCTGTTCGGCGTCGGCGCCGCGATGATGATCGGGCTCGTGCCGTTCCTGATCCAGCCGCTGCTGGGCACCGGAGGGCCGGTGCATGACGACCTCTTCGTCACCCTGAGCACGTTCGCCGTGCTGCTCTTCCCGCTCTCGCTGCTGTTCGCGCTGGAACCGCCCGCGTGGATGAACGCCGACGCGGTCCTGCGGAAGTCGTTCATCTACGGTGCGCTGTCACTGGGCATCCTCGCCGTGTACGCGGCGATCGCAGCCGCGATCGGGGTCACAGCGACAGCCGGGTTCCCGGTCGGGATCGCCATCGCGGTCACCGCGGGCCTCGCCTTCGCCTTCCATCCGGTCCGCGAGCGACTGCGCCGCCTGGCGGATCGCTGGGTGTTCGGCAGCTCCCCGGCGAAAGGGATGGATCCGACCGAACCCGGTGACCTCGCCTCGCACACGCCGGAGGAGATCGGCCGGCGACTGGCGCTCCTGATCCGCTCCGCGGTGCGGCTGGAGTGGGTCGAGGTCGCCCTCATCCCGGACGTGGACTGCGCGGCCGGCGTTCCCTCGGGTGACGCCGCGGTCGAGATCCCGCTGCTCGTCGATGGCGCCGACCTCGGTCTGGTGCGGTGCGGCCCGAAGCTGACCGGCCGACTCACCGAACGCGACCTGTCGCTGATCACGGCCCTCGCCCACCAGTCGGCGCTGCTGCTCGCCAACCGCCGCCTCGCCGGCCGCCTCGTGCAGGCGCAGGAGTCCGAGCGGCGCCGCATCGAGCGGAACCTGCACGACGGTGCGCAGCAGGAGCTCGTCGCGCTCGCCGCGCGACTCGGACTCGTCCGGAACCGGATCCGCAACGGGGAATCCGGAGACGAGCTCCTGGCGGAGATGCAGCAGGAGGTCCGGACCATCCTGCACGACGTCAGGGAGCTGGCCCAGGGCATCCACCCCACGGTGCTCAGCGACGGCGGGCTCGTCGAGGCCGTCGAGGACCGCTGCAACCGACTGCCGGTCAGCATCCGCGTCACGGCCTCGACCGGGCTCAGGGCGACGCGGTTCGACGATGACATCGAGGGAGCCGCGTACTTCTTCGTCGCGGAGTGCCTCACCAACACGCTCAAGCACGCGGACGCGACGCGCGCGCACGTCGATCTCGTCGTTCAGGGCGACGAGCTCCGGCTCACGGTCACCGACGACGGCATCGGATTCGATCCGGTGACGGCATCGCAGGGCGGCCTCACCGGACTCCGCGACAGGTTCGCGGCGCTCGCCGGCCGGATGACCGTGACCTCCGCGCCGGATGCCGGCACCACGATCCGGGCGGCCCTTCCCGTGTCAGGGGGAGGAGAACGATGATCGACGTCGCACTGGCCGACGACCACTTCCTGGTGCGGGAGGGCACCCGGCGCCTGCTCGAGGAGTCAGGTCGCGTCCGCGTCGTGGCTTCGGTGTCCGACGGTGCGCAGCTGCTCGAGGCCGTCGGACGGCTCGCACCGGATGCCGTGATCGTCGACATCCGGATGCCGCCGACCCACAGGATGGAGGGCATCGAGACGGCCAGGGCGATCAGGGCGCGGCATCCGCGCACCGGCGTGGTCGTGCTCTCGCAGCACGCCTCCGCGCTCTACGCCCTGGAGCTCTTCCGTGACGGAACGGACGGCCTCGGGTACCTGCTCAAGGAGCGGGTCGGCGAGCTGGACGACCTGCTCGGCGCGCTGACGCAGGTGATCGACGGCGGCTCCGTCATCGACCCGATCATCGTCGAGGCGCTGTTGCAGCGGCAGACCTCGCCGTCGGATCGGCAGCTCGAGCGACTGACCGGGCGCGAGCGCGAGGTGCTGGCGGCGATGGCCGCCGGCAATTCGAACTCCTCGATCGCCGGGATGCTGTTCCTCTCGCAGTCGGCGGTGGAGAAGCACATCAACTCGATCTTCGCGAAGCTGGATCTCGCGCCGGAGGCCACCGGGACCCACCGCAGGGTCGCCGCAGTGCTCGCCTTCCTCCGCGCCGACTCCCTGAGCGAGTGACGTGCGCGCTCAGAGCCTCTCGACCGAGAAGCGGAAAGCGGCGCCCTCGCGGAACGGCTCGACGATCTCGAAGTTCTCGTAGGCCGGACCGCCGGGGATCGGCGAGGCGCTCGCCCAGTAGGCCCAGCGGGCGTTGACCAGCACCTCGAGGTCGGGATGCGGGTCTTCGACGCGCCAGGTCTGCACCGCGCGTCTGCCCAGGAAGTGCCAGTGCGTCGCGGTGTCGGCCGAGTACTCGACGGACCAGGGGTCGTCCTCATCGCCGCTCGCGCTCACCACCGCCGCGTTCCCGTCGCGGGTGAGCGCGCCGAGCGGGAACCGCCCGTGCTCGGTGAACGCGGTGCCGGAGAATCCGGGCCACAGCTCGGCCGGCGTCACGACGCGGTCGGCGAGGTGCAGGCGCCGGAGCCGCGCCCAGTTGCCCATCGTCGCCGTGAGCACCAGCGTCGACAGCGGGACGGATGCCGCATTCGCGAAGCCCGCGACCTCGACCTCGTGCGGCCGGTCGGCGAAGAACCTCACCCGCACCCGCACGTCGGCACCGTTGTCGAAGCGCTCGACGCCGATCCAGACGGTGAGGGTCTCCACGCCGTCGACGGACTCGATCGTGCCGCGGGCCGGCGCAGGCGTGTCGCCGCGTTCGGCGGAGGCCGCGTCATCCGCCGACCACAGCCGCTTGCCGTTCTGCCCTGGGTCGAGCGTGCTCGGCTCGAGCTCCGAGTAGCCGCGCTCGGTCTCGCCGCGGGGGATCGGCTCGACCGCGATGAAGTTCACGAGCCGCTCGCGGGGGTGGTCGAGGTGGGGGGTGAAGATGCGCAGCAGGCCGCGGGGTCCGGGGATGGGCGGGATGCCGACCTGGATGCCGTCGGGGTGACCCCAGCGGGGTTCTGCGTCGGGCGCTCCGGTGGGGCGGAGCCATCGGGTCGTGAGTGAATCAGGCATGCCGATGACCCTAGTCACTTGAAATCGATTTCGCTAGATCGGGTCTGTGCTCGGCCGAACCGCCACGTCCGGCATGGGCCGACAGATTCGGCGTGAGACACCACGCGAGGACCGGCGGCTCACGCGGAAGATGCGGGTTCGAGCGGACCGCGTCGGTCGAACGGCGCAAAGCGCGCCCTGTCAACCGCCTTGCGCATGAAATCGATTTCGCCTAATCTGGCGCATACCCGGTCACCGAGGATCGAATGACGCGACCGGTGCCCTTCCGCGTCAGCCGAACACACAGCAGCGACTCGATGAGGAGTCCGTTCCCGAGGAGGAACCCATGAGAATCACCACACGCACGCGCCGGACCGCGATCGCCGCCCTCGGCGCTCTCACGGTCGGCTCGATGCTCGCCGCCTGCGGCTCCGGCACCCCCGGCGAATCCGCCGGCGGAGAGGGCGGAGAGGAAGGCGTCACCACCATCCAGTTCTGGCACCGCACGTTCACTCCTGTGGAGAACGAGTGGTACGAGGGCATCGTGAAGAAGTTCAACGAGTCGCAGGACGAGATCAAGGTCGTCGACACCGAGGTGCCGGCCGACGCATGGGACCAGAAGATGAAGGCCGCCCAGGCCGCGGGCAAGGCGCCAGACGTCTACACCCACCCCGGCAGCATCCAGGACGCGGTGAACGCGGGGCAGCTGCACGAGCTCAACGGCATCGTGCCAGAGGACGCGCTCGCCGAGATCATCGACTCGGCCATGCCGGTCTCCGCGGTGGGCGACAAGTACTACGCCTACCCTCTGCTCCTCGAGCCGCAGACCGTGCTGTTCTGGAACAAGGACCTGCTGGACGCTGCGGACGTCGACTCCGAGAAGGCGCCGGAGAGCTGGGACGACCTCCTCGACGCGTGCGCGAAGATCCAGCCGACACTCGCCGACGGCCAGTACTGCATCTCGCCGGCCCAGGACGCGGTTACGTTCGCCTGGTCCTCGGTCGGGCAGCAGTACAACTTCGCCGGCCACACCGCCCTGAGCGACGACTGGACCGGACCGAGCATCGACGACGACGGCTACCGCGCGCTGATGGCGCAGTACAAGGAGCTGTGGGACAAGGGCTACATGCCGAAGCAGCCGCTCGCCGCGTACGTCGAGGGCAAGGACTTCGGCGAGGAGAAGGTCGCCTTCAAGGTCTCCGGCTCGTGGATGATGTCCGAGATCGGCTCGGACTACCCCGACCTTCTCAGCAAGACCGGAATCGGCGCGTTCCCGAACTCGTCCGACGCCGGCGATCGCACAGCGACCACGCTCGGCAACTTCAAGTGGGTCGTCGACGCCAAGAGCCAGAACGCGGAAGCCGCCGGTGAGTTCCTCGCCTGGGCGATCGCGGGCGATCCCGAGAACCTCGTGCCGTTCTTCGTGAACACGCAGTTCACCAAGGTGCCTGTGCGCCAGTCGGTGCAGGATGCCGTCGCCGGCAGCGACGAGGCCGCGGATGCTCCGTGGTCGAGCGTCATCGTCGACGACATCGCGCCGACCGCTATCCCGGAGCCGACCTACCCCTGGGACGTGTCCCTCGCGGTCGGCACGGCGATGGAGTCGGTCATGAAGGGGTCCGCCTCCGTCGACGACGCGATCAAGACCGCGAACGCCGCGATCCAGACCGTGATCGAGCGCGACGGCCTGGCCGACAAGGCCCCGAAGAACTGACACCCGCTCGCTGTTCCGGGGGCCGGGGCTCCCGGCCCCCGGAACAGCAGCGCAATAGAGGACACGACGAGGTGGATATGGCCAGTCAGGCTGTGCAGGAGCGCCGGGAGATCCGGCAACGACAGAACCGGTACCGGTACCGCGACAACAGGACGGCGTACTGGTTCCTGCTGCCCTTGGTGGCGCTGCTCGGGATCTTCGTGGTCTGGCCCGCGATCTACGCGGGGTATCTGTCCTTCCAGGACTGGAGCTTCTACAAGGATCCGGAGTTCGTCGGCATCCGCAACTACGTCAACGTGCTGAAGGATCCGCTGTTCATCGCCACGATCGGGCGCGGTTTCGCCTTCGTGCTGATGACGGTCCCGGTGATGCTCGTGCTCGCCTTCCTGTTCGCGAGCCTCGTCGTCACCGTGTCCCGCCGCGCGGCGAGCGTCCTGAAGGTCAGCATCTACATCCCGACGATCATCTCCGCCGTGATCGCGTCGATCATCTTCGTGCTGATCTACAACTACTCGGGCGGCCTGCTGAACGCCATGCTCGGCACCGTCGGCATCGAGCCGATCGCCTGGATCGGCGACCCGAAGTGGGCGCTGCTCGCGGTGGCCGTACCCGCGATCTGGCTGGGCATGGGGCTCACGTCCCTGATCATGGTCGCCGCCATGGTCGACATCCCCACCGAGTACTACGAGGCCGCCGCGATGGAGGGCGCCGACTGGTGGCAGAAGACCGCGTACATCACGATCCCGCAGATGAAGAACGTGGTGCTGTATCTGCTCATCACCGGCTTCGTCGCCGCGATCCAGCAGTTCGAGCTGCCCCTCGTGATGACGCAGGGCGGGCCGCTGGACTCGACGACCCTGCCGAACCTCTTCATCTTCAATCACTTCCGCAACGACGTGAACGTCGGCTACTCGATCGCGGCCGCGCTGCTGCTGTTCGTGGTGCTGGGAACCATCTCGGCGCTGGTGTTCAAGTTCGTCAACTCCGAGAGGCTGGTGGACTGAGATGGCCGTCATGCAGGAGACCACTCGTATCGTCCTCGCCGGCGCCGAGCCCCGCCGGCTGCAGCGGATGCCGCGCACCACCGGCGGCTGGCTGATCGCCGTCGGCAAGGTGATCCTGGCCGCGCTGTTCATCATCGCGTCGCTGTTCCCGCTCGCCTGGATGGTGATCGCCGGCTTCAAGGCGAAGACCGAGGTCATCGAGACGCCCTTCCAGTTCTTCCCGGACGTCTGGCTCTGGCAGAACTACGCGCAGATCCTCGCCGACCCCACGTTCCTGCGCACGCTCCTGTGGACCTTCTTCGGAGCGGTGCTGTTCACGGTGGGCAGCCTCGCGGTGAACTCGCTCGCCGCCTACGCGTTCGCCAGGCTCGACTTCCGGTTCAAGGGCCTGATCTGGACGCTCGTGATCACGACGATGTTCATCCCCGGCATGACGATCCTGCTCACGAGCTTCATCGTGGTGACCAAGCTCTCCATGCTCGACACCCTGAGCGTCCTGGTGATCCCCGGTCTCGCGAGTGCCGGGATGGTGTTCTTCATCCGGCAGTTCTACCTGAACATCCCGAAGAGCCTCGAGGAGGCGGCGATGCTCGACGGATGCGGTCGCCTCGGCATCTTCGTGCGCATCTTCCTGCCGCTGTCGAAGCCGCCGTTCGTGGTGATGGGCATCACGGCGTTCCTCGCGTACTGGAACTCCTACGTGTGGCCGATCCTGACCATCACGTCGCCGGAGAGGTTCGTCCTGCAGCAGTACCTGGCGACTTTCCGCTCCGAGCGCTCGACCGAGCTCGGCCTGCTGATGGCAGGATCCGTGCTGGCCGCGGCGCCCGTGATCATCCTGTTCCTGATCTTCCAGCGTCAGATCATCGGCAACATCAAGATGGCCGGGCTCAAGTAGCCCGGTCGCCGCAGCAAGATCCCACCTGCAAGGAGTCTGCAATGAAGCATTCCATCCGAAGGACCGCGGTCGTCGCGACGACGATCGGAGCACTGGCACTGGGCGCGCTCGCGCCCGTCGGCGCCGCGGCCGAGCCGGTCGCATCCACAGCCGCGGTGCCTCCCGCCGACCATTCGCCCGCGGTGGTGGTCGGCAAGATGACGGGACCGAAGTCGGTGAGCGACACCGATACGCGGTGGGCCGTCACCGGCACCGACCTCGGGATCATGTGGGAGAACGGGTCGGGTGAGATCCTCACCGCCTTCGGCGACACCTTCGGAGACTGGAACGGGCCGGGCGGCGGGGGAGGGGACTGGCGTTCGAACGTGCTGCTGCGCAGCACCGATGCCGACCTGTCCGACGGGATGTCGTTCGACTCCGCGGTCGAGGACGCGCCGGGTCACGCCGCCGAGCTCATCCCCTCGCAGAAGGTGAGCGGGGTGGAGATGACGACCATCCCGACCGCGGGCATCGCGGTCGGCGACCGGCAGTACATGGCGTTCATGTCGGTGCGCCAGTGGGGTGCTCCCGGCGAGTGGGACACGAACTTCAGCCGCATCGCCTACTCGGACGACAACGGCGAGACCTGGAACTCGACCGACGGACCGCAGTGGACGAACACCGCCGACGGGCAGCATCCGTTCCAGATGGCCGCGTTCGAGCGGCACGACGGCTACGTCTACATGTTCGGGACGCCGAACGGGCGCCTCGGCGCCGCGCACGTCGCACGGGTGCCCGAGGCATCCGTCCTCGACAAGGCCGCGTACACCTACTGGAACGGGGCGACCTGGGGCACGGACGAGACCGCTGCGGTGGCGATCGTGCAGCCGAACGTCGCCGAGCTGTCGGTGCAGTACAGCGAGCACACCGGCGGCTGGCTGATGACGTACCTCAATGAGGACCTCGACCTCGTGCTGCGCACCGCGCCGTCGCCCGAGGGTCCGTGGGGTCCTGCGCAGCGGTTGGCGAGCTTCGCCGACTATCCGGGACTGTACGGCGGGTACATGCATCCATGGTCGGCGGATGGCGACCTCTACTTCGCGCTGTCGCAATGGGATCCGTACAACGTGTACCTGATGCGCGCGCGGATCGATGAGAGCGGCCAGGTGGTCGATCCGAACCTCATCGTCGACCCCGGGTTCGAGCGCGCTGTCGACGGCTCGATGCCGTCGCCGTGGGTGTGCACGGGCAACTGCGGCATCGACATGAACCATTCGTGGGCGTACAGCGGAAACAAGCAGGGCTGGGTGCGCCACAACGCCGGATGGATCGACATCCATCAGGACGTCGCGGTGGAGCCGAACACGACCTACACGTTCACGGCGTACGTCGTCACCGGCGGGACCCCGGCTCCCGGAGCCATCGGCGTGCGGGGCATCGGCTCCGGTGCATCGGTACTGGCGCAGGAGGGCTTCGAGCAGGTCGGTGAGTACACCCGGTACTCCGTGACGTTCCACAGCGGCGACCGCACCGAGGTGCAGGCGTTCGTCGGCACGACGCTGAACGGCGACCGCTGGCTGCAGATCGACGAGCTCTCGATGGTGAAGGCGGCCGAGCAGCTGCCTGCGCTGAGCGTCGCCGTGTCGTCCGACCCGCCGGCCGGTTCCGAGGTGGTGCGCGCGGACGTCGTGACCTACGAGGTGCAGGCGTCGACGGACAGCGCCGTCGCGGAGAACGCGGAACTCGCGGTGGATCTGACAGGGCTGCTGGATGACGCGTCACTGGATGCCGCGTCGATCCGGGCGTCCGTCGGCACCGCGGTGCTCGACGGCTCGGTGCTGCGCTGGTCGGGTGCGATTCCGGCGGGCGAGACGCTCTCGATCGGCTTCGCGGTGACCGTGCTGCGCGAGCGCGGGGACTCGGTGCTGGAGGTTTCGACGGATGCCGTGGCCGAGCGCGCGATCCTCACCGCGTGCGATGGATGCGAGCTCGCACTCACCGCCGTCCCGTACGACCCGCGGCCCCCGCGCCCGGACTTCCCGGACAAGCCGGGCAAGCCCGAGAAGCCGGGCAAGCCGTAGAACCCGAAGGGGAGACGCCGCCTCGCGACAGTCGTCTCCCCGTCCCCTTCCGGCCGTGCGGAACGGTGATAGCATTTGCTATATGAGCGGTGGTGGCGTTCTGGACGAGATCCGAGACGAGGCGAGGCGGGCGGATGCTCTGCAGCGCGAGTCGCGCGATCTGCTGCTCGACGCAACGCATCGGGCAGCGGCTGCGGGGCTTTCGCAGAGAGAGATCGCACGGATCGTTGGACGGAGTCAACCCGAGGTGTCGCGACTTCTCAAGCAGGCTCCGCCGGGCCCGCTTGCACTGAGAGTCTCCAGCGAGCGCCCGCGACTGCTGGACATTCTGGCGAAGTACGGCGTGACTGATGCCCGGATCTTCGGCAGCGTCGCCACCCGAGCCGAGACTGCCCGATCGGACATCGATCTGCTCATCGACGCTCCGGGCGCATTCGGGCTCGCTACGCTGTCGCGGCTGGAACGCGAACTGTCATCGGTACTCGACGCGTCCGTCGACGTCGTGCCATTGCGCGGCCTGCCGCCGCACATCAGGACGAGAGCGCTCGACGAGGCAGTGCCGCTGTGAGCCGGACGATCCGGGAGCTGTTGACGGAGGCAATCGCTCACCTCGACGCGATGCACAGACATCTCGAACGAGGTGTCGTCGATGACGAAACGGTCGCGGACGCCGTGTCTCTGCGCCTTGCGGCGATGATCGAGACTCTGCACCGTGGTGGGGCTGAACTGACCACTGATCTGTTCGGTGACGAGTGGATGGTGATCTGGGGCATGCGAAATCGCATCGCGCACGGCTACGCGTGGATCGACATCGATACAGTCCGGGTCACGGTCGAAGACGATCTTCCAACGGTTGAGGCTGCGCTCCGCGCGTTGAATGCGCAGTTCGAAGGACGGCGTCCCCAAGAACCCTCCTAGGGCTGCCTCGTGACTGCTAACCGACGCTCATCGCCTTCGTCACCACCAGGCAGGTGATGGCGAAGGCGATCAGTGTGACCGCGATCCCGGCCGCGGGAATGACCCAGGCGCGCCGGATCCGAGATTCCACGACGAAGTACGTCCCGGTCGTGAGGAGGAAGACGAGGAGATCGGTCAGCCAGAATCCGCGCGTGACGACCTCGAGCACCGGGTAGTCGCACCTCTCGCTGCACCCGGCGATCCCGAGAGTCGATGCGAAGACGGCCATCGCAGAGACCACGGCGACGAAGAGGTTGACCCACGCCAGGTTGTCGCCGAGGTCCGGTGCGGTTCGCGGCTCGTCGAAGAGGCTCACTCTGGACTGCATGTCCGCAGAGTAGCGCGCGATCGAACGCCGAGCCCGACATGTCCGCGTTCAGGGGACGGAAAAGTCTTCTTCATAGCGTGAGGGTCATGACGAACACCACCGCACCCTCTCCCGCCGCGTCACTCGGACTCCTCCTCCTCCGCGTCGTCGTCGGCGCCGTCTTCGCGGCGCACGGTGCGCAGAAGATCTTCGAGTTCACGATTCCCGGCACGATCGGCAGCTTCGCCGACATGGGCGTACCGCTCCCGGAGATCGCCGCGCCCGCCGTCTCCTTCATCGAGTTCGGCGGCGGCATCCTGCTGATCCTCGGGCTGTTCACCCGAGTCGCCGGCATCCTGCTCGCGGGTGACATGATCGTCGCCCTCGTCACCGTGCACCTCCCTGCCGGACTCTGGGTCGGCGAAGGCGGCTACGAGTTCGTCGCAGTGCTCGGTGCCGCGGCACTTGCGCTCGCGCTCACCGGAGCAGGGCGGATCTCGGTCGAGGGCGCGTTCCTGCGGGGTCGCGTTCCGGCCTGGCTCAGCTGAGTCAGGCGCGCTCGCGCGACCGCCGAGACCCCTCGGCGAGCTCCCGGCGCAGCCACTGCTCGACGATCCGCGCCACCTCGTCCGGGTACAGCGAGTCCGTGTCGACGATCGCCGCGCGCCACCGCGGGTCGCCCGCTTCGATGCCGTCCCACCTCGACCACTGCATCGCCACGGTGCTCGGCACCCGGATCACTTCGGGCGCGTGAGCCGGATCCAGCGTGTGCGCGCGGAACCACTCGCCGAAGCGGTTGTGGTGCACGATCGCCGCCGGATCCTCGCCACGGTCGAGCAGGCGGTGCTCGCGGACCCCCGGCGAGCAGTGCAGCATGCACACCGCGATGCCGTCGAGCCGATCGGCGGACGGTGCCGCGAGGAGTTCACCCATCGGCACCTGGCCGCACAGCAGCAGGTGGGCGCCGTCGGATTCCGCCTCGATCGCCTGCTGGACCCAGTGTTCGATGGCGCCGTGACGCCAGGCCGTGTCCGCATCGTCCGGAACGCCGATGGAGTCGAACTCCACGGTCCGGATCGGAACACCCCAGTCGACGTCCTGAAGATGCCCCAGCACCGTCGACTTGCCCGCCCCGCTCGCGCCGGTCAGCGAGAACAGCATCCGCTCTCTCAGTCCTGTGGCGCGCGCGCCGGCGAGGCGCCGATGTCCGGCACTGGAGCGGTGCCCAGGTGCACCTCCAGATCATCCGCCGACGGCGTCTTGGGGCGCCGCGCGGTCGGTCGGTCGAGGTAGAACAGCGCGGTGGAGGCGATGTCGTCTCGGAGCGGCAGGTAGCGCCAGCCGCTGCGCCAGCCGAGCGCCTGGATGTCGACCTTCGGGATGCCGGTCGCGAAGTGGATCGGGTCGAGCAGATGCCACCGGTACATGCCGAAGCGCTGCTGGCTCACGTACAGCCCGTCAGGGCGGATCACCTGCGGCATACCCAGGTAGGGCGTCGAGAACTCCGTGTAGCCCCGGCCGGGGATGTCGAAGTTCCAGGCGCCGCCGAAGTAGTCCTCGGTGCCGGTGCCGCAGATCGTCGGGTGGTCGGTGTCGTCGTCGAGGTAGAACTTGATCTCCCCCTCGCCCCACCAGCCGTTCGAGTTCACGCCCCAGGCGATGTAGGTGCCGACGTACTGCCCCTGCCCCTCGATGCCCTCGAGGATGACGTGGGGGGTCAGCTCCTCGAGCGGGTTCGACCGGCGCCACTGCGCGTGGAAGTACCCGTCGTTCGAGTGATCGCCGCCGATCTCGTAGGTGACCTGGTAGTAGATCCGCACGTCGACCGTCGACGTGTTCTCGATCGTCAGCCGGGCGCCGTCTTTGAACGGCATCGGCCAGTACGAGTTGAACCCGCCGTGCGGGTTCGCGGCGATGGTCTGCGAGTTCACCTGTGCGAACACCCCCCAGCCGTTGCAGAAGAAGTCGCCGTAGGGCACTTCGACGGCCGGCTCTGTCGCGCCGTCCCAGTACGCGCGCAGCAGGAGCGTGCGCCAGTTGTCGGTGTGCGTCGTGATCCAGATGTGCGTGATCTTGCCCGCGCCCTGGATGTTCGCGAGGTCGAAGGTCTCGCCGGCCTTGACGTCGACGCTGGGAGAGATCTTCCAGCCGGGGCCGAGATCCCGCGCGCAGGCGGCTCCCGTGCCCTCGGTGGCACGGCCGCCTCCGCCGGCTGAGCCGTCGAAGTTCTCGGGAGAGATCGAACGCGTCTGCACGGATCGCAGTGTCGCGAGGGTCGCCAGGTCGGAGGGTGCGAAAGTCATGGGCGCCAATGTAATCGATTTCACGCCAGAACGCCAGAGAGGCCCTGCGCGCGCGATACTGTTGCATCACATCCGGCACGGCCGGGCAGGGCAGTGAGGTTCGACATGGCCACGATCTACGACGTCGCGGAGCTCGCGGGAGTCTCTCCCGCGACGGTCTCGCGCGTCTTCAACGGCACCAGCGTCTCCGACGAGAAGGTCGCCGCCGTGCGCGACGCGGCCGCCAAGCTGAGCTTCACGCCCAACCGCACCGCCCGGACGCTGCGGCGGCAGAGCTCCGAGGTCATCGCGCTCGTCATCCCGGACATCGAGAACCCGTACTTCACCGAGATGGCCCGCGGCGTCGAGGATGTCGCCTCTGAGGCCGGATACTCGGTCGTGCTCTGCAACTCGGATGCTCAGGTCGAGAAGGAGGCGACGTATCTGCGGATAGCGATCGCCGAGCACATGTCCGGCGTCATCATCGCCACCGCTGACGAGCACTCCAACCTGGACAGCATCCTCGCCACCGGGCGTCCCGTCGTCGCCGTCGACCGCGGCACGACCTACGACATCGACGGCGTCGTGATGGCCAACCGCGCCGCCGGCAAGTCGGCCACCAAGGATCTGATCAACGCCGGATACCGGCGGATCGCCTACATCGGGGGCCCGGAGCACATCGACACCGCGGCGGAGCGCGCGGCCGGATGGCGCTCGGCGCTCGCCGCGGCGCACCCCGATCTCGATCTCGACGAGCTCGCCCGGTTCGCCACGTTCCGCGTGGACGGCGGGCGGGCGGCGATGGAGGAGCTCCTCGCGCTGCCTGAGCCGCCGGACGCGGTGGTCGCCGGAAACAACCTCATCGGCGTCGGCGCGATCCAGGTGCTCACGGAGCACGGCCTCACGCCCCCGCAGGTCGGCGTCGCCGTGATCGGCTCGCTGCCCTTCACGACGCTCTCTCCGACGGCGGTCACGGTGGTGCGGCTGCCTGCACGGCATATGGGCGTGACCGCGGCGAAGATGCTGCTCGAGCGCATCGGCGGCGACTCGCAGCCGGCGCGCACGGTCGAGCTCCGCAACGAGATCCAGCCGGCCTCCGCCGCTCGCAGCTGACCGCTGCCGCCGCGGCGAGCGGCGGATGCGCACCGTGAGATCCGTCATCGTCTTGCATCATGAAATCGATTTCGCGTACAGTTGCCGAACAGGTTTCAGATTCGACGGCTCGGGTTTCAAGGAGGACGCCATGCGCTGCACCCTCGGGGTGGACATCGGCACATCCAGCAGCAAAGGCGTGCTGGTGGATGCCGACGGCGTGATTCTCGCGTCTGCGACGCGATCGCACGAGGTCACCCGTCCGCACACAGGCTGGGTGGAGATGGACGGCCGTGTGTGGTGGGACGAATTCGTCACCCTCACGCGGGAGCTGCTCGACCGGGTTCCGGATGCCGCAATCGCCGGAGTCGGGGTCAGCGGGATGGGCCCGTGCGTCCTGCTCGCCGACGAGCACGACGAACCCGTGCGCCCTGCGATCCTCTACGGCGTCGACACCCGCTCCACCGCGCAGATCGAGCGGATGACCGCCGAACTCGGCGCCGACGACATCGTGCGGGTCGGCGGCTCGACGCTCACGTCTCAGGCAGGCGGCCCGAAGATCGCCTGGGTCGCCGACCAGGAGCCGGATGCCTGGTCGCGGACGCGCCGGCTGTTCATGCCGGCATCGTGGCTCGCGCGCAAGCTCACCGGCGCATACGTGCTCGACCACCAGTCCGCGAGCCAGGTCTCGCCCCTCTACGACATCGAGGCGGAGCGCTGGCACGGGCCGTGGTGGTCGCGCTACGCGTCGGCCATCGAGCAGCCCGCTCTGCACTGGGCAGGCGACATCGCCGGCACCGTCACCGCGGCGGCGGCATCCCTCACCGGCATCCCCGAGGGCACGCCGGTGATCACGGGGACGATCGACGCCTGGACCGAAGCGGTCAGCGTCGGCGCGCACGAGGTCGGCGACCTCATGCTGATGTACGGCACCACGATGTTTCTCGTGGCCACGGGGGCGCAGACGCTCCGCACCCCCTCGATGTGGACGACCGCCGGAGCTTTCGCGGGCACGCGCAACCTCGCCGGCGGGCTCTCCACCTCGGGCGCGCTCACCGCGTGGCTGAAGGATCTGTCCGGCGCCGACTACCCCGCCCTGCTCGCCGAGGCCGCAGATTCGACGCCCGGTGCGAACGGCCTGCTGATGCTGCCTTATTTCGCGGGGGAGCGCACGCCGATCCAGGACCCGGATGCTCGCGGCGTCATCGCCGGCCTGACCCTCGAACACACCCGCGGAGACCTCTACCGCGCCGCCCTCGAGGCCACGGCGCTCGGCGTCCGGCACAACGTCGAGACGATGCGGGCGGCAGGCGCCGACATCCGTCGCATCGTCGCCGTCGGCGGCGGCACCCAGGGCCGGCTCTGGCTGCAGGTCGTGTCGGACGTCACCGGTCTCGTGCAGGAGGTGCCGCAGACGACGATCGGCGCGAGCTACGGCGCCGCATTCCTCGCCGCCACGGCCACGGCCGCCGACGACGCAGCGGTGCCGGCGATCACGGACTGGAACCCGATCGCCGAGAGCATCCGCCCCGACGAGTCCGTCCGCCCGCTCTACGACACCCTGTTCGACCGGTACGTGCGGCTGTACGAGGCGTCGAAGGATGTCGTGCACGAGCTCGCGGCCGACCAGCGCGGAGCCTTCGCATGACCCGCCGCGCCCGCGGCATCCCGCACACCTCGCAGGCGACCGCCTTCCCGCTCGGCGGCATCGGCACCGGCAACGTGTCGATCGGCGCACGCGGCGAGCTGCGCGACTGGGAGTTCGAGAACCTCCCGGACAAGGGCCGCCGCAATCCGCACTCGTTCTTCGCGATCCACGCCGCCGCCGAGGGCGCCGCGCCGGTCACCCGGGTGCTGGAGGCGCGGCTCACGGGCCGCCACGACGCGGATGCCGGGTACGCCTTCGACCAGCTCGCGGGTCTCCCGCGGCTCGACGCCGCGACACTCCACGGCGAGTACCCGGTGGTGGACGTCGATTTCACGGATCGGATGCTCCCGGTCGAGGTGAGCCTGCACGCCTTCACGCCGCTCGTCCCTCTCGACGCCGACGCCTCCGGCATCCCCGCGGCGGTGCTGCGGTACCGCGTCACCAATCCGGGCGGAGTGCCGGTGGCGGTCACGGTCGTCGGCAGCGTCTCGCACACCGCCGGCCGCGGAGACGGGCCGTGGGGCATGAGGGCGACCCAGACCGTGCGCTGGCGCGACGACGGCGACGTGCGCGGGCTCGACTTCGGCATCGATCTTCCCGAGGACGACCCCGGCTATGGCACGCTCGGTCTCACGACGAGGGATGCCGCGACCACCGTCAAGCCGCAGTGGGTGACCAGCTACTGGCCCGATGGCGCCAGGCTGTTCTGGAACGACCTCACCGCCGACGGACTGCTCGCCCCCGAGCCCCGGCTCACGCTCGAAGACCGGCCACGCGGCCTGTTCGCCGAGCTCGACGCCGATCGGTCTGCGGCGCCCCTCACCGAGGAGCAGATGCTCGCGAAGTTGCCGCGCATCCGCACGGGCTCACTGGGGATCGTGCACACGCTCGCGGCGGGCGAGAGCCGCGACTTCGAGTTCGTGCTGTCATGGAGCTTCCCCAACCGGCGCCGGGGGTGGCACGGGCACATCGTCTTGGCGGATCCGCCTGAGGATGGGTCCCTGAGCCTCTCGAAGGGCGTCCGCAATCACTACGCGACGCTCTGGCCGGATGCCTGGTCGGCCGCCCGCCATCTGCATGCGCACCTCCCGGCTCTGGAGTCGACGACGGATGCCTTCGTCGAGGCGCTCTACGGGGGCAGCCTCGACCCCGTGCTCGCCGACGCGATCGGCGCGAACATCGCCGCAGCCCGCTCCACCACCTGCTTCGTGCTCGAGTCGCCCACCCCCGAGCTGGGGGAGGGGCCGGTCTTCGCGGCGTGGGAGGGGTCGTTCGACCACGCCGGCTCGTGCGAGGGCACCTGCACCCACGTCTGGTCGTATGCGCAGACCCTCGCCTGGCTGTTCCCCTCGCTCGAGCGCAGCGCCCGCCGCGTCGAGTTCCTCCTCGAGACCGACGAGACGGGAGCCCAGAAGTTCCGTGGCAACCGCGTCTTCGGCGGCCCCTCGTGGTTCATGGGACCGGCCGTCGACGGGCAGCTCGGCACCCTGCTGCGCCTCCACCGCGAGTGGCGCTTCAGCGGCGGCGACGGCTTCCTCCGGGAGCTGTGGCCGGCCGCCGCCCGCACGCTCGACTACGCGATCCGCGAGTGGGATCGCGACGGCGACGGCCTCCTCGACGGGGAGATGCACAACACCTACGACATCGAGTTCCACGGTGCGGAGCCGCTCGCGAACGGCGTCTACCTCGCCGCCCTCCGAGCCGGCACGCGCATGGCCGAGCACCTCGGCGAGACCGTGCGCGCCCGCGTCTGGAGCGCGCGCGCCGACCACGTCGCCGCGGCGATGGACGAGACGCTCTGGAACGGCGAGTACTACCGCCAGGTGATCGATGACCCTGATGCCCACCGCTACCAGTACGGCGACGGCGTGCTCTCCGACCAGCTGCTCGGGCAGTTCCACGCGTTCGTGAACGGGCTCGGCCACATCCTGCCGCCGGAACGCGTCGACTCCGCCCTCGCCGCGATCGCCGCCCACAACTTCCGCGACGACCTCTCCGCCCACGAGAGCACTCAGCGCGTGTACGCGCTGAACGACGAGGCCGGTCTCCTGCTCGCCTCCTGGCCGCACGGCGGGCGGCCCGCGATCCCGTTCGTCTACTCGGACGAGGTGTGGACGGGCATCGAGCATCAGGTCGCAGCCTCGCTCCTCTTCGCAGGCCGGGTCGATGACGCACTGCGCATCGAGACCGCGCTGCGGGCCCGCTACGACGGCACGCATCGCAGCCCGTGGAACGAGATCGAGTGCGGCAACCACTACGCCCGCTCGCTCGCCTCCTGGGCGCTGCTGCTCGGCGCGAGCGGTGCGCAGTGGGACGCACCGAGCAGGACGCTGTCCTTCGCACCCGCCACCGCGAGTGCGTTCCGAAGCCTGTTCACCACGGGCACCGGCTGGGGTCGCGTCGAGATCGACGACGACGCCCTCGTCCTTCATCTCGACGGCGGCGCCCTCGAGATCGACGACCTTCAGCTGCACGACCGCAGCATCGGCCGCGGCATCCGACTCCGAGCCGGCGCTTCGACAGGCTCAGCGACCCAGCGGTTCCCGCTCACCACGACCCCAACACCGGAGGCATCATGACCACCTACACCCTGCCGGCACCGGCATCCCGCCCCGCATCCGTCCCGAAGACCGCGTACCTGATCGCCTCCGGCGACCTGCGCGAGGCGGCGAACACGGGCGGCTGGCCCGTTCAGGTCGAACTCGAGGCGGGCGTCACCGGCGTCTTCAACGAGCTCGGCTGGACCGTCATCCGCGCGAACGACGTCGACCCCGCGACCGGCCACGGCTTCATCTCCAGCCAGCGCATGGGGCTCGAGGTGTTCAAGAACATCCCGACCGACGCTCCGCTCATCGTCGCCGAGGCCGTCTGGCAGTACTCGCACCACGTGCTCGCCGGCCTGCGCACGCACGAGGGGCCGATCCTCACTGTCGCGAACTTCGCCGGCGACTGGCCCGGCCTCGTCGGCCTGCTCGGCCTGAACGCGGGACTCACCAAGATGGCCAAACCCTACGCCACCATCTGGTCGGTCGACTTCACCGACGACTGGTTCAAGGCCGGCATCCGGGAGTGGACAGAGACCGGCTCCATCACCCACGACGACTCGCACGTGCGGGCGCTGCCCGCGCTGCCGGACAGCCCCGAGAAGCAGCTGGGCGAGGCGCTCGCCGCCGAGATGCTCGCCGAGAAGGCCATCATCGGCGTCTTCGACGAGGGCTGCATGGGCATGTACAACGCGATCTTCGACGACGAGCTGCTCAACAAGACCGGCATCTACAAGGAGCGGCTGTCGCAGTCGGCCCTGTACGCCGAGATGCTGCAGGTGACGGATGCCGAGGGGGATGCCGCCTACGACTGGCTCATCGACCACGGCATGACCTTCAAGTACGGCGAGGATGCCGCCACCGAGCTCACCCGCGACCAGGTGCAGTGGCAGCTGAAGATGTACATCGCGGCGCTCCGCATCGCCGACGACTTCGGCCTCGACGCGGTCGGCATCCAGTACCAGCAGGGCCTGAAGGACCTGGTGCCGGCATCCGACCTCGCCGAGGGCATCCTGAACTCCACCGAGCGCCCGCCGGTGACCTCCCGCGACGGCAGCAGGATCCTGCACGAGGGCCGTGCCTTCCCGCACTTCAACGAGGCCGACGAGGGCGTCGCGGTCGACGCGCTCGTCACCGACCGCGTCTGGCGCGCGATGGGACTCGTCCCCGACAACACCCTGCACGACGTGCGCTGGGGCGAGGACCACGACGGCGAGTTCGTCTGGGTGTACGAGATCTCCGGCTCCGTGCCGGCCTCGCACCTCGGCGGCTGGGACAAGGCCGAGGGCTGGCGGCAGGGGCACGTCTTCTTCCCCGCCGGCGGGGCGACCATCAACGGGGTCTCCAAGCCCGGCGAGATCGTGCTCTCGCGCGTGTTCATCGCCGACGGCATCCTGCAGGCCGACATCTTCCGCGCCTCCGTCGTGGAACTTCCCGCAGCGGAGACCCAGCGTCGCAAGGACGCCACGAACCCCGAGTGGCCGATCGCGCACGTGGTGCTGCACGGTGTCTCCCGCGACCAGTTCATGGCACGGCACAAGGCCAACCACGCCCAGCTCGTCTACGCACCCGACGCCGAGACCGCCGACAGGGCGCTCATCGCGAAGGCCGCGATGTTCGCGGGCATGGGAATCAAGGTGAACCTCGTGGGGGACGTGAGCGTCTGACTCTCCCGACGGCTGAATCGCTACAGTGGGGGGCATGTCCAAAGCGAAGCGCGTGACCATCACGGACATCGCGCGTCTCGCCGGGGTGTCGCCCGGTGCGGTATCGTTCGCGCTCAACGGACGCCCCGGGGTCAGCGAGCAGACGCGCCGCCGCATCCTCGAGATCGCCGAGGAGCATCAGTGGCTGCCGAGCTCGACGGCACGCGCCCTTGTCGGCGCCCGCGCGGGCGTCATCGGCTTCGCGGTGAACCGTCGCGCCGAGACGCTGGGCGCCGAGGCCTTCTTCACCGATCTGGTCGCGGGTGCGCAGTCGGCGCTCGCCGCGAACCGGATAGGGATGCAGATGGTGCTCGTCTCCTCGATCGAGGAGGAGGTCGCGACCTACCGGCGCTGGCGCAGCGCGAACCAGGTCGACGGCGTGATCGTGATCGACCCGCTCGAGGACGACCCTCGCCTCGACGTGCTGATCAGCATCGGGCTCCCCGCCGTCGTGATCGGGAGCCGCGCCTCGGCCGAGGGCGAGCCCGCCGCGATCTGGCTGGACGACAGCCAGGTGGCGCACTCCGTCTTCGACTATGTCAGCGCCCTGGGGCACCAGTCGATCGCGTATATCGCAGGACCGGCGGAGTTCCAGCACACGCGCCTGCGCATGGAGGTGCTGTCGGGCCTGGTCGGCCGAGGCGTGACCGGTGAGGTGATCGCCACGGACTTCTCGCCCGCTGCGGCATCCGCCACAACCCGCCGCGTGCTGAGCCGCGCCGACCGCCCCTCCGCGATTGTCTACGACAACGACGTGATGGCCATCGCCGGCCTCAGAGTGGCGCAGGAGATGGGCATCTCGGTGCCAGGCGAGCTGTCGATCGCCTCCTTCGACGACTCGGTCGTCGCCGGGCTGGTGCATCCGTCGCTCACCTGCATCACCCGAGACACCTTCGGTCTCGGAGCGAATGCCGCGGGGTTCCTGCTCGAGCAGATCGACGCCCCCGAGGTGCTCGGCGATCGGATCGGTGCGCAGCCGCAGCTCACCGTGCGCGAGAGCACGGCCGCGCCGCGCGCCTGAGCCCCGCTCTCGTCGCTGCCGTCTCCGCTCCCGTCGCGAAAACGCACGCCAAAACCGCGATCAGGCGGGCGTTTCTGCGACGGGAGCGAAGGGGGATGCTCAGACGACGGTGTTCTGCGAGGAGTAGGCATCGCCGCTGAGGACGGGGTGCACCAGCTCGGTGATGCCGCGTGCCGCGAGGACCTCTGGCTTCTCGGCATCCGCCGACGTGACGAACGCCGGATCGGCACCGGCCTCGCACGCGTCCACCCAGGCCTGGAAGATCGAGCCGCCGGGAGCCATCGCGGAGCGGCTGACCGGGACCTCGCCCTCGTCGACCTCGATCACGATCCCGAGCGTGCGTGCCGGGGCCGGGCGCCGCTCGCGCAGCTCCGGGATGATCTCGGCGAACCGGCGGCCTATCGGCTTCGCGGCGCCGTCCTGATCGATCAGCCCGAGGGTGTACTCGAGCTCGGGGAAGTCGGCGAGGCTGCGGCTCACATCGTGCGAGCACCACCAGGTGACACCCCACAGGTTCTCGGTGCGGGCCGCCGAGCGCACGGTCGCCTCGAGGAAGCCGGGCGTCTCGTCGGGCGTCAGGCAGTTCGACGGCGCGCCGACCTCCTGCAGCCAGATCGCGCGACCGGGGTCGGTGGCGAACGCGCGCGAGAGCTCGATCATGTACTCGGCATGGCGATCGGATGCCACTGACCTGCCGCCGTACCTCTGCGCGGTGCCGTTGAAGATCCACGAGTGCACCGTCGTGATGTCGCCGAGGCGCGAGGCGAGGGCGGGGGTGAACCCGTGGCCGTCCATGTACCAGGCGGCGTCGTACTCGCTGTGCACGTGCTGCTGCGCGGGCGCCGCGGCGTGCGCGGCATCCAGCAGCGTGCTGATCCAGTTCGCCGCCTCCGCCTCGGTGACCGGCCACGGCGAGGGGTGCGTCTGCGCCGAGAACTGGTTGGTCTCGTTCCCCAGGGTGAAGCCGAGGAAGTTGTCGGCGTCCCCCAGCCGCTCGCCGAGCCTGGTCACGAGCTCGGCCTGGCCGCTC
>NZ_JADIJR010000003.1 GCF_017355365.1 Microbacterium sp. SD291 | reverse complement strand
TCGGCTGCTCACCCACCCGATCACCGGGGCGCTGCTCGCGGTGGACCGGTATCGGCCGTCCGCGCACCTGCGACGGTTGCTGCGGGCGCGGGATCAGCGGTGCCGGTTCCCGACCTGCGGATACCCCGCCGCCGGCTGTGACCTCGACCACACCCACGATGCCGCCCACGGCGGCCCCACCAAAGACACGAACCTCGGCGACCTCTGCCGCAGGCACCACGTCTTGAAGCACCACTCCCCGTGGCAGGTCGAACAGGTCGAAGCCGGGGTGTTCGCCTGGACCAGCCCCACCGGCAAGGTCTACATCGACCGGCCGCCACCCCCGAACACCGTCACCTTCACCGAAGACGACACCCCACCACCCTTCTGACCCGGGAGGCGGACGAACGCGGGGAGGCTGAGGAAACCACAGGGCGGCACGCCGACGGGATCCGCGAGGTGCGTCCTCGAGACATGAATCCTGCCCCGGCCATCCGCTCTCGGGCTAGCGTGGAGTCATGACCAGTGCATCCAAGGCCAAGACCCTCGTCGGACTCTACGAAGCACCGCAGATCCTCCGCGTCGTGAACGTGTGGGACGTCGTCACCGCACGCGCGGTCGCGGCATTGCCCGAGACAAAGGCCATCGCCACGGCCGGTCACGGTATCGCCGCATCGTTCGGATACAAGGACGGCGCGATCCCGCGCGACGTCATGATCGACATGATCGGCCGTATCGCGGCATCAGTCTCCGTGCCCGTCACCGCCGATCTGGACGATGGCTACGACGACGCGGGGGAGACGACCCGCCTCGCGATCGCCGCCGGCGTCGTCGGCGCCAACGTCGAAGACCGTCTCAAGCCGCTCGACGAGTCGGTCGCTGCGGTCGAGGCGATCGTGAAGGCCGCTGCCGCAGAGGGCGTGCCGTTCGCGCTCAACGCCCGCACCGACGCCTTCGTCCGCGCCGGTGCGCGCCCGGTGAAGGAGAGCATCGCCGATGCGATCCAGCGCGGCCGCGCCTACCTCGACGCCGGCGCGACCTGCGTCTTCGTGCCGGGCACTCTCGACATGAACGTCACGCGCCAGCTCGTCGAGGGCATCGGAGAGCGCAAGATCAGCGTGATCGGCCTGCCCGGCGCCCTGGCCGCCTCCGACTACGAGAAGCTCGGTGTCGCCCGCATCTCCTACGGTCCGCTTCCCCAGCGCGTCGCCCTGGCGGCGCTGCAGGAGCTCGCCGGAGACCTGTACGCAGGCGGCGTCATCCCGACCGGACTCCCCGCGCTCAACTGACCAGGCCCGCGAAGGCGGGTGATCACGGTTCACTAGACTTGGCCCGTGGTCACTCGTCTCTCGAACTTCTTCCTCCGCACGCTCCGTGAAGACCCTGCCGACGCAGAGGTCACCAGCCACCGTCTGCTGGTCCGCGCCGGATACATCCGCCGCGCTGCGCCGGGAGTCTTCACCTGGCTCCCGCTGGGCCTGAAGGTCAAGGCGCGCATCGAGGCGATCATCCGCAAGGAGATGGGCGACGCCGGTGCGCAGGAGGTCCACTTCCCCGCGTTGCTCCCGCGCGAGCCGTACGAGCTCTCCGGGCGCTGGGAATCCTACGGCGACGGCATCTTCCGCCTGCAGGATCGCAAGGGCGCCGACTACCTCCTCGCCCCGACGCACGAGGAGATGTTCACGCTGCTCGTGAAGGACCTGTACTCCTCGTACAAGGACCTGCCGCTCACGATCTACCAGATCCAGGACAAGTACCGCGACGAGGCACGCCCTCGCGCAGGCCTGCTCCGCGGCCGCGAGTTCACGATGAAGGATGCGTATTCCTTCGACGCCTCGGATGCCGGGCTCGAGGTCAGCTACCAGGCTCAGCGCGACGCCTACGAGCGCATCTTCCAGCGCCTCGGCCTGGAGTACGTGATCGTGAACGCCGACAACGGCCTGATGGGTGGTGCCCGCAGCGAGGAGTTCCTGCACCCCACCCCCGTCGGCGAGGACACCTTCGTGCGCTCGCACGGCGGCTACGCCGCGAACGTCGAGGCCTTCACCACCGCGGCACCCGAGGCCATCCCGTTCGACGCCGACGCGACTCCCGTCGTCTTCGACTCTCCGGACACGCCCACGATCGAGACGCTCGTCGCGCACTGCAACACCCACCTCGAGGGCGAGTACACGGCGGCCGACACGCTGAAGAACGTCGTGCTGGCGCTGACTCACGTGGACGGCACCCGAGAGCTGGTCGTCGTCGGCATCCCCGGCGACCGCGGCGTCGACGAGAAGCGCGCCGAGGTCGCCTTCGCGCCCGCAGAGGTGTCGACCGCGACCGAGGACGACTTCGAGAACAACCCGCTGCTGGTCAAGGGCTACATCGGTCCCTGGTCGCCGACCGGCGCCGTCCTCGGCGAGGAATCGGCCACCGGCATCCGCTACCTGGTCGACCCGCGCGTCGGCGAGGGCACCGCCTGGATCACGGGCGCGAACATCGATCAGAAGCACGCGCACTCGGTCGTCGCCGGTCGCGATTTCTTCGCAGACGGCATCGTCGAGATCGCCGACGTCCGCGCCGGAGACCCGGCGCCGGACGGCTCGGGTCCCGTGGAGCTGGCGCGCGGCATGGAGATCGGCCACGTCTTCCAGCTCGGCCGCTTCTTCGCCGAGACCCTCGGGCTCAAGGTGCTCGACGAGAACGGCAAGCTCGTCACCGTGACGATGGGCTCGTACGGTATCGGCGTCACCCGGATCCTCGCGATCATCGCCGAGCTCCACAACGACGACAAGGGCCTGATCTGGCCGGCTGCCGTCGCGCCCTTCGACGTGCACGTGGTCGCGGCAGGCCGGGACCAGGTCGCGTTCGAGGTGGCCGAGAGCATCTCGGCCCAGCTCGAGGCAGCCGGTGCCGACGTGCTCTACGACGACCGTCCCAAGGTCTCGCCCGGCGTCAAGTTCGGCGACGCCGAGCTCGTCGGCGTCCCGAAGATCGTGATCGTCGGACGAGGAGCCGCAGACGGCCAGGTCGAGCTCTGGGATCGCAGCACCGGCGAACGAGACACACTGTCCGTCGCCGATGCGATCGAGCGGCTCTCGCGCCGCTGACTCCCGCACGCAGCGTCGCGCCCGCCACCCGCGGAGCGCGGCGTTGCGGCGCGCGACCCGGGTCGCGTGACACGCTGGAGACATGACAGACGAACAGCTGCCCGAGGCCCTCAGCGCAGAGATCAACGCCGTGCTCGACGACGCCGGCGTGAACTCGGATCGCCGGCTGATCATGCGGATGCTGCGCACGGCCGTCCTCCTCGGGGAGGACGACACCGACCGGCTCGACCTGAAGATCGCCTCGGCGGCACTCGCCGAGATGCGCGACGCCTTCCGGCTGTTCGCGCCGTACCGCGGCGTGCCGAAGGTGACCGTCTTCGGATCCGCCCGCACCAGGCATGACGACCCGCTGTACATCCAGGCGCGTGACGTCGCCGCAGCCCTCGCCGACGACGGCTGGATGGTGGTGACGGGCGCAGGCCCCGGCATCATGCAGGCCGCAGCCGAGGGCGCCGGCCCCGAGCGGTCGCTCGGCGTGTCGATCCGCCTGCCTTTCGAGGAGAAGGCCAACGCGTTCGTCGCCGGCAACGATCACGTCGTCGCGATGAAGTACTTCTTCACGCGCAAGCTCATGCTCATGAAGGAGTCGCGGGGATTCATCTGCCTCCCCGGCGGGTTCGGCACCCTCGACGAGATGTTCGAGCTGCTCACCCTGCAGCAGACCGGCAAGGCCGAGCCGATGCCGATCGCGCTCCTCGACGCGAAGGGCGGCTCCTTCTGGCAGGGACTGCGCCGCTTCATCGACGAGGATCTCGCGCCGACCGGCGTCATCTCCGCCGGCGACTTCGACCGGGTGGTCATCACCGACTCGATCGAGGCCGCGCGCGCCGAGATCACCGGATTCTGGCGGAACTACGACTCGCTCCGGTGGGTGGGGGACACCCTGGTGATCCGAATCCGGGTCGCGCCGACCGACGACGAGCTCGACACGCTGAACGAGCGGTTCGGCTCGATGCTCGAGTCAGGGCGGATCGAGCGCTCGGCGCCGCTCGCCCCCGAGCGCGCGGACGAGGACCTCCTGGATCTGCCGCGGCTCGTGCTCGACCTCGACCAGCGCCAGGTCGGCAGCCTGTTCCGGCTGATCGGCGCGATCAACGAGCTTCCGTCTGCTCCCGATCTCAACGAGAGCGGTTCAGCCGCCGTTCACCCTGCTGTCACCTGATCCGAGGAAGCTGACCTCCGCAGCATCCCGACGAGGAGGACCCGATGACACTGGCAGACAACATCCGACGCCCGCTTCCGATGGCCGATCACGTGCGCGGCAAGCGCTCGGCCGTCACCTGCGAACTCAAGTGCGCGAACGCGTGTCTTGGGCCGGAATGCAACACTTCCGCCAACCCCGATTTCCGTTCGATCGCCTCCGCGGTGTTCTCGCGCCGTGCCCTGTTCGGCCTCGGTGCCGCCGCGGCCGTGGCGATCGCCGTCGGCGCCGGACGCGAAGCGCCCCTCTCCACCCCCGGGGCCGGCGCCGCCGGAGACCTCGGAGTCTCCCTCGGCAAGCCCGGCAGGGCCGGCCTCGCCTTCGGCGCGATCAAGCCGGTGGCAGCGGACATCGACGCGATCACCGTCCCCGACGGCTACACCTGGAAGCCGATCATCCGCTGGGGCGACCCGCTCTTCTCGCGCACGCCCGCCTTCTCGCTCGCCGCGCAGACGCCCGAGGCGCAGGCGGAGCAGTTCGGCTACAACTGCGACTACCTCGACATCGTCGCAGACCCGAGCGGCAAGACCGGCGTGCTCGTGAACAACCACGAGTACGTCAACCCGAACATCATGTTCCCGGCGACCACGGATGCCGCAGAGCTGCGCCGCCGTGGTGACATCTACAAGGCCGCCCAGGGCATGTCGGTCGTCGACATCTCCCGCGGCGAGGTCGGCGAGCCGTGGTCGTACGTCGTCGACGGGCGCCGGAACCGCCGCATCACGGTCGAGACGGTGTTCGAGCTGACGGGACCCGCAGCGGGCTCCGATCTCGTCAAGACCGCCGCCGACCCCGAGGGCCGCTGGGTCCACGGAACGCTCGGCAACTGCGCGGGCGGCACCACGCCGTGGGGCACCATCCTCTCAGGCGAGGAGAATTTCAACGGATACTTCGCCTGGGCGGCCGACACCGCTGAGCAGAAGCGCTACTCGAGCACGAGCACGACGTCCACGTCGACCGGGTGGGAGACCTACGACCCGCGCTTCGACGCTCACGACGCCGACTTCGTGAACGAGCCGAACCGCTTCGGCTACATCGTCGAGATCGACCCTCAGGACCCGACCTCCACGCCGCGCAAGCACACCGCGATGGGCCGGTTCAAGCACGAGGGTGCGAACGTCCACGTGGCTTCCGACGGACACGTCGTCGCGTACATGGGTGACGACGAGCGCAACGACTACCTGTACAAATTCGTGTCGAAGAACCGCATCTCCGGTTCCCGCAAGAAGAACCTGGGCCTGCTGAGCGAGGGCGACCTGTACGTCGCGAAGTTCAGCGGCAACTCGCCGGTCGCGGAGATCACCGGAACCGGTGCGCTGCCCGCCGACGGCGCGTTCGACGGCACCGGCACCTGGGTCGCGCTGACCAAGGGCGGCAAGAGCGTCGTCCCCGGCTTCACGACCGAGCAGGTGCTCGTCTACACCCGTCTCGCGGCCGACGCCGTCGGCGCGACCAAGATGGACCGCCCGGAGGACGTCGAGCCGAACCCGGTCACCGGCAAGGTCTACGTCGCACTCACCAACAACTCGCGGCGCAGCGCCGTCGACGAGGTGAACCCCGTCACCGGCAACCGCTACGGCCACGTGGTGGAGCTCACCGAGACCGCCGGCCACAGCGGCACGACCTTCGGCTGGAGCATCCTGCTGCTGTGCGGCGACCCCGCCACCTTCGAGAACGCGTACTTCGCCGGCTTCCCGAAGGAGCTCGTCTCACCGATCTCGTGCCCTGACAACGTGGCGTTCGACTCGGAGGGCAACCTCTGGATCTCCACCGACGGAGCGCCGAGCACGATCGGCCTCGCCGACGGCCTGTTCAAGGTCCCGCTCACCGGATCGGAGCGAGGCCACGTGCAGCAGTTCCTCGCCGTTCCGCGGGATGCCGAGACCTGCGGCCCCGTCATCCACGACAAGGAGGGGCTGGTCTTCGTCGCGGTGCAGCACCCCGGTGAGGACGGCACCTTCGAGGCGCCGAACTCGCTCTTCCCCGACTACGGCTCCACCGCACCCGGTGACGTTCCGAACGCACCGCGGCCGGCGGTCGTGCAGGCATATCGCGCCTGAGCGCACCTGACGCGGAGAACGCGGAGACGAAGAAGCGGATGCTCAGGAGCCCTGGGCGTCCGCTTCTCTCGCGAGTATCGCAGCCGCGAAGGCCGTGAGGTCGACCGGCCGATCCAGGATCCGCTCCGCCGCACGGTGCCCTGAGCCGAACGCCGCGCCCACGGTCGCGGGCTCATCGCCCCACGTCGCCTCGCCTGCGAAGTGCAGCACGCCGTCGACGGGACCTGCGAGAGCATCGTGGTCGTGATGCGATGCCCCGATGGGCAGATGCGAGTATGAGCCGAGCGAATACGGGTCGAGGCCCCAGCGGGTGATCCAGTGCGCCGCAGGGTCGCCGACCCGGTCGCCGTACAGCGCGCGCAGCGCCTTCACGGCGTCGGCGACGACCGCGTCATCGGAGAGTTCCTGCACGCGACTGCCGAAGGGCCCTGCGGCGAACGTCAGCAGCGTCGGGCGCCCGCTGATCGCGGACACGTCGTACCAGGAGTGCCAGTGCTCGCCCGCCTCGCCAAGGGCGCGGAGCACGTAGTCGCCCTCCGACCAGAAGCGCTCGGGGAACTGCAGGAAGACTTTGTTGAAGACGCCCATCCCGAGACGCTCGACGGTGCCGGAGAACGAGTCGGGCAGCGGGGGCTCGAATGCGATCGATCCCGACTTGAGCACGCCGAGCGGCACCGTCAAGATGACATGAGCGGCCGTCAGCTCTCCGTGGTCGGTCGAGACGGCGACGCCGCCGTCGGTGCGACGGACGAGACCCGCCATATGGTCGAGACGCACGTCGAGGCCGGCCGCGAGCCGCTTCGGGATCTCGTCGTAGCCCCGCGGGAAGATGACCTCGGCACCGTCGATCGCGTCCTCATCCAGCCCGTGCGCGTCGAGATCGCCGATCCACGCGCCGCACTGCTCCTCGACGCGGTGCCGGAAGAACTCCCTGACGTCGTCGATGCGCTCGGGGTCGAGCCCCGAGCGGTCGAGGGCGCGCTCGGTGACGTCGAGGTAGCTGTCGCCGTCGGCGGAAGCCGCGATCTCCGCGGTGAGGAGCCGGTCGGCCAGCTCGACGTCACCGATCCAGCGGGCGACCGCTGCGGCATCCATCCTCCTGCCGTCGCCGTCGAAGTGCTCCATCGGGCGACCGCCGGCCTGGAAGCTGCCGACGGTGTACTCGATCGTCGGGATGCCGAGCGCCTGCACGAGGTCCCACAGCGGCGAACCCTCGATGCCGTGGATCCAGGACGCACCGAGATCGACGGGAAACCCGGCGGTACGGTCTGTGTGCATCCGGCCACCGATTCGGTCGCGCGCCTCGAGAACGACGACGCGGTGCCCCGCGTCCGCGAGCATCCGCGCACTGGTGAGGCCTGACATGCCTGCGCCGATCACGATCGTGTCGAATGTGCTCACGGCTCTCACGATAGGCGCTCACGGAGGCGGCTGCGGTATCGTTGTACGGATGTCGCGCGTGCGAACAGGCGCGACGAGAGCTGAATAGGGAGCCGTCATGGACATCGAACTGAGTCTTCTGCGTGGGATCGAGAAGGAGAAGGCGATCCCCTTCGACGAACTCGTCGCGATCATCGAGCAGGCCATCCTCACCGCCTACTCCAAGCACGTCGCAGCAGACGGCACCACCCCGGGGGGCGTCCGCGTCGACCTCGACCGCAAGACCGGCCACGTCGCCGTGCTCCAGGTCGTCAGGGACGAAGAGGGCGCCATCATCGGCGAAGAGGATGCCATGCCGGACGACTTCGGCCGGATCGCCGCTTTCGCCGCCAAGCAGGTCATCAGCCAGCGCCTGCGGGACATCGCCGACGACGTCGTGCTCGGCGACTTCAAGGACAAGGAAGGCGACATCGTCGCCGGCGTCATCCAGCAGGGGCCGAACCCGCGGATGATCCACGTCGACCTCGGCTCCGTCGAGGCCATCCTCCCGCCCGAGGAGCAGGTTCCCGGCGAGGAGTACACCCACGGCTCGCGCATCCGCGTCTACGTCACCAGCGTCGCCAAGGGCATGAAGGGGCCGCAGATCACCGTCTCGCGCACGCACCCCGGACTCGTCCGCAAGCTGTTCGCACTCGAGGTCCCGGAGATCGCGGCCGGCCTGGTCGAGATCGTCGCGCTCGCGCGCGAAGCCGGTCACCGCACGAAGATCGCCGTCAAGGCGAACGATCCGTCCATCAACGCCAAGGGCGCCTGCATCGGCGAGCTCGGCCGTCGCGTCCGCGCCGTCACCGAGGAGCTGGCGGGGGAGAAGATCGACATCGTCGACCACGACCCCGACCTCGCGACCTTCGTCGCCCACGCGCTGTCACCGGCGAAGGTCACCAGCTCTTTCGTCCTCGACGCCGGCACCAAGGCCGTGCGCGCCCTCGTGCCGGACTACCAGCTCTCGCTCGCGATCGGCAAGGAGGGCCAGAACGCGCGTCTGGCCGCCAAGCTCACGGGCGCGAAGATCGACATCCAGCCCGACAGCGTCCTCGACTGACGGGATTCCGGTACCCGACCCGCCCGACGCGCGGGCGAGTCGGGGTGAAACGCAGGTGTAAGATGGAACCCGTACGAACGTGCGTCGGCTGTCGCACGCGTGCTCCCCGCGCCGCCCTGCTCAGGGTGGTGGCCCAAGACAACATCCTCGTCGCAGACGAGCGTGCCGTCCTGCCGGGGCGCGGCGCGTGGGTCCATCCGACACAGGAGTGCATGGATGCCGCATTGCGGCGCCGTGCCTTCGGGCGTGCACTCCGTGTGTCCGGAGATCTGGACACGCAGACCATCGAACAGTACCCGCCAATGAACAAGGGCTGAACGGCTATGGAAACAAAGTGAACGGCTCGAAATGAGTCCCGTCCGCGACTAGTGGTCTGCCCTGCCTGGGGCCGACCGACCCAGACAGGAGAATTGTGGCTGCCAAACCACGCGTACACGAGATCGCCGCCGAACTCGGCGTCGACAGCAAGATCGCACTTGCAAAGCTCAAGGAACTCGGAGAGTTCGTCAAGAGCCCGTCTTCGACCATCGAACCGCCGGTGGCGCGCAAGCTGCGCGCGGCGATCGAGGCCGACGCCTCGCTGAAGCCGTCCGCTGACGCGGCCCCGGCTGCGAAGCCCGCCGCCAAGCAGGCTGCCAAGCCCGCCGCGAGGCCCGGTGCACCCACCCCGGGCCCGAAGCCCGGCCCCAAGCCCGCTCCGGAGGCACCCGCGCCCGCAGCGCCTGCTGCGCCCGAGGCCCCGGCCCCGGCCCCGGCTCCCGCGCAGGCCGCGGCGGAGACCACGGCACCTGCCGCTCCTGCCGCTCCCAAGCCGGCCGACGGCGCCGCACCCACGCCGGGTGCACCGCGCCCGGGCAACAACCCGTTCTCCTCGGCGCAGGGGATGGGTCAGCGTCCCGCTGGTCCTCGCCCCGGCAATAACCCCTTCGCCTCGGCGCAGGGCATGGGCCAGCGTCCGACCCCCGGCAACATCCCGCGTCCGCAGGCGCCTCGTCCCGGCGCGCCGCGTCCGGGCGCGCCTCGTCCCGGTGCCACTCGTCCCGGCGCTCCGCGCGGCGGGCAGGGCGGGCGTCCCGGCGGCGCACCGTTCCAGCAGCGTCCCGGCGGCCCCGGTCGTCCCGGCGGTGCCGGTGGCGCCCCCGGTGCCGGTCCCGGCGCACGCCCGGGTGGTGGCGGCGGCTTCGCCGGCCGTCCCGGCGGCGGCGGCGGTCGCGGTCGTGGCCCCGGCGGTGGCACCGCAGGTGCCTTCGGCAAGGGTGGCGGCAAGAGCAAGCAGCGCAAGTCGCGGCGGGCGAAGCGGCAGGAATTCGAGATGCGGAGCGCCCCGGTCGTCGGCGGCGTCAACGTCACGCGCGGCAACGGCGAGATCATCCGCATGCGCCGTGGCGCATCCATCGCGGACTTCGCCGACAAGATCGAGACGCTGACCGGCTACACCGTGCAGCCGGGAACCCTCGTCACCATCCTCTTCAACCTCGGCGAGATGGCCACGGCCACCGAGTCGCTGGACGAGGCGACCTTCGAGGTCCTGGGTGCCGAGCTCGGCTACAAGATCCAGATGGTCTCGCCCGAGGACGAGGACAAGGAGCTCCTCGAGGGCTTCGGCCTCAACCTCGAGCAGGAGCTTGAGGAGGAGGACGAGGACGACCTCGAGATCCGTCCCCCGGTCGTCACCGTCATGGGTCACGTCGACCACGGTAAGACCCGACTCCTCGACGCGATCCGTCAGACCAACGTCATCGAGGGTGAAGCCGGCGGCATCACCCAGCACATCGGCGCCTACCAGGTCTGGACCGAGCACGAGGGCATCGAACGCGCCATCACGTTCATCGACACCCCTGGTCACGAGGCGTTCACCGCCATGCGTGCCCGTGGTGCGCAGGTCACCGACCTCGCGATCCTGGTGGTCGCGGCCGACGACGGCATCATGCCGCAGACGGTCGAGGCGCTCAACCACGCCCAGGCGGCGAACGTGCCGATCGTGGTCGCGGTGAACAAGGTCGACAAGCCGGACGCGAACCCGGCCAAGGTGCGCCAGCAGCTCACCGAGTACGGTCTGGTCGCCGAGGAGTACGGCGGAGACGTCCTGTTCGTCGACGTGTCCGCGCGGGCGAACACCGGCATCCAGGACCTTCTGGACGCTGTGCTGCTCACCGCCGATGCAGGTCTCGACCTGACGGCGAACCCGAACAAGGCCGCTCGTGGTGTCGCCATCGAGGCGAAGCTCGACAAGGGTCGCGGTTCGATCGCCACGGTGCTCATCCAGTCCGGAACGCTTCGGATCGGTGACGCGATCGTCGCAGGCACGGCCTACGGCCGCGTCCGCGCGATGGTCGACGAGAACGGCGATGCGGTCGAAGAGGCCTACCCGTCGCGTCCGGTCCAGGTGCAGGGTCTGAACTCCGTGCCCCGCGCCGGTGACGTGTTCCTCGTCACCGACGAGGACCGCCTGGCCCGCCAGATCGCCGAGAAGCGTGAAGCGGTCGAGCGCAACGCCCAGCTGGCCAAGGCCCGCAAGCGCATCTCGCTCGAGGACTTCACCCGCGCACTCGAAGAGGGCAAGGTCGAGTCGCTCAACCTCATCATCAAGGGTGACGTGTCCGGTGCCGTCGAAGCGCTGGAGGAGTCGCTCCTCAAGATCGAGGTCGACGACTCGGTGCAGCTGCGCATCATCCACCGCGGTGTCGGCGCGATCACCGAGTCCGACGTCAACCTCGCGACGATCGACAACGCGATCATCGTGGGCTTCAACGTCCGTCCCGACACGAAGGCGCGCGAGCGTGCTTCTCGCGAAGGCGTGGACATCCGGTTCTACTCGGTGATCTACAACGCGATCGACGAGGTCGAGAACTCCCTCAAGGGAATGCTCAAGCCGGAGTACGAAGAGGTCCAGTCGGGCGTCGCCGAGATCCGCGAGGTGTTCCGCTCCTCGAAGTTCGGCAACATCGCCGGTGTCATCGTGCGATCGGGAACGATCACGCGAAACGCCAAGGCGCGCGTCATCCGCGACGGAGTCGTCCTCGCGGACGGCCTGGCCATCGAATCGCTCAAGCGATTCAAGGATGACGTCACCGAGGTTCGCACGGACTACGAGGCCGGTATCGGCCTCGGCAAGTTCAACGACATTCAGATCGGCGACGAGATCGAGACCATCGAGCTCATCGAGAAGCCGCGCGGCTGATCAGTTCGATATCTTCGGGCGAGGATGCACTGCGCATCCTCGCCCGAAGGCTTCGTGGAGAGGAAGAGAACAATGGCTGGTGAACGACAGGCCCGTCTCGCCGATCGCATCCGTGTGATCCTCGCCGAGCGGCTGGAGAAGGGGCTGCGCGACCCGCGCCTCGGATTCGTCACGCTCACCGACGTCCGCGTGAGCGGCGATCTGCAGCATGCATCGGTGTTCTTCACGGTGCTCGGCACCGAGGAGGAGCGCGTCGCCAGCGGCGCCGCGCTGGCATCGGCGACCGGGATGCTCCGCAGCGAGGTGGGACGACGGCTCAGCACGCGTCTCGTGCCGACTCTGGAGTTCATCCCCGATGCGCTCCCCGAGAACGCGGACCACATCTCCGCGCTGCTGCGCGAGGCTCAGGAGCGCGATGCGGCAGTGGCAGGCATCGCCGCCGGCGCCGTGCACGCGGGCGACGCGGACCCGTACGTGAAGCCGCGGGAGATCGAAGACGACGAGTGATCCACAGGATGCCGCCCGCGGGCGGCATCCTGGAACCCTGGCATTCCGAACGCGGATTTTGCTAGCCTGAGCGCACTTGCGAAGGCAGCGCCGCCCTCGCTCGGCTGAGGGGGGATCAGCATCGACGTCCACAGTGCGCACGAAAGGCCGGCACCGGCACCGGAGAGGCTTCTGGCGACGCTCGAGACCCTGCTCGTGAACGACGTCGGCTGTGCCCCGCACATCGCGGCCAGGCTCTTCGCCGAGCTCGGCGGCGATCAGGTGACGATCCGCGACGTCGCACTGCGGCTCGATCCGGCTCAGCGCCAGGGGCTGCGACCGCTGCCGTCGCCGCTGCCGATGGTCGCCTCGATCGAGGTCCGCTACGACAGCATGGACCTGCCGCCGCGCGATCTCGATCTGCTCGTCGCCGCCGCGGTCCGCCTCGATGACGATCTCGCTCCGCTGCTCGCGTTCGACGGGCGCTCAGCCGAGGAGATCGCGACGAGCGCGGCCGGCCGTCATCTGCGCGTGCGCGCCGGCCGGGTGCGGCTGCGGGATCCGCTCCTGCTCGTCTGGATCCGCGCGAGCACTCCGCCGTCGGCGGAGGCGAGCGTCCACGAGCGGCTGAGCGCCGTCTTCGACGCGCGAGAGGATCGCGTGAGCGCGGACTGGCACCGCGCGAGGGCGTCGCTGCAAGCCGAACCCGCCACCGCTCCGGAACTCACCAGGATAGCGCGGGAGCTGTCTGAGGCGGGCCACCAGGATCGTGCCCTGCTGCTGGCGGCCGAGGCCGCGGCGCACGCGGAGGGGCGCGACCTCGATGAGGCGCGCCTCGTTGCCGGGGCGACCTCCATCGCGGCCGGGTACGCGACCGAGGCGGCCGCGTGGCTGGGGTCGCTGTTCTCCGATGGGGCTGAGCGGTACCGGCTGCAGGGGCTCGGCGCCCTCATCGTCGCTCAGGCGCATCTTCACGGGGCGGTGCCGGACGTGGAACCGGGTTCCCTCCGGCCGAGCACCGACGACCGCGAGGACTGGTACGGCTGGGCGCGCGCAGCGGCCCTCGGCGCGGTGCTGTGCGCGGAGCGCGGCGATCGCCGCCGGATGCGCTCGTGGCTCGATGCGCTCAGGGAGGGCTGTGCCAGGGTCGGCGCCGAACAGGATCTCCGTGATCCGGTCGTCTCCCTCGCCTGGCTGATCGCCGGCGAGGGGGAGGCGGGGGATGCCGCGGGATCCGGTCCGCTCACGGGAGGGCTACTGCAGGCCCTCCGCTCTGCGATGACGGGGGACATCGACGGCGGCCTCCGGGTGCTCGCGGTCTCCGAATCGGGCATCGGAACTGAGGTCGATCCCTTCGTCGCGGGATTCGAGCACAGCCCGATCGTGAAGGCGTACCGTGCCGTCGTGGAGGCGCTGCTGCTCGTGTGGCGCGGTGATCTCGGCGTGGCACGCGACAACCTGCTGCGGGCGTCGTGCGAACTCCCCGTCGCGCTGCCCTTCGCCGGTCTCGGCGTGATCCTCGCGCGCCGTCTCGATCTCGCGGTGCTCGGGCGACTCGGCCCGTTCGCCCTGTCGCTGACCGGGGCGCTGCCCGCGGCCCTGCGCATCGACCGGTTCGTCGACCGCGGCATCCGCTCCTACCTCGCGGGATCGTTCGAGGAGGCGTCGTCCTACCTGCGGCTGTGGAGCGATCGCGGCGCTCCGCAGGCGTCGCTGTCGGTTCCCGGGCTGGAGGAGATGGCGCTTGGCCCGGACGGCGTCCCGTCCTCCGGCAGGCGGATCGAGCCGCCCGACGCGGCGCTCGCCCATCACCTCATGACGCGGATCGCGACCACGCCCGATTCGCGCTGGCGAGCCGATGGTCCGAACATCGTCGACGCCGCACGCTCGCTCTTCTCACCCTTCGCCAGGGCCCGCGTCGAGACGATGCTCGGCATCCGCGCCGTCATCCGCGAGGATCACGCCGCCGGCCGCTCGCACCTGAGGACCGCTCGGGGCCTGTTCGAGGTGGCGGGCGCGGCGGCATGGGCGCACGCGGTCGATGAACGGCTCGCCCGCGTGGACCCGGTGACCGGCAGCGCACAGGCGATCGCCGACCCGCTGTCCGCATGCCGGAGCATGTGGGAGGCGATGCTGACGGCGCGCGAGCTCGAGGTGGCGATGCTGGTCGTGGGCGGCGCCACGAATCGCGACATCGGAGAGGCGCTGAGCGTCTCGGTGCGAACCGTCGAGGTGCACCTCGGAAGGGTCTTCGTCAAGCTGGAGGTGCGCACCCGTCTCGAGCTGACGGTGCTCGCGCACCGCACGGGTCAGTACGCCTGATCGCCCCGGCGCGGCAGCGAGAGCATCTCTCCGTCGGCCTCGGCCAGCCCGTCGGAGATGAGCGAGTCGATCGCCCTGTCACGCTGGCGCCGGTCGGGCCATTCGGGCAGCACCGCGTCGAGCAGGACGCCCGCCGGCGCGGCTTCGCGCAGCATCCGGAGCACGGCCCCTCTCGCCTGGCGATCCGAGCCCTCGTACGTCGCCTGGCGCCGGCGGGTGTCGCCGGTATCCGGCCGGCCGGCGCCCACCCAGGCGCACGAGCCGAGCAGCGGACACGCCTCGCATCGGGGCGCGCGCGCCGTGCACACCGTGGCGCCCAGTTCCATCGCCGCCGCGTTGAACACGGCCGACTCGGCGGCCGATGCAGGCAGCAGCGATTCCATGAGCGCGAGATCGCGGCGCGACGGGGGAGCGGGGTGAGCAAGGCCGAGGATCGCCCTCGCGAGCACCCTGCGCGTGTTCGTGTCGACGACCGGATGCCGGTCGCCGTAGGCGAACACCGCGACGGCCCTGGCTGTGTAGTCGCCGATCCCGGACAGCGCGAGCAACGCATCGACATCGCGCGGGACGACGCCGTCGTGCCGCTCGGTGATCTCGACAGCGGCACGATGCAACCACAGCGCCCTCCGCGGATAGCCGAGGTTCGCCCACTGCTGCACGACGTCGGCGGGCGCGGCCGCCGCCATCTCGCGTGGTGTCGGCCACCGGGCGAGCCACGCCTGCAGGTGCGGGATCACCCTGATCACGGGTGTCTGCTGCAGCATGAACTCGCTGACCAGAGTGCCCCAGGCCCCGTAATCGTTATGGAACTTCGCCCGTCGCCACGGCAGATCGCGAGCGGCCCCTCGGTACCATTCCGGAAGACGCGGCATCCCCGACGGGGCGGGAGTCGGCATCAGGGACACCCCGACAGCCTAGGCGACTGCCGCACCGGACCGGAGACAAGGGGCATCGCATGAAATGGAAGCACAGCAGCATCCTCGCGGTATCGACTGTGGCGCTCGTCGGCCTCGTCGGCTGCGCGCCGACATCGACCGGCGAGATGCCGACATCGACGCCGACGCAGGAACCGTCCGCAGAGCCGAGCACGGAGCCGAGCACCCCGGCGGAGCCCGACCCTGCGGACCCCTCGACGTGGATCATCAGCGACGCGGGTGTGGGGCCGATCGAGATCGGCGGAGATCTCGCCGCCACTCTCGGCGAGCTGCCGGACACCTGGCGCAACGACACCGAGAACTGCGCCTGGACGGCGTGGTGGAGCGATGCGGATGCCGGGTACGGCATCTTCTTCGTGCGAGGGACTGAGAGCGAGACCTCCCCGATCGGAGAGATCTCGGTGCACCGCGAGGCCGAGGGGACGGTCGAAGGCGTGGGCCCTGTGACGGCGGACGGGCTCGGACTCGGCGCGACGAACGAGGAGGTGCTCGAACAGCACCCCGATGCGCAGGAGGGCACGGCGCAGATCGGCGGCGGCACCTGGATCATGCTCGACGGCGACGCCGAGGCCCATGTCTTCTTCGAGTTCCGCGAAGGGGAGAGTGCGGCCTCCGACGTGACCGTCACCACCCGTTCCGAGCCGTCGTACGAGGTGTGCGGCTGAGCGGCCCGCCGCGCAATAGGCTTGAGGGATGGTCTCGCCCGGCATCCTTCTCGTCGACAAGCCTGCTGGACTGACCAGCCACGATGTCGTCGCGCGCACGCGCCGCGCGTTCGGCACCAGGAAGGTCGGCCACGCGGGCACTCTCGACCCGATGGCGACGGGGCTTCTCGTGCTGGGCATCGAGGGCGCCACGCGGCTGCTCACCTACATCGTCGGCGCCGACAAGACGTATCAGGCGACCATCCGGCTCGGCCAGTCCACCAGCACCGACGACGCCGAGGGCGAGATCCTCACCACGGCGCCCGACGGCTCCTGGGACGGCGTGACCGATGAGCGCGTCGCCGACGGCATCCGCGCCCTCACCGGCGCCATCTCGCAGGTTCCCAGCTCCGTCTCCGCGATCAAGGTCGACGGCAGGCGGGCTTACGACCGTGTGCGAGCGGGGGAGGAGGTGGTCCTCGCCGCGCGGCAGGTCACCGTCTCGAGGTTCGACGTGATCGCGCACCGAAGAGGCGAAGGCGTCTTCGACCTCGACGTGGTCGTCGACTGCTCGTCCGGCACGTACATCCGCTCCCTGGCTCGCGACCTCGGCGCAGGCCTCGGCGTCGGCGGGCACCTGACCGCTCTCAGGCGCACCAGGGTCGGCGACTTCGACGTGACGGATGCCGTCGGCATCGAAGACCTCGCCGGCGCACAGACGCTCACGCCTGCCGCCGCGGCCGTCCGCGTGCTTGACGCGCTCGCCGTGTCGGCCGACGAGGCCAGGGACCTGAGGCACGGCAAGCGCCTCGGCGGGCAGGCTCCGCGCGTCGAGGGGGCCCTCGCTGCGGCCATCGACGAGGACGGCGTCCTCATCGGGATCGTCGAGAAGCGGGGAGACGACCTGAAGAGCGCGATGAACATGCCGGAGGCGGCTCGATGATCCAGTGGCTGAGCATCGTGCAGATCGTCGTCGCCGTTGCGGCCGGCGTGTTCGGCATCGTCGCGGGACTCGCTGGTCGCCGCCCGAGCGACTACACGGTCGGAGCGCTCGCGCTCGTCGAGGTGCTGCTGGTCGTGCAGGTGATCGTCGCGATCGTCGCGCCGCTCGCGGGGAACCCGCCGACGGGAGACCTCCTCGAGTTCTGGGTGTACCTGGTGTCAGCCGTGCTGCTGCCCGTGGGGGCGGTGCTCTGGGCGCTCATGGAGCGCAGCAGATGGAGCACCGTGATCCTCGGGGTCGCCGGCCTCGCCGTCGCGATCATGGTGTGGCGGATGCAGGTGATCTGGACGATCCAGGTCGCGTGAGCGACCAGGGCGCTGAGCCGCCGCAGGCCGGGGGCGCAACTAAGATGGATGAAGCTATGAGCACCTCCGTCCCCTCCTCCAGGATGACCGGCATCGGCCGTGTCCTCGTCATCGTGTACGCGGTGATGGCGCTTGCCGCGACCGGTCGCAGCTTCGTCCAGATCGTGCGACGTTTCGACGAGGCGCCGCTGGCGTACTCGCTCTCCGCGGTCGCCGCCCTCGTCTACATCCTCGCGACGCTCGCGCTCGTGCTCGCGCGGCGACGGGGCTGGTACACGGTCGCGTGGGTCGCGATCGTCTTCGAGCTGACGGGCGTGGTGATCATCGGCGCGCTGAGCCTCCTGCACCCCGAGCTGTTCCTGCACGACACGGTGTGGTCCCTGTTCGGCCGGGGCTACCTGTTCATCCCGCTCGTGCTCCCGGTCTTCGGCATCTGGTGGCTGCGCACGCACCGCCCGGCCGCCGCGGAGGGCTTGGTCGAGCGGGCCGAGGTGAAGGCGTGATCGTCTTCCGGCATCCCGATGAGGTGCCGGACGACTTCGGCCCCTCGGTCGTCGCGATCGGCAAGTTCGACGGTGTGCACGCCGGCCACCGAGCCGTGATCAGGCGGCTGAAGGAGCGGGCCGCGGCATCCGGTGCGCGTGCGGTCGCCGTCACCTTCGACCGCAACCCGCTGGCCGTGCTGCGCCCCGACCGCTGCCCCGAGAACGTCGTCACCGTCGAGCGCAAGCTGGAACTGCTCGGTGAGCTGGCGCTGGACGCGACTCTCGTGCTCACCTTCGACGAGCAGCTCGCCGCGCGCAGCGCAGAGGAGTTCGTGGCCGACATCCTGGTCGGCGCACTCCAGGTGTCGACCGTGCTCGTCGGCGAGGACTTCCGCTTCGGGCACGGGGGAGCGGGCACGCCCGGCCTCCTGCGGGAGCTCGGACCCCGCCACGGCTTCACGGTGGAGATCGTTCCGGACGTCTACCTCGAGGGCTCCGAGCGGCGGGTCTCCTCGACGTGGATCCGCGAGCTGCTCATGGAGGGCGACGTCGCCAGGGCCGCGGAGGTGCTCGGCAGGCTCGTCGACGTGCGGGGCGAGGTGGTGCACGGCCTGAAGCGGGGTCGGGCACTCGGGTTCCCCACCGCCAACCTGTCAGCGATCGTCGACTCCTTCGTGCCTGCCGACGGCGTGTACGCGGGCTGGCTGGTCGATCACGACACCGGCATCCGGCATCCGGCGGCGATCTCGGTCGGCACGAACCCGACGTTCGACGACGTGCTCGAACGGCAGGTGGAGGCGCACGTGATCGGTGAGAGCAGCCTCGATCTGTACGGCCACGACGTGACGGTCGAGTTCGTGCAGCGGCTTCGCGGCATGGTCGCCTTCGAGGGGATCGAGAAGCTGAAGGATCAGATGAAGGCTGATGTGCGCGATGCCGAGCGCGTGCTCGGTGCGAGCGCCTGAGACGCCTGCTGAACTTCCGGGGAACTGTGCGTGTCACGCTCTGCGCCGACCTGCCGGGATGGCGTAGACTGACCAGCGGTTCCTGATGATCCTCGCGCGTCCGTCGCGCATCACCGGGTTCCGGATCTACTGTTCGTACAGTCCGGTGACGCCCACCGACGACGGCGTGATCTCACGCCGCATACGGACATCGAGACGGCCCCGGCATCCAGCGATGCCCCGGCCCTCACGCTCAGGAGGAGCATGCCGACTACGGCAACCGCCGCCACGCGGCGCAGGAAGACGTCCCGTCGCGATGATGAGGCACCGCTCATCCCGATCCTCGCGCGCAAGGTGCGCGAGATCGAGGCGAAGTCCCAGCGCGGGAAGCTCGGTCCCACCAACCGGGTCAAGTTCCAGGTGATCGCCTTCCTGGTGCGCGAGGAGCGCGCCAGGGTGAAGGCGGATGCCGAGCTCGCCGATGCGGCGAGGGCCGAGCTGCTGAAGCGGCTCGACGGCGTCGCCACGATCCTCGCGAAGACGGCGGCGCGGGACACCTCGCTGATCCAGCTGCTCGAGGCCGATCAGGCGACATCGCCGGTGGCCAAGCGGATGCGACGCGACTGGCTGCTCGAATCGGGAGCTGAACTCGCCCCCGAGGAGCTCATCATCGCCGACATCGCCCCGGTGCAGGTGTCTGTCGTGCCCGCGGCGATCGCAGAGCGTCAGGTGACCCCTGCATCCGTTGAGGCGCGCCAGCTCGCGAACCCGTTCCTCGCCCCCGATCTCACCCCGCGTGCCACCGGCACCCCGCGTCGTCGTCTGGACGGCTGGGAGCTGATGGGGCCGCTGTACAAGGCGTTCGAGACCGGTGCCGGCGGATCCGCGGCGACCATGGAGCTGCCTCCCGCGCCCGAGTTCGACCACATCTCGCCCAAGGGGCTCGAGATCATGGTGCATCAGTCGCGCTTCCTCGAGGAGGTGCGCGCCGGGCACCGGAGCTTCCTGCTCGCCGACGAGCCCGGCCTGGGCAAGACCGCGCAGTCGGTGCTGGCGGCATCGGTCGCCGGCGCGTTCCCGCTGCTCGCCGTGGTTCCGAACGTCGTCAAGATGAACTGGGCGCGTGAGGTCGAGCGCTGGACCCCGCAGCGCCGCGCCACCGTCATCCAGGGCGACGGCGACGACATCGACGCGTTCGCCGACGTGTTCATCGTCAATTACGAGATCCTCGACCGGCACCTGTCCTGGCTCGCGTCGATCGGCCTGCGCGGCATGGTCGTCGACGAGGCTCACTTCATCAAGAACCTCTCGTCGCAGCGTTCGCAGAACGTGCTCTCCCTCGCCTCGCGGATGCGCGAGCGCACGCCAGGCGGCAACCCGCTGATGCTGGCGCTCACCGGCACCCCGCTCATCAACGACGTCGAGGACTTCGACGCGATCTGGCGGTTCCTCGGCTGGACGACGGGGGAGAAGCCGGGCCCTGAGCTGATGGAGAAGCTCGATGCGACAGGCCTGACGCCGGCGGACAAGGCGTTCTACCCGGAGGCCCGCGACGCGGTGATCTCCATGGGCATCGTCCGGCGGAAGAAGAAGGACGTCGCGGCCGACCTGCCCGACAAGCTGATCGCCGACCTGCCGGTGCAGCTCGACGACGAGTTCGGCCGCGGCATCCGCCAGGCCGAGCGCGAGCTCGGGGAGCGGCTGGCTGCCCGATACCGGCGAATCCTGGACGCCAGGGGCGACCGGGGTCTCGCGCCCGGCGAGATCGACGAGGACATCGTCAGGCTCGTCGCGCAGAACGAGCTCGAGGAGTCGAAGTCGGCCGGCACCGGGGGAGACAACGTCTTCACGATGGTGCGCCGGATCGGCCAGGCCAAGGCGCAGCTCGCTGCGGACTACGCCGCACAGCTGCAGCGCTCGGTGGGCAAGGTCGTGTTCTTCGCCAAGCACATCGACGTCATGGACCGAGCGGAGGCGCACTTCGCCTCGGTCGGCATCCGCTCGGTCTCGATCCGCGGGGATCAGACCTCCACGACGCGGCAGCAGGCGATCGACGACTTCAACAGCGACCCCGACGTCGGGATCGCGGTGTGCTCGCTCACCGCGGCGGGCGTCGGCCTCAACATGCAGGCCGCGTCCAACGTCGTGCTCGCCGAGCTCTCGTGGACCGCTGCGGAGCAGACGCAGGCCATCGACCGGGTGCACCGCATCGGCCAGGACGAGCCGGTCACGGCATGGCGGATCATCGCCGCGCACACGATCGACACCAAGATCGCCGAACTGATCGATCAGAAGCAGGGGCTGGCCGCTCGCGCGCTCGACGGCGAGCCGCTCGACGAGACCGCCGCAGAGCCGATTCAGCTCGCGGCGCTCATGCACCTGCTTCGCCAGGCACTCGGCGCCGCCTGAGCGGGCGTTAAGAACACTCCTTCTTGTCGCTGTTTCGGCGAAGATCTGGTTGATTCCTCGAATTTCTCCCAGATCGTCTCGAATCAGCGGCAAGATTGCTGGTTTTCGTCGTCTCGAATGGCGCACGGCGGCGTCGGGGCACTAGTGTCGATCGCAGGCAGCGTCGCCGTTACCCCTTTTCCCGAACGTCTGAAGGCACCAGCATGAAGATCGGCATCCTGACGAGCGGCGGCGACTGCCCCGGACTCAACGCGGTCATCCGCGGCATCGTGCTCAAGGGCATCACCACGTACGACCTCGAGTTCGTCGGCATCCGCGACGGCTGGCGCGGCGTCGTCGACGGTGACTTCTTCCCGCTGACGCGGCACGAGGTGAAGGGTCTGTCCAAGGTCGGCGGAACGATCCTCGGCACGAGCCGCACGAACCCGTACGAGGGCGAGCGCGGCGGGGCGGAGAACATCGCCAAGACGCTCTACGGCCACAAGATCGACGGGATCATCGCGATCGGCGGTGAGGGCACCCTCGCGGCGGCCGACCGGCTCGCGAAGGACGGCATCAACGTGATCGGCGTGCCGAAGACGATCGACAACGACCTCCAGGCCACCGACTACTCATTCGGCTTCGACACCGCGGTCAACATCGCGACCGACGCGATGGATCGTCTGCGCACCACCGGCGACTCCCACCAGCGGTGCATGGTCGCCGAGGTCATGGGACGCCATGTCGGCTGGATCGCCCTGCACGCCGGGATGGCCGCGGGTGCGCACGCGATCTGCATCCCCGAGGTGCCGATGTCGATCGACGACATCGCCGAGCTCGTCACGAGCGCGCACGACCGCGGGCGGGCGCCTCTGGTCGTCGTCTCCGAGGGCTTCAAGCTGCTCGGCATGGACGAGGCTTACAGCGACAAGGGCCTCGACGCGTTCAACCGCCCTCGCCTCGGCGGCATCGGCGACCAGCTCGCCCCGGCGATCGAGCGGCTCACCGGCATCGAGACGCGCGCGACCATCCTCGGACACATCCAGCGCGGAGGCTCGCCTTCCGCCTTCGACCGCGTGCTGGCGACGCGACTCGGCCTGCACGCCGCCGACGCGATCGTCGACAAGGCGTGGGGGCAGATGCTGGCGATGCAGGGCACCGACATCGTCCGGGTGCAGTTCGCCGAGGCTCTGGGCGAGCTGAACACTGTTCCGCGCAGCCGCTACGACGAGGCCGCAGCGCTGTTCGGCTGAGGCCCTGGCGCGTGTCGCGCCGAGATCAGGGCGACCATGCGAGATCAGGAAGAATCCTGCGAACGCTCCTGATCTTGCGACGTCGTCCTGAGCTCGATCAAAACCCTGTCAGGCCGCCCGATGCAGGCCCTGTGCCATCGCCGCGCGAACGATCTCCTGGATCAGTTCAGGCTGGAACAGCACCTGCTGGTAGTCGAAGCGCAGCACGGTGTAGCCGCGCAGTCGCAGACGCGCGTCGGCTTCGATGTCACGACGGCGATCGGCCGCGCTGCTGTGATGTGCGAAGCCATCCAGCTGGACGATCAGTCGATCGCCGATCAGCGCGTCGACACGGTGTCCGTCGATCCACACCTGCTGTCGGACGGCGACGCCGATGGCGCGCATCAGTTCGACGAAGTGGGTCTCGAGGCCCGAGTCCGACAGGCCGGTGCAGAGTGATGCGATGCGGCTGGCGCGCTCGCTCCGCCAGGCGATGCGCACCAGGACCGCGTGATCGATGAGCTTCTGCCTGAGGGCGGACTCCCAGATCGCGAGAGCGTGAGCGGGATCCTGGCAGCGAGCCACGTTGTGCAGCACATTGATCAGCGGGTCCATGACGGCGCGCCGTGCCACCGGCGCGGGGCCGGTCGACCAATGCATCCGAAGTCCGGTGGTGCTGATCCGTCCGGCCGACGGAGCGACCGCGACGTGGAGATCCTCATGATCGGGGGTCCAGAGGCCCAGACGCTCGGCCGCAGTGACGCAGGTCAGACGGCCGCCGACGCCGACGGCAGCCAGGACACGCGCATCGCAGTCGCTCAGAGCGATCCACGAGCGGCGGATCCGCAGCATCCTTCCTGTTCTGACGCCCTTCGCGATCGCGTGCCCGCTGAAGCCTGCGGCTCGGATGTCTGAGGTGTGCGCGGCGCCATCGCAAGCAGAGAGCCAGTTCTCGAGAAGCATCCGAACACTCTGCTGTGGAATGCCGCCGCGCGGGCAGCCATCGACTCGTTGTGGAGGGATTCGGTCAGAATCGCGTTCTGTGCAGAGGGAGTCGCCCCTCGTCCGAATCAGGACGACCGAGCCGGATCAGGAGCATCCGCGGGGATTCTCCTGATCTCACGACGTCGTCCTGATCTCGGGGAGGGCGGATGCTGTCAGGAGGCGAGGTCGAGCACGTCCAGGATCCAGGCGAGCTCGAAGGCGCGCTCCTTCCAGGAGTTGTACCGCCCGCTGACGCCGCCGTGACCTGCGACCATCTCGCACTTGAGCAGCACGTCGGATGCTCCCGCCTCACGCAGCCGCGCGACCCACTTCGCCGGCTCGACGTACATCACCCTGGAGTCGTTCAGCGACGTCACCGCGAGGATCCTCGGGTACGCGACACCTTCGCGCACGTTCTCGTACGGCGTGTACGACTTCATGTACGCGTAGACGTCGGCGCCGTGCAGAGGGTCGCCCCACTCGTCCCACTCGATGACGGTCAACGGCAGTGACGGATCGAGGATCGTCGTCAGGGCGTCGACGAACGGAACACCGGCGAGGATGCCGGCGAACAGCTCCGGTGCGAGATTGGCCACAGCGCCCATCAGCAGGCCGCCGGCGCTCGCGCCCTCCGCGACCAGCCGGTCAGGTGAGGTGACGCCGGTCGCGACCAGGTGCTCCGCGCACGCCACGAAGTCGGTGAACGTGTTGCGCTTACTGAGCAGCTTGCCGTCCTCGTACCACTGCCGGCCCATCTCGCCGCCGCCGCGCACGTGCGCCACCGCGAAGATCACGCCGCGATCCAGCTCCGACAGCCGCGCCACCGAGAAGCCGGGGTCGATCGAGTGCTCGTACGAGCCGTATCCGTACAGATGCAGCGGACGCACCTGCGCGCCGGGTTCGCCGAAGGATCGCTTCCACACCAGCGAGATCGGAACCTGCGTGCCATCGGATGCCGCAGCCCACGCGCGCCGCTGGCCGTAGTCGCCCGGCTCGTAGCCGCCCAGCACAGGCACCTGCTTGCGCAGCACCAGCTCGCGGGTCGCGAGGTCGAGGTCGTACACGGTGCCAGGTGTGACGAACGACGCGTAGCCGAGGCGCAGGAAGGGGGAGTGCCACTCGGGGTTGCCGCTGACGCCCGCGGAGTACAGGGGCTCGTCGAAGGCGACGTCATCCAGTGCGTTCGTGGCGTAGTCCAGCAGCGCGACGCGCTCCAGACCCTCGCTGCGGTATTCGACGGTCGCGAAGTCACGGAACGCGTCCATGCCGAGCAGGCGCCGACCCGGTTCGTGGGCGACGACGATGCGTCGCCGGCCCTGCGGGTCGGATGCTGCGACGGACACGAGCTCGAAGTCGAGCGCCTCCTCGTTGTGGAGGATGTAGAGCCGGTCCTCGCCGTCGACGACCGCGTGCTCGAAGGAGTACTCGACACCCTCGTGGCGCGGCCAGATCAGCTGCGGCGTCGCGGTGAGCTCGCCGGTCAGGTCGACGATGTGCTCCTCGCTCGTGATGCTCGAGCCGACGCCGATCACGAGGTACCTCCGGCTGCGGGTGATGCCCGCGCCGAGCCAGAACCGCTCGTCCGGCTCATGGAAGAGCTGCACGTCGTCGGTGACCGGCGTCCCGATGCGGTGCAGCCAGAGCGTATCAGGACGCCAGGCGTCGTCCCTGGTCGTGTACAGGACGCCGGTACCGTCGGGAGTGAAGAAGGCGCCGCTCGTGTTCGGGATCTCGTCTGCGAGGGTCACGCCCGTCGCGAGGTTCCGCACCCGCACGGTGTAGAGCTCGTCGCCCTCGAAGTCCGTCGACCAGAGCAGCTTCGTCGCATCGTCCGAGGTGTCGAATGCGCCGAGCGAGAAGAACTCGTGCCCTTCGGCCTCGGCATTCCCGTCGAGCAGGACGACCTCCCCCGGCACGGGGACGCCGGGTTCCAGCTGCGGGGGAGTCCAGTCGCCTTCGGCCGCTGCGGTGCGGCAGTGGATGCCGTACTGGGCGCCCTCCTCCGTACGGCTGTAGTACCACCAGTCGCCACGGCGGGTCGGCACCGACAGATCCGTCTCCTGGACGCGGCCCTTGATCTCCTGGAAGAGCTCCTCGCGGAGGCCCTCCAGGTGCGCGGTCGCCGCATCCGTGTGCGCGTTCTCGGCCTCGAGATGCGTGGTCACCTCCGGAGACTCCTTGTCGCGCATCCACTCGTACTGGTCGTCGAAAGTATCGCCGTGATGAGTGCGAGGAGAGGAACGTCGGTCGGCGATCGGGGCTTCAGTCACGGAACCAACGCTAGTCCAGGTCGAGTTGACCGGGCACAGGGACGGTGGGAGGATCTATCGGGGCCGGTTAACGGAAGTCAAACCCACGGTGAACTCTTCGTTCATCACGTCGATCCCGTCGACACCCATCTCTTCCTCAACGACCGAAAGCGAACGGTGGAAACCGCAGCCCTCATCGTCGTGCTGGTCATCGCGCTGGCACTCTTCTTCGATTTCACGAACGGCTTTCACGACACCGCCAACGCGATGGCGACGCCCATCGCGACGGGTGCGCTGAAGCCCAAGACCGCGGTCCTTCTGGCCGCAGTGCTGAACCTCGTCGGAGCATTCCTGTCCACAGAGGTCGCCAAGACCGTGTCCGGCGGCATCGTCCGCGAGGACGCGATCCGGGAGATGGGCGCGGAGGTGTTCCTTCCCCTGATCTTCGCCGGCCTCATCGGCGCGATCACCTGGAACATGCTCACGTGGCTGCTCGGCCTGCCGTCCAGCTCCTCGCACGCGCTGTTCGGCGGCCTCATCGGCGCCACGCTCGTCGGCGTCGGCTTCGCGGGCATCGACTTCGGCGTGGTGCTCTCCAAGATCATCCTCCCCGCCATCATCGCCCCGCTCACCGCCGGCCTCATCGCGTTCGTGGCGACGAAGATCGCCTATTCGATCACCCGCCGGTACGACGGGAAGCCTGACGGCCGCGACGGCTTCCGCTGGGGCCAGATCTTCACGTCCTCGCTCGTGGCGCTGGCGCACGGCACGAACGACGCGCAGAAGACCATGGGCATCATCACGCTGGCATTGATCACGATCGGATGGCAGTCCGATGCGCATCACGAGCCGGAGTTCTGGGTCATCGTCGCCTGTGCGTTCACGATCGCCCTCGGCACGTACCTCGGCGGCTGGCGGATCATCCGCACGCTCGGCAAGGGGCTGACGGACGTCAAGCCCGCGCAGGGATTCGCCGCGGAGAGCTCGACGGCGGCCACCATCCTCGCCTCGAGCGCGCTCGGCTTCGCCCTCTCGACCACGCAGGTCGCGTCAGGATCCGTGATCGGCTCGGGTCTCGGCCGTCGCGGATCGATGGTCCGCTGGGCGACCGCCGGGCGCATCGCGATCGGCTGGCTGCTCACGCTTCCGGCTGCGGGTGCGGTCGGCGCGGCCGCCGCGCTCCTCGTGCAGTGGCTCGGCAACTGGGGAGTCGCGATCGATGCGGTGCTGGCGCTCGTCATCATCATCGGACTCTTCCGGCGTTCCCGCCGCGACGCGGTCACCCACGCCAACGCGATGAGCGATGTGGCCGAGTCTGGTCTCGCCGTCGAACTTCCGGACACGCCGCCGCCGACGAAGCGCCAGCAGCGCATCGAACGAGCCAGGGCAGAGGCCAAGGCGAGGGCGGATGCCCGTGAGAAGGCGAAGGCGGATGCCAGGGCCGCGGCCAGGAAGAAGGCCGACGGCAAGGCGGCCAAGAAGAAGGCCGAGGCCAAGAAGCCGGCGGAGAAGAACAAGCCGAAGAGCAGCGAGGAGTCGAAGTGAGCGTCGCAATCGACTGGATCGCATTCGGCCAGGTGTTCCTCGCAGCGCTGATCGGCGCGTGCACGATCGTCACCTTCTACGCGATCGGCCTGCGTCTGCTGGTCCGCAGCGGACACGCTCCTGTGGTGAGTCCGGCCGAGTTCACCGACGCGATCACCGTGATCTCCGACAAGGAGCTCAGGCGCGCGGCGAAGCAGGCGGCCAAGGCCGCCAGGAAGAGCCCCCTGACCGAGGGGCAGAAGAGGCTCGCTCTGCTCGGGGCGTACGGATGCTTCGCCATGTGCGCGGCCGCAGTGATCACGGGCATCGTGATCATCGTCATCGGCCACTGACGATCATGCACGCCGCGGCCTAGGCTGGGGCCATGTCCGCGCCAACCGCCAGCGAGTTCGTCTTCGGCCGTCATCGGCCGGCGTCGCATGTCCTGATCCATGTCAGCGACCCGCATTTCCTCGCGGCGGGCGCGCGACTCGGCGGGCGCTATGACGTCGAGGCCAGCTTCTCCCGGACCCTCCAGGCGATCAGGGCGGTCCATCCGAATCCCTCGGCGATCGTCGTGACCGGGGATCTCACGGATCTCGGGGAGCCGGAGGCCTACCGCCGCCTGCGCGACGCGGTGGAGCCGGTCGCGGACGCACTGGGCACCGAGGTCGTCTGGGTCGCCGGCAACCACGACGAGCGACCCGCCCTCAGAGCCGGCCTTCTCGACGTCGACGCGACGGAGGATCCGGTGACCTCCGTCCGCGACCTCGACGGCCTCCGCGTCATCGCCCTGGACACCAGCGTTCCCGGCTGGCACCACGGCGACATCGACTCGGAGCAGCTCGCCTGGCTCGCGGACGTGCTGAGCGAACCCGCCCCGAACGGCACGCTGCTGGCGATGCACCACCCGCCGCTGCCGAGCCACCTGGCCCTCTTCGACATCCTCGAGCTCCGGCATCAGGACGAGCTCGCCGAGATCATCCGGGGCACCGACGTGCGCGGCATCCTCGCCGGTCACCTGCACTATTCCTCGCACGGCATGTTCGCAGGAGTCCCGGTGAGCGTCGCCTCCGCCACCTGCTACACGATGAACATCGCCCGCCCCGCCGCCGACGTGAACGGGATGGACGCCGCGCAGTCGTTCCAGCTCGTCCACGTCCATCCGGACACGATCACGCACAGTGTCGTCCCCGTCGTCGAGGCGGAGACGGGCGACTACTTCTCGGAGGCATGGCTGCAGCGCATGGCCGTTCTGACACCGCAGGAACGGCTCGAGGCGTTCTCGCGCAAACCGGGCCGCCAGACGGATCTCCCCGCGTTCACGGCGTAGACTGGTGGCATCCCCCGCGTTTCTCACCCGCCACGACCCACAAGGATGTGACATGGCTTCTGCCACGCCCGCCCGCACCCGTACAGAGACAGATTCGCTCGGCAGCATGGAGATCCCTGCCGATGCGTACTGGGGAATCCACACCGCTCGCGCCGACGCGAACTTCCCGATCACGAAGCGCCCGATCTCGGTCTATCCGGACCTCGTCGTCGCCCTCGCGATGGTCAAGCAGGCCAGCGCCCGTGCGAACAGGGAGATCGGAGTCCTCGACGCCGAGCGCGCCGACCTCATCGACCGCGCCGCGCAGCGCGTCATCGACGGCGAGTTCCACGACCAGTTCACGGTCGGCGTCATCCAGGGCGGCGCCGGCACCTCGACGAACATGAACGCGAACGAGGTGATCACCAACATCGCGCTCGAGATGGCCGGGCGCGAGAAGGGCGACTACGCGTTCCTCTCGCCGATCGATCACACCAACCGCAGCCAGTCCACGAACGACGTCTACCCGACGGCCGTCAAGATCGGTCTCTCGCTCACGCTCCGCTCGCTCCTCGACGAGCTGGACATGCTGCGCCAGTCCTTCCTGCGCAAGGCCGGGGAGTTCCACGACGTACTCAAGGTCGGTCGCACGCAGCTGCAGGACGCCGTGCCGATGACGCTCGGCCAGGAGTTCCACGGCTTCGCCAGCACCCTCGGCTACGACCACACGCGCCTCACCGAGAACGCGTGGCTGATGTACGAGATCAACATGGGCGCGACGGCGATCGGCACCGGCATCACCACGCACCCCGACTACGCGACGTCCGTGCTCAAGCACCTGCGCGAGATCTCCGGTCTCGACCTCGCCACCGCCAGCGACCTCGTCGAAGCCACCAGCGACACCGGCTCGTTCATGTCGTTCTCCTCGTCGCTGAAGCGCAACGCGATCAAGCTCTCGAAGATCTGCAACGACCTGCGGCTGCTCTCCTCCGGCCCGCAGGCGGGTCTCGGCGAGATCAACCTGCCCGCGATGCAGGCCGGATCCAGCATCATGCCAGGCAAGGTCAACCCGGTCATCCCCGAGGTCGTGAACCAGGTCGCATTCGCCGTCGTCGGCGCCGACATGACGGTGACCATGGCAGTCGAGGGCGGCCAGCTGCAGCTGAACGCCTTCGAGCCGGTCATCGCGCACTCGATCTTCCAGTCGATCACCTGGATGCGCCAGGCGATGTGGACCCTCCGCGTCAACTGCGTCGACGGCATCACCGCGAACCGCGACCGGCTCGGCGCCATGGTCGGCGCCTCGGTCGGCGTGATCACGGCGCTGACCCCGTTCATCGGCTACGCCGCGGCCGCGGCGCTCGCGAAGACCGCGCTGCTGACCAACCGCAACGTGGCAGACCTCGTCGTGGAAGCCGGTCTGATGTCACGCGAGGAGGTCATCAAGCAGCTCTCTCCCGCGCGCCTGTCTGGACTCGAGGCCGTCACCGCGGCCATCCCGATCATCGCCGCCGAGGATCTCATCGAGCTCTGAGCGCGGACCGCGATCTGACCGGACGAGAAGAGGGGGGATGCGGCAGAGCATCCCCCTCTTCCGCGTCCGGCGTCAGCCCAGGATGCGGCAGTGCGTCGTGAGCTCGCCGATGCCGTCGATGCCGACCGTCACGGTGGAGCGGTCCCGGAGGAAGATCTGCGGATCGCGTGAGTAGCCGGCACCCCCCGGGCTTCCGGTGGAGATGAGCGTGCCGGGCAGCAGCGTCAGCGACTGGGAGAGGTGCGCGATCAGCTTCGCCACCGAGCGGACCATCTGCCCCGTACTGGAGTCCTGCACCGTGTGGCCGTCGACGACGGTCCAGATGTGGAGATCCTGGGGGTCAGGGATCTCGTCGGCCGTCACCGCGAAGGGGCCGGTCGGAGTGAAGCCGTCGAATGACTTGCACCTCGACCACTGCGCCTCGGCGAACTGGATGTTGCGGGCGGTGATGTCGTTCACGGCCGTGTAGCCCCAGACGTGATCCAGCGCGCGATCCTCGGTCACGTCCTTGACGTGCGTGCCGATCAGCACCCCGAGCTCGGCCTCGTAGTCGACGGCCTCGCTGAGAGCGCGCGGCCAGGTCGTGGTCTGCTCGTGGCCGGTGAGGGAGTTCGGCCACAGCGTGAACACGGTCGGCGCGGCGTCGGTCTTGAGCCCGAGCTCGCTGGAGTGCGCCGCGTAGTTCAGGCCGACCGCGAGGACCGCCGGGGGAGCGATCACGGCAGAGGCGAATGCCCAGTCGCCGAGAGGATGCCGTGGCGCAGAGCCCTCGGCGAGGGCCGCGCGCAGGGCGACGAGCGCGTCATCGCCCCTCTCGATCAGGTGCTGCAGGGTGGCAGGCGCGTCGGGAAGGAGGTCAGAGACGAGGATGGCGTCGGCATGCTCCACCACGGCGAGATTCGCAACGGGGGAGTCAGCACGGCGCAGATGAGCGAACCGCATACCTCTACGGTAGCCGGTGGCATGCCGGAAATGGCTGGAGGAAGTCACCAGAGCCCTGAGATCGTGGTTGTGCGCCATATGCTTTGGCTATGAGTTCCGGAGGACCGTCCCAGCCATCGCCGTACACGCCGCCGCCGGCTCCGCAGCCGCAGCTCCCGCACCACGACGTCGCCCCGCAGCCGCCGGCGCTCCAGCCGCCGGCCCCGCATCAGTACTCCGCCCAGCAGTATGCGCAGTCGAGCTACGCTCCCGCGCAGTTCACGCAGCAGCCCGGATACGCCTCGGTGCTGGCGCAGCCGACGCCGTACTCGCCGCCCGCACCCGTCGCGCCGTCGCCCGCGGAGGGTCTTCCGGCACTGCCGGCCGGCCGCCGGGGCGGGCGCATCGCGCTGTACGGCCTGTTCGGGTTCCTCGGCCTGCTGATGCTCGCGCTGATCGCGTACTTCGGGCTCTTCCTCGGCCCGCTCGCCTCGGTCATCGGCCTGGTCCTGGCCCTCGTCCCGCTGGCCGTCGTGTTCTTCGTCGTCCGGATGATCGACCGATGGGAACCCGAACCCAGGACGCTCGTGTTCTTCGCGGTGGCGTGGGGTGCGATCGCGGCGATCGGACTGACGCTGCTCGTCGACCTCGGCCTCACGCTCGCCGTCGGCCCGCGCGGCGAGGTCGCCGGCGCCGTCGTGCAGGCCCCGATCGTGGAGGAGTTCTGGAAGGGCGTCGGAGTCTTCCTGATCTTCCTGATCGCGCGCCGGTCGTTCGACGGTCCCGTCGACGGCGTCGTCTACGGGGCGCTCGTCGGCGCCGGCTTCGCCTTCACGGAGAACATCCAGTACTTCGCGATCAGCCTCATCGAAGGCGGCGGCGAGCAGCTGACGGTGACGTTCATCATGCGCGCCGTGATGTCTCCCTTCGCCCACGCGATGTTCACCTCGCTCACAGGGCTGGCGATCGGGCTGGCGGCTCGTCGCCACGCATCCGCCGGGTCGGCTCTCGGGTTCGGACTCCTCGGCATGCTGGGCGCGATGGTCCTGCACGGGCTGTGGAACGGATCGTCGTTCGCCGACTTCTTCCTGCTGTACTTCATCCTCCAGGTGCCGCTGTTCATCGGCTTCATCCTCGGCATCGTCGCGCTGCGCCGTGAGGAGGCGAGACTCACCAGGGCCCGCCTCGGCGACTACGCCGCAGCCGGCTGGTTCACGCCCGAGGAGATCACCATGCTCGCGACGCCGGCCGGACGCAAGGGCGCTCTCACATGGGCCTCGCAGCTCCGCGGCGATCGCCGGCCGCTGATGCGCGAGTTCATCAAGGACTCCACCGCATTGGCCGCGGTCCGCCAGCGGGCGATCACCGGCCGCGATCCGATGGCGGCGACCGACGAGCAGGCGCTCCTGGTGCGGACCCGGGCCACGCGCGCCGCCCTCCTGGCCTACTGAGCCGCGTCGGAGCCGCGTCGGAGCTGCGCCGGGGACCTGCCCGCAGCAACACTCAGCGCCCGGTGCTGCGGCGATGCCTGCATGTCTACCGGGCGCTGAGTTGATCTGTAAACAGGGTGCACCCGCACCTCAGCGGGTGTCAAGAGATTCTTTTCAACCGTCCATCGGCTCGACGATGACGTCCAGCGCGACGCCGGGGCACGCGACGCGGGGGAGCCCGGCGAGCCTGCTGCCGCGCACGGAGTCCCCGGTCGCGCAGCGGGGGTCGGTCGAGACGACGACGCGGCCGACGCCGTTCGTCAGCGTGACCTGGTGGCCGAGTGCGGCGAAACGGGGCGTGAGCTCCTTCTCGACGGCGGCCACGAGCAGGTCGAGTCCGGCGACGCCGATCAGCTCCCCGCCGATCTCGGCCGGCACGGCGATCGTGATCGTGTACTCGTCGCTGCACAGGTAGTCGACGTACGGACCTGCGACGTGCGGTTCTCCGGAGGTCATCGGCACCCGGTACCACTCGAGGGCGCTGTAGTCGATGTTCTCCTTGTTCACGGACTGCGAGGCGAGCACGAGCTGCCGGCGATCCTCGCCCTGCCACCAGGCGAGGTGGCTGTGCGCGTCCGCGAGCAGATCGATCGCCGCGATGAACCCGGCGCCGTACACCGGGACGCCGCGCAGATCGAGCGTCTCGAGCGCATGAGGCTCGACCAGAGCGTCGATCCTGGCGCTCGTGAGCGGGCCGCTGCGGCGCACCTCGGCGACCTGGTCCGCGAACGGGCCGACCCAGCCGAGCAGCGCCCTGATCGGTGCGGAGAAGTACTCCTGGACGATCTCTGCTGCCGCCTCGATCGCGGTCTCGGTTCCTGTGGTCATCGCGTCCTCCTGTGCACGTCGATGTCGGGCTTCATCTCAGTCGATCCGGGACTGGATGTGGATGAGTGCGTCGATGGTCTCCGCGACCATGAGCTCGGTGCGCTCCCCGGCGGCCACCGCGTCCGCGGCCTCGACCGCGTCGACGACGGCGGCCAGATGCTCGGCCTGCCTCCTGCGGTCGTCGTTCTCGTGGGCGACGAGGCGGAGGTACGGCGAGAGCTCGGCCTGGAGCTTCATCTGCTCCCTGGTGAGCCTCGCCGACTGGCTGAGCGCGACGATCTCGATCTGGATATCGTCGAGCAGCCGGCGCTGGAGTTCTCCGTCGAGCTCGTCGAGGCGCTCCAGGCGCCTTCGCACCTGCTGCGCCTCCGAGGGATCTGCGCGACGGGCAGCGAGTCGCACGCAGGCGCCGGTGATCGCCGCGTAGTGCGCGCCGAGGTCGCGAAGGGCCAGGCGCGAGGTCGAGCGCACGGCGTCGCGCGCGAACGAGAGCGGGTCGGCGTGCTCGGCCACGAAGCTGCCCCCGTTGCGGCCGCGCCGTGTCGTGACGAGGCCGCGGCCCCTCAGCGCGAGCAGGGCTTCGCGCACGGTGACCGGCGCGACGCCGAGGCTCCTGGCGAGGTCGGACTCGGTGGGGAGGCGTTCGCCGGCACGCAGGTGGCCGCGGGTGATCGCATCGACGAGTCGCCGTTCGACGAGCTCCGCCCTGCCCTCGTCGCCGATGGGCTGGAACAGTGCCCCCTGCAGGCGGTGCGGATGCCGCGGGCTCTCAGGACCCCGCTCTGCGGGCGCCATGGAACCGGCGGCCGGACTCGGCGCTGACATCGATCCCATTCTGCGATTCTCCACCCTCGTCGTCGAACGCGGCAAAACTGCTACTTGAAATATTACCTCTATGTTTATATGTTTAGTGAACCTTCCGAGTTCGACGTTGATCGAGGAGCGCGAGATGATCGCCACAGCACCAGCCGCACCCGCAGTCGGAGACGGCCCGAAGACCGACGGGGCCGTCTCGCTGACCGGCGTCACCAAGTCCTTCGGCGACTTCACCGCGGTCAAGGACCTCGAACTCGAGGTGGCATCGGGGGAGTTCCTCTCGATGCTCGGACCTTCCGGTTCGGGCAAGACGACGGTCCTGCGGATGATCGCAGGCTTCGAGGATGCGACCAGCGGCAGCATCCGCCTCTCCGGAGTCGACGTCACGCGCACGCCGCCGCACGCCCGCCCTGTGAACACCGTCTTCCAGGACTATGCGCTCTTTCCGCACCTGACCATCGCGGAGAACGTCGGCTACGGTCTGCGGGTCCGCGGCGAGGGGAGGACGTCGCGAACCGCGCGCGTGACCCAGTCGCTCGAGCAGGTGCGTCTCGACCACGTCGCCGACCGTCTTCCGCATCAGCTCTCGGGCGGCCAGCGTCAGCGCATCGCCCTCGCCAGGGCGCTGATCCTGCGCCCGCAGGTGCTCCTGCTCGACGAGCCGCTCGGTGCGCTCGACAAGCAGCTCCGCGAGCAGATGCAGATCGAGCTCAAGCAGATCCAGCGCGAGGTGGGCATCACCTTCATCTTCGTCACGCATGACCAGGAGGAGGCGCTCACGCTGAGCGACCGCGTGGCTGTGTTCAACAACGGGCGCATCGAGCAGATCGGCACCGCCAGGGAGGTGTACGAGTATCCGCAGACGGAGTTCGTCGCGCGCTTCCTCGGCTTGTCGAACCTGATCGGCGGCGATCTCGCGGAGGATCTCACCGGCGATCGCAGCACCATGAGCATCCGTCCCGAGCGGATCCGGCTGATCGACCGCGAGGACGCGCCGGAGGACGGCGAGGTGTCTCTCGCCGGAACGATCCGCGAGGTCGTCTACACGGGTCCTGCCACCCGCTATCTCGTCTCGACCGGCGCAGGCGCCGACATCATCGCCGAGCGCCCGAACGCGCACGACCCCTCTGCCCGAGCCGCATTGGGCCGGGGGGACCACGTCCGAGTCGCGTGGACCCCCGGTCACGCGGCACGGCTTCCCGGATGACCCCACACCACCCTGCAGCACCTGACACGAAGGAGCGATCCAATGCGTAACAAGATCCTCACAGCCTCGGCGATGGCCGCCGTCGCCGTGCTCTCCCTTTCCGCCTGTTCCGGCACCACCGAGGCTCCGGCAGGGGGAAGCGGCGAACTCCAGATCGACGTCCCCGACATCCCCATGCTCGAGGAGCTCGGTGACAACGAGGGCGAGGTCAACATCGTCGCCTGGAGTGGGTTCGTCGAGACCGACTGGAGCGACGCATTCACCGAGGAGACCGGCTGCGTCGTGAACCGGCGAGTGGCGGGCACGAGCGACGAGATGGTCCAGCTCATGCGCACCGGCGACTACGACCTCGTGTCGGCATCCGGCGACGCGAGCCTCCGGCTGATCGCCGGCGGCGATGTGCAGCCGCTCAACCTCGACCTGATCCCGAACTTCGGCGACGACATCGTCGAGGGGATGAAGGGCCAGATCTACGACACGATCAACGGCAAGTCGTACGGCATCCCGATCGGACGCGGCGCCAACATCCTGCAGTACGACAGCGAAGTCGTCACGGAGGAGCCGACGAGCTGGGATGTCGCGTGGGAGAAGGACAGCCCGTACGCGGGCAAGATCACCGCGTACGACGCCCCGATCTACATCGCAGACGCCGCGGTCTATCTGATGACGCACGAGCCCGACCTCGGCATCACCAACCCCTACGCCCTCGACGAGGAGCAGCTGGCGGCCGCGATCGACCTGCTCAAGCAGCAGAACAGCATCATCTCCGAATACTGGGCCGACCCGGTGGCTCAGATCACCTCCTTCGCCGGAGGCACGACGGTGCTCGGCACCTCGTGGGAGGTGCTGCGCAAGCTCACCGAGGACGACAGGTTCAAGAGCGTCCTCCCCGAGGAGGGCTCGACCGGATGGTCGGATGCCTGGATGCTCGCCGCGGAGTCGAAGAATCCCAACTGCGCGTACGCGTGGATGGACTACGCGTCCTCTCCCGAGGTGAACGGCGCGATCGCGATGAACTTCGGAATGGCTCCCGCGAACGCCGCCTTCTGCGAGACCGGCGACGAGGCGCAGGCGCACTGCGACTACTACCACGCCACGGATGAGGAGTACTTCGAGAAGGTGTGGTTCTGGACCACCCCGATCGAGCAGTGCATCGACGGTCGCACCGACGTGACCTGCACCAACTTCCAGCAGTGGACGGACGCCTGGCTCACGGTCAAGGGCTGATCCACCCGGGGCGGAGTCCGCACGGGCTCCGCCCCTCACCCCATCCGATCTCACGCGACAGGAACGATCATGAAGCGACGCGCACGCATCGCGGGGCTCCTAGCCCTCCCGATGGCCTGGCTCATCGGCATCTACATCTTCTCGCTCGTCATGCTGCTGGTCACCGCGTTCTGGGTGACCGATCCGTTCACGTCCAAGGTGAAGCCCGGGTTCACGCTGCGCAACTTCGAGCAGCTGGTCGTCAACCCGGCCTACCTCTCGACCTCGCTGCGCACGCTCGGCATCGCTCTCGCGGTGACGGTCGTCTGCATCCTGATCTCGGTGCCGCTCGGCATCTTCATGGCCAAGGTTGCTTCGCCGTGGCTCCGCGGCGTGCTCGCGGCATCCATCACTCTCCCGCTGTGGGCCGGCTACCTGGTGAAGGTGCTCGCCATGCGCATCACTTTCACGGAGGAGGGCTTCTTCAACTGGGCCGTCGCCCCGGTGGGCGGGCGCGGCCCCGGTTTCGGGATCTTCACCGTGGTGCTGACACTCACGTATCTCTGGCTGCCGTACATGGCGGTCCCTGTCTACACGGCGATCCGGCAGCTCCCTCCCAATCTGTTCGACGCCTCGGCCGACCTCGGCGCCGGATCCTGGCGGACCATCCGCACCGTGGTGCTGCCGCTCATCAAGCCGGCGATCATCGCCGGATCCGTGTTCACCTTCTCGCTGAGCCTCGGCGACTACCTCGTGGCGAAGTTCGTCGGCGGCTCGACGCAGATGATCGGCAGCGTCATCGCCTCCAACATCAATCTCAACCCGCCGATCGCGGCGGCCTTCTCGCTCGTGCCGATCGCGTTCGTCGTGATCTATCTCGTCGGCGTCCAGCGCACCGGCGCCCTGGAAAGGATGTGAGGCGATCATGCTGAGACTCTCCCGGACCTCGAAGCTGCTCCTCGGAACACTCGTCGCCGTCATCCTCGCGTTCATGTACGTGCCGCTGGGGCTCGTTGTCCTGAACTCCTTCAACGCGGCCAGGATCGCGAGCTGGCCCGTCAGCGAGTTCTCCCTCGAATGGTGGGGGAAGGCGTTCACGAGCGAGCCGGTGCGCGCGGCGCTGCTGAACTCGGTGCTCGTCGCCGCCGGTGCCACGGCCATCGCCCTGGTGCTCGGCACCCTGGTCGCGTTCGCGCTCCAGCGCTACTCCTTCTTCGGACAGCGCGCCGTGAACCTGCTCGTGGTGCTCCCGATCGCCCTTCCCGGCATCGTGACGGGCGTGGCGCTGAGCAACACGTACAACCAGATCCTCGAGCCGGCCGGCATCCAGGTCGGATTCGCCGGCATGATCATCGCGCACGGCACCTTCTGCATCGTGATGGTGTTCAACAACGTCCTGGCGCGGCTGCGCCGACTCAACCCCGGAATCGAGGAGGCCTCCAAGGACCTCGGGGCGACGCCATGGCAGACGTTCCGGCTGGTCACCTTCCCGCAGTTCCGCAGCGCCTTCATCGCCGGCGGAATCCTGGCCTTCGCCTTGAGCTTCGACGAGGTCTACGTCACGATCTTCACCGCTCCGCCCGGCGTCGACACCCTGCCGCTGTGGATCATGAACCAGATGGCCAGGCCCAATGAGGCCAGCGTCGTGAACGTGGTGGCGACCGTCGTCATCCTCGCCTCGTTCATCCCGGTGTGGGTGTCGCAGCGGCTCGCGAGAGACGTCGACGAGCGCGACTGAGTTTTCGCCCTCAGCGGAGCGTTCGCGTTGACCGGGCAGGGGCGGCTCGGGTTGGATGGAGTCATGACTGATCGCACAAAGCCCGAGTTCGACGCCCCCACCGCTCCCGCTCCCTCCGAGCTCGTCGTCCGCGACCTCATCGAGGGCGACGGCGCCGAGGCCAAGCCGGGCGACACCGTGACCGTGCACTACGCGGGTGTCGAGTTCGACTCCGGCGAGGAGTTCGACTCGTCGTGGGGTCGCGGCGAGACCATCCAGTTCCCGCTGCGCGGCCTGATCCAGGGCTGGCAGGACGGCATCCCCGGCATGAAGGTCGGCGGCCGCCGCGAGCTGGTCATCCCGCCGCATCTGGCCTACGGCCCTGCCGGCGGCGGCCACTTCCTCTCCGGCAAGACGCTGATCTTCATCATCGACCTGGTGGCGGTCGGCTGACCCTCCTTCCGCAGCGCGAAGGCGCCCGTCTCCGTCCGGAGGCGGGCGCCTCGTCCGTCCCGCTGAGAAAGATCTGCATTCGCGGGAATATATGCGTCTGCATGTAAGTTGAGACTGGAGATGCCGCGAACGCGGCCACGTCAATCGCCGCACGCGCGGCCCACGTCTCCAGAGGAGAAGCCATGACCAGCATCGACATCCCCGGCTACCGTCCAGGCACCTGGGTCCTGGATCCTTCGCACAGCGAGGTGACCTTCAGCGTCCGTCACATGATGATCTCGAAGGTGCGCGGCTCGTTCGGCATCAAGAGCGCGACTCTCATCGCACCGGAGAACCCGCTCGAGGCGAAGGTCGAGGCGAGCGTCGACGTCACCTCGATCGATACGAAGGACGAGGGACGCGACACGCACCTGCGCTCGGCCGAATTCTTCGACATCGAGAACCACCCGACCATGGAGTTCGTCTCCACCGGAGCCCGTGTCGACGGCGCCGACTTCTACGTCGACGGCGACCTCACCATCCGCGGCATCACGAAGCCGGTCAGCTTCGAGTTCGACTTCGGCGGCTTCGGCTCGGACCCGTGGGGCAACTACAAGGCGGGCGCCTCGGCGAAGACCGTCATCAACCGCGAGGAGTTCGGCCTGACCTGGAACGCCGCGCTGGAGACCGGCGGAGTCCTCGTCGGCAAGGACATCACGATCACCCTCGATCTTCAGGGTGCACTGCAGGCCTGAGTCTGCGCGCAGTCGAGAACCCCGGGTCCGTCAGGGCTCGGGGTTCTCTGCGTCGTACTGGTGGAACCGGGGGCTGCGACGGGCGAGGAACGCGACCAGGGCGATCACGAGGAGTCCGCCCAGCAGCGGCGGGAACCACAGCGTCGTGAGGGTGGCGAGCGTCCCCGCATAGAGCGCTCCGACGCGCGGTCCGCCTGCGACCACCACGATGAACACGCCCTGCAGGCGTCCGCGCATCGCGTCGGGGACGGCTGCCTGCATCATCGTGTTCCGGTAGATGGAGCTGACGTTGTCGCAGGCTCCGGAGAGCGCCAGCGCGATGCACGCGGCGACGATGAGCCCGACGTGCGGCTGACGCTCCGTCGCCGGCGCCGAGAATGCGCCGATCAGCAGCACGACTCCGAACAGCAGAATCGACGCTCCGTACGCCTGGACCGCGCGCTCGATCCCGCGGCCGTGCCAGCGGTACTGCACCACTCGCCCCGAGAGGAGGCTCGAGCCGAAAGCGCCCACCGCGACGGCGGCCGTGAGGATGCCCGTGGTGACGGCGCCGCCGCCCAGCAGCACGGTGCCGAGAGCGGGGAACAGCACGAGGGGCTGGCCGAATGTCATGGCGATGATGTCGAGGATGTACTGCGCGCGGATATTGCCGGCACGCCGGAGGAACCGCCATCCGTCGGCCAGCGACTGCAGTCCGGGGCGGACCGTCTCTCCCTCCGGACGGAGCGACGGCAGGGTCCACAGGCCGAGGAACATCGACAGCATCAGCACGACGTCGATCGTGTACGTCCATCCGTACCCGGTCAGCGCGACGAGGATGCCCGCGAGTGCGGGCCCCGCCATCACCGTCAGCCCGAAGGCGACGCCGTTGAGTGCGGATGCCGCGGCGAGCATGTCCCGCGGGATCAGGCGGGGCACGATGGCGGTGCGGGTCGCCATGCCGACCGAGTTGGCGGCCGAGTTCAGCATGCTGAGCGCGTAGAGCCACCAGATGGTCTCGCCGCCGGTCCAGGTGAGGGTGGCGAGCAGGGCGGTGGACGCGAACGCGACGGTCGCGGCGATCAGGGCGACGAGGCGGCGATCGAACGCGTCGGCGAGCATCCCGCCGTAGAGCCCGGCGAGGATCATCGGCACGAGGCCGGCGACCGCGATCATGGAGACCGCGAAGGTGCTCCCGGTGAGCCCGAACACGTGCAGCATCACGGTGACGATCGTGAGCTGTCCGCCGATGCCCGCGAGGACGGAGCCGATCCACATCCGGGCGAAGGCGGGGCTGCGCCTCAGGGGGCTGAGATCGATCAGATGCCCGCGCGTCGCGTTCACTCGAAGCCCTCGTCCTGCACCCCTCGAGCGTATCCGAGCGGAGCGCGGCGGAGGCTCCTCGCCCGTGTCACTCCCGGGGATCGATCGCTGGTAGACTCTTCAGGTTGCCGTTTGATCGGCCGCGGATAAAGAGAGCTCGCACATCAGGTGCCGGGCACCGCGCAACAAGCAGAGAGGGGATCGAATCTATGGCACTGGAAGCAGACGTCAAGAAGGCGATCATCGAAGAGTACGCGACGCACCCCGGTGACACCGGATCCCCCGAGGTGCAGGTCGCAATGCTGACGCAGCGCATCAAGGACCTCACCGAGCACCTGAAGGAGCACAAGCACGACCACCACTCGCGTCGTGGCCTGTTCCTGCTCGTCGGTCAGCGCCGTCGCCTGCTGGGTTACCTGCAGGACATCGACATCAACCGCTACCGCTCGCTCATCGAGCGTCTCGGCCTGCGTCGATAAGGCATTGAGCCCCGCGTTCAATCGCGCAGAACATTCTTGAGAAGGCCGCCCCACGGTGTGGGGCGGCCTTCATCGTTCTCAGCCGGCGGCGCACGACGAGCGCCACGCCGAGAGCGGTCATCGCGACCAGCAGAGCCCGGGAAGTGCCGATGCGACTCGTGGTCAGCGGGCCGATCGCGGCTGTCAGGCCGATGCCATGATCGGCAGCGTCGCGAGGAGGATCCGGTCGACGTCGCCGAGGTGGAACTCGGCCGAGGTCCGCACGAGCAGCGTCGAGACCGAGGTGATCGCAGGACGAGCGAGGGCTTCGTGCTGATCGAGCGCAACCGCGGGGCGCGCGTGACGCAGGTGACCCGTGCCGACATCGAGGAGATCTTCGACGCCAGGCTCTGCATCGAGCCCTACGCCGCTCGTCGTGCCGCGCTGAGGGTGCACGCGGGGGTGGAGGATGCCGAGCGCCTGCATGCCATCCTCGGGCGCGTGCTCGAGCCTCCTGTCGCGGGCGAGCTCGGCGAGTCCAACCTCGCGTTCCACCTCGAGATCGTCCGTCTCTCCGGCAACCGCATCCTGGAGCGGAGCCTTCGGCCGATGCTCGGACGGATGGAGTGGATCTTCCATCTGACGCAGACGACCAGGGTGACCGAGCACGCCGAGGAGCACCGCCAGCTGCTCGACGCGATCGTCGCCGGACGGGGCGAGGTCGCCGCAGCCCAGTCGTATGCGCACATCGACCAGGCGAGGGTGTCGATCCTCGAGGCGCTGACGCTCGAGTTCGGCTGGTAGCGGCGCCGGGCCGCGATCAGACCGCCGCGCCGACCAGGTCGGGGTGATGGATCGCCGCGACGTCGGGATGCGCCCGCAGCCGTGACTTCAGCGCGTTCTCGCCGTACAGCGCGTGGATCGGGTTGCGAGGATCGTCCGTGACGCCGGTCGCCTCGGCGGCGAGCTCGGCGGGCAGTTCGATCAGTGGCAGCCGCTTGTCCAGCGCGGGGTTGAAGAAGAACGGGATCGAGATGCGCTCGCCGGGGGCCCTGGGGGAGATGACGCGATGATTGGTCGCCTTCAGGTAGCCGCCGGTCGCGTACTCCAGCAGCTCGCCGATGTTCACGACGAACGCACCAGGCACCGGCGGAGCGTCCACCCAGGTGCCGTCGCGCTCGACCTGGAGCCCGCCCTTGCCCGGCTCCACCCAGAGCAGCGTCAGGACGCCGGAGTCCTTGTGCGCACCCACGCCCTGCTGCGGCTCCGGTGCATCCGTGCCCGGGTACCGCACGATCTTGATGAGGGTCGACGGCTCGCCGAAGTGATCGTCGAAGTAGTGCTCGTCGGCGCCGAGTGACTGCGCCCAGGCGCGCAGCAGCCTCCTGGCTACGTCGGACAGGGCCGCATGCCATTCCGCGACGACCTCCTGCAGGCCGGGCTGCGCCTGCGGCCACAGGTTCGGTCCGATCAGCCGGTTGAACGCCGCCCCTCCCGTGACCGGAGCGCGCTCCGGACCGATGTCGATCTGCTCCCGCCAGTCGGCCTCGCCCTGCGTGCGCTCGCCGCCGATGCGCGTGTAGCCGCGGAAGTGCGGGCTCCGGATGTTCTCGATCGCGAGCTTGTCGGCCTCGGGGAGTGCGAAGAAGTCGAGCGCGGCCCGGTGCAGCCGCGCCTCGAGCTCGGGCGAGACCCCCGTTCCGACCAGGTAGAAGAATCCGACGTCGTGGGTCGCCGCCCGCAGGTCGTCACGGAACAGGGCGGCCGCCTCCGCGCCGGCATCGAGCCGGGAGAGGTCGAGGATGGGGAGCGAGAGTTCAGCCATGACCCGAGGCTAGATCGGCTGTCGAGGGAAGGGGCGAGTGTTGCGCCGGATTACTCCCGCTCGCCGCATCGGAATCCGAGGAGCCGTCTGCCGGATGCTAGAGTCTCGTAAGTAAGGGATGCCTTACCTCATTTTCCTCCAGAGAGTTCCATTCCGTGCTCGCCACCTTCCTGATCGGCATTCGTGAGGGCCTCGAGGCCGCGCTCGTCGTCGGCATCCTCATCGCCTACCTCGGCCGGATGGACCGACGCGACGCGATACCGCGACTCTGGGCCGGGATCGGCCTGGCCGTCGCCCTGGCGCTCGGGATCGGCGCGGTGCTCACCTTCGGCGCCTACTCGCTCACGTTCGAGGCGCAGGAAATGATCGGCGGGCTGCTCTCGCTGTTAGCCGTGGGCATGGTGACCTGGATGATCTTCTGGATGCAGAACGCCGGACGCACCATCAGGGCGACGCTCGAGGGCGGGCTCGATCGCGCGCTGACGGAGGGCGGCCTCTGGGCGCTCATCGCGATCGGCTTCGTGTCCGTGGCTCGGGAGGGCATCGAGACCACGCTTCTGCTGTGGTCCATGGTGCAGTCCTTCGGCGACGTCCCCTCGGCTCTCGTCGGCGCGCTTCTCGGTCTCGCAGCGGCCGTCGTCGTCGGGTGGCTGCTCTCCCGCGGTGCCGTCCGGCTGGATCTGCGCCGCTTCTTCGCCTGGACCGGCGGCTTTCTGATCATCGTCGCCGGCGGCGTCCTCGCATACGCCGTGATGGACCTGCAGGAGGCCGGCGTCCTGCCCGGCCCCTTCACGGGGGCAGCGCCGGTCGATGCGGCGACCGGCGCGGTCGCCGTCGGCTGGGCGGCGCTCCCGTTCGGATGGGCCTTCGACGTCAGCGGAGTGATCGCACCGGCCGGCGGATGGGCGGCCGTCCTGCAGGCGACGGTCGGCTTCATGCCCCGGATGACGTGGCTTCAGGTGACGGCGTGGGCGCTGTACATCCTGGTCGTCGGCCTCCTCTTCCTCCGCGGTGTCCGCTCCGGCAGACCCTCTTCAGCTCGCAACCCTGCGCTCGTCGGAACGGGCAGCACGGCTTCCTCCCTCACCCAGCAAGGAGCAGCATGACCATCTCTCGCAGGATCCTCGGTGCCGTCGCGGCCGCCGGCGCGGCAGCCCTCGTCCTCAGCGGCTGCGTCGCCAAGAGCGATGCCTCCGCGGGGGCGGCGTTCGACGTGTCATCGACCGACGCAGACTGCGTCGTCTCGGCGGCCGGCGCGAAGAGCGGCACCCTGACCTTCGACGTCACCAACGACAGCGGGCAGACCTCGGAGTTCTATCTGCTCGCCGAGGACGGCCTGCGGATCGTCGGCGAGGTCGAGAACATCGCCCCGTCGGCATCCCGCACCCTGACCGTCGTCGCGCAGCCCGGCATGTACTTCACGCTCTGCAAGCCCGGCATGATCGGCGACGGCGTCGGCAAGGCGGAGTTCACGGTCACGGGCGAGCGCATCGCCCTCGACGGCGAGGATGCCGAGCAGAAGCAGCAGGCTGTCGCACTGTACGCCGCGTTCGTGAAGGACCAGGTCGGTCAGCTGCTGCCCGCGGTCGATGAGTTCGTCACCGCATACGAGGCCGGCGACGACGAGGCGGCCAGAGCCCTCTTCCCGCAGGTGCGTGCGTTCTATGAGCGCATCGAACCGGTCGCAGAGGCGCTCGGAACGCTTGATCCGCGCATCGACTACCGCGAGGTCGACGCCGTCGCTGAGGGCCTCGACTGGACCGGCTTCCACCGGATCGAGAAGGACCTCTGGGTGCCGGCGGAGGATGCCCTGAACGCCGACGGCGAGACGCCCGCCTGGCAGGACTGGGCGCCGTCCACGCCCGCCGAGCGTGCCGACTACGGCGATCTGCTTCTCGCCGACGTGCAGGAGCTCTACGACTACGTGCACTCAGGGGACTTCACGACCGCGCTCGACGACCAGGGCATCGGCGGCATATCCAACGGCGCGATCGCGCTGCTCGACGAGGTGGCCACCGGCAAGATCTCCGGTGAGGAGGACTGGTGGTCGGGCACAGACCTGTACGACTTCGCCGCGAACGTGGAGGGCTCCAAGATGGCCTTCTCGCTGGTCCAGGACTTCGCCGCCGCGGGGGGAGACGAGGGCGAGGCGCTGGTCTCGGAGATCCAGTCGGGCTACGCGGCGCTCGAGGAGTCGCTCGCCGCGCACGGCTCGCTGGCGGAGGGATTCGTCGGCTACGCGGAGCTCACCGACGACGACAAGCGCGAGTTCACCGACCTCATCAACGCCCTCGCCGAGCCGCTCTCGCAGCTGACCGGCACCGTGCTGGATTGATCCGGCGGTGAGCGAGAGATCCGCGTCCGCCGGCTCGGACGGCGAGCCGGCGGCTGGAGACGCCCCGCAGGCCGGCCTCAGCCGGCGCGGACTCCTGGGGCTGGCGATCGGCGGCGGCGTCGCGAGCCTCGCTGTCGGCGCGGGGGCCGGCATCGCCGGCGGAGCCGCGATGGAGCGAGCACGGGCGGATGCCGAGGCGCAGACCGCGTACGACTTCTTCGGCGCGCATCAGGCCGGAATCACGACGCCTGTGCAGGAGCACCTCCACTTCGCGTCGTTCGACATGATGCCGCGGACCGATCGCGAGGATCTGATCTCGCTGCTGCAGGACTGGTCGTACGCGGCCTCCCGGATGGTCAAGGGACTGGAGGTGAGCGCGACCGGCGCGGTCGGCGGCGACGCCGAGCTGCCGCCGGACGACACCGGCGAGGCGCTGGGCCTTCCCGCTGCGGGCCTCACGATCACCTTCGGATTCGGCCCCGGCCTCTTCCGGAACGAGGACGGAGACCGCTACGGGATCGCCGCACGGCGGCCGGCAGGTCTCGAGCGTCTGCCCGCATTCCTCGGTGACGACCTCGACCCGCTCGCCTCGAACGGGGATCTGTGCATCCAGGCCTGCGCCGACGATCCGCAGGTGGCGGTGCACGCGATCCGCAATCTCAGCCGGATCGCGTTCGGGCGCGCCCGTCTGCGCTGGTCCCAGCTCGGATTCGGCAAGACCTCGCGGACCACGTCCGCGCAGGCGACGCCCCGCAATCTGTTCGGGTTCAAGGACGGCACGGCGAACATCCTCGCGGACGACACCGCGGCCCTCGACGAGCACGTCTGGGTGGCGGCATCAGATGAGCCGGCCTGGATGGCGGGCGGGTCCTACCTCGTCGCCCGCAAGATCGCGATGCTCATCGAGACCTGGGACCGGGTCAGGCTCGCCGAGCAGAACGCGATCATCGGGCGGGACAAGGGCGTCGGGGCTCCGCTGTCCGGCGGTGACGAGTTCACGGCGCCCGATTTCGCCGGAGCCGCGATCGACGCGAACGCGCACGTCCGGCTCGCGCATCCGGAGCAGAACGACGGCATCCGGATCCTGCGACGCGGATTCAACTTCGTGAACGGCAACAACGACCTCGGCCGGCTGGACGCAGGTCTGTTCTTCCTGTCGTATCAGCGCGATCCGGCGCAGTTCATCGCGCTCCAGCGCAGGCTCTCCACCGACGTGTTGAACGAGTACATCAGGCACGTCGGCTCCGGCGTCTGGGCGATCCCGGCAGGGGCGCAGACGGGATCGTACGTCGGAGCCGCGCTCTTCGCGTGATCCCCGGAGCGCCGGTGTGCCGTCAGCGCGGGCGCCGCGATCCGGTCGGGTCGCTGCGATACCCCTCACGCGAGGCGAGCTGCGGGTCGGTGAAGAGCCAGCCGGGACGCGGCTCCACCAGCGGGCGGAACAGTCGGCGCACCGGTCTGGTCGCGAGTGCGAGTGCGAGGAGCACCGACAGCAGGGTGACCAGCGGGAGCCAGATCCACGTCGGATCGAGGTCCCGGAGCACCCCGGACTCCCGGAACGGGTACAGCACGAACGAGTGCAGCAGGAACACGTACATCGTGTAGCGCCCGAACGGGGTCCACCAGTGGGTGCCCCGGGGGATCAGGGTGAAGAAGGCGGCGCTGAGCAGCACTGCGAGCAGCATCAGGGCGATCCGCACGCCGCCGGCCCACCACTGCTCGCCTCCGAGATCGGCATAGGAGTCCTCGTAGAACAGCCAGTGCCGAAGATCGATGCGCTCCCAGACCTCGATCCAATGCAGTGCCGCGAACGCGGTCGCGCCGAGGACGGCGACGGCGATGACGCGGGTCCACCACGGGCGGACCTCCAGCAGGCGCAGGCGGTCGATGATGTCGTGCTCGCGCAGCCACCAGCCGAGCGTGAAGAACGGCAGCAGGCCGAGCGTCCGTGACAAAGAGAACGTGCTGTCGACGTTCGGCAGGTACCCGACGCCGATCGAGATCGCCACGGTCCACAGCAGGGGCCAGCGCAACAGGGCGAGATAGGGCAGCACGAGCCGGAAGATCCCGAGAGCCAGCAGGAACCACAGCGTCCAGGACGGCTTCGTGATGTTGGGGTCAGCCTGTCCCTCGACGAGCCATTTCGTGAGCGTCCAGACGAACTCGAAGATGAAGTAGGGCAGCAGGATGTCGGTGATGACCCGCGCCATCTGCACCTTGGTCGGCGAACCGGACTTCGAGAAGTATCCCGAGATGATCGCGAACGCCGGCATGTGGAACGCGTAGAGCGCGAGGTAGGAGGCCAGCGCGACGTCGGAGTCGTAGATGAGGCGCTGGATCGCGTGCCCGAGTACCACCAGCACGATGCAGGCGTAGCGCGCATTGTCCCAGAAGGGCACCCGGCGCCGGGGCCGGGGGAGGCTTCCGGTGATCGGTCCTGTCGCATCGGCTCCCGCGCTGTTCATCCTCCGAGGCTACTCCCGGGAATAAAGGTGGCGCGGACGCGTTGACTCATATACATTCAAATGAATAGAAGCGGATGCGCAGTCATCCGATTCGGGAGGCATGGAGAATCATGAGCGAGCAGTCAGGCGCACAGGCGATGCAGTTCGGCATCATGTCGGTCAGCGACATCACCCGCGACCCCACGACCGGCGTCACGCCGAGCGAGCAGGAGCGGATCAAGGCGACCCTCGCGATCGGGAAGCACGCGGAAGAGGTCGGCCTCGACGTGTTCGCGATCGGCGAGCACCACAACCCGCCCTTCTGGTCCTCGAGTCCTTCGACGTTCCTGGCGGCTCTGGCCGCGCAGACCGAGCGTCTCATCGTGTCCACGTCGACGACGCTGATCACGACCAACGACCCCGTGCGCATCGCCGAGGAGTACGCGATGCTGCAGCACGTCTCGGACGGCCGCATGGACCTCATGCTCGGCCGTGGCAACACCGGCCCCGTGTACCCGTGGTTCGGCAAGGACATCCGTCAGGGCCTGCCGCTGGCGATCGAGAACTACGCGCTGCTGCAGAAGCTCTGGACCGAGGACGTGGTCGACTGGGAGGGCAAGTTCCGCACTCCGCTCCAGGGATTCACCTCGACGCCCCGTCCGCTCGACGGCATCGCGCCGTTCGTGTGGCACGGATCCATCCGCACCCCGGAGATCGCCGAGCAGGCCGCGTACTACGGCGACGGCTTCTTCGCGAACAACATCTTCTGGCCGAAGGAGCACTACCAGCGCCTGATCGAGCTGTACCGCCAGCGCTTCGCTCACTACGGCCACGGCACGCCGGAGCAGGCGATCGTCGGTCTCGGCGGTCAGGTGTTCATGGCGAGCTCCTCGCAGGATGCCGTCGCGAAGTTCCGTCCGTACTTCGACAACGCACCGGTGTACGGCCACGGCCCCAGCCTCGAGGACTTCAGCGAGATGACCCCGCTCACGGTCGGCTCCCCGCAGCAGGTCATCGACCGCTACGCCGCGATGCGCGACCACTACGGCGACTACCAGCGCCAGCTGTTCCTGATCGACCACGCGGGCCTTCCGCTGAAGACCGTGCTCGAGCAGCTCGACATCCTCGGCGGCGAGGTCGTCCCGGTGCTCCGGAGGGAGCTCGCCGTCAACCGCCCTCAGACCGTTCCGGATGCGCCGACCCACGCCGCGCGCGTGCAGGCGGTGTACGGCGACGGCCCGACCCGTCAGGCACGCCCCGGGGCGAACCGCGGCGACAACCTCACCGGAGACTCGCCGTACCAGGACACTCCGGCGCCGGCCGGCGCCGCGTTCGGACTCGCAGGGAAGGGTGCCTGACATGTCGACTCGCCGCATCGCAGTGGTGTCAGCAGGACTGTCGAACCCGTCGTCCACCCGCATGCTCGCCGATCGCCTGGCCGGCGCCACGGTCAAGGCGCTCGCCGCGCAGGACATCGAGGCGGTCGTCGACGTGATCGAGCTGCGCGACCACGCGCACGCCATCACCGACAACATGCTCACCGGATTCGCGCCCGCCGCGCTGGAGACGGCCATCAACACGGTAGTCTCCGCGGACGCGCTGATCGCCGTGACGCCGATCTTCTCGACGAGCTACTCGGGGCTGTTCAAGTCGTTCATCGACGTGCTCGATCCGGACGCGCTCACGGGCAAGCCGGTGCTGATCGGCGCGAACGCGGGCACGGCGCGGCACTCGCTCGCGATCGACTACGCGATCCGTCCCCTCTTCGCCTATCTGCACGCCGAGGCGGTCTCGACGGGCGTGTTCGCCGCCTCCAGCGACTGGGGCGGTGCGGGCGACGACGTCGCTCCGCTGTCCTCGCGCGTGGAGAAGGGGGCGAGGGAGCTCGCCGACGCGATCGTCAAGCGCGGCGCCGTCACGGTCGTGGATCCGTACGACCCGGCCACCTATCTCGCCGAGGGGCGCTCGTTCGGGCACATGCTCGGCGGCCTCGCGGGGGAGTGATCCTCGGGGGCGTGACGCCATCGACAATGTCCGAGCGGCATCGTACGGTGGCGTCATGTCCCTCTCCTCTGCGCTCGACCCCGTCCGCCGCGCACTGAGCGGCGCACTCCTGCTCCCCGGAGACGACGACTTCGAGACGGCGCGGCAGCCCTGGAATCTGGCGGTGGCTCAGCATCCCGCCGCGGTGGCGAGCCCGGCCGACGTCGCCGATCTCCGCGTCCTCGTCCAGGCCGCGCGCGACTCCGGCGCCACGCTCGCAGTGCAGCCGAGCGGGCATGGCGCCTCCGGCGATCTCGCCGGCTCCGTCCTCGTCCGCATGGCGGCGTTCGACGCTCTCGACGTCGATCTCGACGCCGGCATCCTGACCGTGGGCAGCGGCGTCCGCTGGGGCGCGGTGCTGGCGGCGCTCGAGGGGACGGGATGGGCAGCGCCGTCCGGCACGAGCCCCGTCGTGAGCGTCGCGGGTTACACGCTCGGCGGAGGACACTCGTGGTTCAGCCGCACCGCCGGCCTCGGCTCCGACAACCTGCGAGCGGCGTGGGTGCTCCGCGCCGACGGCGCGCACGGGCGCGTCGACGACGACAGCGACCCCGAGCTCATGTGGGCTCTTCGCGGCGCGGGCGGCATCGTCGGCATCGTGACGGCGCTCGAGATCGATCTCGTCCGCGCCCCGGCGGTGTGGGGCGCCGGTCTCACATTCGACGTCGCGGACGCGGTCGCGGTGATCCGGGCCGTGCGCGACCTCGCGGCAGATGCACCCCCGACGCTCAACGTGTTCGCGAACTCGATGCGCATGCCCGATGCGCCGCAGCTCCCGGAGGAGATCCGCGGGCGCAGCTTCCTCACGGTGCAGGCGCTGTCGGCAGACGGGGCCGCCGAGGAGCTGATCGATCGAGTGCGCCGTGCCGGGTCGGTGCGCCGCGAGGTGTCGGGGCCGACGTCGCCGGCAGTCCTCGCCGCCGCTTCTCCGGAGCCGACGGAGCCGACCCCCGGCCGGGGTCGTTCGATGGCGCTGACGGCGCTCGACGACTCCGCGATCGCCGCCCTCATGGACTTCCGGGAGCGGCCGGAGCAGTGGCCGATCATAGGGATCGATATCCGGATGCTGGGCGGCGCCCTGGACGCGCCGCGGCGATCCGGGTTCGCGTCGCTCGAGTTCGTGGGCTGGCTGCTGCACGCTCTCGCCCCCGTCATCCCCGGAGCGCCGTCAGAGCCCGGCGATGCGAGCCTCGACGTATTCCGCGATCTCCTCGCGCCCTCCGAGGCCGCGCGGACCGTGACCACGTTCCTGGGACCTGGGCAGACCCTCGACCGCTGCGGGACGGAGGCCGAGATCTCCCGGCTCCGCGCGGTGCGCGACGAGGTCGATCCCGATGCCGTCCTGCACGAGGGGCGTCTGCCGCGCTGATCCCGTGAGCCCTCGCAGGCGAACGCGGTGCTCGTCGCGGTAGCGTCGACGAGGGCACCGCACAACCTCGGATGGAGAGCCATGGAGATCGCAGTCGCAGGCGGAACGGGCATCGCAGGCTCTGAAGTCGTGCGCGTCGCGCAGCAGCGCGGCCATCGGGTGCGGGTGCTCACCCGCGGGAACGGCGTGGACGTGCACTCGGGCGAGGGACTCGACGACGCACTCTCCGGAGCGGACACCGTGATCGACGTGCTCAGCACCTCGACGCAGAGCGCCCGCGTGTCGACCGAGTTCTTCACAGGCACGACGTCGCACCTCCTCGCCGCCGGCAGGCGGGTCGGCGTCGGGCACCACCTCGCACTCTCCATCGTCGGGGTCGACCGCGCCCCGCACGGGTACTACGCGGGCAAGCTCGCCCAGGAGCAGGCGGTGCAGTCGGGGCAGGTGCGATGGACCATCCAGCGTGCGACGCAGTTCCACGACTTCGCCTCCCAGATCTTCCGGAACGCGGCGATCGGCCCCGTTCACCCCGCCGTGCGCATGCGCACCCAGCCCGTGTCGATCGTCGAGGTGGCGACTCGCCTGGTCGACCTCGCCGAGGCTGGTCCCTCCGGGCGGGTGCCGGACATCGCAGGGCCCCGGGAGGAGCAGCTCGCGGACATGATCCGCGCGTGGGCGGAGCACATCGGCCATCGGGGGTGGATGCCGTCGCTCTCGCTCCCCGGCGCGTTCGGGCGAGCGATCCGTGACGGGAGGATCCTCCCCGGTGAGGACGCCGACCTCGGCACCGTGACGTTCGCCGACTGGCTGAACGCCCAGCCGCGCGGCTGAGCAGCCCGGCAGTGCCCCGGCCGTCAGGAGTCGCCGGCGGTCCGTATCCAGCTGTACTCGGTCTCCGGGCGCCCGCGCGCACCGTATCTCGCGCCGCGGCTGATGACCCCGTCGGACGCGAGGTGCTCGAGGTAGCGGCGGACCGCGACGCGCGACATGCCCAGCTCATCTGCGGCCTCGCTCGACGACAGCGGGCCGGCGGAGCGCAGCACCGCCGTCACCTTCGCGAGGGAGGCCGCCGAGAGCCCCTTCGGCAGCGTGATCCGTCCGGTCGTGCGGCCGAGGAGGGCGTCGATCTCGGATTGCGTCGCCTCGCCATCGGTGGAGCGCGCCTGCTCCCGATGATCGCGGTAGGCGTCCAGCCGTTCGCGGAACACCGCGAACGGGAAGGGCTTGACGAGGTACTGGAACACGCCGAGCGCCACCATCTGCCGCACCGTCTCCGCGTCCCGGACGCCGGTGATCGCGATCACGTCGACGGCCGCGGCTCTGGCGCGCAGCATCCGGAGTACGTCGATCCCCGACCCGTCCGGCATCGTGATGTCCAGCAGCACCAGGTCGAAGGCGCGCGAAGCGGGCTGGTCCAGCACCGCAGTGACGGCAGCGCGCGCGCCGGTGCACTCGCCGGCGACCTCGAACCCGTCGAGGCGTTCGAGGTAGGTGCGGTGCAGCTCCAGGGTCAGGGCGTCGTCGTCGACGATCAGGGTGCGGATCATGGCCTTCTCCGTCCGTGCGCCGAGGGGAGCGTCACCCGGAAGGTCGTCGGATCGTCGATGAGCTCCACAATTCCGCCGGCCTCCTCGACGACCGATCTCACGAGCGCGAGACCGACCCCGCGCCCCTGCGCGCCTGCGGGTTTCGTCGAGAACCCGTGGGCGAAGACCTGCTCCCGAAGCTCCGCGGGCACACCGGCTCCGCTGTCGGCGACCTCGAGCACGATCCCGCCCTCCGCGGAGGGGCGCAGCACGACCTCCACCCAGCGGTCGTCCGCAGCGCCGGCGGCATCCATCGCATTGTCGATCAGGTTGCCGAGCACCGACACGCTGTCGACGGTCGAGAGCACCGACCGGGGAGTGTCCGGTTCGATGTGCACCCGCCAGTCGATGCCGCGCTCCTTGGCCTGGGAGGCCTTGCCCAGCAGCAGCGCTCCGACGACCGGGTCGCCGTGGCGGCGTGCGGTCACCTGATCGACGAGCGACTGGCTCTGCCGCGAGGTCTCGGTGAGTATCTCGATCGCCTCGGCGGTGCGCCCGAGCTCGAGCAGCGCGACCGCGGTGTGCATGCGGTTACCGTGCTCGTGCGTCTGAGCCCGAAGCGCCTCGCCCAGCGTGCGGATGGACTCGTACGAGGAGACCGCGTCGCGCACCTGACCGGGCGGAAGGTCCCCGGCGATCCTCCTGGTGACCCGCCGCGCGATCCATGCGCCGAGCGCGCCGATCGCGACGAGCACCGCCGTGATCGCGAGGGAGAGCGGCAGCCGGCGCAGCAGCGTGTCGGCGATCGACTCGGTCGTGACGCCGGCCGCCACCCAGCCGGCCGGGGAGCCCGCCGCGTCCAGCACCGGCACGATCGTCCGGACGGAAGGCCCGAGCGTCCCGGTGAACACCTCGGTGAGCTGCTGTGCCTCGCCCGGGATCGTGCCGAGATACGTCCGGCCGATCTCCGTGCGGTCCGGGTGCGTGACGCGGACCCCGTCGACGGTCATGATCGTGACGAAGTCGAGTCCGGCCGCGTCGATCACGGCGAGGGCGAAGGGCTCGAGTGCGCGGGTCGCCGCACCCCGGTCGCCGATCTCGAGTGCGGAGAGGACACCCGGCGACCTCGCGATCGTCGCCGCCGTCGCAGCCGTGACGCGCTCGGCCTCCGCGCGCACCGCGCGCTGGGCCTCGATCGCGAGGAACCCGGCGACGAGGCCGCCGATCACCACCGAGGCGGCTATGAGGACCAGGAACACCCGGGAGGCGGCGCTGCTGCTGCGAGGCGCGAGGGTCATGTCCCGTCCCTTCGATCGCCTGAGGGCCGCGGTCATCGGTGCCGGGCAATGACCAATACGACCACAAATGGTGCCCGGGTGTGAAGTCGGCGAGCGTGGGGGAACCGAAGGCGAGGTCGCCTGCGGACATGACACGACGACGTTCATGACGAAGGAGAAGAACATGGCCATCACAACGGGATTCACGCTTCCGGGGTTCAACTGGCGGCGCGGCAAGCAGGCCTGGGACCGGCACACCTGGCTGTACGTGTCGGTGCTGATCGCGGTCGTGCTCGGCGCCGTCGTCGGGCTGGTGCTGCCCGAGGTCGGGCAGGCCTTCGAACCGCTCGGCAAGGGCTTCGTCGCCCTCATCAAGATGATGATCGCCCCCATCATCTTCTGCACCATCGTCGTCGGAGTCGGCTCGATCGCCAAGGCGGCGACGGTCGGCCGGATCGGCGGCCTGGCGATGCTGTACTTCATGGTGATGTCGACCTTCGCGCTCGCCATCGGCCTGTTCGTCGGCAACATCATCCACCCGGGTGCCGGCCTCGACATGGCCGGCGCCTCGTACGACACGTCCGCGGCAGGCGAGGCGAAGACTACGCAGGAGTTCATCCTGGGCATCATCCCGGCGACGTTCTTCTCCGCGTTCACGGGGGAGAGCGTCCTGCAGGTGCTGTTCATCGCACTGCTCGTCGGCTTCGCCCTGCAGGGGCTCGGCGATCGCGGCACGTCCATCATGGAGGCGGTCAAGCAGTTGCAGAAGCTGGTGTTCCGCATCCTCGGCATGATCCTGTGGCTCGCCCCGATCGGCGCCTTCGGCGCGATCGCCGCGGTGGTCGGCAAGACCGGCGCCGCAGCGATCTGGAGCCTCGGCATCCTGCTGATCGCGTTCTACATCACGTGCATCGCGTTCATCGTCGTCGTGCTGGGCGTGCTGCTCTACGCGGTGACGAAGGTCAACATCTTCAGCCTGATGAAGTACCTCGGGCGCGAGTACCTGCTGATCGTCGGCACCTCTTCGTCCGAGTCCGCGCTGCCGCGGCTGATCGCCAAGATGGAGCACATCGGCGTCTCGAAGCCCGTCGTCGGCATCACGGTCCCCACCGGCTACTCGTTCAACCTCGACGGCACCGCGATCTACCTGACGATGGCGTCGCTGTTCATCGCCACCGGGATGGGCCAGCCGATGTCGCTCGGCGAGCAGATCGGACTGCTGGTTTTCATGATCATCGCAAGCAAGGGCGCCGCCGGAGTCACCGGTGCGGGCCTCGCCACGCTGGCCGGCGGACTGCAGGCCTACCGGCCGGATCTCGTCGACGGCGTCGGCGTGATCGTCGGCATCGACCGGTTCATGTCCGAGGGGCGCGCGCTGACGAACTTCACCGGCAACGCGGTGGCCACGCTCCTGATCGGCACCTGGACCCGCCAGATCGATCGCGATCGAGTCACCAGCGTGCTCCGCGGCGAGCTGCCGTTCGACGAGTCGCTGCTCGACGGCGTCGACGAGCACGGCATGTCGGCCGAGCGCAGCGCCGCGGACGTGCAGGAGCTCAGCGAGTCGGCCGTCACGGAGATGTCGGAGAAGGAGCGGCGCGCGAAGACGCGTGCCGCATCGCACTGAGCCGCATGACAGGGAGATGAGGATGCGGGAGCAGGCGAACGCCTGCTCCCGCATCCGTGCGGTCAACCGCTCTTGCGTCGGAACTCGCGCCGCGTCTGCGGGGCGTGCGCGCCGTGGACGGCGGAGTCGCCGTCGAGGTGGGCTTCGCCCTGCCGGTGGTGCGCGTTCTTCTTCTCGAGCGCTTCCTTGAATTTGCGCTTCATGTCCTCTGACGAGGGGGTCGCGCCTTCTTCGGTGCTCATGTCCGCCAGCCTAGGGCACGACCCGGGCGCAGTGCCGGTCAGCTCCGCGATCTGCGTGTCAGCAGGTCGATCGCCGCTCCCAGCGCGAGGGCGACGCCGATCGAGACCAGCACGGCGACGACGGGTCCGCCGGGGAGGATCGCCGCGACGACCGCGCCGAGCGACGCCTGGTAGGCGGCCCATCCGGTGGCGGCGAGCAGGACCAGGGCGAGGTACCTCGGCGGGTGGATGCGCGACGCCCCGGCGACCAGGTTGATCGCCAGGCGCGCGAACGGCACGAACCTCGCCGTGAACAGCACCGTGGCGGCTCCTGCATCCAGCCGTCCGCCCGCCCAGGCGAGGGCCTGGCGCACACGCGGGGTGCGCATCCAGCGCCAGCGGTCGATTCCCACCGTCCTCCCGATCAGGTAGCAGGCCGCGTCACCGGCCGCTGCGGCGAGCCCGCCGCAGACGATCACCGCCCAGAGCGGCGGAGCACCCTCGGAGACCGCGATCGCACCGAGCGCCGTCACGGCGATCTCGCCGGGGATCACGACGAAGAAGGCGTCCCCGAGGACCAGCACGCTCATGACGGCCAGGGCCCAGGGGCCGGTGAGCAGATCGATCACCTCTCCAGAGTGCGCATCGGAGGTGAACGGGAACCAAAGGCGGGATAGCCGGTGACCGGCCGTCCAGCATCCGGTGAACATCTGGTGGCCTGCCCCGATTCCGGCCGGAACGGGCGATCCGGGGCGTCATCCTGGGAGCGTGAGAGTCGCGATCGTGACCGAGTCCTTCCTTCCGCACATGAACGGCGTCACAGGATCCGTACTGCAGATCCTGCGGCACCTCGAGAGCACCGGTCACGATGCCCACGTGATCGCACCCGATGCCGACGGCATCCCGCAGCGCATCGGCGGCACGACGATCGAGGCGATCCCGAGCCTGGCGCTGCCCGGCTACCGGAACGTGCGGGTGGGGACGTCCCCGGCGCATCGCGTGGCGGCATCGCTGCGCAGGTTCCGGCCCGACGTCGTGCACCTCGCCTCGCCGTTCGCCCTGGGGTGGCGCGGTGTGCTCGCCGCGGAGCGCCTCGGCGTCGCATCCGTCGCCGCGTATCAGACCGACGTCGCCGCCTACACGGAGCGCTACCGGATCCCGGCGACGACCGGCATCGCCCAGAACCACATCGCCCGGCTGCACCGCCGGGCGACGCTCACGCTCGCGCCGTCGGCCGACTCGGCGCAGCAGCTCGAGTCTCTCGGAGTCGACCGGCTGAGGCGCTGGGGGAGAGGCGTGGATGCCGAGCGCTTCCAGCCGGCCAGACGCAGCGCAGCGCTCAGGGCGCACTGGGGTGGAGACGTGGTGATCGGCTACGTCGGCCGGCTCGCACCTGAGAAGCAGGTCGAGGATCTCGCCGCGCTCCGCGACATCCCGGGTACGCGCCTGGTCATCGTCGGCGACGGGCCGAGCCGACCGCGGCTGGAGAGCCTGCTGCCCGAAGCGCTGTTCCTCGGACACCTCGACGGGCAGGAGCTCGCTGCGGCCATGGCGTCGTTCGACCTCTTCGTGCACCCGGGGGAGAGTGAGACGTTCGGGCAGACCCTGCAGGAGGCGCACGCCAGCGGCGTCCCGGTGATCGCGACGGGCCGCGGCGGCCCGCTCGATCTCGTCCGGATGGGGATCGACGGCTGGCTGTACCGGCCGGGAGACCTGGACGATCTCCGGATGCGCGTCGTGGACCTCGCGGGGGACACCCGCAAGCGCCTGGCGTTCGGGGAGGCCGGCCTCGCAGCCGTGCAGGGGCGCAGTTGGGCGAGCGTCTGCGATCAGCTCCTCGGGCACTTCGAGGAGGCTCGGTCGCTTCGCGGGGTCGACGGGATGCTGCGCGCTCGCCGCATGGTCAGGCCCGAGACGCCCGGCGCCGTCGAGGCAGGGGGCTGGCGGCGCTACGTAGCCCTCGGCGACTCGCTCACCGAGGGGCTCTGCGATCCGGCGCCGGACGGTGCTCTGCGCGGCTGGGCCGACCGCCTCGCGCTTCTGCTGGCCGCTCGGGGCGGACTGCACTACGCGAACCTCGCGATCCGCTCCAAGCGGGTGCGCGACGTGTGCGATCTCCAGGTTCCCCGCGCGCTCGCGCTCCGCCCCGACCTCGTGTCGATCCTGATCGGCGCGAACGACCTGGTGAAGCACCGTGTCGACATCCCGATGCTCGTCGCGCGCGTCGAGGACGCTGTCGTCCAGCTCCGCGGGATCGGCGCCGACGTCGTGCTGGTGACGCCGTTCCTGCCCGGCAGGCGCGCAGCATCCATCTACACCCGCCGGTTCGCCGTCTTCGCCACGGCGCTCAGCGGCGTCGCCTCCCGCACCGGCGCGATCCTGATCGACACGGACCTGCACCCGTCGCTGCGCGAGCGGCCGAACTGGGGCGAGGACCTGGTGCACCTGAGCAGTCGCGGGCATCGCTTCCTGGCGTACCGGGCGGGGGAGATGCTGGGCGTCCCGCATGCGGAGGCCCTCGGCGCCCTCGACGCGGCGTTGCACGAGCACGAGCGGATCAGTGCGGGACTGTGGTGGCGCAGGCACGCGCTGCCGTGGGTGTGGCGCCGCCTGCACGGCCGTGCAGCCGGCGACGGGCGAGTCGCGAAGCACGACGACTACGTCTACCTCGGCCGCACCCCCAGCCGCCGGGACGCCCGCGTGCGCTGACCGGCCGGCCGACCTGGCGAACAGGGAGGTCGCTGGTAGGCTGGATGAGGTCGACTGTGTCGATCCCACAATTTCATATCGACTCACGGAGTGATCGGCGGAGAAGCTGGTCCCCTGTGGTGGGTTCCTCGGCATCGGATGTCGGGTGGCTTTCCACCGGTGGCCAGCGCAGGCGACATTCGCGGGATTGCCCGCGCGCCCGAACCCCGCCGTTCCGCTCCTCTTGAACACGCTCGCGCGTCACACGGATTCGCGAGTCTAAACAAAGAAGGAGAGACCTCTTGGAAGGTCCTGAAATCACCGCCACCGAGGCCGTTCTCGACAACGGCCGCTTCGGCACCCGCACCATCCGCTTCGAGACCGGCCGCCTTGCTCAGCAGGCGCAGGGTTCCGTCGCGGCCTACCTCGACGGCGAGACCATGCTTCTCTCCGCCACCAGCGCGAGCAAGAGCCCGCGTGAGGGCTTCGACTTCTTCCCGCTGACCGTGGATGTCGAGGAGCGCTCCTACGCCGCCGGCAAGATCCCCGGCTCGTTCTTCCGTCGCGAGGGCCGTCCCTCCACCGAGGCGATCCTGGTCTGCCGTCTGATCGACCGTCCGCTGCGTCCGTCGTTCGTCGAGGGCCTGCGCAACGAGGTCCAGATCGTCATCACCGTCCTGTCGATCGCTCCGGGCGAGTACTACGACGCCCTCGCGATCAACGCGGCATCCGCCTCGACCCAGATCTCCGGTCTGCCGTTCTCCGGCCCGATCGCCGGCGTCCGCCTGGCGTTCATCCCGGGTCACGGCGAGAACGCCGACCAGTGGGTCGCGTTCCCGACCGCCGAGCAGGTCTCGGAGGCCGTGTTCGACCTCATCGTCGCAGGTCGCGTCGTGACCAAGGCCGACGGCTCCGAGGACGTCGCGATCATGATGGTCGAGGCCGAGGCGACCGAGGGCAGCTGGAACCTGATCAAGGCCGGCGCCACCAAGCCGAACGAGGACATCGTGGCCCAGGGCCTCGAGGCCTCGAAGCCGTTCATCGCGCAGCTGGTGAAGGCTCAGGCGGAGCTTGCGGCGACCTCGTCGAAGGAGCCGGGCGTCTACCCCGTCTTCCCGGCGTACAGCAGCGAGGTCTACGACTTCGTCGCCGGGCGCTCGTACGACGACCTCGTCGGCGTCTTCCAGATCGCTGACAAGAAGGAGCGCCAGAGCGCGGATGACGCGGTCAAGGACCGTGTCCGCGCCCAGCTCATCGAGGCCGTCGAGGCGGGGCACCTGCCCGCCGGCGCTCCGCTGGAGTTCTCCGCCGCGTACAAGTCGGTGACCAAGAAGATCGTCCGCGGACGCATCCTCACCGACGGCGTCCGCATCGACGGTCGCGGACTGGCGGACATCCGCCCGCTCGACGCCGAGGTGCAGGTCATCCCGCGCGTGCACGGCTCCGCGATCTTCCAGCGCGGCGAGACCCAGATCATGGGCGTCACCACGCTGAACATGCTCAAGATGGAGCAGCAGATCGACTCGCTGTCGCCCACGACGAGCAAGCGGTACATGCACCACTACAACTTCCCGCCCTACTCGACCGGTGAGACCGGCCGCGTGGGCTCGCCGAAGCGTCGCGAGATCGGGCACGGCTTCCTCGCCGAGCGCGCACTCGTGCCGGTGCTGCCGAGCCGCGAGGAGTTCCCGTACGCGATCCGTCAGGTGTCCGAGGCTCTCAGCTCCAACGGCTCCACCTCGATGGGCTCGGTCTGCGCATCGACGCTGTCGCTGCTCAACGCCGGCGTTCCGCTGCGCGCAGCCGTGGCCGGCATCGCGATGGGTCTCGTCTCCGACGAGGTCGACGGTGAGACCCGCTACGCGGCTCTGACCGACATCCTGGGTGCGGAGGACGCTCTCGGCGACATGGACTTCAAGGTCGCCGGAACCAGCGAGTTCGTCACGGCCATCCAGCTGGACACGAAGCTCGACGGCATCCCGTCGTCTGTGCTCGCGGGCGCCCTGACTCAGGCGCGCGACGCTCGTCTGACGATCCTCAACGTCCTGAACGCCGCGATCGACGCTCCCGACGAGATGGCGCCGACCGCGCCTCGCGTCATCAGCGTGCAGATCCCGGTCGACAAGATCGGCGAGCTGATCGGCCCGAAGGGCAAGACGATCAACGCGATCCAGGACGAGACCGGCGCGCAGATCTCCATCGAGGAGGACGGCACCGTCTACATCGGCGCGACCGACGGCCCCTCGGCCGAGGCCGCCCGCGCCCAGGTCAACGCGATCGCCAACCCGACCAACCCCGAGGTCGGCGAGCAGTTCCTCGGCACCGTCGTGAAGATCGCCACCTTCGGTGCGTTCGTCTCGCTGCTCCCGGGCAAGGACGGCCTGCTGCACGTCACCGAGGTGCGCAAGCTCGCCGGTGGCAAGCGCGTCGAGAACGTCGAGGACGTGCTCTCGGTCGGCCAGAAGATCCTCGTGAAGATCACGAAGATCGACGACCGCGGCAAGCTGTCGCTCGAGCCGGTCATCGACGAGGCGCCCGCCGCCGAGGCAGCTCCCGCCGAGGAAGCCGTCGCCGAGTAGGCATCACGCTCGAACCGGAACCCGGGTCCGTCCGCACAGGACGGGCCCGGGTTCCGTCGTATCCGATGTGACCAAACCGTTACGCGAAGTTTCCGCGCCGTTCCGCGGATTGGTCAGAGCACTCGCGGATGTCGCTTACCCTCGAAGTACGCACCGGGGGGTGCAGAAACAGGCAGTGACGCAGATCGGGACGAACCCGATCATCGCGGGGGTGAGGAAATGCGGTTGTTCGGCGTAGGCGCAGGAGCGTCGGCAGAGCGCGCGCAGACCGGGGCCAGCGAGCATCCGTCCGCACCCATCCCGATCGTCGGACCCGGCGTCGGAGAGAGCATCCGCGTCCCGCTCGGCGAGACCGGACTCGAGACCTTCCCGCTCATGCTCGGCGCCGCCGAATTCGGCTGGAACGTCGATCTCGAGACCAGCCACGGCATCCTCGACCGGTACGTCGAGTTCGGCGGCAACGCGATCCACACCGCAGACGGCTTCTCCGGCGGCCGCAGCGAGCACATCATCGGCCAGTGGCTGCGCTCGCGCGGCCAGCGCGACCGGACCCTTCTCAGCGTCCGCATCGGCGCGCACGCAGACAACCCCGGCCTCGGATCGGTGAATCTCGTCCGTGCCGTGGAGGGCTCGCTCACCCGGCTCGGAGTCGATCGGATCGACGTCCTGTACCTCGACGCCACCCTCGACGCCACCACCAACCTCGAAGACAGCCTCGCCACTGTGGAGTGGCTGGTCGAGGCGGGCAAGGTCGGCTCGGTGGGCGCGTTCGGGTTCGCCCCTGAGCGACTCGTCGAGGGGCGGATCCTGGCCTCGGCCGGTTACCCGCGCATCGAGGTCATCGACGCGCCATACAACCTGATCCGGCGGCAGCCGTTCGAGGGAGACCTGCGGCTGGTCGCCGGCGCGCAGAACCTCGCGGTCACCCCGTCGCACGCGCTGGAGCACGGCTTCCTCTCCGGGCGCCATCGGCGTAAGGCGGAGACGCAGCGGGGAGTGCGCGGTGATCAGCTGCGCGGGCACCTCAACCGCCGGGGGATCAAGATCCTCCGTGCGCTCGACCAGGTCGCCGCCGAACTCGTCGTGCCCGTCGCCGCCGTCTCGATCGCGTGGCTGCTCGCGCAGCGCACGATCGCCGCTCCCATCGTGAACACCTTCGCGACCGAGCACGTCGACGAGCTGATGCAGGGCGCGGGCGTCACGCTGTCGCGCACGCAGATCGCCGAGCTCACCCGCGCCGGCAACTGAGCGTCGTCACGCGCCTGTCACATACCTGTCATAGGGTGGAGTGAAGCCCGGCGGATGCTGGCGATGAAGCGAGCGAGTTGTGACGCACTACATATATCTGGTCAGACACGGTGAACATCAGGATGCCGAGCACGGCCTCGCCGACGGACCCCTCTCACCGCGGGGGCAGCGTCAGGCCGAGCTGATCGCCGACCGGCTCTCCGGGCTCCCGCTGAACGCGGTCTGGCATTCGCCGCTGCTGCGCGCGAACGAGACCGCGCGTGCGGTCGCGGCGCGCCTTCCCTCCGTCGACCCGGAGCCGACGGCGCTGCTCTTCGACTGCGTGCCCACCGGGATGACCGAAGACACCCCTGCGGCCTTCGAGCCGTTCTTCGGGTCGATCACCGAGGCCGAGATCGAGGCCGGCCGCGCCCAGATGGCCGACGCGGTGAACGAGTTCCTGGTGCGCAAGACCGGCGACGTGCACGAGGTGCTCATCACTCACAACTTCGTGATCTCCTGGTTCGTCCGCGAGGTGCTCGGCGCGCCGGAGTGGCGCTGGATGACGCTGAATCAGGCGCACTGCGGGCTCAGCGTGATCGCGCAGAAGCAGGGGCGTCCGTGGACGCTCCTGACCCACAACGACACGGGTCACCTGCCGGTCGAGCTGCGCACGGGCATCCCCGACGGCATGCCCGTCTGAGTCGCACCGACCGCCGCGCGGCGCGTCTCGGCGCTCCGCCCGCGAAATAGACTGGATGCATGACCACGCAGGTAGCCCTCGTCGGCGGGACCGGGAAGCTCGGCTCGATCATCCACGCGGTGATCGACGAACTCGACGGCTTCGAGGTGAGCAGGGTCCTCAGCTCGTCGAGCGAGATGTCAGAGCTCGACGGCGCGGAGCTCGTCGTCGACGCCACGACGCCGCAGGTCAGCATCGAAGTGGTCCGCGCCGCGATCGAACGCGGCATCAACGTGCTCGTCGCGACCTCCGGCTGGTCGGCCGAGCGCATCGCGCTCATGCGGCCGCTCGTCGAGGCCGCCGGCACCGGCGCCGTGTTCATCCCGAACTTCTCGCTCGGCTCGGTCCTCGGCTCGGCGCTGGCCGCGGCGGCCGCCCCCTTCTTCGGATCAGCCGAGATCATCGAGGCGCATCGCGAGACGAAGATCGACTCGCCGAGCGGCACCGCGGTGCGCACTGCCGAGCTGATCGCGGCCGCCCGTGCGGAGCAGGGACCGGTGAGCGCGCCGCACGCGGATCAGCGGGCACGTGGCCAGCAGGTCGGCAGCGTGCCGATCCACTCGCTGCGCCGCCCCGGCGTCGTCGCCAGGCAGGACGTCATCCTGTCAGGCCCCGGCGAGTCGCTGACGTTCACGCACGACACGATCGAGCCGGCGCTCGCCTATGCGCCCGGCATCCGGCTGGCGGTGCCCTACGCGCTGAGCGCCGAGGGCGTCGTGGTGGGGCTGGAGAACATGATCGACATCGGCATCCGCTCGTGATGTCGCGCATCGGCGTCGCCCTGATGGGCGCCGCCCTGCTGGTCTATCTCGCCGTGGTGGTCTGGCTCGCGGTGATGTTCATCGCGGTGGGCACACCGGTGTCGATCGGAATGGGCGTCGCGCTGATCGTGCTCGCACCCCTGGGGGCGTGGGCGCTGATCCGCGAGATGCAGTTCGGCTTCGCGGCCGACCGGCTCGGCCGCACGCTCGACGATGAGGGCGGGATGCCGCCGGTCGAGACGGAGCTCACACCGAGCGGCAGGATCGCGCGCGCCGATGCCGGCCCGCTGGTCTCCCGGTACACGGCGGAGGCGCATGCCGCGCCTGCGGACTGGCGCGCGCGCTATCGGCTCGGCGTCGTGCAGGATGCGGCGGGGCGTCGCAAGGACGCCCGCGCCAGCATCCGCGAGGCGATCAGCCTCGCACGCGCACGCCGCTGAGCTCAGGCGAGCGTCGCCTCGAGAGTGATCTCGATCGACAGCGCCTGCGACACGGGGCAGCCCGCCTTCGCGCCCTCAGCGAGCTCCTGGAACTTCTCCGGAGAGATGCCGGGGACGACGGCGTTCACGTTGAGGTGGCTGCCGGTGATGCCGGTACCGGGCTTGAACGTCACGGACGCGCTCGTGTTGAGGCTCTCCGGCGGAGTGCCGTTCTCGGCCAGCGCGAGAGAGAACGCCATGCTGAAGCAGGAGGCGTGCGCGGCGGCGATGAGCTCCTCAGGGGTGGTCGTGGTTTCGCTGCCCTCGCTGCGCGCCTTCCAGTTGATCGGGAAGGTGCCGAGGTTCGATGACGAGAACGCGACGGTTCCCGACCCCTCGAAGAGCGATCCGGTCCAGGTGGCTGCGGCTTCACTGGTGACAGGCATGGTTCCTCCGAGTTCTCGCGCTGCCGGTGCGCAGCGTCGCGTCCCGCCAGCCTACCGACGGCTGTGGCGCCGCGGAACCGTCAGGCCGCCGAGGTGTCGCGCCCGACGATCCCCGCTCGCTGCAGCAGCAGGTAGATCTGGCAGCCGAGGCAGAACGCGAATGCGGCGTTCAGGAACGCGGCGATGAAGGCCGCGGCCGTCGCGATCGGCAGCGCCCACGGGACGCCGATCAGGTGCAGGACGATGCCGATTCCGACGACGAGAAGCCCCACACCCTGGGCGAAGCGCGGCGGACGCGGGTCCTCGAGCTCGTCCGGCGGCGTGAGGCGCGGGCGGATCGCGCTGCGGAACAGCGCACCCCACGGTGCGGTCGCGGGGGAGGTCACGCTCCAGAGGAAGAGCGCAGCGATCACGACCGCGAGAAGGAACCCGGGGTCGAGGACTCGCTGCGCGAGGGAAGCGGAGGCCGCATTCGCCGAACTCCCGATCAGCGCGAGGAACGTCGCGAACAGCAGCAGGATCGCGGTGATCGTGGCCGCGAAGCGCGGGCCGCGTGGGTCGATGCCGGCGGGAGGGGTCATCTCTGCTCCAGTCTTCGCGGCTCAGACGGCTGCGAGTGCCTCGGTGAGGGCGTGCCGGTGCGGCACGCCGTGAAAACGTGCGCGCACGGCGCCGGAGCCGTCGACGACGAACGTGGTGGGGGTCGACAGCACCCTGTACCTGGCCGAGAGCTCGGGGCGGTGCGTCAGATCGACCTCGACGTGGGCGAGCCCGTCATGATCGGAGGCGTAGTCGTTCAGCATCCGCCTCACCTGAGGGCAGCGCGCGCACATCTCGGTGCTGAACTGCACGAGGGTCGCCCGCTCTCCGAGCACTGTGGCCGAGGCGTCCGCCGGATCGAACCGGAGGTGACCGCCGCCCCTTCGCCGGCCGTCGAGGAGCCGCAGAACCACGCCGGCCACCACTGCCAGCACCAGGAGCGCTGCGGCGAAGGACAGGGCGAGTACGGGCGACATGGGTCGAGAGTACGTCCGGCGGAGAGATGCCGGGGCCGATGTTTCACATGATGACGAACGGCCGGATGCCGTCGGCGCCGGGTAGTCTGGCAGTCATGAGCGCAGCCGTCCCGACGCCGTATGAAGACCTGCTCCGTGACGTGCTGGAGACCGGCACGCACAAGTCGGATCGCACCGGAACGGGGACGACCAGCGTCTTCGGCCGGCAGATCCGCTTCGATCTTTCCCAGGGCTTCCCGCTGATCACGACGAAGCGCGTGCACTTCAAGTCGATCGCGTACGAGCTGCTCTGGTTCCTCCGCGGCTCCTCCAACGTGCGCTGGCTGCAGGAGAACGGCGTGACCATCTGGGACGAGTGGGCCGATGAGTCCGGCGACCTCGGCCCCGTCTACGGGGTGCAGTGGCGATCCTGGCCGACCCCCGACGGGGAGAGCATCGACCAGTTGTCCGAGGTCATCGAGCAGATCCGGCAGACTCCCGACTCGCGTCGGCTCATCGTGTCCGCCTGGAACCCCGCCGACATCCCCGACATGGCGCTGGCTCCGTGCCACGCGCTCTTCCAGTTCTACGTCGCAGACGGCCGGCTCTCCTGCCAGCTGTACCAGCGCAGCGCCGACCTGTTCCTCGGCGTCCCGTTCAACATCGCGTCCTACGCGCTGCTGACGATGATGATCGCGCAGCAGGTCGGGCTCGAGCCGGGTGACTTCGTCTGGACGGGCGGCGACTGCCACATCTACGACAACCACATCGAGCAGGTGCGCGAGCAGCTGACGCGAGACCCGTTCCCGTACCCGAAGCTGCGCTTCGCCCGCACGCCCGAGTCGATCCTCGACTACCGCTACGACGACTTCATCGTCGAGGACTATCAGCATCACGCCCCGATCCGCGCGGCGGTGGCGGTATGACCTGGGTCGGACTGATCTGGGCCGAGGCGCACGGCGGGGTCATCGGCGCAGAGGGAGGGATGCCGTGGCATGTGCCGGAGGACCTCGCGCACTTCAAGGAGGTCACGATCGGAGCGCCGATCGTGATGGGACGCAAGACCTGGGACTCCCTTCCTGACCGCTTCCGCCCGCTCGCCGGACGCGAGAACATCGTCATCACGCGCCAGCAGGACTGGGCGGCCGACGGTGCGCGGCGTGCCGCGAACGTGGCTGAGGCCGTCCGCGGGCTGGAGAAGGTCTGGATCATCGGCGGCGCGGAGATCTTCCGTCAGGTGATCGGCGAGGCCGACCGGCTCGAGGTCACCGAGCTCGACCTCGACGTCGCGGGCGACGCATACGCGCCGTCCAAGGCAGGATGGCGCCTGGTCGACGAGGGGGAGTGGCAGACCTCCAGAAGCGGCGTCCGCCATCGGTTCCTCGGATACGAGCGCTGAGATGCCGACAGCACTGATCACCGGCGCCAGTGCGGGCCTCGGTGCCGAGTTCGCACGCACGCTCGCGCGGCGCGGTGCCGATCTGGTGCTGGTCGCACGGTCGGCCGAGGCGCTCGAGGAGGTGGCTTCTGGCATCCGCAGCGACCACGGCGTCGCCGTCGAGGTGCTGCCGGCCGATCTCGCGCTCGAGGGCGACGTCGAGCGCGTCGCCGAGCGGCTTCGAGACGCTTCCGACCCGATCGACCTCCTCGTGAACAACGCCGGGTTCGGCCTCCCGCTGCAGTTCGCCGACAACGACATCGCCGAGGAGGCGCGCCATCTTCGCGTCCACGTCGAGGCGCCGATGCGGCTCATGCACGCGGCGCTGCAGACGATGCGCGGTCGCGGAGGGCGGATCATCAACGTCGCCTCCGTCGCCGGCTTCATCTCCCGCTCGACCTACTCGGCATGCAAGGGCTGGGTGATCGGCTTCAGCCGCTGGGCGAACGCCGAGTACTCCCGTGACGGCGTCACCGTGACGGCGCTCTGCCCCGGGTTCACCCACACGACCTTCCACGAGCGCATGGGCCTGGCCCCGGGGCATGAGGGCGTGCCGGGGTTCATGTGGCTGGACGCTGCGGACGTGGTGCGTGCTGGCCTGCGTGATGCCGCACGAGGCAGGGCCGTCTCGATCCCGTCACTGCGCTACAGGCTCCTCGTCGGGCTCTCCGGCATCGTCCCTCCGTCGCTGAGCTCACGCGTCGCACGACGCGGACGGGTCTGAGGCCTGCGCGCCCTCGCCGTCGTGAGTCGTCACAGGCGCCACTGCGTCTGGGTGAGCGGCATCCGAACCGATACGCTGGAGGCATGACGCACTCGGGCAACCCCTTCGGACAGGTTCTCGTCGCGCTCGTCACTCCGATGACGGCCGACGGCGAAGTCGACTGGCCCGCCGTCGAGAAGCACATCGACGACGTCATCACCGCAGGTGCTGACGGCGTCGTCGTGACGGGAACGACCGGCGAGACCTCTACCCTGACGGACCCCGAGAAGCTCAAGCTCGTCGAGGTCGGCAAATCCGTCTCGGCGGGTCGCGCGAAGATCATCACCGGCGGCGGCTCGAATGAGACGGCGCACGCGATCGAGCTCTACAAGGCCAGCGAGAAGGCCGGCGCCGACGGCATCATGATCGTGACGCCGTACTACAACAAGCCGACCCAGGCCGGCATCCTCACGCACTTCCGGCTCGTGGCCGACGCCACCGACCTTCCGGTGATCCTCTACGACATCCCCGGCCGCACCGGCGTGCCGATCATGTACGAGACGATCCTGCGGCTCGCGAAGCACCCGAACATCCTCGCCGTGAAGGACGCCAAGGGCGACTTCTCCGAGGTGAGCCGCGTGCTCAACCAGACCGATCTGATGTACTTCTCCGGTGACGACGCGAACGTGCTCCCGCATCTCGCGATCGGCGCGACCGGTCTCATCGGCGTCACCGCGAACATCACGGCGGCCCCGTACCGCACGATCGTCGACGCCGTGAACCGCGGCGACCTCGCCACCGCGACGGCAGAGCACAAGCGCCTCGAGCCGCTCGTGCGCGCGGCGATGACGCACGTGCCGGGCACAGTGGCGGCGAAGTACATCCTGCACGGACTCGGGCGCATCTCGAGCCCGCGCGTCCGGCTCCCGCTCGTCGGCCCTGAGGAATGGGAGGCCGCGCTCATCGAGGACGAGCTCGCCCTCGTCAAGGACGTTCCCGGTGCCGACTTCTCCAACTTCCGCCCCGACCGCAACGCGGCCGCCGGCGGTGCCCTGCCCAAGGTGCACGGCACGACGCGCTGAGACAGAGGACGCCGACTCGCGTCACCATGAACGAACGGACGCCAGAAGCGTCCGACTGAGGAGACCGCATGTCATTCCCCATCGCAGATCCCGCAGCGCTCGAAGAGGGGACCCTGCGCGTCACGCCGCTCGGCGGCCTCGGCGAGATCGGCCGGAACATGACGATGTTCGAGTTCGCCGGGAAGATCCTGATCGTCGACTGCGGCGTCCTCTTCCCGGAGGAGCACCAGCCCGGCGTCGACCTGATCCTGCCCGACTTCGAGCCGATCAAGAACCGTCTGGACGACATCGTCGGCGTGGTCCTCACACACGGCCACGAGGACCACATCGGCGCAGTGCCATACCTGCTCCGGCTGAAGAGCGACATCCCGCTGATCGGTTCCGGGCTCACGCTCGCGCTCGTCGAGGCGAAGCTCAAGGAGCACCGGATCAAGGCCTTCACGCTCACGGTGAAGGAGGGGCAGCGCGAGCAGGTCGGCCCGTTCGACCTCGAGTTCGTCGCGGTCAACCACTCGATCCCGGACGCCCTCGCCGTCGCGATCCGGACGCCCGCCGGCATGGTGCTCGCCACCGGCGACTTCAAGATGGACCAGTTGCCGCTCGACGGCCGGATCACCGACCTCCGCGCGTTCTCGCGCCTCGGCGAAGAAGGAGTCGACCTCTTCCTGGTCGACTCCACGAACGCCGACGTGCCGGGCTTCACCCCCACCGAGCGGTCGATCGGCCCTGTCCTGGACCAGGTGATCGGGAAGGCACCCCGCCGGGTGATCGTCGCGAGCTTCTCCAGCCACGTGCACCGGGTGCAGCAGGTTCTGGATGCCGCCGCGGCGCACGGCCGCCGCGTGGCCCTCCTCGGTCGCAGCATGCTGCGCAACATGACGATCGCCGAGGACCTCGGCTATCTGAAGGTGCCCGAGGGGCTGCTCATCGACTACAAGAAGGCGCGCGACCTTCCTGACGATCAGATCGTCTACATGTCCACCGGGTCACAGGGCGAGCCGATGGCAGTGCTCAGCCGGATGGCCAACCTCGACCACGCGATCGAGCCAGGTCCCGGCGACACGGTGATCCTGGCGTCCAGCCTCATCCCCGGCAACGAGAACGCGGTCTACCGCGTGATCGACGGTCTCACGAAGCTCGGCGCGAACGTCGTGCACAAGGCGAACGCCAAGGTGCACGTCTCCGGTCACGCCGCGGCAGGCGAGCTGATCTACTGCTACAACATCCTGAAGCCCAAGAACGTGCTCCCCGTGCACGGCGAGTACCGTCACCTGATGGCCAACGCCAGGCTCGCGCAGGACACCGGGATCCCGGCCGAGCGGACGTTCATCGGATCCAACGGCACCGTGATCGACCTCAACGACGGCGAGGCGCGCGTCGTAGGGCAGCTGGACCTCGGCTTCGTGTACGTCGACGGCTCCACCGTCGGCGAGATCACGGATGCCGACCTCAAGGATCGCCGGATCCTGGGCGAGGAGGGGTTCGTCTCGGTGATCGTCGTCGTCGACGCGGGCACCGGCCGGATCATCAGCGGACCGGAGATCCACGCCCGCGGCATCGCCGAGGACGACTCGGTGTTCGACGACGTGGTGCCGAAGATCATCGCGGCTCTCAAGGAGGCCTCGGGCAACGGCGTGCACGACACGCACGCGCTCTCGCAGGTCGTGCGACGCACCATCGGCCGCTGGGTCAACCAGAAGCTGCGCCGTCGTCCGATGATCGTCCCCCTCGTGATCGAGGCGTGACCCCTCGGCTCACAGCCGGGGGACACATCCCCGTAATCGCCGTGCCCTAGGCTCCTCGCATGTCGGAGCCCTTCTAGATCCGTCCTGCGACGCAGGAAGACGGGAGCTTCCTCGGCGAGATGGTGGTCGAGGCGGCCAACTGGCGCGCGGGCTCCGTGCGGGTGCGGCACGAGATCCTCGCCGACGCCGAGCACCGGCGCTACCTCACGGGGTGGATGCGCCCTGCCGATGCCGGCTTCGTCGCGGTGGATGCAGAGGGACTCCCGGTCGGTGCGGCCTGGTACCGGATGCTGCCGCGCAGCGAACCCGGCTTCGGGTTCGTGGGCACGGCGGTGCCTGAGCTGATCATCGGCGTCCAGCCGATCTGGCGCGCCCACGGAGTCGGCCGGACGCTCCTGCGCCGGCTGCTCGTGCACGCGCGCGAACGGGGGCATCCCCGGATCAGCCTGAGTGTGGAGCGGGACAACTTCGCGAGACTCCTGTACCGGTCTGAGGGATTTGCCGTGGTGGAGACCGGGGCCGCGCGCGACACCATGGTCCACAGGCTCTCCTGAGACCGCCGGATCCGCGGAAAGCCGCGTCATTACGCGGCTTCGTCGGCTGTTCGGCGTAACGTGAGGGCATGGCCAGGAGCACCACGAGATCTGCGCGCGCGTCCGAGAGCGCTTCGCCTCGCCCGAAGCGGCAGGCAGCGCCGAAGGCTCAGGCCGCGCCGAAGAAGTACATCGACGAGATCGACAGGCCCCCGGTGGCGGTTCGCGCCTGGGGTGGCCTCGCTCACGGCGTCGGCGGGCTCTTCCGCGCGTTCGGGCCGGAGACCCTCGAGAAGGACGACCGCAGAGACGGCTTCCCGTTCCTGCTCGTGCTGCTGGCCGCCGCCGGCGCGGTGGACGAGTGGTTCTTCATCGGCAACGAGGTCGCGGCGAACATCAGCGCCTACTCGGTCGGGGGACTCGTCGGCCGCGTCGCCTTCGTGATGCCGGTGCTGCTCCTGCTGCTCGCAGGCTGGCTGTTCCGGCATCCGTCCTCCGTGCATGACAACGGGCGGATCGGCATCGGCTTCGGGCTGTTCATCCTCACGCTGGCCGGTTTCTGCCACATCGCAGCCGGGCACGCGGACTCGTCCGGTGACCTGGTGCGAGCGCAGCCGAAGCAGGGCATGCTCGCGCTCAGCGAGGCGGGCGGTCTCTTCGGCTGGATGGTCGGCGAGCCGCTGTCGTACCTGACGCCGGTCGGCGCCTACATCGTGCTGGCGCTGCTCGCGGCGCTCAGCATCCTGATCCTCACGAAGACCCCGCCGAACCGCATCGGGCAGCGACTGGGCGACCTGTACGCGTGGATGTTCGACGCGGAGCGGCCGGAGAAGCCGGCGAAGGATGCCGTCGCCGTCGATGACGCCGACAAGGTCGACGACCCGGACGTGCTGCCCTGGTGGCGTCGCAACAAGACCGGACGCGAAGAGGACCCGGACGAGGGGAACCTCGGCTCCGACGACATCACGGCGCTCCTCACCACGGCCGACGCGACACCCGCCTACGACCAGGCCGTCATCGTCGCCGACCCGTACGACGCCGCGACCGAGGTCCTGTCGGACGTGCGCGCCGTCACGGACGCGCTGGCGGAGCAGCAGAGCACGGCGCTCCTCGACGACGAGTCGGACACCGGCGAGATGCCCGAGCTCCCGGGGCTCGACGGGTTCGGCACCGAGGGGCCGGGGGAGCGGGGGCCGCAGGCGCCCGTCGCGCCGTACCTGCTGCCGCCGACCGACCTGCTCGTCGAGGGCCCGGCGCCGGTGATGCGCTCCGAGGCGACCGACCGGGTGATCGAGCAGATCACCAGCGTGCTGACGCAGTTCAAGGTCGACGCGAAGGTCACCGGCTTCTCGCGGGGCCCGACGGTCACCCAGTACGAGGTCGAGGTCGGCCACGGCGTCAAGGTCGAGAAGATCCTGCAGCTCAGCAACAACTTCGCCTATGCCGTCGCATCGAACGACGTGCGCATCCTCTCGCCGATCCCCGGCAAGAGCGCTATCGGCATCGAGATCCCGAACGCCGACAAGGAGATGGTGGCGCTCGGGGACGTGCTGCGGTCGCAGGCGGCGCAGAAGAGCACCCATCCGATGACCATCGGCGTCGGCAAGGACGTCGGCGGCAACATCGTGATCGCCAACCTCGCCAAGATGCCCCACCTGCTCGTGGCGGGTTCCACCGGCTCGGGCAAGTCCAGCTTCGTGAACTCGATGATCACGAGCCTGCTCATGCGCGCCCGCCCCGCCGATGTGCGGATGGTGCTGATCGACCCGAAGCGCGTGGAGCTCACCAGCTACGCCGGCGTGCCGCACCTGATCACGCCCATCATCACGAACCCGAAGAAGGCGGCCGAGGCGCTGCAGTGGGTCGTGAAGGAGATGGACATGAGGTACGACGACCTCGCGTCGTTCGGCTTCCGGCACATCGACGACTTCAACCGGGCGGTCAGGGCCGGCGAGGTGGACCTTCCGGTGGGCAGCGAGCGCGTGCTCAAGCCGTACCCCTATCTCCTCGTGGTCGTCGACGAGCTCGCCGACCTCATGATGGTCGCCCCGCGCGACGTCGAGGACTCGATCGTGCGCATCACCCAGCTCGCCCGCGCATCCGGCATCCACCTGGTGCTGGCGACGCAGCGTCCGAGCGTCGACGTCGTGACCGGCCTGATCAAGGCGAACGTGCCCTCTCGTCTCGCGTTCGCCGTGACCAGCGTCACCGACAGCCGCGTCATCCTCGACAGCCCTGGCGCCGACAAGCTGATCGGTCAGGGCGACGCCCTGTTCTCGCCGATGGGCTCGTCGAAGCCGTTCCGCCTGCAGGGCGCGTGGGTCGACGAGAAGGAGATCGACGCCGTCGTCAAGCACGTCACCCGCCAGGCGCGACCGGAGTACCGCTCTGACGTGCAGGAGGCCATGGAGCCGGCCAGGAAGAAGGAGGTCGACGAGGACATCGGCGACGACCTCGAGCTCCTGCTTGCGGCGGCGGAGCTGATCGTGTCGTCGCAGTTCGGATCGACCTCGATGCTGCAGCGCAAGCTCCGCGTCGGGTTCGCGAAGGCCGGGCGCCTGATGGATCTGCTCGAGTCGCGTGAGATCGTCGGCCCGTCCGAAGGATCGAAGGCGCGTGACGTGCTCGCCACGCCCGAGCAGCTGCCCCAGGTCATGGCCAAGCTCCGCGGCGACACGCCGAGCACCCCGGCACCCGCGGCGGCTGCTCCGGCGCACGATCCTGTGGAGGCTCAGTTCGAGGGCCTCCCGGAGGTCGAGGCCGAGGGTGACGAAGACGCCTGGGGACTGACGGGGCGCGACTGATGGCCATCCCGCGTCAGCTGCCCAACGCGATCACGGTCGCCCGCATCCCGCTCGCCGTCGTCTTCTTCGTCCTTCTGCTGCTCGGAGGGACCTACGGGGAGGAGAGCGTCGGACTCCGGTGGGCCGCGGCCATCCTCTTCATCGTCGCGATATCGACCGACTGGGTCGACGGCTACCTCGCCCGCAGGTTCGACATCGTCAGCGACTTCGGCAAGCTGTGGGATCCGATCGCCGACAAGCTGCTCACCGGCGCCGGATTCATCGGACTGGCGGTGCTCGGCGAGCTGAACTGGTGGCTCGTCGTGATCGTCCTGGTGCGCGAATGGGGCATCACCGTCCATCGGCTGATGGTCGCGAAGGAGCACGTCGTCGCGGCCGCGTGGATGGGCAAGGTCAAGACCACTGTGCAGGCTGTCGCCCTCTCCTGGGCGCTGCTGCCGCTGTATCTGCTCATCGGGCTCGATCTCTGGGTCCTGGTCACCGGTGTGCTCATGATCGCCGTGCTCGTGCTCACCGTCGCGAGCGGAGTCGACTACATCGTCGCCCAGGTTCGCGGGTCCCGGCAGCGGCCGTGAGCGCGGCAGCCGATCTGCTCGCAGCTCTCGGCGCTCGCGGGTGGACGCTCGGCGTAGCCGAGTCGCTCACCGGAGGTGCGGTCAGCGCCGAGCTGGTGACGGTCTCCGGCGCATCCGCGGTGCTGCTCGGCGGCGTCGTGGCATACGCCACGCCGGTCAAGCACACGCTCCTCGGCGTGGATGCCGGCCTGCTGGAGGCGCACGGGCCGGTGCATCCGCTGGTCGCGCTGCAGATGGCGCACGGGATCAGGGGTGCCGTCGCGGTCGACGGACGCTACGCCGACGTCGGCGTCTCGACGACGGGCATCGCGGGTCCCGACTCGCCGGACGGACAGCCCGTGGGCACCGTGCACATCGGCGCCGTCACACCGGAGAAATCCGTGAGCCGGGCGTTCGCGTTCACGGGGGATCGTGCGCAGATCAGGGCGCAGTCGGTCGACGCGGCCTTCAGGACGCTGCTGGATCTGCTCGGGGAATAGTCAGGCACGGGCCGCCGTTGTCATAAATGTGCTCACAACGAAAGCACAGAGTGAAAAGGTAGATTCTGTGAAGGTCAGAAGGACTAAACTGGCCATCCGATCGGGGGAGACCTCGGGCGGACGACCTGGGAGGAGGTTCCGATGATTCTCGTACGACAGGAAATCGGCGATGTGCTGAGGGACTTCCGTCTGCAGAAGGGCCGTACGCTCCGACAGGTCGCGAGCAGGGCCTCTGTGGCGCTCGGGTACCTCAGTGAGGTCGAGCGCGGTCAGAAGGAGGCATCGAGCGAGATCCTCGCTTCCGTCGCCGACGCACTCGACGTCCCCATCTCGACGATCATGCGCGAGGTCGGCGACCGCATCTCGGTGATCGAGGGCATCCAGGTCTTCCCGGACGTCGTGCCGGACGACCTCGTGGCCTCCATCGAGCCCGAGCTGTCGCTGCGCTGACGCATCCGCTGATCCATGCGACGCAGTGAGTTCTTCCGCGCCGTCGAGACGGAGTTCCCGGGGCGCGGGTCGTCGCTGATCAGCGATCTCGTCCTGACCGAGCTCGGCGGACGCACTGCCACGGAGGCCCTCGACCAGGGTGTCGCGACGCGTGACGTCTGGCTGGCGCTGTGCGTCGAGGCCGATGTCCCGGTGACGCGCAGGCACGGAGCAGGGCGGCTGGAACCGCGCCGGCGCTGAGAGCGGTTCGTTCGAGCGTGTCCGTGTTCCGACACGCCGCCGACGGCGTGTCGTCGAATATGTGTTCGAAGTGGGCGTATTCTTCTGCACAAGTGGTTCGGCGAGCATGTGCTGCACAGTTCCCGGCCCCGAAGACGCAATGTCCGAGGTGCCTCGTACGGTGAAGAACAGGCCGAAAGAGCCATACGCCTTGTCGGAGAGTTCCGCCCAGCCGGGAGGACCGCGACAGCCTACAGGCGGCACCACTCGAGCATAAGGAGCACGTCATGCCATCACCCGCAGACCGCGAGAAGTCCCTCGAGACAGCACTCGCCCAGATCGACCGCCAGTTCGGAAAGGGCTCGGTCATGCGGCTGGGCAGCGACGAGCGCGCACCCGTCGCGGTCATCCCGACCGGCTCCATCGCACTCGACGTCGCACTCGGCGTCGGCGGACTCCCGCGTGGCCGCATCGTGGAGATCTACGGACCCGAGTCGTCCGGCAAGACGACGCTGACGCTGCACGCGATCGCGAATGCGCAGCGTGCCGGCGGCATCGCGGCGTTCATCGACGCGGAGCACGCACTCGACCCTGACTATGCCGCGAAGCTCGGCGTCGACATCGACGCCCTTCTCGTCTCCCAGCCCGACACGGGTGAGCAGGCACTCGAGATCGCCGACATGCTGGTGCGCTCCGGTGCCATCGACCTCATCGTCATCGACTCCGTCGCCGCTCTCGTGCCCCGGGCCGAGATCGAGGGAGAGATGGGCGACTCTCACGTCGGCCTGCAGGCGCGACTGATGTCGCAGGCGCTGCGAAAGCTGACCGGTGGGCTGAACCAGACCAACACCACGATGATCTTCATCAACCAGCTGCGCGAGAAGATCGGCGTGTTCTTCGGCTCTCCCGAGACGACGGCCGGTGGTAAGGCGCTGAAGTTCTACGCGTCGGTGCGCATGGACATCCGGCGCATCGAGACGCTCAAGGACGGCACGGACGCCGTCGGAAACCGCACGCGCGTCAAGGTCGTCAAGAACAAGATGGCTCCGCCGTTCAAACAGGCCGAGTTCGACATCCTGTACGGCATCGGCATCTCTCGCGAGGGCAGCCTGATCGACTTCGGCGTCGATCACGGCATCGTCAAGAAGTCGGGTTCCTGGTACACCTACGACGGCGATCAGCTGGGGCAGGGCAAGGAGAACGCGCGTAACTTCCTCCTCAAGAACCCTGACATCGCGCTGGCGATCGAGACCCAGATCAAGCAGAAGCTCGGCATCGGCGGAGCGGTGGCTGCGGCCCCGGCCGACGAGCTCGCCGAGCGTCGCCCGGCCTGATGTTTCGACGTCGCTCAACAACCGGGGTGTTTCGACGTCGCTCAACAACCGGGGTGAGCTATGCGTGACGGCGGGGGCGAGTCCGAGCGGCTCGCCCCCGTGATCCCGCTGTTCGGCGGCGGCGGTGCGCCGGCGGCCGCCGGGTCCGCGCACGCGAGTCAGCGGCATCCGGCGAACGGCCGCGCCGCCGGGCCGGCTCCGACGCTGAAGGCGCTTCGACCGGACGCCCTGAATCACGAAGCGCCGGCAGATCGCGGTGCACCCGCAGAACATGATGCACCTGAGAAGACTCCCGACGCGACCAGGATCCGTGAGGCAGCGGAGGAGGTGCTGGTGCGGAGACTCCGCACCAGATCGCTCTCGATCGCCGAGGCGCGGACGGTCCTGAAGGGATACGCCCTGCAGGACCAGCGACTCGACGCTGCGCAGGTCGATGACGTCATCGACGACTTCTGCCGTCGCGGCTATCTCGACGACGCGGTCCTGGCGGGTCATCTCGTCACCTCGGGCGTCGAGCGCAAAGGCCAGGGGAGGGTCGCTCTCTCACGCGCACTGGCTCAGCGCGGCATCCCGCGTGACGTGATCGGCGCCGCGCTCGATGAGCTGCCGGACGATGATGCGGATCGCGCGCTGTCGTTCGCCCGCACCAAAGCCGGGTCGCTTGTGCGCCTCGACGGCGACACGGCGCTCCGACGGCTCGTCGGACAGCTGGCGAGGCGCGGCTACAACGGCGCCGTGGCGATGACCGCGGCGAAGACGGCACTGGCAGAGGCTGGTTCCGGCCGGCCGTCGCTCGGCGTGCGCTTCGTCGACTCGGACTGAGCCGTTCTGCCCGAGCAGCTGCTCGCCGCGCTCGTACAATGGGAGCATCATGACTATCCCGCGCAGTGAACCGACGATCATCAGCACCTCGTCGGCGGCAGTCGACGTCGACGGGCGCCGGCGATCCTACGAAGTGCGCACCTTCGGGTGCCAGATGAACGTGCACGACTCCGAACGCCTCTCCGGGTCCCTGGAGAGCGCCGGCTACGTCCGGGCCGAAGACGGCGACGAGCCCGACGTCGTGATCATCAACACCTGCGCGGTGCGCGACAACGCGGCGGGCAAGCTGTACGGCACGCTCGGGCAGCTGGCGTCCGTGAAGCGCCGCAAGGACGGCATGCAGATCGCGGTCGGCGGCTGCCTCGCCCAGATGGACAAGCAGGCGGTGCTCGACAAGGCGCCGTGGGTCGACGTCGTCTTCGGCACCCACAACATGGGCTCGCTCCCCGGTCTCCTCGAGCGCGCACGCCACAACGGCGAGGCCGAGCTCGAGATCCTCGAGTCCCTCGAGGTCTTCCCATCGACGCTGCCAACCAAGCGGGACTCCGCGCACAGCGGCTGGGTCTCGATCTCGGTCGGCTGCAACAACACCTGCACGTTCTGCATCGTCCCGAGCCTGCGCGGCAAGGAGAAGGACCGTCGCCCCGGTGACATCCTGAACGAGATCCGCCTGCTCGTGGAGGACGGCGCGATCGAGGTCACTCTTCTCGGGCAGAACGTGAACTCGTACGGAGTGGAGTTCGGCGACCGGCATGCCTTCGGCAAGCTCCTGCGCGCAGCCGGCGAGATCGAGGGACTCGAGCGCATCCGCTTCACCAGCCCGCACCCCGCCGCGTTCACGGACGACGTGATCGACGCGATGGCGGAGACTCCGAGCGTGATGCCGCAGCTGCACATGCCGCTGCAGTCGGGAAGCGACCGCATCCTCAAGGCCATGCGCCGTTCCTACCGGAGCGAGAGGTTCCTCGGCATCCTTGAGCGCGTGCGCGACCGCATGCCGCACGCCGCGATCACGACCGACATCATCGTCGGATTCCCCGGCGAGACCGACGAGGACTTCGAGGACACGATGCGTGTCGTCGAACAGGCCCGGTTCTCCAGTGCATTCACCTTCCAGTACTCGATCCGCGAGGGCACCCCGGCCGCCACGATGGACGGCCAAGTTCCCAAGGAGGTCGTCCAGGAGCGGTACAACCGCCTGATCGCCCTGCAGGAGCGGATCTCGCTCGAGGAGAACCGGAAGCAGGTCGGCCGCGAGGTCGAGGTGCTCGTCTCCACCGGCGAGGGCAAGAAGGATGCCGAGACGCACCGCCTCACGGGGCGCGGCGAAGACAACCGGCTGGTGCATTTCGAGGTCACTCCGGGCTCGGACCTCCCGCGTCCGGGTGACGTGGTGACGGTGACGATCACGCACGCGGCGCCGTTCCACCTGCTCGCCGACGATCCGACAGGTCAGCCGCTGCGGATCCGGCGCACGCGCGGCGGGGACGCCTGGGATCGTGCACAGGCCGAGTCGTGCGCGGTGCCGGCAGCGTCCACCGACGGCGGCCCGCGGGCGGTCTCGCTGGGGCTGCCGACCCGGCGCGTCGGCGTGTGACGGACCCGTCTGCGCGCGGCATCGCCGGCAGGCCTCGTCTGTGGGCTGTCGTCGGCGCCACCGGAACGGGCAAGAGCGATCTCGCTCTCGACCTCGCCGAGGGGCTGCGGTCGCGAGGGAACCCGGCTGAGATCGTCAATGCCGACGCGATGCAGCTGTATCGCGGCATGGACATCGGGACGGCCAAGCTCGCCCCCGCTGAACGGCGTGGGGTGCCGCACCATCTCCTCGACGTCCTCGAGGTCGAGGAGGAGGCGGCCGTCGCCTGGTATCAGCCCCTCGCTCGTGAGGCCATCGTCGGCGTCCAGAGCCGCGGCGGGGATGCGATCCTCGTGGGCGGCTCCGGCCTCTACATCTCCAGCGTCCTCTTCGACTTCAACTTCCCCCCGCGAGACCCCGTGATCCGCGACCGTCTCGAGCGGGAGCTCGAGACCGTGGGCGTGGAGAGCATGCTCGAGCGGCTTCGCACCCTGGATGCCGTGACTGCAGAGCGTGTGGACCCGCACAACGGCCGGCGGGTGATCCGTGCCCTCGAAGTCCTCGAGCAGGGCAGCGCCACCCACGGCGCGGCGCTGCCCGCGCAGCCGACCCTGTGGCAGCCGGATGCACGCGTGATCGGGCTGCACGTCGATCGCGGCGAGCTCGTGCAGCGCCTCGACGCGAGGGTCGACCGCATGTGGGAGAACGGGCTGGTCGACGAGGTCCGCGGGCTCCGCGATCAGGGCCTCGAACGGGGCGTGACCGCATCGAGGGCGATCGGCTACGCGCAGGCGCTGGGGCAGCTCGACGGACGTCTCACACAGTCGGAGGCGATCGCGCAGACGCAGGCTCTGACGCGGCGCTATGCGCGACGCCAGGTGTCCTGGTTCAAGCGATACCCCAGGCTGACCTGGCACGAGCCGCCCGTCGATGCCACTGCGCTTCTCGCCCGCTGAAACGTGGCGCTGAATCGCACCGCCGAGCGGATGCGGATGGTCCGTGGTCGGTGCGAGAGTGGGCGCATGGCGACTCACTTCTACACAGCAAGCAGCCTCGACGGGTTCATCGCCACCGCGGAGCACTCTCTGGACTGGCTGCTCAAGCAGGACATCGACGAAGACGGGCCGATGGCCTATCCCGCCTTCGAGAAGACCATCGGAGCGCTCGCGATGGGGGCATCGACCTACGAGTGGGTCATGCGCCATGAGGAAGGACGCTGGGGGTACACGCAGCCGACATGGGTGTTCGCGCATCGCCCCCTCACGGTCCCCGAAGGGGCCGACATCCGCGTCGCGCATGGCGACGTCGCCGAGGTGCACTCCGCGATGATCGAGGCGGCGGACGGCAAAGACCTGTGGGTGGTCGGCGGGGGCGACCTCGCCGGGCAGTTCGCTGACGCCGGCCTGCTCGATGAGGTGTGGGTGCAGTACGCACCGGTCACTCTCGGCTCGGGTGCGCCGCTGCTGCCGCGTGCCCTCGACCTGGAGCTCATCGACGTCGCGCGCAACCGCAGCTTCATGTGCGGGCGGTACCGGGTGCTTCGCGGTCCGGGTGTCGAGAGATCGTAGACTCGGGACGTGAGTTGGACGGTCAGGGCATTCGAGCGGGCGGACACCGACTCCGTCGTGGCGCTCTGGGAAGAAGCGGGTCTCACTCGACCCTGGAACAACCCCCGGCTCGACATCGAACGAAAGCTCGCCGTTCAGCCCGAGCTGTTCCTCGTCGCCGAGGACGGCACGTCCGCTCCCGGCGTGCCGGCGATCGTCGGCTCGGTCATGGCCGGCTACGACGGTCATCGAGGATGGCTGTACTACCTTGCGAGTGCTGCGACCCATCGGCGCAGAGGCGTCGCGCGGAGCCTGGTCGGCGAAGCCGAGAGACTCCTGCTCGAGATGGGCTGTCCGAAGGTGCAGCTCATGGTCCGCGAGGGCAACGACGGCGTTCTCGGCTTCTACGACGGCCTCGGCTACGAGCGATTCACTGTGTCGAACACCGGCAAGCGCCTCGTAGTCGACGCATAGCCGGTGTCCCTAGACTGGGCGCATGGTCGCATTCACCAAGGGGCACGGTACCGGCAACGACTTCGTCATCATCGCCGATCCTGACGGTGAGCTCGAACTCAGCACCGAGCAGGTGGCCGCGCTGTGCGACCGCCACTTCGGGATCGGCGCCGACGGCGTACTGCGCGTCGTTCGCTCTGCCGCCATCGCCGACGGGGCCGCCGCTCTGGCCGAGGAGCCGGATGCCGAGTGGTTCATGGACTATCGCAACGCCGACGGGTCGATCGCGGAGATGTGCGGCAACGGCATCCGCGTCTTCGCGCACTATCTGGTGCGCGCAGGCCTTGCCACGATCGAACCGGGATCGACTCTCCCCATCGGGACGAGGGCGGGCGTGCGCGACGTCACCCGCAGCGAGACCGGCTATCAGGTCGACCTCGGCCGCTGGAAGCTCTCTGGCGACGATCCGCTGGTGAAGGCCGACGGGCTTCCGGTGACACGACCGGGTCTCGGCATCGATGTCGGGAACCCGCATGTCGTCGTCGCGCTCGCGTCGGACGCCGAGCTCGCATCGCTCGAGCTGCACCGGCGGCCTGAGCTCGACCCGCCGCTGCCGGCAGGAGCGAACGTGGAGTTCGTCGTCCCGGAGGAGCCGCTGATCCGCGACGGCATCGGTCATGTGAGGATGCGCGTGTCGGAGCGGGGCGTCGGCGAGACGCTCAGCTGCGGCACCGGAGTCGCGGCGACGGCCCTCGCGGTGCGCTACTGGGCGGGGGAGAAGGCGCCGAGCAACTGGCGGGTAGAGGTCCCGGGCGGAGTTCTCGGAGTGCGCATGTTCCCCGCTGAGGACGGCGAGCACGTCGCGCTGTCGGGCCCCGCGCAGCTCGTCTTCACCGGCGAGGTCGACCTCGCCTGACGCGGCGGCTACGGCGTCGCGACGGTGATCGGCTCCGTCGGCGGAGTGCCGTGCCTGCGCACCTTGAGCACGCGGTAGCCCTTGCCCGTCGCGGTGCGGAAGACGCTGTAGCCGGGGTGGAAGGTCGAGCCGATCCATCGCTGCAGGGAGTCCGCACCGAGGTTGCGCTGGACCACGAGCCAGGCGTCGCTGCGCTCGTCGAGCCGCGGGATCCACTTCTCCAGGAGGCCGTGCAGCTCGTTCTTGCCGACGCGGATCGGCGGGTTGGAGCGGATCGTGCGGAACGTCACGTCGTCGGGAACATCGTCGGGCAGCGACGCGTTGACATTGGCGAGTCCGAGCGCCGCGGCGTTCCGGCGCACCAGGTCGAGGGCGCGTTCGTTCACGTCGACGGCCCAGACCGTCGCATGCGGCGCGCTCATCGCCATCGACAGCGTGAGGGGACCCCACCCGCTGCCGAGGTCGAGAAGGTCGCCCCCCGGCGGTACGGGGGGCATGTTGGCGAGAAGCACTGCTGTGCCGGCGTCCAGCCGATCCGGGCTGAAGACGCCACCTGCAGTGGTGACATCCAGCTCACGGCCTGCGAGCGACACATGGATCGTACGCAGATTCTCGGGGCTTGCCGGGGCCGCAGTGAAGTAGTGGTCGGACCCCATACCGTGAGCGTACCGGACAGCGCGGGCTAAGGTTAAGGCTCGCAACAAAACCCCAGAGATCAGGGACGGATGACGGAGACCAGCACACACTCCAGCGACGACGGATCGGTCGATCGCGTTCTCGCGAACGCCGAGAAGCGCACCGAGGCGCGCGTGTTCGGTGCAGCACAGGCGCTGCAGCACGAATCGACGGCGGCGCACTCGTCGTCCGACGGCGACCAGTGGGATCTTGAGGACCGGCACGCCCTTCGGCGCGTCGGCGGACTGTCGACCGAGCTCCAGGACGTCACAGAGGTCGAGTACCGGCAGCTGCGCCTCGAGAACGTCGTTCTCGTCGGCGTCTACCCCCAGGGCGCGCAGGAGGATGCCGAGAACTCGCTGCGTGAGCTCGCGGCCCTCGCTGAGACCGCCGGCGCCGTCGTGCTCGACGGCGTCCTGCAGCGCCGCCCGCATCCGGATGCCGCCACGTACATCGGTCGCGGCAAGGCGCAGGAGCTGAAGGACATCGTCGCGGCGACCGGCGCCGACACGGTGATCGCCGACACGGAGCTCGCCCCGAGTCAGCGGCGCGCCCTGGAGGACGTCGTCAAGGTGAAGGTGATCGACCGCACCACGGTGATCCTCGACATCTTCAGTCAGCACGCGAAGAGCCGCGAGGGCAAGGCGCAGGTCGAGCTCGCGCAGCTCGAGTACCTCCTTCCGCGACTCCGCGGCTGGGGTGACTCCATGAGCCGGCAGGCCGGTGGCCAGGTCGGCGCCGGCGGCGCGGGAATGGGATCCCGTGGTCCCGGTGAGACGAAGATCGAGCTCGATCGACGGCGCATCCGCACCAAGATGGCGCTGCTGCGCCGTCAGATCCGTGACTTCGCGCCGGCGCGGGAGGCCAAGCGCGCCGAGCGCAAGCGCAACACGATCCCCTCCGTCGCGATCGCCGGGTACACCAACGCGGGCAAGTCGAGTCTGCTGAACGCGCTCACCAGCGCCGGCGTCCTCGTCGAGAACGCACTGTTCGCCACGCTGGATGCCACGGTGCGTCGCTCGGAGACTTCAGACGGCCGCGTGTACACGCTCACCGACACCGTCGGGTTCGTCCGCAATCTCCCGCACCAGCTTGTGGAGGCCTTCCGGTCGACCCTGGAGGAGGTCGGCGACGCCGACGTCGTCCTCCATGTCGTCGACGCCTCGCACCCGGACCCCGCAGGCCAGCTGCAGACCGTGCGAGACGTGATGGGCGACGTCGGCGTGCGAGACATGCCCGAGATCGTCGTGTTCAACAAGGCCGATCTGATCCACGAGGATGAGCGGCTCGTGCTGCGAGGTCTCGAGCCGAAGGCGCACTTCGTCTCGTCCCGCTCCGGCGAGGGCATCGAGGAGCTGCGCGCGGCGATCGAGGAGGCGCTGCCGAAGCCTGCCGTCGAGGTGCACGCCGTGGTCCCTTACGATCGCGGCGACCTGATCGCGGCGATCCACGAGACGGGGATGCTGCTGGCGGTGGAGCATCGTGAGGACGGCACGGCCGTGCACGCACGCGTCTCCGAGCGGCTCGCCGCGGATCTCGCGCCCTTCGCCAGCGGGGACTGATCCTCAGCGGGCGAGGAAGCGCGCCTCGACGGTGGCGGAGATGACGATCTCCTCCGGCTCGTACTCCATCGCAGGTGCGGAGTCGGCGGCGAACGCGGCGGCGCCGCGCATCTTGCCCGCGAACGCCGGGGGCGCGGTGGGGGCGATGAGCCCGACGTCGGCGATCTCGACCGGGACGACTTCGCCTCGTCCGAGCGCCGTCGCGTAGGCCTGCGCCCTGGCCACGGCCACGCCGACGGCCTCGGCCGCCACCTCGCGTTCGACGCGGGCGTTCGTCTCCGGCGTGAGATGCCAGTTCACCCAGCCCACCTCCACGCCGTCCCAGGGGGAGACGTCAGAGACCCAGATCGAGAGCTCTGACGCCTCCGCGAAGGTCGCGGTGAAGTCGACGTTCGCGTAGTACACCGGGGCGAGGCGCTTGCCCTCGCCGTTCCAGGGACGCTCCGCCCGCACCGAGAGGCGCTTGCTGGTCCAGTCGACGACGGTGCCGGCATCCTTTCGCTCGGTGATGCTCGTCCGCACCGGTTCTGCGAGGCTCATCACGCGAGCGACGACGGACGAGCGCTCCGGCCCCTCTGCACGCACGGCGACGCTGACGGTGGCGCGCTCCGGCGCGATCCGCGCCTCGTGCTCGCCGCGGACTGTCACGGTGACTTCGCTCATGGCCCGACTCTACGCGAGGCGTCGTGGAATAGCGTGAGGGTCGCAGCCGTTATAGACTGTGACGCTCGGGTGCCATGGCATCCGGACTGAAAATTCCACAGTGCGACAGCGGCTCCTTCGAGAGAAGGACCACGGGGCTGATCGGTTTCGACAGCGCCTGTGAATCCACGAGAAGCGGGCCGAGGATGCAGGGTTATCTCGTGAACGCTCCCTGCAAAACTATAAGTGCCGAAACCAAGCGCACTGACTTCGCCCTCGCTGCATAAGCGAGCCCGATAGTCCGTCAGGCCGTATGTGATTCCGATACGGATCCTGGCGTCATCTAGGAATCTTGCTGCGTGATGGCGTCTGGACGTCACGTGGGACTCTTCCCAGGCTGGGCTTGTCGACTTAGGTGTCTGTGACAAAGGTCGGAGCCGAGTAGAACGTCTGCACAGACTGCGCCCGGAGAAGGCGTGGAGACTCAGCGTTGGACGGGGGTTCGATTCCCCCCAGCTCCACCAGGTCGCTGTCGCAAGGAATGAAGGGGCCTCTCTTCTCGGCGGAAGCCGGGAGAGGGGCCTTTTCGCGTGTCACCGCAGTGCGGCCGGCCTCGCCGGCGTCAGGGCCGCCGGCGCCGGGCGCGGGCGTGCGCAGGAAGAGCCTTCTTCGCGCGCGCGTACGACGCGGGCGTGGCGCCGAACACCTGGCGGAACGCCTTGATGAACCCTGTCGAGGTGGCGTAGCCCGTGCGCTCGGAGGTCTCCTGCACCGAATGGCCCTCAGCCAGCAGTCGTTCTGCCGCGTAGATGCGGGCTCGGGTGCGCCACTGGCTGAAGGTGAGTCCCGTGTCCGCGAGGAACGCGCGATGGAGCGTCTTCGTGCTCACGCCGAGCTGCTGCGCCCAGTCGTCCAGACCCCGCTCCTCGGCGGGATCCAGGAGGATGGCGTCTGCCACGGCCCTGGCACGCGGGTCGTGCGGGACGGCGAGGGCGTCGTAGCTCTCATCTGTGACGGCCAGGATCGCCATCAGCAGAGCGATCGAGGCGTCCACACGGGCACCGTCGATCTTCGAAGTGCACAGGCTCCGCACGATCGCCCCGGCGACGGGGTCGACCGGCAGCGCCAGCGGACGGTTCCACCGGCTCTGCGGCAGGCGGATGCTCGGATCGAGGTACAGGCTGAACATCTCCTCAGCCCCCGACATCTGCATGTCGTGCTCAGCGAGGGCGGGGATCCACGCGAACTGGTCTCCCTGCAGACGCCAGTGCGAGTCGGCCACCCTGATCCTGGCACCTCCTGGGATCCATGCGAGCTGGTCCCGCTCGTGCGAGTGCGCCTCGAAGAACTGATCCGGTGACACCGGTTCGCGATAGGCTGCGAAATTCTTCGATGTCGTCCCAGGCACAGCGTCTCGCTTCTTTCGGCAGATCGGGTTGGAAGAATCTCACTGAACGGACAGGATGCTGTCGAATGACGACGATGATGGTCCACTCAGGATGATAGCGGATTAGGTTAGCCTTCACTATGTTGGAGCTTCGTCCGAACAGTCATCCCACCCGAGGAGTCCCATGACCCGCCCGTCACGGCGTGCCCCGCGCACATCCGCCGCGCTCATCGCGCTGGCACTCTCCGTCGCGTCTCTTGCGGCCTGCTCGACGGCAGCTCCGTCGGCGGAGGGCGGCACGACCGCGGACGCCTCGGGCTCGTACCCGGTGACGATCGAGCACGTCTACGGAGACACGACGATCGAGGAGAAACCGGAGCGCATCGTCACCCTCGGCTGGTATTCGCAGGACGTCGTCGCTGCCCTCGGCGAGGTTCCGGTCGGCGTGGAGGACTTCACCTGGGGGAACGTCGACACCTACCTGCCCTGGTTCAAGGACAGGGTCGAGGAACTCGACGGCGAACTGCCCGAGATCATCGAGTTCACGGATGCGGGCGAGTACGACTTCGAGCAGATCCTGGCGCTGGCGCCCGACGTGATCCTCGCGAACCACTCCGGCATCACGGAGAACGACTACAAGCGGCTGACAGAGATCGCACCGACCATCGGGTACGCGGAGTCGAAATGGGCTTCTGATCGTGAGGACCTGACTCTCGCGATCGGGACGGTGCTCGACAAGGAGGACGAGGCCGAGGCCCTCCTCGAGGAGGCGGATGCCGCGGTCGAGGCGGCCGCCGATGCGCACCCCGAGTTCGAGGACGTCGTCTTCTCCTACGGGTGGTTCCTCGGCCAGGGGGAGACCTCCCTCGGTCTCTATCTTCCGCGCGACCCGCGCGTTCCGCTCATCGAAGAACTCGGCTTCACAGTGTCACCCGACATCGCGGCGCTGGAGTCGACGACCGACGAGTTCTTCGCGAGCGTCAGTCTCGAGGAGCTCGGCGACATCGAATCGCAGTTCCACATCGGATGGGTCAACTCCGCTGAGGACGTCGCGAACACCGTCGACGATCCCCTCGTCGCCCGCTGGACGCCGATCGCCGGAAGCTCGTACTACTTCGTGGACGACCAGCGTCTCGCCTGGGCGACGACGGCACCCAGCGTGCTGAGCATCCCGTCGACCATCGACGACCTCGCCGATGCGCTCTCCGGCGCTCTCGCGTCGGCGAACTGATCGGTGACGACTCCGCGCCGCAGCGCTGACGGCATCCGCGCGGTGTCCGGCGGCGCGGCGGCGCGGGCGGCCGGCCTCGTCATCGCGCTCGTCGCGCTCACGGCTGCCGTGCTGCTGAGTCTGATGGTCGGAGCGAGGGCGCTGCCCGCAGGGACCGTGCTGGGAGCGCTGCTGAACTTCGACGGCTCCGATGCCCAGGCGATCGTCCGCGATTCGCGGCTGCCGCGCACCGTCGTCGGCCTGGTCGCAGGGCCGGCGCTGGGCGTGTGCGGCGCCCTGATCCAGGCGTTCACCCGCAACCCGCTCGCCGACCCTGGCATCCTCGGCGTGAACGCCGGAGCGACCTTCGCCGTGACGATGGGCGTCGGGCTGCTCGGCATCCGCACGCCGCACGCGTACGTGTGGTTCGCGCTGCTGGGAGCCTTCGTCGTCACGCTCGTCGTGTACGTGATCGGCGCCACCGGTCGGGGCGGGCCGTCACCGGGCCGGATGACACTCGCCGGCGTGGCGATCGGCGCTGTGCTCAGCGGCGTCACGTCCATCGTGATGCTGAAGAACATGGAGATCTTCAGCACGCTGCGCTTCTGGGGACTCGGCAGCCTCGGCGGACGCGACGAGAGTGCCGTCGCGCTGATCGCCCCGTTCATCGCGGTCGGCTTGGTGCTGGCTTTCGTCATCGCCCGCCCGCTCAACGCCATCGCGCTCGGCGACGATCTCGGACGGACGCTCGGAGCGGGACTCGTGCGTACACGCATCGCCTCCGTGATCGGCGTCACCATCCTCGCCGGTGGCGCGACCGCGCTCGCAGGGCCGATCGCGTTCGTCGGTCTCATGGTGCCGCACGCGGTGCGCTGGTTCACCGGTCCGGACCAGCGCTGGATCATCGCCTATTCGGCGATCGTCGCGCCAGCCATGCTGCTGCTGTCCGACGTCATCGGGCGCGTCATCCTCCCGAGCGGAGAGCTCCAGGTGAGCATCGTGACGGCGATCGTCGGTGCACCGGTGCTGATCGCCCTTGCACGGCGCAAGCGGGTGAGCGGGCTGTGAGCGCAGGGGCGGCGGAGGCGGGAGCGCCCCGGATCCTCACAGTCAGGACGAGACACGGCCTGTGGCGCCTCGGCGTCCGCGCCCTCGTCGTCAGGACGATCATGGTCGTCGTGCTGCTCGCGCTGGGCGCCGTGGCGCTCACATCCGGCACCTATCAGCTCGACCTCTCCCAGGTGATCGCGGCGATCTCCGGGGGCGGTGAGGACAACGTCCGAAAGCTCGTCGTCGACTGGAGGCTTCCGAGAGTGCTGTTCGCGGTGCTCGCGGGTGTCGCGCTCGGCGTGAGCGGCGCGATCTTCCAGTCCCTCACTCGCAACCCGCTCGGCAGTCCCGATGTCATCGGCTTCGATGCCGGGTCGTATACCGGTGCGCTGGTGGTCATGCTGCTCCTCGGGAGCAGCTCGTATCTGCTCATCGCCACCGGCGCGGCGGCCGGCGGCATTCTCACCGCGATGCTCGTGTACCTCCTGGCCTATCGAGGAGGCATCCAGGGCTTCCGGTTCATCATCGTCGGGATCGGCGTCTCCGCGTTCCTCGTCGGTGTCAACAGCTACGTCCTGATCAGCACCGGCGCGCAGGAGGCGCGAGCCGCCGTCTCGTGGGGGTTCGGCTCCTTCTCGGCGCTCGGCTACGAGCAGCTGATTCCGTTCGCCGTCATCCTCGCCGTCGTCGTGCCGCTCGTCGCCTCGGCCCGGCGCGGATTCGCGCAACTGGAGCTCGGAGATGACGCGGCGAGAGCACTCGGCGTCCGCATCGAAAGCACGCGGCTGAGCATGACCGTACTCGGCGTCGCCCTCACTGCCCTGGTCACAGCCGCGGCCGGACCGATCGCGTTCGTCGCCCTCGTCGCACCCCAGGTGGCGCGCAGGCTCGTGCGCTCGCCCGGCTCGGACATGTCCAGCGCAGGCCTCCTGGGCGCAGTGCTGCTGCTCGGTGCGGACCTCATCGGCCAGCGCATGAACATCACGGTCGGACTCGTCACGGTCGTGCTCGGCGGAGGCTACTTCGCCTGGCTGCTGATAAGGGAAGGATTCCGTCGATGATCGAAGACCGCTCCAGCCGACTGCGTGCAGCGGACGTCACGATCGGCTACGACCGGCGGATCATCTCCACAGAGCTGTCCGTCGCGATTCCCGACCGCTCTTTCACCGTGATCGTCGGGCCGAACGCGAGCGGGAAGTCGACCCTCCTGAGGGCGTTGTCCAGGCTGGTCGTCCCCAGCGCCGGGGAGGTGCTGCTGGACGGGCGGGCGATCCGCAGCTACCGCGCGAAGGAGGTGGCGCGCCGCGTAGGACTCCTTCCACAGACCTCAGTCGCCCCGGACGGGATCCGGGTGCGTGATCTCGTGGCCCGCGGCCGGTTCCCGCACCAGTCGATCATGCGGCCGTGGGCTGAGCGCGACGAGGCGGCCGTCGAGGAGGCGATGAAGGCGACCGGCGTCTCCGATCTCGCCGACCGGCTCGTGGACGAGCTCTCCGGAGGTCAGGCGCAGCGGGTCTGGGTCGCCATGGTGCTCGCGCAGCAGACCCCGTTGCTGCTCCTCGACGAGCCGACGACCTTCCTCGACATCGCCCATCAGATCGAGCTTCTCGAGCTGCTCACCGACCTCCACGAGTCGGGCAGCACGCTGGTGGCGGTGCTGCACGATCTCAACCACGCCGCCCGCTACGCGACCCACTTGATCGCGATGAAGGGCGGTGCCGTGGTCGCGGAAGGTGCGCCCGGTGAGATCGTGACCGCCGAGCTCGTCCACGAGGTCTTCGGGCTCGAATGCGTCGTCGTGCCCGATCCGGTCACCGGCACACCGAACGTGGTGCCGATCGGGCGCCGTCGCGGCAGGGTCTGACCGGCCACGTCCCGGGCCTGGGGTCTCATTCCAGGGCTGACGCGTCGAATCTCACGTAGGCCTCGAATTCGATGCCGTCGGGGAGCGCCTCGGCCGGGACCGGCTCATCGGCGACTGCGGGCGACCAGTCGCAGAGGTCCTCGAAGGAGACCCCGCTCTCCGGGATGTCCGTCCAGAGCTCGCACACGCCGACGATCTGGTCGTCGACGTAGCCGATGAGGTGGACATCAGCGCCGTCGACCGGCCGGCTGAGCGTCGAGGTGAGCTGGACATCTAGGAAGTCGTCGGAGAGCCCGGTGCTCGTCACCGAGACGACCTCGGCGCCGCCGCTGACCGCGGGGGCGAGCCAGTCGATGATCGTCTGCTCGATGACGATCGACACGACGCCACTGAGATCCTCGGGGAGCTCGACCTGCAGTACGCCGGTCTGGCCGGGTGGGACGTAGACGATGTCGAGTCCGCGCTCCACGATGCGGCCGTCTTCGCGGTACGTCGTGACGTCGAAGTAGGCGTCGGCCGCCTGAGACTCGCTCTCGTTGGTCAGGAGGGCATAGATGTTCGCCGTCTCGCTGTGCGAGGGGATCGCGAGTGCGAACTGCTCCACGGAGAGGTCCGAGACCGCGGAGACGTCGAATCCTTGGATCGTGGCGGATGCGTGTCCCGGCGTCGCGGTGGGCGTGGGCGTCGGCGACGCGGAGGGCGCAGCGTCGGCCGTGCCGTTCGTGGCCAGCAGGAAGATCGTCGCCGCGCCGAACCCGACGGTGGTCAGCGTCAGCACGCTGAACGCGATCGACAGGCCGATCAGCAGGCCCTTCCGCTTCTGGACGGGGTCGGTCATGTCACTCCTGCGAGAGCGGGTCGAGCGCGAGGTACGCGCGGAACTCGGCGTCGTCTGGGACCCCGCCGTCGGGGAGGCGGTCATCGGCGGTGACCGGCGTCAGTTCGCAGATCGCAACGAACTCGCCTCCTGCCGGGATGTCCGGGATGTCGGAGCAGTAGCCGAAGAGCACGCCGTCGGAGTAACCCGCGATGAACACGTCGGCGTGTTTCGGCACGACGCTCAGGGTGGACGTGAGATTGCCCCCGGCGAAGATCTTCCGGTCCTCCTCGAGCGCCTCCGAGCGCGTCATCGTGATCGCCCCTGACATGAGAGGCGCCTCGATCGTGGTCGAGGTCTGCTCGACGGAGATCCGCACCACGTCAGACAGGTCCTCGCTGAAGATGCCCTGGAAGAACCCCTCCTGCTCCGGGAGGACGTACACGTTCGTCGGGGTGCGGTCGACGATGTGCCCTTCGGCGTCGTAGGCGGTGACGTCGAAGAACGCGTGGATCCCCGAGGCGGAGTCGGCCCAGGACAAAGGAGCCACGAGGACAGTGAACTTCCCGTCGAGAGTGCCGCTCATCGCGTAGTCGCCGAACTCCAGGTCGGAATGGGTCTCGACCTCGATGCCGCGGACCGTCTGCGCGCTGCTGGCGGACTCGGTCGGCGGGTCTGCGGTCGCGGTGGGAGACGGCGAGGCGATCGCGGAGGCAGGGCGCAGCAGAGACACTGTCGTCAGGCCGAGCGCGATCGTCGCGACGAGCATCACGCAGCATCCGACGATCAGCGCGATGAGGAACGGCCCGACTCTCGACATGACAGCTCCCTCCTGCGCGTCAGCTTCCGTCAGGATAGCCGGACGGGCGAGGGGTTCCGGTTCAGCCGCTCCAGCCGACGAGGAGAAGGCTCTGCCGGGTGTCGGCGAACTTCACCCAGCCGTCGCCGAACAGGTAGGTCATGCCGTATCCGTCCTCATCGACGCCCATCGCGTACTGCGGGTCCTCGGTGATGTAGACGCCCTCCGGGCCGTCCTCGCGCAGCCACCCCGAGCTGAGGAGGGACGACTGCGCTCTCGCCGCGTTCTCAGCGGTGATCTCGGACCACCCGTACAGCTGGCCGTGATCGGACGCGACCGAATAGTCCGCCCAGAAGCAGAGCAGCCCGTCGTCGAGCGTCACATCGCCGATCACGAACTCCTTCTCCTCGAAGGTCCAGCCGGCGTCGGTCAGCACCTTGACCGTGCCCTCTGACACGATCGTGTCGCAGGCGGGCTCCGCCGCAGGAGGCTCGGGGATCTCCGTCTCGACGGGCTGCACGCTCGCCTCGGGCGTCGGCGCCGGTGCCTTCGGTGTCGGGCTCACGGCCTCGTCCGGGGCGCCCGAGCACGCGACGAGGCACGCCGCGAGGAGGAGCGCCGCCGCAGCGGCGGAGATGGTTCGAGGGATCATCGCTGGCCTTCTCGGTGCGGGTCAGTCGTGGAGGAGCGTCAGGAACGAGTCGTGGAGGATGCCGTTGCTGGCGAGTGTCGAGCGGGCGGAGATCGTCTCGGTGCCGTCGAAAGCCGTCATCCGGCCGCCGGCTTCACGCACGATCGGCACTGCGGCGGCGATGTCGTACTCCTTGACGTCGAACTCGGCGACCATCTCGAGGCGTCCCTCGGCGAGCAGCATGTACGCGTAGACGTCGCCGTACGCACGATCGCGCCAGACGCGGTCGGCGAGTTTCAGCAGCGTGTCGAGGCGGCCGGCCTCCGACCACTGGGCGATGCTCTGGAAGCTGACGCTCGCACCGTCAAGCGAGGCGACGGCGGACGTCTGCAGTCGCCGGGGCGCGGCATCCGTCGCCGTCCATGCTCCGGATCCTGCGGCAGCCCACCAGCGCCGGCCGAGCGCCGGCATGCTGACCACGCCGACCTGGGGGACCCCGTCGATCGCCAGCGCGATCATGGTTCCCCACAGCGGGACTCCGCGGAGGTAGTTGGCAGTACCGTCGATGGGGTCGATGATCCACTGGCGGTGCGTGTCGCCTTCGGCGCCGTACTCCTCGCCGAAGATGCCGTCCGCCGGGCGCTCCTGCGCGAGGATCTCGCGGATCGCGCGCTCGGTCGCCAGGTCCGCGTCCGTGACGTGGGAGCGGTCGGCCTTGGTCGAGATCTGGAGCTCGGCACCGTCGAACCGCGGCAGCGACTGCGCGTCGGCGGCGTCGGCAAGACGGAGCGCGAGCTCGAGGTCGCGGGAGTGGTCGTCGGCGCTGGGGGAGGCGGTCACGCCTTCCAGAATAGTAGGCGTCCGCGTGTCGCCACGCAGGAGCGTCGCACGGCGACACGCGCGGCGGAACGGATGCCGGGCTCGATTTCACTTGGCGTCGATCGGCTGGTAATGTAATTCCTCGGCCGGGGGATTCCCCAGGCCACGCACCTCTAGCTCAATCGGCAGAGCAACTGACTCTTAATCAGTGGGTTCTCGGTTCAAGTCCGAGGGGGTGCACGGATTAGCCTCGAAGACTCTCGCCAGTCTCCGGGGCTTTTTCATTCTCCCGCGACATCATCTCCGACGGCGCCGAGGTCGAGCACCCATTCGTTGCAGGTGAGATCGCCTCCGCGGAAGCTCTGCGTCATCGTGCCGGCCAGGATGAAGCCGTTCCTGCGGCACACCCCGTTCGACGGGGCGTTCAGCACCGACGGGAACGCCGTCAGCATCCCTCTGCCGTCGCGATGCTCGCGTACGTCGTCGACGAGCAGCGCGAGCGCCCGTGTCGCGATTCCTCGCCCCTGGAACTCGGGGAGCACGAACCAGCCCGTCTCCAGGGCAGGCCGCCCACGCCGGTCGACCCGCCAGGCGCCGATCGAGCCGACAGACTCCGCGTCGTCGACGATGACGAACATGCGGGCGGACCCCTCGTCCTGAAGGCGGAGATAGCGTGCGTGTCGTTCGGTGAGCTCCTCCTCGTTCTCCGGGCCGTTCTGATTCGCCGTCATCTCGACGGTGTTCGCCCGTTCGAGCAGCCACGCGTCGTCGTCGGCCCAGCGCCTCAGTGCGATCTGATCCATCCGCACAGGATCCCACGTACCGCAGACACTGCGTTATGGTTGCCTGCGTCGAAGGTCGTCGATCGGATCGAGACACGATGAGCACGCTGCGGGAGATCCTGGAAGAACACGTCGCCAGGGGCACGGTTCCCGGAGCCGTCGGCGTCGACGGCGCGCCGGACGGCACGCTCGAGATCGTGCGCGTGGGTGACCTGGCCCCGGACGCGATCGTGCGGATCCAGTCCATGACCAAGCCGGTTCTCGCCGCGGCGGTGCTGCGGCTCGTGCAGAGCGGACGGCTCGGGCTCGACGACCCGGTCGAGACCTGGCTGCCGGAGCTCGCGGACCGCGTGGTGCTGCGACACCCCGCCGCTGCGCTGGACGAGGTCGAGCCGGCGGAGCGTCCGATCACCGTCCGGCATCTGCTCACCTGCACCTCGGGCTACGGCGTGGTGACGGCGCCATGCCCTCTGCAGGAGGCGATGGCCGCCGACGGCACCGCGGCCGGCCTGGGGCCGGTGACGCTCGGCGCTGCGGAGTGGCTTCGCGCCCTGAGCGACCTCCCGCTCGCGTTCCAGCCCGGCACCGGCTGGCGCTACCACCACTCCTTCGGCATCCTCGGCATCCTCCTCTCCCGGGTGGAGGCCGCCGGATCGCGGGAGTCGCTCCTGTCGCGCGAGATCTTCGGGCCGCTGGGGATGATCGACACCGGATATACCATCTCCGCCGACAAGGCCCACAGGCTGCCCGCGGTGCACCGCCGCGACGGCGACGGCGGGCTGGTTCAGGTCGAGCCCGCCGCAGACGGGTTCCACGTCGAGCCCGCGCCGTTCGACGTCAGCCACTCGGAGCTGGTCAGCACGGCCGCAGACTACGCGGCATTCGCGCGGATGCTGGCGAACGGCGGACGGCACGACGGCGGGCAGTTCCTCGCGCCGGAGCTGGTCGAGCTGATGCGGACCGATCAGGTCCCGGCATCCGTGAAGACGCCGGACAGCTTCTTCCCCGGGTTCTGGGACGGAACCGGCTGGGGATTCGGGGTGTCTGTCCGGACCGAGGGGGAGCACGCCGGCAGGTTCGGCTGGGCGGGTGGGCTCGGCACCTACATGTTCATCGACCGCGACGCCTCGTTCCGGATCCTGCTGACGCAGGTCGAGGTCGGGGCCGAGATCGCGGAGCTGTTCGACGACGTCACGTGAGGCACCCTCAGGCGACGGTTACGACTTCGCCGCCGGTGAGTGCCCGGAGGTCGGCGAAGGTCAGCGGCATCACGGTGTGCGGATGGCCGGCAGCGGCCCAGATCTCAGTGTGCTCCGTGAGCGCCTCGTCGATGTAGGTGCGCAGCCGCTGGGGGTGACCCGCCGGTGCGACGCCGCCGATCGCCTGTCCGGTCGCCTCACGGACCACGGATGCCGGAGCCATCACGACCTCGCTCGCCCCGATGCTCCGTGCGACGGTCGTGAGATCCGCGCGGTGCCCGCCGCTCGTCATGACCAGCACCGGCTCGCCGTCGGCGAGGAACACCAGGCTGTTCGCGATCGCGGCGACCTCGCACCCGATCGCGGCCGCCGCTTCCGGCGCCGTGCGCGCGGAATCGGGGAGGACCCGGATGCGGGTGTCTACGCCGGCAGCGGCGAGGTGGCGCTCGACGAGCACGCTGCGTTCGGGAAGGGCGGTCATGGCTCCACGGTACCGAAACCCGGACCGGTGCCGGCTCGGTGATCGGGTCCCGTCACCGCCGCGCGGCTGCGATCCGCGCCGAGAGCTGATGCGCGTGCGCGAGGAGCGTGCGGCCGAGGTCGGCGATCCGGTCCGGTCCGAAGCGGAACTCGACCCCGGTGAGGCTCAGCGCCCACTCAGGGCGGCCCGACCGGTCGAACACCGCGGCGCCGATTCCCCAGCTGCCCTCGACGATCAGACCCGGGTTGACCGCGTAGCCGCGCTCCTTGGTCTCGGACAGCCGTGCGCGCAGCGCGGCCCCGCCGTGCTGCCTGCCCCACCGCTGCTCGATCTCAGGATGGCGCTCGAGGTAGGCATCCACATCGTGGTCAGGCAGGAAGGCAAGGATCGCGAGGCCGGCGCTCGCGACGCCGAGCGGGAATCGCACGCCCTCACTGAGCACGAACGACCGGATCGGGAACGACCCCTCCTCGCGCAGCAGGCAGACGGTCTCATCGGCTCGTCGCACGGAGAAGAACGCGCTCTCCTCGGTCTTCACCGCCAGTGACCGCACGATGTCCCGTGCGAGCGCGGTGACGTCATAGCGCGCCGCCGCCACGGTCCCCATCAGGAAGAGCTCCGGGCCCGGCATCCATCTGCCGCTCTCGCCGTCCCTGTCGACGAGACCCTCCGCCTTCAGTGCGCTCAGCAGCCGATGAGCGGTCGAGCGGGAGAGCCCCGCAGACGTCGACAGCTCCTGCAGCGTCGCGCCGCTCGCCCCTGCGGCCGTGACGAGCCGGAGGAGGTGCGCGGCACGCGCGATCGCCTGCGCGCCGGGGACGATGCGGGTAGCTGGTTCCATAATGTGGACGGTACGCGGATGATCGCCCACATCGCAAGACCCGGCTTCCTGCGGGCGACGAGATGACGGATGCTGGAGGGACGCACGACTTCGAAGGAGCACTCGTGATCGACAAGCAATGGGCTTCAGCGGCCGACGCGGTCGCCGACATCGCCGACGGGTCATCCCTCGCGGTAGGCGGATTCGGCCTCTCCGGAAACCCGATCGCCCTCATCGAGGCGCTGCTCGCGCAGGGCACGAGGGATCTCAGCATCGTCAGCAACAACTGCGGTGTCGACGACTGGGGCCTCGGCATCCTGCTGGCGGCCCAGAGGATCCGGAAGATGACCTCCTCGTACGTCGGTGAGAACAAGGAGTTCGAGCGTCAGTTCCTCTCGGGTGAGCTCGAGCTCGAGCTCACGCCGCAGGGCACCCTCGCCGAGAAGCTCCGCGCCGGCGGCTCCGGCATCGCAGCCTTCTTCACCCAGACCGGGGTCGGCACGCAGGTCGCGGAGGGTGGGCTGCCTCGCCGCTACAACGCCGACGGATCGATCGCGGTGGCGTCTTCCGTGAAGGATGTGCGGACGTTCGACGTGAACGGCGCTCCCAGGGAATTCGTGCTCGAGGAGGCGATCACCACGGACTACGCACTCGTCCACGCCGCCGCGGGAGACCGGCACGGCAACCTGATCTTCAACAAGGCGGCGCGCAACTTCAACCCGCTCGCCGCCATGGCGGGGCGGATCTGCATCGCCCAGGTGGAGCGGCTGGTCGAGCCCGGCGAGCTGGACCCCGACCGCGTCCATCTCCCGGGCGTGTATGTGCACCGCATCGTCGAGGTGGGCACCGACATCCCCAAGCGCATCGAGCGGCGCACCGTCTCCGCAGACGCCGCCGCCGCCACGGAAGGAGCCTGAGATGGCGCTCACCAGAGACCAGATGGCGGCACGCGCCGCCGCGGAACTGCAGGACGGCGCCTACGTGAACCTCGGCATCGGCCTGCCCACCCTCGTTCCGAACCACGTGCCAGCGGGCGTCACCGTCGTGCTCCAGTCGGAGAACGGGATCCTCGGCGTCGGCCCCTATCCCCGCGAGGATGCGGTCGACCCCGACCTCATCAACGCGGGCAAGGAGACGGTCACCACGCTGCCAGGCTCCGCCTTCTTCGACTCGGCGACGAGCTTCGGGATGATCCGTGGCGGCAAGATCGACGCGGCGATCCTCGGTGCGATGCAGGTGTCGGCGGGCGGCGACCTCGCGAACTGGATGATCCCGGGGAAGATGGTCAAGGGGCCCGGTGGCGCCATGGACCTCGTCCACGGCGCCGCGCGGGTGATCGTGCTGATGGAGCATGTCGCCAAGGACGGCACCGCGAAGATCGTCGATCAGTGCTCGCTGCCGCTCACCGGCCGAGGCGTGGTCGACCGGATCATCACCGATCTCGCGGTGATCGACGTCACCGCCGACGGGCTGATGCTCGTGGAGACGGCACCGGGCGTGACCGTCGAGCAGGTCGTCGCGGCCACGGAGCCGCCGCTGCGCATCGCCGCAGAGCTCGAGAACTGACAGACGGAGCAGCAGCAGATGAGAAGGACAGAGAACATGACAGACAACGACATCGTCATCGTCGCCGCCGCCCGCACCCCGCAGGGGCGCTTGAAGGGCCAGCTGGCGTCGTTCACCGCTCCGCAGCTGGGCTCGTTCGCCATCCGCGGCGCGCTCGAGCAGGGGTCGATCGACCCCGGCGAGGTGGATGCGGTCATCGTCGGCCAGGTCCTCGCCGCGGGATCCGGCCAGAACGCGGCGCGTCAGGCCTCGATCGGTGCGGGGATCGGGTGGGACGTCCCCGCGCACTCCGTCAACAAGGTCTGCCTCTCCGGTCTCACCGCGATCATCGACGCGGCCAGGATGATCCGCACCGGCGACGCCGAGGTCGTCGTCGCAGCCGGAATGGAGTCGATGACCCGTGCGCCGCACCTGCTGGTCGGCTCGCGCGACGGGTGGACCTACGGCAGCGTCGAAGTGCTCGACCACATGGCGTACGACGGACTCACCGACGCGTACGACCGGGAGAGCATGGGGGCGTCCACAGAGCGGCACAACGCGCGCTACGAACTGACCCGCCGAGACCAGGATGTCGTCGCCGCGCTGTCGCACCAGCGCGCCGCCGCCGCGCAGGAGTCGGGAGCCTTCGACGCGGAGATCGTGACCGTGGAGGTGCCGCAGCGCCGAGGCGAGCCGGTGCGGGTGACGAAGGACGAGGGCATCAGGCCGGACACGACCGTCGAGTCCCTCGCAGGTCTCCGTGCCGCATTCGCGGAGGGAGGGTCGATCACCGCGGGCAACTCCTCGCAGATCTCCGATGGCGCCTCGGCCGTGGTCGTGACGACACGGGCCAACGCAGCCGCGAAGGGATGGCCCGTTCTCGTCACCGTCGGCGCGAGCGGTCAGACCGCCGGCCCCGACAACTCGCTGCAGGCGCAGCCGGCCCGCGCGATCGAGAAGGCATGCGAGAAGCAGGGCATCACGCCTGCCGATCTCGACCTCGTGGAGATCAATGAGGCGTTCGGTGCGGTCGTGGCCCGCTCGCAGGTGGAGCTGGGACTCGACAGCGCCGTCGTGAACATCCACGGAGGGGGGATCGCCATCGGCCACCCGATCGGCACCTCGGGCAACCGGCTGGTCGTGCACGTCGCACATGAGCTGGCGCGGCGCGGCGGCGGCACGGCAGCGGTGGGCCTGTGCGGCGGCGGCGGTCAGGGCGAGGCGCTCATCCTCACGCGGTGACGGAGGTCCGCGCCGGCGGACGCCCTCCTCAGCGGGCGAGCTCCTTGACCTTCTTCTTGCGGTCCTTCTCCGCCTTGGCGCGCTCCTTGGCCTGCTTGGCGGCGATCGGCGAGTCGTCGGCGACCGGAAGCCCGCGCTCGGCGCGGCGAGCGTCGATCGCGGTGCCGACGGCGAGCGCGAGAGTGATGCCCCAGCTCGCCCAGGCGAGCACGGCCCGCCACGTGATCGGCGCGTCACGAGATCCGCGGAGGAGGGTGGCGCCCGCGGTGATCGCTCCGATGATTCCAGTGCCGAAGAGGTAGCGCATGCCCTTACGCTACCGGGCCGCGCCGAAAGCGGCGTCGAGCCTTGACAAGCCGCCGCGGATGCGTTCAGGGGAGTAGACGCGCGCGCACGCCCCTCGCGATAAACTCGAGTGGTCGCGGCTGGTCCGCGTCCGCAACCGTGTATCCACCGGCCGCCGGCTCTCCGGCGGACAGCGGCGGCACCCGATCCCGCGTCCGCGGACGCGCGAGGGCCATGAGCCAGACCCACACCTCTCCAGAACCGTCACTGCTCCGCATCGCCGGACTGTCGTACTTCGTGATCGCGTTCATCGCACGACTCCCGTTCGCGATGATGGTCGTCGGCGTGCTCACCGTCGTGGTCTCGGCCCGCGGATCCCTGTCGCTCGGAGGGCTGACGTCCGCCGCCGTCGGCATCGGCACCGCCTGCTTCGGCTCGCTTCTCGGCGCCGCGGCCGACCGCTTCGGTCAGCGCTCGGTGCTCGCGATCCTCGCGGTCGCGAACGGCGCGATGCTCCTCCTGTTCACCTCGGTCGTCTACGCGGACGCGGCGGACGCGTTCGTGCTGCTCGCTGCGTTCGGAGTGGGGGCGACGGCGCCTCAGGTCGCCCCGATGTCCCGATCCCGGCTGGTCACGATGATCACCGATCGGATGCCGGAGCAGGGCCGCACCCGCACGATCTCGGGCACCATGGCCTACGAGTCCGCAGCGGATGAGACGGTGTTCGTCTTCGGGCCGTTCCTCGTCGGAATCTTCGCGTCCGCCATCGCCCCGTGGGCACCCCTCGTCGGGGCTGCCGCGCTGACCGTGCTGTTCGTCGGCGCCTTCGCGCTGCACCCGAGCGCCCGCGCCGTCTCCGTGCACCGCGACAGCGAGGGAAGGGCGCCGTCCGCGGTCTCCGAGCTCTTCGCGCCACGTCTGCTGGTCGTCGTGGCGGGGGTGCTCGGCGTCGGGATGTTCTTCGGCACGATGCTCACCGCGCTGACGTCCTTCATGGCGGACCGGGGCGCACCCGAGGAGGCGGGTCTCCTCTACGGGGTGATGGGCGTCGGCTCCGCCGTGCTGGCGCTCGGGGTCGCCTGGCTCCCGCCGCGGTTCTCGATGCGGGCGCGGTGGCTGGTGTTCTCCGGCATCCTGCTGGCGGGTGCCCTGCTGCTGCTCGTGGTCGACTCGCCCGCGATGATGATGCTCGCTCTCGGTATCATGGGCGTCGGCATCGGCCCGACCCTCGTGACGCAGTACAGTTTCGGCGCCGCGTGGAGTCCTCTCGGACGCTCGGCGACGGTCATGACCATGCTCGGCTCCGGGATCATCGTCGGGCAGTCCCTGGGAGCCGCCGTAGCGGGGGAGATCGCCGAGAACACGGGGACGGGAGCGGCTCTCGTGCTGCCGATCATCGCGGCCGGCGTGGCGTTCGCCGCGGGTGTCGTGAACTGGACGGTGAGCGATCCGCGCCGGCGCCGGCCCGTCGTCTCCGGGTGACCGGAGAGTCGGCGGCCGCCATCCTCTGTAGCCTGGGGGAGACAGAACCCCTGGAATGAGGAGTCATCTTGTCCGCTGCAGATTTCGTCGTCGTCGCCAACAGACTGCCTGTCGACCGGGTCTCCGGACCCGATGGTGAGGAGGTCTGGCGCACCTCTCCCGGCGGCCTGGTGGCCGCACTCGAGCCCGTCATGAAGAGCGTGAACGGCGCCTGGGTCGGCTGGGCGGGCCAGGCCGACCTCGACCTGAAGCCGTTCACGGAGGGCGGCATCCGGCTCATCCCGATCCGGCTGAGCGAGCAGGAGATCGCCGAGTACTACGAGGGCTTCTCGAACGACACGATCTGGCCGCTCTACCACGATGTGATCGCGCCGCCGCAGTACCACCGCGAGTGGTGGGAGGCCTACGTGGCCGTGAACCGTCGCTTCGCGGATGCCGCCGCGGCCGCCGTCGGCAAGGGCGGGACGGTCTGGGTGCACGACTATCAGCTGCAGCTGGTCCCGCAGATGGTGCGGGCGCTGCGGCCCGATGTGATCATCGGCTACTTCCACCACATCCCGTTCCCGGCGCATGGCCTGTACGCCCAGCTGCCGTGGCGCGGGCAGGTGCTGCGCGGCCTGCTCGGCGCCGACGTGATCGGCTTCCAGCGGGCGACGGACGCCACCAACTTCCTGAACGCGGTGCGTCGCCGGCTCAAGTACGAGATCCGGTCGTCCACCGTCACTGTGCCGTCGGGCAACGGCGAGATCGACGACAGGGGCGAGGATCGGCGTTCGGTCGTGAAGGCCTTCCCGATCTCGATCGACACCACCCCGTACCTCGAGCTCGCGGCACGACCCGACATCCGGGCGCGGGCGGCGGAGATCCGCGAGGGACTCGGCAACCCGAAGCATGTCATCCTCGGCGTCGACCGGCTCGACTACACCAAGGGCATCGGCCACCGCATCAAGGCATACGGCGAGCTCCTCGCACAGGGGGATCTGAGCGTCGAGGACGTCACGCTGGTGCAGGTCGCCAGCCCCAGTCGCGAGCGCGTGGACGCCTACGTGCACCTGCGTGACGAGATCGAGCTCGCCGTCAGCCGCATCAACGGCGACACCGACACGATGGGGCACACCGCCATCCGCTACCTCCACCAGGGCTTCCCCCGCGAGGAGATGGCGGCGCTGTTCCTCGCAGCCGACGTGATGCTGGTCACCGCGCTCCGCGACGGCATGAACCTCGTGGCCAAGGAGTACGTCGCCACCCGCATCGACAACAGGGGGGTCCTGGTGCTGAGCGAGTTCGCCGGCGCGGCGGATGAACTGGGCAGCGCGATCCTGGTGAACCCTCACGACATCGAGGGATTGAAGGAGGCGATCATGCGGGCGGTGTCGATGCCGCCCAAGGAGCAGTCGCGCCGGATGCGGTCGCTGCGGCGCCGTGTCCTCGACAACGACGTGATCGCATGGTCGAACTCCTTCCTGGCGGCCCTGGAGGTCGCCCGCGAGACACGCTGACCGACACCCGGCAGCCGAATCAGCCCGACAGGAGATGTCCATGACCCGCACCTGGAACCCGGGAACACCCGCCCCCGAGCTGTCCGCGCTGGCGACGACGCCGAGACTCGTCGTCGCGCTGGACTTCGACGGCACCGCGTCGCCGCTCGTCGCCGAGCCGATGTCCGCGCGAGCACTCGCCGAAGTGACGGCGCAGGTCGACAGGCTCGCATCCCTCCCCGACACGATCGTCGCCTACGTCTCCGGCCGGAGCCTGCACGACCTCAGGGTCATCGCGGAGCACACCGACGGCTCGTCCGTCGCGCTCGCCGGGTCGCACGGCGCCCAGTACTGGTACCCCGGCATCGGAGAGCTCGACGAAGCGGGGGAGTCGGAGGCGACGGGGACCCGCGAGGAGCTGTGGGAGGCCGCTCGGCCCATCATCGGCCGGTTCGCAGGCGCCGAGCTCGAGGAGAAGGCGTACGGGATGGGCGTGCACACCCGCAACGCGACCCCGGAGGTCGAGCGGGAGGTGTTCGCCGCGATCGACGCGCTCGTCGCCGAGAGGTTCCCCGGCTGGCGGCGGCGTGCGGGGAACCGCATCCTCGAGTTCTCCTCGCGGAACGAGGGGAAGGATGCGGCGATGACCGCCCTCCGAGAGCGCTTCGACGCCACCGGCATCCTGTTCGCCGGCGACGATGTGACCGACGAGGACGCGATGCGCGTGCTCGGGCAGGGCGACCTCGGGGTCCGCGTCGGGCCGGGGGACACCGCCGCGGCGCTGCGTGTGGACACTCCACAACAGATCGCCGAGCTTCTGGAGGCGCTTGCGGACGAACGGGCCGCCGCTCGGCAATAGACTTCCGTCATGTCCTTGCATGATCCCGGTTCCAACGCGTCCATCGACATCAAGCCCCGCAGCCGTGTCGTCACAGACGGCATCGAGGCGACGACCTCCCGAGGCATGCTCCGTGCCGTCGGCATGGGCGACGCCGACTGGGAGAAGCCGCAGATCGGCATCGCGTCGAGCTGGAACGAGATCACCCCCTGCAACCTGAGCCTCGACCGCCTCGCCCAGGGGGCCAAGGAGGGCGTGCACTCCGGCGGCGGCTACCCGCTGCAGTTCGGCACGATCTCCGTCTCCGACGGGATCTCGATGGGCCACGAGGGCATGCACTTCTCGCTGGTCTCCCGTGAGGTCATCGCCGACTCCGTCGAAACCGTGATGATGGCCGAGCGCCTCGACGGCTCCGTGCTGCTCGCGGGCTGCGACAAGTCGATCCCCGGCATGCTGATGGCCAGCGCCCGGCTCGACCTCTCCAGCGTCTTCCTGTACGCGGGCTCGATCGCCCCCGGCTGGGTGAAGCTCTCGGACGGCACCGAGAAGGACGTCACGATCATCGACTCCTTCGAGGCCGTGGGCGCCTGCCGCGCCGGCCTGATGAGCGAAGAGGACCTCAAGCGCATCGAATGCGCGATCGCCCCGGGCGAGGGCGCGTGCGGCGGCATGTACACCGCCAACACCATGGCGTCGGTGGCAGAGGCCCTCGGTCTCAGCCTCCCCGGGTCCGCAGCTCCCCCCGCGGCCGACCGCCGTCGCGACTACTACGCGCACCGCTCCGGTGAGGCCGTCGTGAACCTGCTCCGCCAGGGCATCACGACGCGCGACATCCTCACCAAGGAGGCGTTCGAGAACGCGATCGCCCTGGCGATGGCGCTCGGCGGCTCGACCAACGTCGTCCTGCACCTGCTCGCCATCGCCCGCGAGGCCGACGTGGAGCTGAACCTGCACGACTTCAACCGCATCGGCGACAAGGTGCCGCACGTGGCCGACATGAAGCCGTTCGGCAAGTATGTGATGAACGACGTCGATCGTCACGGCGGCATCCCCGTGATCATGAAGGCGATGCTCGACGAGGGCCTCCTGCACGGCGATGCGCTGACCGTCACCGGCAAGACGCTCGCCGAGAACCTCGCCGAGCTCGACCCGCAGCCGATCGACGGCACCGTCATCCACACGTTCGACAACCCGATCCACGCCACCGGCGGCCTGACGATCCTGCACGGGTCGCTCGCGCCGGAGGGCGCGGTCGTGAAGACCGCCGGCTTCGACGCCGCCGTCTTCGAGGGCCCGGCCCGAGTGTTCGAGCGCGAGCGCGCCGCGATGGATGCCGTCGCGGAGGGGACGATCGATCCCGGCACCGTCATCGTGATCCGCTACGAGGGCCCCAAGGGCGGCCCCGGCATGCGCGAGATGCTCGCGATCACCGCCGCCATCAAGGGCGCTGGGCTCGGAAAAGATGTACTACTCTTGACGGACGGACGATTCTCAGGCGGCACAACCGGCCTGTGCATCGGCCACATAGCACCCGAAGCGGTGGACGCAGGTCCCATCGCCTTCGTGCGCGATGGTGATCTGATACGGGTCGATATCGCAGCTCGCTCTCTCGACCTACTCGTCGACGAGGCGGAGCTCGCCTCCCGCCGCTCTGGCTGGGAGCCGCTTCCCCCGCGCTATACCCGTGGCGTTCTTGCCAAGTACTCGCGTCTCGTGCGGTCCGCCGCAGAAGGCGCGACGACCGGCTGATCCTTCGACAGGCTCAGGAACCCAGCCAGTCGAAGGCCCCGGCATCCGACGTCGCCCACAGACCACCAAAGGAAAGTCATGACTGCTGACTCCGTCTCGGCCGTGCCGAGGCCGCCCGCCCGTCAATCCGCTGCTCCGGAGATATCCGGCGCCGAGGCCGTCGTCCGCACGCTCGAGCTGCTCGGGGTGACCGACGTCTTCGGCCTGCCCGGAGGGGCGATCCTCCCCGTGTACGACCCGCTGATGTCCGCCACCAAGCTGCGCCACATCCTCGTGCGCCATGAGCAGGGCTCGGGGCACGCGGCCGAAGGCTACGCATCGGCGTCCGGAAAGGTCGGCGTCTGCATCGCGACCTCCGGCCCCGGTGCGACGAACCTCGTCACGGCTATCGCCGACGCGTACATGGACTCGGTGCCGCTGCTCGCGATCACCGGTCAGGTGTTCTCGACGCTGATGGGAACCGACGCTTTCCAGGAGGCCGACATCGTCGGCATCACGATGCCGATCACGAAGCACTCGTTCCTGGTGAAGGATGCCGCGGAGATCCCGAGGGCCCTCGCTGCGGCGTACGAGATCGCCTCGACCGGCCGCCCCGGCCCCGTGCTCGTCGACATCACCAAGGACGCGCAGCAGGCGATGGCGCCGTTCGTGTGGCCGCCGAAGATCGAGCTGCCCGGCTACCGCCCCGTGACCAAGGCGCACGGCAAGCAGATCCAGGCCGCCGCGACGCTTCTCGCCGAGGCCAAGAAGCCGGTGCTGTACGTGGGCGGCGGCGTGGTCCGCGGTCGCGCGTCCGCCGAGCTCCTCTCGCTCGCAGAGACCACCGGCGCTCCCGTCGTGACCACGCTGATGGCTCGCGGCGCGTTCCCCGACTCCCACGAGCAGCACCTCGGCATGCCCGGCATGCACGGCACGGTTCCGGCCGTGCTCGCCCTGCAGGAGGCCGATCTGCTGGTCTCCCTCGGCGCCCGCTTCGATGACCGCGTCACCGGCAAGGCCGCACTCTTCGCGCCGAACGCCAAGGTGGTGCACGTCGACATCGACCCGGCCGAGATCTCGAAGATCCGCACTGCCGACGTGCCGATCGTCGGCGACGTCCGTGATGTGCTGGTCGACCTCGAGACCGCATTCCGCGGCGCCACCAGCGTCACCAAGCCCGACATCGAGGAGTGGTGGTCGTATCTCGACGGGCTCCGCAAGGAGTTCCCGCTCGGCTACGCACCCACCACGGACGGGCTGCTCGCACCGCAGTACGTGATCCAGCGCATCGGCGAGCTCACCGGCCCAGAGGGCATCTACGCCGCGGGCGTCGGTCAGCACCAGATGTGGGCGGCGCAGTTCATCAAGTACGAGCGTCCGAACGCGTGGCTGAACTCCGGCGGCGCCGGCACCATGGGGTACTCGGTCCCGGCGGCGATGGGCGCCAAGGTCGCGGAGCCGCACCGCCCCGTGTGGGCGATCGACGGCGACGGCTGCTTCCAGATGACCAATCAGGAGCTCGCGACCTGCACGATCAACGACATCCCGATCAAGGTCGCGATCATCAACAACTCGTCGCTCGGCATGGTGCGCCAGTGGCAGACGCTGTTCTACGACGGCCGGCACTCCAACACCGACCTGAACACCGGACACGGCACCGTCCGCATCCCCGATTTCGTGAAGCTCGCGGAATCGTACGGATGCCTCGCGATCAGGGTCGAGAAGGAGGAGGAGGTGGATGCCGCGATCAAGCTCGCCCTCGAGACGAACGATCGCCCCGTCGTCATCGACTTCGTCGTCAGCGCCGACTCCATGGTGTGGCCGATGGTGCCGCAGGGCGTGAGCAACAGCTACGTCCAGTACGCCCGTGACCATGCGCCGTCGTTCGACGAGGAGGACTGACCATGTCGACTCACGTGCTGAGCCTGCTGGTGGAGAACACCCCAGGTCTGCTGACTCGCGTCGCGGGGCTGTTCGCCCGTCGCGGCTTCAACATCGACTCCCTCGCGGTGGGCGTCACCGAGGTGCCGGGGATCTCCCGCATCACCGTGGTCGTCGACGTCGAGGAACTGCCGCTCGAGCAGGTCACGAAGCAGCTGAACAAGCTGATCAACGTGATCAAGATCGTCGAGCTCGACCCGTCGAACTCGGTGCAGCGCGACCACATGCTCGTGAAGGTGCGCACCGATAACGCGACGCGGTCGAACGTGATCGAGGTCGTGAACCTGTTCCGCGCCTCGGTCGTCGACTACGCGCCCGACGCACTGGTCGTGGAGGTCACCGGCGACAAGGGCAAGGTCGAGGCGCTGCTGAAGGCGCTCGAGCCCTTCGGCATCAAGGAGATCGCCCAGTCCGGTCTCCTCGCGATCGGCCGCGGCGGCAAGAGCATCACGGAGCGCGTCCTGCGCGGCTGACCCAGAACTTACACACACCACAATCAAGGAGAAGCACAAGTGAGTACCGAGATCTTCTACGACGCAGACGCCGATCTGTCGATCATCCAGGGCAAGAAGGTCGCGATCGTCGGCTACGGCTCGCAGGGTCACGCGCACGCGCAGAACCTGCGTGACTCGGGTGTCGAGGTCGCGATCGCCCTCAAGGAGGGCTCGAAGTCGGCGCCGAAGGCGGAGGAAGCCGGATTCGCGGTCAAGACCGTCGCCGACGCGACGCAGTGGGCCGACCTCATCATGATCCTGGCGCCGGACCAGCACCAGCGCACCATCTACAGCGAGTCGATCGCCCCGAACCTGACCGAGGGCAAGACGCTCGCCTTCGCGCACGGATTCAACATCCGCTTCGGCTACATCGATGCTCCCGAGGGCGTCGACGTGATCCTCGTCGCTCCGAAGGCCCCCGGCCACACGGTTCGTCGCGAGTTCGTCGCCGGCCGCGGCATCCCGGACATCATCGCCGTCGAGCGCGATGCGTCCGGCAGCGCCTGGGCGACCGCGCTCTCCTACGCGAAGGCCATCGGCGGCACCCGTGCCGGCGTCATCAAGACGACCTTCACCGAAGAGACCGAGACCGACCTGTTCGGTGAGCAGGCCGTGCTGTGCGGTGGCGTCAGCCACCTCGTGCAGGCCGGCTTCGAGACGCTGACCGAGGCGGGCTACCAGCCGCAGATCGCGTACTTCGAGGTGCTGCACGAGCTGAAGCTCATCGTCGACCTCATGTGGGAGGGCGGCATCGCCAAGCAGCGCTGGTCGGTCTCCGACACCGCCGAGTACGGCGACTACGTCTCGGGCCCCCGCGTCGTCACCCCCGAGGTCAAGGAGTCGATGAAGGCGATCCTCGCCGACATCCAGAACGGCGCCTTCGCGAAGCGGTTCATCGACGACCAGGACAACGGCGGCGAGGAGTTCCTCTCGCTCCGTGCCAAGGAGGAGACGCACCCGATCGAGGCCACCGGCAAGGAGCTGCGCTCGCTCTTCGCCTGGAAGCAGCAGGACGAGGACTACGTCGACGGCAGCGCCGCGCGCTGATCCGATCCCCGCGAGAGGGCGTCCCTTCGGGGGCGCCCTTTTTCGTGCGCGACGCAGTAGACATCGGATGTCTCGCCCTATGATTGAGGGATGCGACAGGACTGGTTCGACCATGCACGCTTCGGGATGTTCGTGCACTTCGGCATCTACAGCGCCGCGGCGCGACATGAGTGGGTGCAGAACTTCGAACGTTTGACGGATGACGAGTACCGCCCGTACTTCGAGCATTTCGATCCCGATCTCTTCGACGCTCGGGAGATCGCGCGGACGGCGAAAGCCACGGGCATGGGGTATGTCGTCCTCACGACCAAGCACCATGACGGCTTCTGCCTGTGGGACTCCGCACTGACGGATTTCACGTCGACGGTCGCCGCAGGCCGCGACCTGGTCAGGGAGTTCGTCGAGGCGCTGAGGGCGGAAGGCCTCAAGGTCGGCCTCTACCATTCCCTGCTCGACTGGCATCACCCCGATTTCACGGTGGACGCGAACCATCCACGGCGCGACGACGTCGACGCCGCCGCGCTCAACGACGATCGCGACATGAGCCGCTATCGGGAGTACCTGCACGGACAGGTGCGCGAGCTGCTCACGGGCTACGGCGAGATCGACTATCTCTTCTTCGACTTCACCGACGGCGCGGAGAAGAACGGATGGCCGGGCAAGGGGCCGCAGGACTGGGACTCGGAGGGGCTGCTGGCCCTCTGCCGCGAGCTGCAGCCCGGCATGCTCGTGAACGACCGTCTCGGCATCCCCGCGGATTTCGTCACCCCGGAGCAGTATCAGCCCACGTCCCCGCTGGCCCGCGACGGTGAGCCGCTCGTGTGGGAGGCGTGCCAGACGCTGAACGGCTCCTGGGGATATCACCGGGACAACACGGATCAGAAGTCGGCGACCCTGCTCGTGCGGATGCTCGTCGACTCGGTCTCGATGGGCGGCAACATGCTGCTCAACATCGGACCGGACGGCAGGGGAGCTGTCGCACCGCGGGACGCGGGGACGCTGGCCGAGATCGGCGAATGGATGCGACTGCACCGCCGCGCGGTGATCGGCGCCGGTCATGCTCCCTTGTCGCCGCCGCGCGAGGGCGTCTACACGATGCGCGGCGATCGCCTCTACCTGCACCTGTTCGCCTGGCCGCTCGGCCAGGTGCATCTGCCCGAGCTCGCCGGGAAGGTCGCGTTCGCGCGCCTGCTCGATGACGGGTCGTGGCTGAGGATCACGGTGACGGATCCGGAGCAGGAGGCGGATCTGATGACCCCGGCCGGGCAGGCGGAGGGAACCCTGACCGTGCATCTGCCGGTGCGCAGGCCAGACGTGCTGATGCCCGTGATCGAACTCAGGCTGTCGGGGGAGTGAACCGCAGACATCTGACCACTGGTGGAAACGGGAGAGGCCCGGTGCGGATGCACCGGGCCTCTCCTTCATCTTTCAGGGGGCGTCACTCCGCCGGGGCCTCTTCCACCTCGATCGGAGCGTCCGCCGGATCTGCCCAGACCGGAGCAGGCAGGAGCGTGTCGGTCGAGCCGTCGCGGATGGCGCGCAGCGCCTCGACGATCTCGGACGAGTTCTCCGGCACGGCCAGGCCGCACGTGTCCAGCTCCGAGGCGAACTCGAGCGTGAGACGGGTCTTGCCCGCTGCGACGGCCTCCGCCGTGGTGCCGGTGAGCTTCTCGCTGCCCGTCTGGATGTCGGGCACCTCGTCGCACACGTGATAGACGCTGCCGCCGTCGACCCAGACGACTTCGTCCTTGCCGAGCAGCTGGATCACGGTGGACTGGTCGGCCGTGTACTTCTCGACGGACGGCGGGTTGAAGTCGATTCCGAGCACGACGGCGAGGGCCGCGAGGACGATGCCGACGATGCCGGCGGTCGTCTTCTGCCCCTTGTCCATGTCCTTGTTCAGGAAGATGAGGATGATCAGCGGCACGAACGCGATGATCGCGATGATCGCGCCGAGCTGGTTCTGCACGAAGAAGCGGAACGTGTCCGATCTGCGCGCGGGGTCGAGACTGTTCGCCTTCTTCCACAGGAAGGAGCCGGTGATCGACAGTGCGGCGATCACGACGAGCAGCACCAGGAGGGTGATGAACGCCCACTGCGGGAACGTCGCGGTGACGCCCTGCTCCTCGAGGAGGCCCGTGTCCGGGTCGCGGACGAGAGTGCCGTCCTCGCCGACGAAGACGCGCTGACGCAGCAGCCAGAAGATGCCGACGGCCTCGGCCGCGATCGCGATGAACCACAGCACGGCGGCGATCCAGCGGAACGTCGTCGCCTTCGACTTCGCCTCCGGCGTGGGCTTCCAGTTCGCGGGCGGTTCGGCGGTTCCGCCGCTCTCGACGGGACTCTTCTTGCTCTCTGCGGCCACGGTGTTCCTCCCCGAAACGGTATGTCGTCGCCGAGCTTAGTGGATGGGCTCGGCGGGAACTTCGCGCACGTGGAGGAGCATCCGGCAGTCCGTGCCCGCCGCCGGATGCGCGATGAGCGCGCATCCTCTCCTTCGTGGACGATGCCCCCAACCTCCTCCTGCCAGGGCGACATCGGCCCTACGCTGGGGGCATGAGCTCCGATTCCGACGACGCCCTGAACTGGGATGGTGACGAGGGGGCGACCCCGAAGGATCCTGCGCTGCCCGGCGGCTGGAACGCCGTCGGCAAGGGCAGCGAGAAGGTCGGCAGGATCGCGGATGACGGCACGGTCACCGCGCCTGCGGGGGAGGACCGCGGGCCGACGAGCACCGCGCTGCTGCTGACACTCGGGATCGTCGGCGGGATCTATCTGCTCTACAGCGTCGGCTGGGTCGTGGGCGGGCTCCGGCTCAAGCCGCTCGCCAACCTGATCGTCGCGGATGCCATGTACGTCCCGTGGTTCGTGCTGGCGGTCGCGGCCCCCGCGCTGTGGTTCCTGGCAGGCTGGGTGCTCACCCGGGGCCGTGCGGCCTGGATCCGGCTGTCGGTTCTGCTGCTCGGCGTCGTGCTGCTGGTGCCCTGGCCCTTCGTGACGGTGGGAGTGATCGGATCATGAGTGAGACGACCGGTACGGCGTCCGTGTCCGCTGGCTCCCCGCGGTGGCTCGTCGGGTTCGTGCTCGGCCTCGCCGGGCTCTTCTACGCATATGCGATCTGGAACGCGGTCGCCCACCTCGTCTCGATGGCACAGGGCGGGCTCACCGGCGCAGGCTGGGCGACACTGCTCTTCGGCGTCGTCTTCCCCGCGATCGTCTTCGTCTTCGCATACCTGATCGGGCGGCGCCGGAAGGTCGGCGAGCTGTCGCTCGCGCTGCTGGCAGGTCTCGGCATCGTCGCGGTGTTCTGGCTGAGCCTGATCGGCTACAGCATCCTGAACATGGACCAGCTGGTGACGATCGCCACCTGACTCCAGTCGTCACACGGCACGGAGCAGCGGAACCACTCGGGTACAGTTGAGGTGATCGCGCCCCCGACGGTGTGCGGCGCATCGGCCCCTCCCGCCTGTCGTGCTGCCCCGAAGGATCCACTGTGCCGAAGCCCGTCGTGCTCATCGCCGAAGTTCTCTCCCCCGCCACGATCGAGGCCCTCGGGCCCGACTTCGACGTGCGCAACGTCGACGGGACCGACCGCGAGGCCCTGTTCGCGTCGCTCGCCGACGCGGACGCAGTGCTGATCCGCTCGGCGACCCGCATCGACGAGGAGGCGCTGACCCACGCCCCGAAGCTGAAGGTCGTCGCCCGTGCGGGCGTGGGCCTGGACAACGTCGACATCAAGGCGGCCACCGCCGCCGGCGTCATGGTCGTCAACGCGCCGACCTCCAACATCGTCTCGGCCGCCGAGCTCACGGTCGGCCACATCCTCAGCCTCGCCCGCCGCATCCCCGCGGCACACGCGTCGCTGGCGGCAGGGCAATGGAAGCGGAGCTCCTTCACGGGCGCGGAGCTCTTCGAGAAGACCGTGGGCATCATCGGGCTCGGCCGCATCGGCGCCCTCGTCGCAGCCCGCCTCGCCGCGTTCGACATGCGCGTCGTCGCCTACGACCCCTATGTGACCTCCGCTCGCGCCCAGCAGCTCGGCGTGCAGCTGCTGTCGCTCGACGAGCTCGCCGCCGAATCCGACTTCATCACCATCCACATGCCGAAGACCCCGGAGACGACCGGGATGCTCGGCGCCGAGCAGTTCCGGGCGATGAAGCCGACCTCCTATGTCGTGAACGTCGCTCGCGGCGGCCTGATCGACGAGGCTGCGCTCTACGAGGCGCTGGTCGCGGGTGAGATCGCCGGCGCAGGTCTCGACGTGTTCACGTCCGAGCCCCCGGCCGAGGGCGGCACCGCTCGCGCGCTGCTCGATCTGCCGAACGTGGTCGTGACGCCGCACCTCGGCGCCAGCACCGAGGAGGCGCAGGAGAAGGCAGGCGTCTCGGTCGCCCGCTCCGTGCGCCTCGCGCTCGGCGGCGACCTGGTCCCGGATGCCGTGAACGTCGCAGGCGGCATCATCGACCCGTACGTCCGCCCCGGCATCTCCCTGGTCGAGAAGCTCGGTCAGATCTTCTCGGCACTCGCCACCTCGCCCCTCACCAGCCTCGACGTCGAGGTGCATGGCGAGCTGAACGAGTACGACGTGAGCGTGCTGAAGCTGGCCGCGCTCAAGGGCGTCTTCACGAACATCGTCAGCGAGACCGTGTCGTACGTGAACGCGCCGCTGCTCGCCGACCAGCGCGGCATCGCGGTGCGACTGCTGAAGGATGACGTGAGCGACGAGTACCGCAACGTGATCACCCTGCGCGGCGCGCTGTCTGACGGCTCGCAGCTCGCGGTGTCGGGCACCCTGACCGGTCCGAAGCAGACCGAGAAGCTCGTCGGCATCAACGACCACGCGCTCGAGCTGCCGATCGAGAAGCACCACGTCGTGATGCTCTACACCGACCGCCCGGGCATCGTCGCCGTCTACGGCCAGAAGTTCGGCGAGGCCGGAATCAACATCGCCGGCATGCAGATCGGCCGCCTCGCCGCGGGGGACCAGGCGCTCAGTGTGCTGACGCTCGACTCGCCGGTCTCCGAGGACCTGCTCGACGACGTCCGCACCGCGATCGACGCCGACCTGTTCCGTCAGATCGAGCTCACCGAGGTCTGATCGACGGACGGAACGGCGAGGGCGGGGCGCGACGGCGCCCCGCCCTCGCCGCGTCTGCGGTCTAAGCGCTGTCCGGCGTGGTGGAGCGCAGCACGAGCGCGATGAGGTCGGCCAGCTCCTCGCGGCGCGGGACCAGGCGCTCCGGCCCGTGCACGTCGAGCGAGTTGTTGAAGTAGAGGCCGTCGCTGAGCAGCATCACGAGGTCGAGGCCGGCGGCATCCCGCACGTGCGGGCGGATCGCGTCCTCCCACCGGCGACGCACGTGACGAAGCATCTCTGCGGCGGCGGCGGATCCGCCCTGCGCGAGTCGAGACGCGGCGATCAGCGCGCGATCCAGCGCATCGTCCTCCATCACGGACGTGCGGATGTAGTAGGCGACCGGGCCCTCCTCTGCGGATGCCATGCGCTCCAGATCCGCGGTGGTGAGGGCGTCCAGGCGCTCCAGCAGCCCGGCGGCCAGCTCGTCCTTGGATCCGAAGTGATAGAGGAGCCCGCCCTTGGAGACGCCTGCCGCCTTGGCGGTCGCATCCAGGGTCGCAGTGCGCTCGCCTTCGGCGATCACGATGGACTCGAATGCGTCGAGTACGCGTTCGCGGGCGAGTGGAGGTCGGGGCATGTCTGTTACTATACCATCCGGACGGTTCAGTAATGAGGCCGCCACGATCCTGAGAGGTGTTCCATGACGCGCACTGCGTCGATTCCCGCGACCGTCGCCGATGACGAGACGAATGCTCCCCGCGTGGGAGCGCGTGGCTGGGCGGCACTCGTCGTCCTGATGCTGCCGGTTCTTCTGGTGTCGGTGGACAACACGGTGCTGAGCTTCGCGCTGCCCGAGATCTCCATCGCGCTCGCGCCGTCCGGCGCCGAGCAGCTGTGGATCATCGACGTGTATCCGCTCGTGCTCGCGGGACTCCTCGTGACCATGGGCACCCTCGGCGACCGATTCGGACGGCGACGGATGCTGCTGATCGGCGCGACCGGCTTCGCGGCCGTGTCCGTGCTCGCGGCGTTCGCGCCGACGGCCGCCCTGCTCATCACGGCTCGAGCGCTCCTCGGATTCTTCGGCGCGATGCTGATGCCCTCGACGCTCTCGCTGCTGCGCTCGATCTTCCGGAACAGAGACCAGCGGCGCCTGGCCATCGCGGTGTGGGCCGCCGGCTTCTCCGCCGGTTCCGCCCTCGGCCCGATCGTCGGCGGATTCCTGCTCGAGCACTTCGCCTGGGGCTCGGTGTTCCTCGTCGCAGTGCCGGTGCTGATCCCGCTGCTGATCTGTGCACCGCTGCTGGTGCCGGAGAGCCGGGACCCGAAGCCCGGTCGCATCGACCCGATCAGCATCCTGCTCTCGATGGCGGCGATGATCCCCGTCGTCTACGCCATCAAGTCGCTGGCGACCGAGGGTCCGTCGCCGGCCGCTGCCGGGTGGGCGGTTCTCGGCACCCTGATGGGCGTGCTGTTCGTCCGGCGCCAGCTGCGCGCCGACATCCCGATGCTCGACATGGCGCTTTTCCGCCGCGGCTCCTTCTCGGGCGCGATCCTGGTGAACCTGCTGAGCGTCGTCGCGCTGGTCGGATTCCTCTACTTCGTCTCCCAGCACCTGCAGCTCGTGCTCGGCCTCACCCCGATGGTGGCGGGCTTCGCGCTCGTGCCGGGCATGGCGGCGATGATCGTGGCCGGGCTCGCGGTCGTGCCGATCTCGCGCCGGGTCGCGCCCTCCGTGCTCGTGCCTTCGGCTCTCGTGTTCTCCGTCGCCGGATACCTGCTGGTCGCGTTCACGTCGGCCGAGCACGGGGTCGCGCCGCTGGTCATCGCGTTCGTCGTACTCGGCATCGGCATCGGCGCGGCGGAGACGGTCTCCAACGAGCTGATCCTCTCCAGCGCGCCAGCCGAGAAGGCGGGAGCCGCGAGTGCGGTCTCCGAGACCGCGTACGAGCTGGGGGCGGTGCTCGGCACGGCGATCCTCGGCGGCATCATCACCGCGTTCTACCGCGGGGCGCTGGCACTGCCCGACGGGCTCCCTGCCGAGGCTGCTCGCGCCGCGCGCGAGACGCTCGCGGGCGCGTACACGGCAGCCCACGGGCTTCCGGGGAAGATGGGCGACGACCTGTGGGATGCAGCGGCCGCGGCCTTCGGCTCCGGAGTCATGGTGACCTCGCTGATCGGGGCGGGGCTCGTCATCCTGGCAGGGGCGATCGCCGGCGTCACACTGCGCAAGACGCCCTCGCACTGACCAGTACGCTGGGATGACCGGCCCGCTCCGGATCGACCCGAGGCGTGGCCGGCATCATCCCGGTGCAAGGAGTGTCATGTCGCGTGTCGTGAAGCTGGCCGTCATCCCCGGTGACGGCATCGGTCCCGAGGTCATCGCCGAGGCGGAGAAGGTGCTCGACGCAGTGACCGCCGGCAGCGGGGTGAGCTTCGACAAGACCCGCTTCTCGCTCGGCGCCGCGCGCTTCCTCGAGACCGGCGATACGCTCACGGACGACGACCTCGCGGCCATCTCCGCGCACGACGCGATCCTGCTCGGTGCAGTCGGCGGCCAGCCGGGGGACCCGAGACTCAAGGACGCGAACATCGAGCGCGGTCTGCTGCTCCGGCTCCGCTTCACCCTCGACCACTACGTGAACCTGCGCCCCTCGAAGCTGTTCGAAGGAGCGCCCGGCCCGCTGTCGAACCCCGGCGACATCGACTTCGTAGTCGTGCGCGAAGGCACGGAGGGTCCGTACGTGGGCAACGGCGGCGCGATCCGCAAGGGCACCCCGCACGAGATCGCGAACGAGACGAGCGTGAACACGGCCTTCGGTGTGGAGCGCGTCGTGCGGTACGCGTTCGAGCTCGCCGAGCGCCGCCGCAGGGAGCTCACGCTCGTGCACAAGACCAACGTGCTCGTGCACGCGGGCGGCATCTGGCAGCGCATCGTGAACGAGGTCGCTGCAGAGCACCCCGGGGTCGCCGTCGACTACCTGCACGTGGATGCGGCCACGATCTTCCTGGTCACCGACCCGTCGCGCTTCGACGTGATCGTCACGGACAACCTGTTCGGCGACATCCTCACCGACCTCGCCGGTGCCGTCACCGGCGGGATCGGGCTCGCAGCATCCGGGAACATCAACCCCGACGGCGCCTTCCCGTCGATGTTCGAGCCGGTGCACGGCTCCGCGCCCGACATCGCCGGCCAGCAGAAGGCCGACCCGACCGCGGCGATCCTGTCGATCGCGCTGCTGCTCGACCACCTCGGTCTGACCGCGGAGTCGGCTCGCGTCAGCGCGGCCGTGGAGGCCGACATCGCGGCCCGCACGGGCGCGCGCACCACGGCGGAGATCGGCTCCGCGATCACTGCACGCCTCTGACCGGCAGGCGTAGGCTGAAATGGCGCGAAGACGCGCCCACCCACGAGGAATGGATGACGAGATGACGACCATCGATGCGCAGGCGACCGTGGCTCCGCTGGAGTTCGCCGTGACGAAGAACCTGGCAGCGGCCACTCCGGCACGCGTCGCCGAGGTGCTGGAGAATCCCGGGTTCGGCGTCGTGTTCACCGACCACATGGTCGACATCTGCTGGTCGGCGAAGGGCGGCTGGCACCGTCCCCGCGTGCAGCCGTACGGACCGATCGCCCTCGATCCCGCAGCCTCCGTCCTGCACTACGCGCAGGAGATCTTCGAGGGCATCAAGGCGTACCGTCACGCCGACGGCTCGATCCACACGTTCCGCCCCGACCGCAATGCGGCCCGTCTGCAGGCCAGCGCCCGCCGGCTCGCGCTGCCGGAGCTGCCGGCGGAGTACTTCATCCAGTCGCTGCGCGAGATCATCGCCGTCGACGGACGCTGGGTGCCTTCCGGAGCAGACCAGAGCCTGTACCTGCGGCCCTTCATGTTCGCCAAGGAGGCTTTCCTGGGTGTCCGCGCGGCGCAGAAGGTCGCGTACTACGTGATCGCGAGCCCTGCCGGGGCGTACTTCACCGGTGGCGTGAAGCCCGTGCGGATCTGGCTGTCCGAGGAGTACGCGCGCGCGGGCAAGGGCGGAACGGGCAAGGCGAAGACCGGCGGCAACTACGCGTCCAGCCTGCTCGCACAGAGCGAGGCCAGCGCGAAGGGCTGCGACCAGGTCGTGTTCCTCAACGAGCACCGCAACGTCGAGGAGCTCGGCGGGATGAACGTCGTGTTCGTCTTCAAGGACGGCCGCGTCGTGACACCGGAGTCGGACAGCATCCTCGAGGGGATCACCCGCGACTCGCTGCTGCAGCTGGCCGAGGACCGCGGGTACACGGTCGAGAAGCGCCCCATCTCCATCGACGAGTGGCGCGAGGGTGTGGCCTCCGGTGACATCGTCGAGGTGTTCGCGTGCGGCACCGCCGCCGTCGTGACGCCGATCGGCGCGCTGGTCGGCGACGGATTCGACGAGCCGCAGCCGCTCGGTGAGCTCGCGCTTTCTCTTCGCGAAGAGCTGACGGACATCCAGTACGGCCGTCGCGAAGACCGTCACGGCTGGCTCCTCCGCCTCGACGCCTGAGGATCTAGGCTGGACGGGTGAAGATCGCCCGATTCAGCCACGACGACGCCATCATGTACGGGATCGTCGACGAGTCCGACCTGGTCGTGCTCGCCGGTGACCCGCTGTTCTCCGGATACGAGACGACGGGCGCGCGCGTGCCGCTCGCCGATGCCGCGCTGCTCGCGCCGGTGATCCCGCGCTCGAAGGTGGTGTGCGTCGGCAAGAACTATCACGACCATGCGGCCGAGATGGGGGGAGTGGCGCCCGAGGAGCCGCTGCTGTTTCTGAAGCCCAACACCGCGGTGATCGGCCCCGGAGACGCGATCGTCCGGCCGGCGCTGTCCGAGCGAACCGAGTACGAGGGAGAGCTCGCCGTCGTGATCGGCAGGATCGCGAAGAACATCAAGGCGGCGGATGCTCTCGGCCATGTCCTCGGCTACACGATCGGCAACGACGTCACGGCCCGCGACCTGCAGCGCAAGGACGGTCAGTGGTCCAGGGCCAAGGGCTTCGACACGTTCTGCCCTCTCGGCCCGGTCATCGAGACCGACTTCGACCCGGCATCCGCGACCATCGAGACGCGTGTGAACGGCGAGGTCCGCCAGCACGCCCCGCTGACCGACATGATCCACTCCGTGGAGTCGATCATCGAGTACGCCTCAGCAGTGTTCACGCTGCTCCCCGGCGACGTCATCCTCACCGGCACCCCGGCCGGCGTCGGCACCTTCGAAGCCGGTGACACGGTCGAGGTCGAGATCACCGGCCTCGGCATCCTGCGCAACACCGTGCGCGACGCTCAGCCCGTGCCGTGACCGTCGTCCTCACCCCGACGCAGCAGGCGTCCGTCCAGCGGCGGACCGTGCTCATCCTGTCGGTCGGGCAGGTGCTCGGCGGCATCGCCTTCGGGGCGACGGTGTCGCTCGGCGCGCTGCTCGCGGCGGACATCTCCGGCAGCGACGCCCTCTCCGGCCTCGCGACCGCGTCGGTCACGCTCGGGGCGGCGCTGTGCGCGATCCCGCTGGCACGGCTCGCCGCGCGCGTGGGCCGCCGCCGCGCTCTGACCCTCGGCAACCTGTTCGCCCTCGTCGGCATCGCGGTCGTCATCCTCGCGGCATCCGTCCGCGTGTTCCCGCTGCTGCTGGCCGGCATCCTGATGATCGGCGCAGGCAACGCGGGAAACCTGCAGTCGCGCTTCGCGGCGACCGACCTCGCGGCCCCCGCGCATCGAGGACGCGATCTGTCGATCGTCGTCTGGGCGACGACCATCGGCGGGGTCGCCGGGCCGCTGCTGCTCGGCCCCGGCGAGATCGTCGGAGCCGCGATCGGGATGCCGCCGCAGACCGGGTCCTACGTGTTCTCCTTCGTGGCGCAGTGCATCGCCCTGGTGCTGTACATCGTGGCGCTGCGCCCCGATCCGCTTCTCGCAGCGCAGCGGATCGCCAAGGCGGCCGCAGAGGCCACCGGACTCGTGGTCGTGGATCGTCCCGTCGTCGCGCGCTACGCGATCTTCGCCGTCGCGGGCTCGCACGTGGTGATGGCGTCCGTCATGGCGATGACGCCCGTGCATCTGGCGCACATGGCGCACGGGGTGGACGGCATGGACCCGACGCCAGCCGACGTCTCGGCCCTCGTCGGAGTGACCATCGCGCTGCACGTCGGCGGCATGTACGCGCTCTCGCCCCTGTTCGGCATCCTCGCCGACCGCTGGGGGCGCCTGCGGGTCGTGCTGCTCGGTCAGATCCTCCTCGGCGGGGCACTCGCGTTCGCGGTGTTCGCGAACAGCGAGGCGTGGGGAGTGATGGTCGCGCTGATCCTCCTCGGTCTCGGGTGGAGCGCCGCGACCGTCGCCGGTGCCGCGCTTCTCACCGAGGCGTCGGCGCCCGAGCTGCGCACGCGCCGCCAGGGTCGCAGCGACTCCCTGATGAGCCTGTCGGCCGCGGCGGGTGCCGTGCTCGCCGGAGTGATCCTGTCGAACTTCCAGTACGCGGGGCTCGGCGTCGCGGCATCCGTCCTGGTGGTCGCGATCGTGGTGCTGTCGCCGCTCGCACGAGGCGCGTCCGCGATGAGGGACTGAAGCGAGGGCGCACCCGCGCGGCGAGCCGGGGCCGAGCCGTAGGATTGAGGGGCTATGGCTACTCCTCATCCCCTCACCACAACCGCAAGTGGTGCCGACGTCCGCGTCCGCTTCTGCCCCTCGCCGACCGGCCTGCCGCATGTCGGCATGGTTCGCACCGCGCTCTACAACTGGGCGTACGCCCGTCACACCGGCGGCAGGATGGTGTTCCGCATCGAGGACACCGACGCCGCGCGTGACAGCGAGGAGAGCTTCCGTCAGCTCGTCGACGCGCTCACCTGGCTCAAGATCGACTGGGACGAGGGTGTCGAGGTCGGCGGCCCGCACGCGCCGTACCGTCAATCCGAGCGTCACGACATCTACCGCGGCGTGATCGAGAAGCTGGTCGCCACAGGGGCGCTCTACGAGAGCTACTCGACGGCGGAGGAGATCGACGCCCGCAACGAGGCGAACGACCGCGCCAAGCAGCTCGGCTACGACAACTTCGACCGCGACCTCACCGACGAGCAGAAGGCCGCGTTCCGCACCGAGGGCCGCCAGCCGGCGCTGCGCCTGCGGGTGCCGGACGAGGACGTCACCTACGTCGACCTGATCCGCGGCGAGGTCACGTTCCCCGCAGGATCGTTCCCGGACTTCGTGGTCGTGCGCCCCAACGGCGTCCCGCTGTACACGTTCGTGAACCCGGTGGACGACGCGCTCATGGGCATCACCCATGTGCTCCGCGGCGAGGACCTCATGCCGTCGACGGCCCGCCAGCTGTCGCTGTACGCGGCGCTCATCGACGCGGGGGTGACGACCTTCGTGCCGCGCTTCGCGCACATGCCGCTGGTGCTGGGGGAGACCGGCAACAAGAAGCTCTCCAAGCGCGATCCGCAGGCCGACCTGTTCCTTCACCGCGACCGCGGCTTCATCCGTGAGGGACTCCTGAACTACCTGGCTCTTCTGGGCTGGTCGATCGGGCACGACCGCGACGTGTTCTCGCTCGACGAGTTCACCGCGGCCTTCGACATCGTGAACGTGAATCCGAACCCGGCGCGCTTCGATCAGAAGAAGGCCGAGTCGATCAACGGCGACCACATCCGGATGCTCGACGTGAAGGACTTCGCCGAGCGCACGATCCCGTACCTCGCGGCCGCAGGGCTGTTCGACGAGCCGACGCACGAGCAGCTCGTGCTGGCATTCCGCGTGGCGCCGCTCGTGCAGGAGCGCGTGCAGCTGCTCGGCGAGGTCCCAGGGATGGTCGGTTTCCTCTTCACCGACGAGATCACCTACGAGGCCGACGCGCTCAAGGGCCTCCCGGCCAACGCGGCGGACGTGCTCGAAGCATGCATCGCCGCGCTCGAGCCGGTCGAGGATTTCACGCCGGACAAGGTTCAGGATGCTCTCGCGAAGGCGCTCGTCGAGGACCTCGAGCTCAAGCCGCGGGTCGCGTACGGACCGCCGCGCGTCGCGATCACGGGCCGCCGGATCTCGCCGCCTCTGTTCGAGTCGATGGAGCTGCTCGGCAAGGAGGAGTCCCTGCGCCGTCTGCGCGCGCTCATCGAATTCCTCGCGGACTGACGACGCGCCCGGGTGGCGGCGCGGATCGCTCGTTTTGGCGTTCCGGCCGCTGCTCGGGTAAGCTTGACTCTCGGTGCGAGGCGCAGGTTTCGCCCTTGGGGTATGGTGTAATTGGCAACACGGCGGTTTCTGGTTCCGTTGTTCTTGGTTCGAGTCCAGGTACCCCAGCAAGACGAAAACCCCCGCGTGAGCGGGGGTTTCGTCGTTTCCGACGCAGTGAGATCGCCGTCATGAGCGCGACTACGCCGAATGGGTGACCCGTGCGTCCGTCCCTGGGTACATCAGGCCCTCATGCCCGTCGCTCCAGCGGACGAGATACGGCGGGGCTCCGTCTTCGCCGCGCACCTCGAGAACCTCCGCCTCGCGTCTGTGCTCAGAGTCCGTGTGACCCTCCACGATCAGGTGGTCGCCGACCTTCGCCTTCATCGTCCTCACCTCCGGGTTCGACAGGACATTCCCTCGAGACAACTGTCCCGCGGCATCGTGCCGAGGACAAGGGGCTTTCACCGCGGAGATCATGATGACCCGTCTCTCTCGTGAGGTCAACGGGGGTGCGCGCGCGAGCCGTGGCGGACTACTCTCGCCGCGAAAGCGGCGCACCCGGCGCAGCGACTCGGAAGGGAGCGAGGCCATGACCGTGCGGCTGAACGAGAACGCGCTGTCCCACGCAAGGGGGCTCGTGCGCAGCGGGGACATCGTCCACGACGAGCGCGACGACTGGAGCGAGCACGCGCCGACGGCCGACGAGGAGAACGCGTTCATCGAGAGGAACGGGATGGACGAGTTCGCGCGGTGGCACCTCGGCGAGGAGACCTCGGAGACCGAGGGCACCAAAGGACGCTACCGATTCCCGTACGGCGACTTCCGCAGGATCCATCGCTGCGCGGTGATCTCGGCGGAGAGCCGCGCCGGTCAATATCACCACGCCAAGATCGAGAAGGCGTTCAAGGATCTTCTCGAGGCGATCGACGAGAAGGGCGAACGAGACTGAGACCTCAGTCGCATTCCCCGATGAATCCGAGGTAGCAGACCGCCTCGTGCGTCACAGCCGGCTCGTAGTCCTCGTTCGAGACGTCGCGCATCGCGGTCTCGGCGCTCTGATGCAGGCTGCCGAAGGTGCCGAGCGACGCGACGTAGTAGCCGTCGGCATCCTGCGCCTTCATCTCGTCGATCGCGCCGCTGTACTCGGTGCAGATCGCATCGGCGGCCTCGGTCAACTCGACTCCGACGCACGCGGCCGTGTACGTGGCGACCATGAGGTCGGTGCAGTCCGTCCAGTCCTGATCCACATGGCACGGGTTCACGTCATCCATCGTGACGTCGTGCCGGCCGGTCTCGTACTCCTCGCTGTGGAACGTCTCCGGCTGCTCGGGCACATCGACCTTCGTCCAGTGCCGTGCGGTCGCGAAGGCCGCGACCACGACGAGCACCGCGATGAGTATCAGAGCGCCGAGGACCGAGAGCACGATCCAGAGGCCGACGTTCTTCTGCTTCACCGGCTCGACCGCGTCGGCGGGCATGCCTGAGTACGCGGCCGGGTACACGGCCTGCTCCGGGCTGTATCCCGGGTACGCGGCCTGCTGCGGGTCGTGCGGTCGGTACGCGGGAGGGGGCGATGCCAAGGCGGGTGCGGCGATCGGCGCGGGTGGAGCCGACGCGAGCCAGTACGCGTACCAGTTCCGGGAGGCAGCGGGGTCGTCGTGCACGCGACGCGCCTCGTCATCCGTGAGCCGGATGCCGAGCGCGTGCCGATGCTCCGTGCTCAACAGGGACGCGCAGAACTCATCGATCGACATCGGCATGATCGTGATGATGCCAGACTCCGCGGACATCGGACAATCGGCGAATGGGCCTCCAGCCCCCGGATGTCCGAGGCATCGGGCAGAATGCTCGGGTGACCGGTATGAAGGCGTTCTGGAATGCGCTGCCCACGGAGGGGCGCTGGCTGCTGTCGACCGTGGCGATCCAGACCTTCGGGCGCGGAATGACGCTGCCGTTCACCATCATCTATCTGCACGAGGTGCGGGGGTTCGAGCTCGGACTCTCGGGCGCCCTGATGAGCCTGATCGCGATCACGGGCCTCGTCGTCACCGGTCCGGGCGGAACCCTGATCGACCGCTTCGGGGCGCGCCGGGTACTCATCGCGGGGCTCCTCGCGATGATCGCCGGCTGCAGCCTGCTCGCGTTCGCGACGCACCCCGCGATCGCGGCTGTCGCGGTCATGCTGATCGGCGTCAACTTCGGCGTCTCCTGGCCCGGCTTCAATGCCCTGATCGCGAGCGTCGTCGACGGCGAGGTGCGACAGCAGTACTTCGGTGTCAACTTCGCACTCGTGAATCTCGGCATCGGCATAGGAGGAGTGATCGGCGGATTCTTCGTGAACGTCGACGATCCCGCCACGTTCACCGCGATCTTCCTGATCGATGCCGCGACCGCACTCGTCCCGCTCGCTCTGCTGCTCGGTCCGCTGCGCCACGTGCGCACGCAGTCCGACCCCGACGACGGCACCGCCGAAGAGCCGGGCGGCTACCGGGCCATCGTCCGCCGGCCGGCCGTGCTCTGGCTGACCCTGCTCACCTTCCTCGCCGTGTTCATCGGCTACGGCCAGATGGAGGCCGGGTTCCCGGCCTTCGCGCGTCAGGTCGCCGGCGTGTCGACGCAGGTCGTCGGCATCGCCTTCGCCGTGAACACCGCGGTGATCGTGCTGCTCCAGTTCACCGTGCTGAGGCTCATCACCGGCCGGCGTCGCACGCGGGTCATGCAGGTCATGGCGCTCGTCTGGGCGCTCTCGTGGGTCGTGCTGGGGGCGACGGGCCTTCTTCCCGGTTCCGTCGCCGCCGCGATCGGCGTGATCGCCTACATGGGCGTGTTCGCTTTCGGGGAGACGATGCTTCAGCCGACTGTGCCGGCGATCTACAACGACCTCGCGACGGATCGCACCCGCGGCCGCTACAACGCCATCAACTCCGCGGCGTTCCAGGCTGGGGCCATCACGGGTCCGCTCGTTGCGGGAGTCATGCTCGGCGAGGGCCTCGACGCGTGGTTCATCGCTCTCATGGTGGCCGGCAGCCTCGCCGTCGGGCTGCTGGCATCGGCACTGGAGCGTGTCGTGCCCGCCCAGGCGAACGGGGCGCCGTCCGCTGAGGCCGCACCGCGGTGACGCAGCTGCCCGGCTGCGGCAGGGGAGTGGATGCGCACAGCCGGACAGTCCTGGGGTCAGACGCTCAGGTCCGGGTCGTCGCCTCGGACACTCCCGCCGTGGACTTCGCCACGCCAGCCGCCGGTCGGCGTCCGCCGGCTCTCGATGAACTCCTTGAAGCGCTGCAGGTCGCGCTTCACGATCATGTCGTCGACCTGGAGGGCAGCGCCCACCTTCTCGGCGAAGCGCTCAGGCTCCCAGTCCATGCTCAGCTCGATCCGTGTGCGTCCCTCCGGGCCCGGGTGGAATGAGACCCGCCCCTCGTGTGCGACCTCGTTGAGGCTGCGCCAGGTGATGTGGTGATCGGGCACCTGATCGACGATGCGCGCGTCGAACTCGCGCCGGACGCCTCCGACGTTCACGGTCCAGTGCGTGGTCGTGTCGTCCAGCTGCGTCACCTCCTCGACTCCGGTGAGGTACTCCGGGAACGTCTCGAACTGCGTCCACTGCTCGTACGCGGCGCTGATCGGCACGTCCACGTCGATCTCTGAAGTGATGGTGGTGGTGCTCATCTTCTTCTCCTTCCGACGTTGTGCGGCTGAGCGTCCACGGTAGGCGCCGGCGCCGCGGGAGGAGAGGGGGTTGATCATCCGGCGCCCGGCGGCTAGAACGGCGGCTTCGGGCGCGGATCCCCGTAGCATCGGCGGCGTCCGCGTACCAGCCCCTTCGCCACGCCGTGCGGCGACGGCATCCTGAATCGGAACGCGCCGGCGGGCGACGCGGGGAGGAGACGGGGAGATGGCAGCGCTGAGCCGCGCGGTTCCCGGCGAGGACTCCGGGTTCCGTCGTCTCGGAGCGGGGACGGGATTCCGGTATCTGGACGGCGACGGCAGACCCGCTGGCCCCGCTGACCGGGAGCGCATCCGGGACCTCGCGATCCCGCCGGCGTGGGCCGACGTCTGGATCGCGGCCGACCCGCTGGCGCACATCCAGGCCGTCGGCATCGACGACGCGGGGCGGCGGCAGTACCTCTACCACCCGCTCTGGCGGGCGCGCCGCGATCGTCGCAAGTTCGCGCGCGCCCTGAGACTCGCGGAGGCCCTGCCCCTGGCGCGTGCGCGCGTCACCCGGGCGCTGCGGGAGCCGGGGCTGACGCGAGAGCGGGCGCTGGCCGTCGCGTTCCGGCTCCTGGACGACGCCGCCCTCCGTGTCGGATCCCAGCGCTATCTGGTGCGTCACGGCAGCCGCGGCCTGACGACGCTTCGGCGAAAAGACGTGAGTGTCGAGGGCAGTGCCGTCACACTCGGCTTTCCGGGCAAGAGCGGGCGAAGGGCGCACATCGAGATCGCGGATGCCGCACTGGCCGAAGCGCTCGCGGAGTTCGCCGTCGGATCGCCGCGCGCGGCGCTCCTCGCATACCGGAAGGGCCGGCGGCGCGTTCGCCTGACTCCGGCGGAGGTGAACAGCCATCTGAAGGAGGTGACCGGAGGGCTGTTCTCCGCGAAGGACTTCCGGACGCTGCATGGCACGATCCTCGCGGCGGATGCCCTCTCGCGGATCGGCGTGCTCGACACCGGGGCGCAGCGGCGGCGGGCGGAGCGGCTGGCGATCCAGGCCACCGCATCCGCCCTCGGCAACACCACGGCCGTGGCGAAGGCGAGCTACATCGACCCCCGGGTCTTCCGCCGCTACGCACGAGGGCAGACCCTCGACCTGACCGTCGCAGCCGAGACCGCGATCCGCCGTCTGCTCGCCGACGGCGACGCCTAGGCGCGGATCCACCCCGACCGGATGACAGGATGGAGGGATGGATACAGCCAACCTCACCCGGGAGGAGACCGCGGCGCGATCCGCTGCGGTGTCCGTCCGCAGCATCCGCGTCGAGCTCGACCTCACGGGGGCACCGGAGCGGTCCCGGACCGGATTCCCCACCGCGACCACCCTGGAGTTCGACTCCGACGCGCCTGAGACGTGGCTCGACTTCATCGGCGAGTCGGTCGATCGCGTCGTGCTGAACGATCAGGAGCAGGAGGTCGTGTTCGACGGGGCGAGGATCCGGCTGTCCGGCCTCGCGGCCTCGAACACCGTCCGGGTGGAGGCCACCGGAGCGTACAGCCGATCCGGTGAGGGGCTCCATCGCTTCCATGATCCCGCTGACGAGGAGACCTACCTCTACACGCAGTACGAGCCGGCCGACTCGCGCCGGGTGATGGCGTGCTTCGAGCAGCCGGACATGAAGGCGTCGTACACGTTCGTGGTCGATGCGCCGGCGGGGTGGGAGGTGCTGTCGAACCAGGCACCACTGAAGACCGACATCGGTCTCGGCGTGCAGCGCGTCGAGTTCGCGCCGACGCTCCCTGTCTCCAGCTACATCACCGCGGTCGCCGCAGGCCCCTATGCCCGCGTCGACGGCGAGTGGCACCGCGACGAGCAGGGCATCGCCCTCGGTGTGTTCGCCCGTCGTTCGCTGGTGCAGCATCTCGAAGCGGACGAGATCCTCGAGATCACCCGTCAGGGACTCGACTTCTTCACCGACTCCTTCGCGTATCCATACCCGTGGGGCAAGTACGACCAGATCTTCGTCCCGGAGTACAACCTCGGCGCGATGGAGAACCCCGGGCTCGTCACGTTCACCGAGGCCTATCTGTCGCGCGGTGCGGCGACCGACGCACAGCGCGCCGCGCGCGCCAACACGATCCTGCACGAGATGGCGCACATGTGGTTCGGCGATCTCGTCACGATGAAGTGGTGGGACGATCTGTGGCTCAAGGAGTCGTTCGCCGACTACATGGGCTCGCACGCATCGGCGGTGGCGACGCGATTCCACGACGCCTGGGTGAAGTTCGCCGCGAACCGCAAGGCATGGGCGTATCAGCAGGACCAACTGCCGACCACGCATCCGATCGTCGCCGACATCACCGATCTCGAGGCGGCCAAACTCAACTTCGACGGCATCACGTACGCGAAGGGCGCTGCGGTCCTCAAGCAGCTGGTCGCCTTCGTCGGTGACGAGGCCTTCTTCGAGGGCGCCCGCCGCTACTTCGCCGCCAACGCGTTCGGCAACACCACGCTCGACGACTTCCTCGTGCAGCTCAGTGCCGTCTCCGGCCGCGACATGACCGGCTGGTCGAAGGCCTGGCTCGAGACGTCGGGCATGTCCACGCTGTGGACGGAGACGGATGCCGACGGCCGCGCGGTCCTCATGCAGGCCGCCCCTCGCCCACATCGGCTGCGCATCGGCCTGTATGACAGGGTGGACGGCCGGGTCGTCCGCCGTGCGCAGTCGGAGCTGGACATCTCCGAGGAGCGCACGGTCGTGGACCTCCAGGACGCGGATCTCGTGCTCCTGAACGACGACGACCTCACGTATGCCAAGGTGCGGCTCAACGAGCGCTCGCTGGCGACAGTCGAGGCGTCCCTGTCGTCGATCGACGACCCCCTGGCGCGTGCTCTGGTCTGGTCATCACTCTGGAACGCGACGCGCGACGGTGAACTCGACGCGGTGCGCTACGTCGCGATCGTGCGCGAGCACGCCCCGGGCGAGCCGAACATCGGACTGCTCGCCGGCATCCTGCCGCATGCCGCGTTCGCGCTCCGCCATTTCGTCGCAGACGAACGTCGTGCCGACGAGCAGCGGGTATGGACCGAGGCGGCGTGGAACGCGCTCCGACAGGCCGATCCCGGCAGCGACGGGCAGCTCTCCTGGGCGCGTGCGCTGGCGACGGCATCCGCGTTCGATGACGTCCGCAGCGCCGAGATCCGCTCGCTGCTCGACGGTGACGTCCCCGAAGGGCTCACGGTCGACCCCGACCTGCGCTGGCAGCTGCTCACAGCACTGGTGACCACCGGGCACGCCGACGCCGAGGACATCGCCTCGGAGCTGGAGCGCGACGACACCGCCACGGGGCACACCGCGGCACGCCGCGCCCTGGCATCCCGCCCGGACGCCGGGGTCCGCTCGGCCGCGTGGGACGCGGCCTGGAGTGACCTGACGCTGAGCAACGACCACCTGGATGCCGAGATCAGTGGCTTCCGCGCCGGTGGGCGTCGCGATCTGATCGCGCGCTTCGACGAGGAGTACTTCGCTCGCATCGCGGATGCCTGGCACGAGCGCAGCATCGAACTGGCGCAGCGCCTCGTGGTCGGGCTGTTCCCGGCGACGGACGCCCTCGACCTCGCGGACGCATGGCTGGACGCGCACGAGTCGGCGCCCGCGGCGCTACGGCGCGTGGTGATCGAGCAGCGCGACCACCTCGCGCGCGACCTCCGGGTGCGCGCGGCCCTGGCCTAGGCGCTCAGCCCAGGGCGAGCTCGCCGGCTGTGCTCTCGCCGACGGCGAGGTACTCAGGACGGTCGTCGCTCTGCGCGAGGAGGACCAGGGCGAGGTACGCAGCCCAGGCACGTGCGCGAACCCAGGTCGCCTCGTCGTAGCGCGAGCCGCACGCCGCGCGGAACGCGCCGCGCCCTCCCGCGTCGAAGAGCAGCCAGGCGACCGCGATGTCGTACGCGGGGTCGCCGGCCGTCACGTCGCCGAAGTCGATGAAAGCGGCGAGCTCGGCGCCCTCGACCAGGATGTTCCCCGGATGCAGGTCGCCGTGGATCCAGACGCGCTCCGTGGCCGCGGGTGCGCGCAGACCCGCCGACCATGCATCCCTGAGCGCCGTCCGACCGCGGAACCGGTCGAGCCGTTCCCGCATCACGTCGTCGCGCTCCTCGAGTGGCACGCCGCGGACCGGATTCACCGGCGCATCCGCAGGAGCGTCTCGATGCAGGGCGTCGAGGGCTTCGGCGAGGGGTGACGCCAAGGCCGTGTTCTCGTCGCGGGGCCGCCCGAGAGCAGCGGCGCCCTCGATCCACGGAACGACCGACCAGGGCCAGGGGAACCCGGCGGTCGGCGTGCCGCACAGCACCGGCATCGGCGTGCGGATGCCGAGGGCGGCGAGGCGAGGACCCACCTCCGGCAGCGCGCGCTGTTCGTGTGCGATCAGCGGGACGGCGAGCGCGCGTCGGGGAAGACGGACCGCGAGGTCGTCGCCGAGGCGCCAGATCGCGTTGTCCCAGCCCTCCGCGACGAGGCGGAGCGACTGCGCGGCCAGGTGGGGAGCAGCCGCGCGAAGGAGCTCGCGGACCCCGGCCTCATCGAGGGCCCGCTCAGCGGTGGGGGAGTCTGCCACGTTCAGATGTCGAGCGTGTCGCCGGGCTCGAGCGCGAAGAACTCGCCGCCGCCCTGCTCCGTCGCCCACTGGAGGCGCGCCCGGTGCATGCCCTTGCCGATGACGGAGAGCGTCATGTCGTGCGTGCCGAACGCACGTCGCGGCTGCACCGCGAGCACGTAATCCATCGCCTCGCCGATCTTCAGCCAGGGAGCGCCGAGGGGAGCGGCGAGCGTGCGGACGGCGGCCCCTTCGGGAACCGCATAGGAATCCCCGGGGTAATACAGCTCGTCGTTCACCAGCACGCCCACGTTGTCGATCACGGGGATGGAGGAGTGGATGACCTCGTGCACGCCGCCGAAGAACCTCAGCGTGAAGTCGCCGACCTCGATGACGTCGCCCGGTGCCACGACCGTGACGTCGTATCCCTCCGCTGCGCGCGCCACGCCGGCCGGCGCGAAGACCGGAGCTCCCGGGACCACGCGCAGGATGCGGTCGAGATGCTCGGGCGTCCAGTGATCCGGATGCTCGTGCGTGATCACGATGCCGGCGACGTCGCCGAGATCGTCGAGCGGAGTCGTGAACGAACCGGGATCGATCAGGAGGGTCTGGTCGGTCTCGTCGATGCGGAGGCAGGCATGTTCGAACTTCGTGACGCGCATGTGACGAGTCAACTCCTACTTGCGCGCGCGGGCAAACCCTCCGTCCGTCACGCCACGCCCGGGAATCCGAGGTCCCCGGCGTCGATTTGGCGACCTGAGAATCGCCATGGCATACTTGAACAGTTGTCGCGGGACGGAAACGCTCCTGCCAGACGGCCCCATCGTATAGAGGCCTAGTACGCCGCCCTCTCACGGCGGTAACGCGGGTTCGAATCCCGCTGGGGTCACACAGCAGTCGAAAGCCCTCGGTTCGCCGAGGGCTTTCTTCGTGTCCGGCAGCTGCTCCGGGTGAACCGACAGAGCCTGCGAGGGTTCACGCGGGGCGTGACGGTTCAGCGGACGCCGCCGTAACCGAACTGAGCGTCATCCGCCGGAACGCGGCGGTGCGCAGCGGCACGATCATGAGCGCCATCATCGCTCCTCCGAACACGGCGAACGGCACCCACAGTGCGGTGACCGAGGCGAGGGCGCCGAACCCCGCCATCGCCACGGGCATGAGGCAGTCGTCGCCGAGCCGGGTGATCGAGCCCATCCGGCCGAGATAGGCGGTGTCGACGGTCGCCGAGAACGTCGCACTCAGCAGCACCGAGGCGTAGCCGGCCGTCGCGCCGATCGCGAAGGACGCCGCGGCCACGCTCCACGCTGGCCCGAAGCCGAGCGCGGTGATCCCCGCGCCCTGCGCGACGAGCGCCCAGAAGCCCGCGAACGCCTCCCGGCGGGGACGCCATCTCGCGACGGACACCGCGCCGATCGCCGCACCCAGCCCGAGCAGCGCCTCGAACAGGCCGACGGCCTGCGCGCCCCAGCCCTGATCGTGCGCACGCAGCGCGAGCCCGATGCCGACCGCCGGGCCGACCGCGAGGTTGAGCCCCGACAGCGCGAGCACGAGCGTGCGGGTCGCCGGATTATCGCGCAGGTGCGAGAAGCCGTGGGCGATCCCTCGGAGCGCGGACTCCTTCGCCGCCCTGGCGAGCAGGAACCTCGGCCGCAGCCAGATCGCGATGAATGCGACGACCAGCGTGAAGGTGAGCGCGTTCGCCGTGGCGCTCCCGCCGAGTCCGGCATACGCGACGACCACGCCGCCGATCGCGGCGCCCGCCATCGTGCCGAGGCGCGAGGCGGTCTGCGCCACGGCGCCGTAGGAGGGCAGATCCTCAGGCCGTACCAATCGCCGCGCGATCGTCCCGGCAGAGGGTTCGTAGAACGCGTCGCAGACTCCGAACGCGATCGCGGCGAACAGCAGCGCGGCCACGGTCGGCGGGCTCGCCGGCACCCACAGGGCCACGGCGATGAGCACCCCGACCCTCAGGATGTTGAACAGCATCATCACCCGCCGTGCGTCCGAGCGGTCGGCGATCACGCCCCCGAACAGCAGGACCACCGCCCGGGGCACCGTACCCGCGGCGACGATGAGTCCGGCGACGGCAGGGGAGGCGATCTGCACGGCCGTCCAGGCGAGGGCGATCGTCCAGAGAGCGTCGCCGGCGTCGGAGAGCGCCTTGACACCGATCCAGGCGTGCACGCGCACGTCCCGCCGGAAGGCCGGCGGCTCGCTCAGCCGGACGGGCTCGGCGGCGGCCATCACGGTTCCGTGGGGAATGCGTGCGCGAAGAAGAAGACGGGCGTGCGCTCCCGGCCGTCCTCGAGGTCGATCGACGCCTGCCACTCGCGCAGCGTCGTCACGATCCGCTCGGACAGCTCGCGCAGCTCGTCGGGCGACGCCCAGGCGGTCCACTCGGTGTTGGAGGCGTCGTATGCGGAGTACGCCGGATCGCCGTGATGTCGATGCCAGCGCTGCAGGCGATCGATCTGCATCCGGATGCCCTGGCGCTGCGCCTCCCGGGCCAGGAGTGCGTCGGCGGGGGAGTCCGCGAAGTCATCCGCCGACCAGGTGATGCCGCGGCGGGCGAGCTTCCACCAGCTCGTGCGTCTGTCGCCGTGAGGATCCTCTACGCGTTCGACGAGTCCCGCCCGCTCCAGCATCCGCAGATGATGGCTGATGCTCCCGACCTGCGTGTCGAGAGCGCGGGCGAGCGTCGTCACCTGTGAGGTTCCGTACAGCAGCAGGTAGTCGTGCATCCGGCGTCGCAGGGGGTGATGCACGGCAGTGATCACGGAGATGTCTTCCACGAGCAGCAACGCTATGGCCGATCCGAAGACTGCACAAGAGTTCTTGTATACATCGGAAAATCAACGGAGTCGGACCGTCCCGGGGACGGCCCGATTCGGAGCGCCGGATCAGTCTTCGTCGACGGCCGTGGCCGTCGCGCGGCGGTTGCGCGCGGCCCGGCGGATGAGCCAGATGATCAGCACGATGACCGCCGCGACGCCGAGCCAGGGGAGGATGAACCCGAACGCGATCACGATGGCGTTCAGTGAGACGATCAGGCCGTTCCAGCCCGCCAGCAGGCCGTCTGCGAATCCAGCCGGATCCGCCGAGGTCGGAGCGGCGGTGCGAGTGAGCTGCACCTGGAGGCTCGACATCGCCACCTGATCCTCGAGCGCGGCGAGCTGCTGCTCGTACGACTCGAGCTGAGCCTGACGGTCGGTCAGCGCGATCTCCGCCTCGATCAGCTCGGACACGGTGCCCGACTGCGACATCAGCTCGGTCAGCCGCTGCACTGACGCCTTCGTCGCGTCTACGCGTGCTCGCAGGTCGATCGCCGTGGAGGTGACGTCCTGCTGCGAGATGGAGGACGAGACGACCTCACCCGACTCCTCGAGCGAATCGATCACGGCGGTGAGGTCGGCCGACGGCACGCGGATGCTGATCCAGCCGTACCCGGCATCCGGCGGGACGGGCGCCGAGACGTCCTCGACCGCGAGGCTCTTGCCGATCTCCGTGCTCTCGACGTAGCCGCCGTGCGACTCCGCGAGCGCCGCGATCTCATCCGCGGCATCCGAGATGTCCTCGACCTGCACCGTGGCGTTCGCGTTCGCGATGATCTCGCGGCTCTGATCTGCGGACACGCCCTGGATCGCGGAGCTCTCCATGGCGGCGGAGTCCTGCGCCATCTCCGGCGCGACGGCGCCCGACTCCGCGACGTAGCCGCCGTCGGCGGCCGTCATCGGCGAGCCGCCGAGGGCGCCGATGATCGGCGGAGTGACGAGGACGCCGACGGCGAATGCCGCGGCGATCCCGACCCCGGTGAGCCACCGGCGGCGGCGCACCCGCCCGCGGTCGGCGTGCGGCTGCGGCACGGGTCGCTCGCCGTCGATCTCGGCGAACACGGCCGCCTCGATGCGCGCGATCGCCGCGTCGTTCAGCTCGGGGAGGTCATCGATGGTGGTCTGGTCGTTCATGCGTCGCTCGCTTCCTTCACAGCACCGCGCAATTGGGTGCGCACTCGCGAGAGACGATTCCGGACGACGGCGTGGCTCACGCCGAGCTCGTCGGCCGCGGCCTGATACGCGTATCCCTCTGCGGCGCACAGCCGGAATATCTCGCGATCGAGCTCGCTCAGGGTGCCGACCTCGGCCGCGATCCGCTCAGCGAGCGCGGCCGTGATGACCTGCTCCTCGACGCTGATCGTCGACGGGATCATCTCGTCGACCCCGTCCGCCGTGTGCGCCTGGTCGCGCAGTCGCCGACGCAGGCGATTCGCCGCCTGGAAGCGGCAGATCGTCGCGAGCCAGGGCAGGATCGACTCGCCCTGCAGCTCGAAGCCGGGGAGCTTCCGCCAGGCGGCCACGAAGGTCTCCTGCGTCACGTCCTCGGCATCGGCGGCGGAGCCGAGGATGCCGTGCGCGATCCAGTAGACCGGCCGGACATACGCGCGGTACAGATCACGGAAGGCGCTCTCGTCACCTGCCGCAGCCTGAGCCGCCCATCTCTGATCACTCGTCTGCACGGGCATCCTGTTTCCGTTCGATGTCTCTCACCGGGGAAGTGTCGCCGGATGCCTCATCGTCTCAGAATCGGTGCGCCGCGTCTGCGTGCCCCACGACGAGTCGCCTGACAGGCCCTCGCCGACCTTTTTCGTCATGGCCCCCGCGCTCCGGTAGCATTGTCTCTGCGAGAGGGAGTATCCCGGAACCGCGCGGATCGTCATCACGAGCATCGACAGAGCTGCTCCGGTCGCGCGACGCACTCAGTGCGGGGGAGAGACTTTCGGCTTCTTCCCGACCCCTCCCGAAAGGTGCAGTGCGCCCTTGGAAATCCCTGTCTGGTTCGAGATCACCTCGATGATCGTGATGACCGTCATCCTGATCGCCGACCTGCTGCTCGTCCGTCTCCGCCCGCACATCCCGTCCACCAGGGAGTCCACCCTCTGGGTGGCGTTCTACGTCGGCCTCGCGCTCCTGTTCGCCGTGATCCTCGGCAACGTGGCGGGCTGGCGCAACGCCGGTGACTTCATCACCGGCTGGGCGCTGGAATACAGCCTCTCCATCGACAACCTGTTCGTGTTCGTGCTGATCATGGCGCAGTTCGCCGTGCCGCGCCGCCTGCAGCAGCAGGTGCTGATGGTCGGCATCATCATCGCGCTCGTGCTCCGCGGCGCGTTCATCCTCATCGGCGTCGCCGTCATCGAGCACTTCTCGCCGATCTTCTACATCTTCGGCGCCTTCCTGATCTACACCGCCATCAAGCAGGCGATGCCCGACGGCGAGCACGACGAGGAGGTCCAGCGCGAGGCGTTCATCGTGCGCCTGCTCCGCCGCCGCATCGACATCAGCGACGGCTACGACGACGCCAAGGTGCGCACCACGGTCGACGGCAAGCGGATGTGGACGCCGATGATCATCGTCTTCATGACGATCGGCATCACCGACCTGACGTTCGCGATCGACTCGATCCCCGCGATCTTCGACATCACGACGAACGCGTTCCTGGTGTTCGCCGCGAACATCTTCGCGCTGATGGGTCTTCGCCAGCTCTACTTCCTGCTCGGCGATCTCCTCGACCGCCTGCGCTACCTGCACTACGGCATCGCCGTCATCCTCGGTTTCATCGGCGTCAAGCTCATCCTGCACGCGCTGCACGAGAACGAGCTGCCGTTCATCAACGGCGGACAGCATGTCGAGTGGGTTCCGGACATCGACAACATGGTCTCGCTCGGCGTGATCCTGGCCTCGATGACCGTGGCCACGGTCGCGAGCCTCATCGCCTCCTCGCGTGAGAAGCGCGCCGAGAAGCGCGCGGCTATCGCCGAGTAGATGCCAGGGGACCTGCGTCGTGGATCAGACCGCGCGCAGGTCCCAGCCCTGCGTCACGTCGCGTATCCGGGTGTTCCAGCGGTGGTAGCCTGGCCTCATGCGGGTCGTGCTCCTTCTTAGCGGCCGCGACGAGATCTCGTTCTGAGCCCCTCCTCGTCGCGGAGTCCATCGTGGGCCGAACCGCCAGCTTCAGGAGAACCGCAATGAACACCCCCGCAGCAGAAGCCGCTCCCGTACGCCGCAGGACCCTCGCCGAGAAGGTCTGGGACGACCATCTCGTCGTCAAGGGCGAGAACGGCGAGCCGGACCTCATCTACATCGACCTGCACCTGGTGCACGAGGTCACCAGCCCGCAGGCCTTCGACGGCCTCCGTGCCGAGGGCCGCCCGCTGCGCCGGCTCGACCTCACGATCGCGACCGAGGACCACAACACCCCGACCTGGGACATCGACAAGCCCATCGCGGACCTCACCAGCCGCACCCAGATCCAGACGCTGCGCAACAATGCCGAGGAGTTCGGGGTGCGCCTGCACTCGCTGGGCGACGCGGAGCAGGGCATCGTCCACGTCGTCGGTCCGCAGCTCGGACTCACCATGCCCGGCATCACCGTCGTCTGCGGCGACTCGCACACGTCGACCCACGGCGCCTTCGGCGCGATGGCGTTCGGCATCGGCACCAGCGAGGTCGAGCACGTCATGGCCACGCAGACGCTGCCGCTCAAGCCGTTCAAGACGATGGCGATCAACGTCGACGGCACGCTGCGCCCCGGCGTGACGGCGAAGGACATCATCCTGGCTGTCATCGCGAAGATCGGCACCGGCGGCGGCCAGGGCTACGTCCTGGAGTTCCGCGGCAGCGCCATCCGCGCGCTGTCGATGGAAGGCCGGATGACGATCTGCAACATGTCCATCGAGGCGGGCGCGCGGGCAGGCATGGTCGCCCCCGACGAGACGACGTTCGCGTACCTCGAGGGCCGCGCGCACGCGCCCAAGGAGCAGGACTGGGAGGATGCCGTCGCCTACTGGCGCACCCTGCCGACCGACGACGGCGCAGAGTTCGACGCCGAGGTCTTCGTCGACGCCGACACTCTCGAGCCCTTCGTGACCTGGGGGACCAACCCCGGCCAGGGCAGCTCGCTGTCGGCATCCGTTCCCGACCCGGCTGACATCGCCGACCCGAACGAGCGCGCCGCAGCGGAGCGGGCACTGGAGTACATGGATCTGACGCCGGGCACGCCTCTCAAGCAGGTGCCGGTGGATGCCGTGTTCATGGGGTCGTGCACCAACAGCCGGATCGAGGACCTGCGCGCCTTCGCCTCCGTCATCAAGGGCAGGAAGAAGGCCGACGGCGTCAGGGTGATGGTCGTCCCCGGCTCCGCCCGCGTGCGCCTGGAGGCCGAGGCGGAGGGCCTGGACCAGGTCATCAAGGACTTCGGCGCCGAGTGGCGCTTCGCCGGCTGCTCGATGTGCCTCGGCATGAATCCCGACCAGCTCGCCCCGGGTGAGCGCTGCGCCTCCACCTCGAACCGCAACTTCGAGGGCCGCCAGGGCAAGGGCGGTCGCACGCACCTGGTGTCGCCGCTGGTCGCCGCGGCGACCGCCATCCTCGGCACGCTGTCGAGCCCGAGCGACCTGAACGATGCTTCGACAGGCTCAGCAACCCAGGCGGAGGTCTGATCATGGAGAAGTTCACCACGCACACCGGCATCGCGGCACCGCTGAAGCGGTCGAACGTCGACACCGACCAGATCATCCCCGCGGTCTTCCTCAAGCGGGTCACGAAGACCGGCTTCGAGGATGCGCTGTTCCACGCGTGGCGCCAGGACCCGGAGTTCGTCCTCAACCAGGCTGCCTTCCAGGGGGCTTCCGTGCTGGTCGCTGGGTCGGACTTCGGCACCGGATCCAGCCGCGAGCACGCCGTGTGGGCGCTGCGCGACTTCGGGTTCAAGGTCGTGCTCAGCCCGCGTTTCGCTGACATCTTCCGGGGCAACTCCGGCAAGCAGGGCCTGCTCGCCGCCACGATCTCCGAGGAGGATCTCGAGCGGATCTGGGCCGAGATCGACCGGAATCCCGGGGCGCAGATCACCGTGAACCTCGAGGAGCGGATCGCCTCGATCGGTGACGTCCAGGCTCAGATCGGAATCGACGATTACACTAGATGGCGGCTCCTCGAAGGGCTCGATGACATCGGGCTCACGCTGCGCAACGAAGACAGGATCGCGCAGTTCGAGGCCCGTCGCGAGTCGTGGCGGCCACGTACCCTTCCCGTCCAGTAAGACGGAGGGGGCGGGGGAGCCAGGGGCGACCCGCCCCCGATTTCCTTGATGAAGTGAGGCTCCGAATGACGACACCCGTGCGCGATGCTCTTCCGGACGGAGTCCCCGCTCTCACCGGAGACGTTCTCGCCATTCGCGGAGGACGACCGCTGCGCGGCCGCGTCGATGTCAAGGGCGCGAAGAACCTCGCGACCAAGGCGATGGTGGCATCCCTCCTCGGCGAGACGGTCAGCGTGCTCCGCGACGTGCCCGCGATCAGCGACGTCGCCGTCGTCCGGTCGCTGCTCGAGGTGCATGGCGTCGGGGTGACCGAGGGCGACGAGCCCGGCGCTCTCATCTTCGACCCGAGCGATGTCGAGTCCGCGCACTTCGAGGAGATCGACGCGCACGCCGGCGCCTCGCGCATCCCGATCCTGTTCTGCGGTCCGCTGCTGCACCGGCTGGGTCAGGCGTTCATCCCCGACCTCGGCGGCTGCCGCATCGGCGATCGCCCGATCGACTTCCACCTGGACGCCCTGCGCAAGTTCGGCGCCGTCGTCGAGAAGCTGCCCAGCGGCATCCGGCTCTCCCGCCCGAACGGGCGACTGCACGGGGCGAACATCCACCTCCCGTACCCGAGCGTCGGCGCGACCGAGCAGGTGCTGCTCACCGCGGTGCGCGCCGAGGGCACCACGGAGCTGCGCAACGCCGCCATCGAGCCGGAGATCATGGACCTGATCGCCGTGCTGCAGAAGATGGGCGCGATCATCTCCTACGAGCCCAACCGGGTGATCCTCATCGAGGGCGTCGAGCACCTCCGCGGCTACGACCACCGCTCGATCTTCGACCGCAACGAGGCCGCATCCTGGGCTTCGGCCGCTCTCGCGACCGACGGTGAGATCTTCGTCGGCGGCGCCAAGCAGCAGGAGATGCTGACCTTCCTCAACGTCTTCCGCAAGGCCGGCGGCTGGTTCGACATCCAGGAGGACGGCATCCTGTTCCGCCGCGACGGCGAGATCAAGCCGGTCGTCGTGGAGACCGACGTGCATCCCGGATTCATGACGGACTGGCAGCAGCCGCTGGTGGTCGCACTGACCCAGGCGAACGGCCGCTCGGTCGTGCACGAGACGGTGTACGAGAACCGGATGGGCTTCACGGACGCCCTGGTGAAGATGGGCGCCGACATCGTCGTGCACCCGCACGGCCTGCAGGACGGGCCGCGTCGCGTACCCCGCCGCGAGCTCGAGCAGGCGGCCGTGATCACCGGCCCGACGCCCCTGCACGGCGCGGACATCGTCGTTCCGGACCTCCGGGGCGGCTACAGTCACGTCATCGCCGCGCTGACGGCCGAGGGCGAGTCGAAGGTGTCCGGTGTCGACATCCTCAGCCGCGGCTACGAGAAGTTCCTCGCAAAGCTCGACGCCCTCGGCGCCGACTTCGACGTCGTCCGGTGACGGCGATGCGTTCCGGGTCGGAGAAGCGACGGCCGAGCCTCTTCTGGCCGCTCGCCGCGGTCGTCGTGCCGCTGATCTCGGTGCTCGCAAAGATCCGGATCACCGGCCGCGAGAAGCTGCCGAGCGAAGGCGCGTTCGTTCTCGCTCCGAACCACTACTCTGAGTTCGATCCTCTGATCGTCGCGGTCGCGGTCTGGCGGCTGGGCCGCGCGCCCCGGTTCATGACGAAGGACAGCCTGTTCAAGGTCCCGGTGCTCGGCTGGCTGCTGCGCTCGACCGGGATGATCCCCGTCGCCCGCACCTCCTCGGCGTCCGCGGCGAAGCAGACGATGACGCAGTCGGCTGATCTCGTCGAACACGGCCGCGGCGTCATCGTCTACCCGGAGGGCACTCTCACCCGGGACCCCGATCTGTGGCCGATGCGGGGGAAGTCGGGTGCGGTGCGTCTGGCGCTTGCCGGCGACATCCCGCTGATCCCGATGGCGCAATGGGGCACGCAGGCGATCATGGGCCGTTACCAGAAGGGCCTGAGCCTCTGGCCGCCGCGCAAGCCCGTGAACGTCGTGATCGGCGACCCCGTCGACCTCTCCGACCTGCGCGGCCGCGCGGGCGATCAGGCCGCGCTCAGCGAGGCGACCACCCGTCTGATGAACGCGATCACTGCTCTGCTCGAGGGGCTGCGTGACGAGAAGGCTCCCGCCGAGCGGTGGAATCCGGCGTCCCACGGACAGAAGGAGACGGGTCGCCTTGACTAAGCGAAGCGCACCGGCCGGACCCCGCGTCGCGGTCATCGGCGCCGGCAGCTGGGGCACCACCTTCGGCAAGATCCTGGCGGACGGCGGCGCGCAGGTCACCATGTGGGCCCGCCGTGCAGAGCTCGCGCACGAGATCGACGAGGCGAAGCGCAACTCGCGGTACCTCCCCGGCATCAATCTTCCCCGCTCCATGGCGGCGACCCACGAGCTCGCGATCGCGCTGCGGGGCGCCGACCAGGTGTACCTCTCGGTTCCGAGCCAGTCGCTCCGGGAGAACCTCGCGGCCCTGAGGCCGCTGCTCGCCGACAGCGATGCGAAGGTCGTCAGCCTGATGAAGGGCGTCGAGCGGTCGACGGGCCTCCGGATGAGCCAGGTCATCGAGCAGGAGCTGCGCTGCGACCCGGAGCGCATCGCGGTGGCATCCGGTCCGAACCTCGCACTCGAGATCGCCCGCGAGCAGCCGACCGCCGCCGTGATCTCCTCACGCAGTCTCGAGACGGCCGAGGAGATCGCCCGCGCCGCGCGCAACGGCTACTTCCGCACGTTCGTGAACACCGACGTGATCGGCACGGAGTTCGGCGGAGTGCTGAAGAACCTGATCGCGGTCGCGATCGGGATCGTCGACGGCGTCGGCTACGGAGAGAACACCAAGGCGTCGATCATCACCCGCGGGCTCGTGGAGATGACGGACTTCGCCGTCGCGAACGGGGCGCACCCGGAGACGCTGCAGGGACTCGCAGGGCTCGGCGACCTGATCGCCACCTGCCAGTCGCCGCTGAGCCGCAACAACACGGCCGGGCGCCTGCTCGGCCAGGGGTACAGCTTCCAGGACGTCGTGAAGCAGATGCAGCAGACCGCCGAGGGACTCGCGTCCGTCGCGCCGATCCTGCAGCTCGCACGCGAGTCCGAGGTCGACATGCCCATCGTCGAACAGGTGAAGATGGTGCTCGACGGGAAGATGAACCCCCGCGACATCGCACCCCACCTGACGACGGACGATGACACCCCGCAGGGGGAGAGGACCAGCTATGGACAAGCAGACGGTGGTGGTCCTCTTCGGCGGGCGTTCCAGCGAGCACTCGATCAGTTCCGCAACGGCGGGCGGGGTGCTCGGGGCGATTGACCGGGACCGCTACCGGGTGATCCCGGTCGGGATCACCCGCGAGGGCGCGTTCGTCCTCGAGGACGACGACCCGGCGAAGTTCCCGCTGGACGCCGCGCACCTGCCCGAGGTCGCCGACAACGGCACCCGCGTGCTGTGGCCGGAGCCGGGTGGCGACCGGACCCTCCGCGTCGTACGAACGGACGGCGCCACCGAGGTCTTCGGCGAGATCGACATCGTGCTGCCGATCCTGCACGGCACGCACGGCGAGGACGGCACGATCCAGGGCTACTTCGACACGCTCGAGGTGCCCTATGCGGGCGGCGGCGTGCTCGACTCGGCGCTCTGCATGGACAAGCACTTCATGAAGATCGCCCTGCAGGCGGCCGGCATCTCGGTGGCGCCGTGGGTCACGGTGCGCGCCAGGCAGTGGGCAGCGGATGCCGAGGGCGTGCGGAAGTCGGCCGAAGCGCTCGGACTCCCGCTGTTCGTCAAGCCCGCGCGCGCGGGCTCCAGCGTCGGCGTGTCGAAGGTCGCCGATCTGTCCGAGCTCGACGAGGCCCTCGCGGTCGCGTTCGCGGAGGACGACAAGGTGCTCATCGAGACCGGAGTCGTCGGCCGGGAGATCGAGGTCGCCGTCCTCGAGGGCGCCGACGGCGTCCGCGCCTCGCTCCCCGGCGAGATCGTCCTCACGTCGCGCGGGTTCTACGACTTCGAGGGCAAGTACCTCGGCGGCGACGGTGTCGACGTGATCTGCCCCGCGGATCTGACGGATGCCGAGATCGCGGCGATCCAGGACGCCGGGATCCGCTCGTTCGAGGCCGTCGACGGCCGCGGACTCGCGCGGGTCGACATGTTCCTCACACCTGCGGGAGAGCTCGTCGTGAACGAGCTGAACACCATGCCAGGCTTCACGCCGATCTCGATGTTCCCGAAGTGCTGGGTCGCCTCAGGGCTCGACTACGGCGACCTGATCTCGGAGCTCATCGAGGCGGGACTGCGCCGCTGAGCGACCTCCGGCCGGCCTTGCTCAGCTCGGCCGGTCGGAGCAGGTCACGGTCGCCGGCTGCAGTCCGGCCTGGATGCTGGTCGAGATGCTCTCGACCACGGTCGCGAAGTCGAGCTCCTCGCCGCGCCGGATGATCACCTCGATCGCGGGGTCGCGGCCGAACGACACCAGCCGCTGCCGCTCGTCCTCCTGGTCGAGGACGAGCCAGTCGACGCCGCCGAGCGTGACGCACTCCAGCGCTGAGGGCGCAGGCGGCTGGACGCCGCACCGGAGAACGACCGTCGGCTCGCCCCAGGCGCCGGTGGCCTGCGCATCCGTCCACACCCTGTCGAGCTCGCCGATCGCGTCGGGGAGCAGCACCGACACGTCGGCGCACGCGGGGTTGTTCGCATCGTCCGCCGGCTCGAGGTGGACCGTGCTCGAGCATCCGGCCAGCGTCGAGAGGAGCGCGACGGCGCCCGCGGCGACTGCGAAGCGACGAGAACGGGGCATGGTTCCAGGCTACCTTTGACTCCATGCCCTCCCGACCCGAAGACGATGGCCCGCGCCTCGGCGACCTCTCCGAAGGGGAGATCCTGCGGGCGATCCTCGTCCGCACCGCCCCCGGCTCGCACACGCTGATCGGCCCGGGAGACGACGCCGCCGTGATCGCCGCACCGTCCGGCACGGTCGTGGCCACGACGGACACGCTCGTGCACGGCCCCGACTTCCGCCTCGCATGGTCGAGCGGCTACGACCTCGGCTGGAAGGCGGCCGCAGTGAATCTCGCCGACGTGGCGGCGATGGGGGCGCGGCCCACGGCGCTGCTCGTGGCGCTCGCGGTGCCTCGCGATCTGCGTCTGTCGTTCGTCGAGCGCCTCGCCGACGGATTCCGCGAGGCGTGCGCCGCGCTCGCCCCCGGCTGCGCGGTCGTCGGGGGAGACCTCACCGTCTCCGACGTCCTCACCGTGGCGGTGACGGCCCTCGGTGATCTGGAGGGCCGTCGCGCAGTGACCCGCGACGGCGCGAGCCCCGGCGAGGTGGTGGCCGTCGCCGGAGAGCTCGGGCACGCGGCGCGCGGACTGGCTGTCCTGTTCGGACGATTCCGCGACGGGGAGACGCCGATCCCCGTCGACCTCGCACGACTCGCCGAAGGAGAGAGCTCCGCGCTCTCGGCACAGCTCCGGCCGAACCCGCCGATCGGTCTGGGGCCCGTCGCGGCGACGGCCGGCGCGACCGCGATGATGGACATCTCGGACGGACTCGCGCTCGATGCGCGCCGCCTTGCGGCAGCATCCGGCGTCACCATCGCGCTCGACCGCGCCGCACTCGGAGACGATCCGGCACGGGCACTGGCCGGGGGAGAGGACCACGCGCTCCTCGCCACGTTCCCCTCGGGCATCCTGCCACCCGGCTTCCGGGTCATCGGCGAGGTCCGCACGCGCGGCGACCACGATCTGCTCTGCGACGAGCAGAAGGTCGACGTATCCGGCTGGGATCCCTACCGGGACTGGGACTCCGCGTCCGGCTGAGCCTCGCGGGCGACCGCGGGCGCCGCCCACCACAGGGTGGTGTCGCCGTAGTTCCGATCGCGGATCGACTCGAGTGCCGCGGCGGCGAAATCCGGCGGCGTCGAGCGACGTGCGCGTTCGACGATCACGACGGCGTCCTCGGACAGGAGCGGTGCGAGGGCGATCAGGTCAGCCGTCATCGCCTCGTCGTCGAGGTCGTACGGCGGGTCGGAGAAGACCAGGTCGAACGGCCCGGAGGCGCGCTGCAGGAAGCTGCGGACGGCGCTCTCGTGCACCCGGGCGGTCGTCAGGCCGCTCGCCTTGGCGACTGCGGCCGCGTTGCGGCGCACGATCGCGGCTGCGGGGCGTCCGCGCTCGACGAGGTCGACCGCCGCCGCCCCGCGGCTGAGGGACTCGAGGCCGAGCGCGCCGGACCCCGCATAGAGGTCGAGCACGCGGGCGCCGTCGATGGCGTCGGCGGATTCGAGGGCGCCGAAGAGGGACTCGCGCACGCGATCGCTGGTCGGCCTGGTTCCTGCGCTCGGCACCTCGAGCCGGGCGCCCCGAGCACGCCCTGCGATGATCCTGGTCACCCGTTCACGATACGACAGACCCCGCGCCTCGTGAGGCAGTCGCCGCGGCGGGATCGCAAGGCGACCCGGTGACGTGCGACGTCGGCGGGCATCGGTAGAGTCGAGGCCATGCCGCTCACCCTCGATTCGTCGCTGGAGGACGCGCTCGGCGCCGCCCCCGCGAAGACCCTGAACCGGGCGTTCGGCATGCTCAGCGTCGGCGATCTGCTCTCGCACTACCCACGGCGCTACGCGGATCCGGGTGAGCTCACGCCGATCAGGGACCTGCCTCTCGGCGAGACGGTCACGATCGTCGCCGAGGTGCTGTCCTCGAGCGCCCGCGCGATGCGCAACCGCAAGGGTGCGATGGTCGACGTGATCATCGGCGACGGGATCGGCCGGATGTCGCTCACCTTCTTCGCGAAGCACCTGAGCGCCGCCAAATGGCGCTCGGACGAGCTGGCCGTCGGGCGCCGGGGGGTCTTCTCCGGGAAGGTCGGCGAGTTCAACGGCGTCACCCAGTTCGCTCACCCGGAGTACGAGCTCTTCGACGATGAGGACGCCGCGCGCAGGCGGGCGGACGCCAGGGCGGCGGTGCTGATCCCGATCTACCCCGCCACCGCGAGCCTGCAGACGTGGCAGATCGCCAAGTTCGTCGGTCGCGTCCTGGATGCGCTGGTCGACGTGCCCGACCCTCTCACGGACGACGTCAGGGCGCGGGAGGAGCTGCTCACGGCGCGCGAGGCGATCGAGCTGATCCACAGGCCGCGCACCCGCAATGACATCGACCCCGCCGTCCGGACACTCCGGATGCACGAGGCGCTCACGCTGCAGACCGCGCTCCTCCAGCAGCGCGAGGCGGTCAGGGCACTGGCTGCGACCTCCAGGCCGGCGAAGCCGGGAGGACTCCTCGAGCGGTTCGACGCGACGCTGCCGTACACGCTCACCGCCGATCAGGAGACGGTGGGCGAGCAGATCGCCTCCGACCTGGTCGGCTCATGGCCGATGAACCGTCTCGTCCAGGGCGAGGTCGGCTCCGGTAAGACGCTCGTCGCGCTCCGCGCGATGCTGCAGGTCGCCGAGTCGGGCGGCCAGGCCGCGCTCATCGCGCCGACCGAGGTGCTCGCCGGCCAGCATCTGAGATCGATCGCGAAGATGCTGGGGCCGGTGCTCGCGCCGCTCGTGATGCCGACGCTGCTCACAGGGCAGATGCCCGCGGCCGAGCGGCGCAGGGCCGCGCTCCGCGTGGCGTCGGGGCAGGCGCTCATCGTGATCGGCACCCATGCGCTGCTCGGCGAGAAGACGACGTTCGCCGACCTCGGGCTCGTCGTGGTCGACGAGCAGCACCGCTTCGGCGTCGAGCAGCGCGAGGCGCTCCGTGCCAAGGGATCGAGCCCGCACGCGCTGGTGCTCACGGCGACGCCTATCCCGCGGACCGTCGCGATGACGGTCTTCGGCGATCTGGACACCTCCGTCATCAGGACGATGCCGGCCGGGCGCGCAGGCATCGAGACGTTCGTGGCGCCGCTCACGGAGCACCCCGGGTGGTTCAACCGCGTCTGGGGGCGCGCCGCCGAGGAGATAGCACAGGGCCGTCAGGTGTTCGCGGTGTGCGCCGCGATCGACACCGCGAAGAAGACGGCCGAGGCGGGGGAGCAGCTCGCCCCGCAGCCCGAAGGCGCGAACGGCCCGCGATGGGGAGTCGTCCAGCTCGACGAAGCGCTGTCCACCCATCCGACACTCGGCGGGCTTCGACGCGCCGTCCTGCACGGGCGCATGCCTTCGGACGAGAAGGATGCCGTGATGCAGTCCTTCGCCCGCGGTGACATCGATCTGCTGGTCGCCACCACGGTGATCGAGGTCGGCGTCGACGTACCCAACGCCTCGACCATGATCGTGCTCGACGCCGACAGGTTCGGCGTGTCGCAGCTGCATCAGCTGCGCGGCCGTGTCGGCCGCGGCGGAGTGCCGGGCCTCTGCCTGCTGGTCACCGAGGCCGACGCCGGGTCGGTCGCCAGGGACCGCGTCGACGCGGTCGCATCGACTCTGGACGGGTTCGCCCTCGCCGAGGTCGATCTCGAGCTCCGGGGCGAGGGGGACGTGCTCGGCGCGGCGCAGGCGGGCGCGCGCTCCTCGCTCAAGCTGCTGCGCGTGGTGAAGGACTCCGGCCTCATCCTCCGCGCGCGAGAGCTCGCCGAGGGCATCCTCTCGGCCGATCCCGATCTCGCCGCACATCCTGGCCTGCGTGACGCGATCGCGCGCCAGGTGAGCGAGGACGATCGGGCGGCGCTGGCGAAGAACTGACGTGCCCTAGGCTGGTTCCATGTCGTGCGCCGAGCGATCGAAGGAGTCTGAATGAGCAGTCGGATCGCCGTCGTCCCGGGTTCGTTCGATCCGCCGACACTCGGTCACCTCGACGTGATCCGCCGGGCGGCGTCGCTGTACGACGAGCTGCACGTGCTGGTCGTGCACAACCCCGGCAAGGAGGCGATGCTTCCGATCGCGCAGCGACTCGCCCTCCTCGAGCAGTCCATCGCCGAAGACGGCATGGCCGGCGACATCGTCATCGGGTCGTGGAGCATGGGTCTCCTGGTCGACTACGCACGCGATGTAGGCGCCGGAGTCCTGGTCAAGGGCATCCGCTCGCAGATCGATGTCGCCTACGAATCACCCATGGCGATCGTCAACCGCCACCTCGCAGGCATCGAGACGGTCTTCCTGCTGCCGGACCCGTCGCACGCCATGGTATCCAGCTCGCTCGTCCGCCAGGTCGCGGGTCTCGGCGGCGACGTGACGCCGTTCGTCCCGCGGGCGGTGGCGGCCTTCCTCGACACCGGCGGCCGCGGCATCTGACCGACGGAGTCCCTGGCCGGGCGATTCCCAGAGGGGATCGTTAGACTGGAACCGTGCGATCCCGAATGAGCGGCCCTTTCGTCCTCCCCGTCCGCGACATCGTCCGCCGGCCGGGGGAGATGCGCGAACACGCCTTCACGGTCTCCCTGGCCGAGCAGTGGGGCGAGGGGATCGTCACCTACGAGAAGGGCTCCGAGATGCATCTCGACGTCCGTCTGGAGTCCGTCCACGAAGGCATCCTCGTCTCCGGAGCAGCGGATGCGGAGTACTCCGGGGTGTGCGGAAGATGCCTCCTCGAGATCACTCGGCCGGTCGAAGTCGAGTTCCAGGAGCTTTTCGCGTATCCTGGTCAGGAAGAAACTGACTTCGAGGTTCAAGACGACCACGTGGATCTTGAAACTCTCGTCAGGGATGCGGCCGTATTGTCGCTTCCATTTCAGCCGGTGTGTCAGCCGGATTGCCCGGGTCTCGACCCGAATACGGGCGAAAGGCTGACCGAGAGCACCGGGACGGAGCAGGCCGCTCCCATCGATCCTCGATGGAGTGCGCTCCAGCAGATCACAGACCAGGACGGCAAGGCAGAGAGCCGTGCCGCCGAGAAAGAAGAGAGCTAGTCATGGCTGGTAACCCCCCGAAGCGCAAGGTATCCCGTTCGAACACCCGCTCGCGTCGCGCGCAGTGGAAGGCGGCGCCCATCGCGCTCGTCAAGACGATCGAGAACGGCAAGGTCGTCTACAGCCGCCCTCACCAGGCGAAGGTCGTCACCGACTCGCAGGGCACCGAGCTCTTCCTGGAGTACAAGGGCCGCAAGGTCGCAGACGTCTGAGTCGCGAACCATCGTGACAGAGGTCCCTCGGGGGACGAGACCTCTCCCTGAGAAGCTCCGCGTCGACATCGACGCGGAGCTTCTGGAGTTGGCTCTCACCCACCGCTCCTACGCGTACGAGCACGGCGGCATTCCGCACAACGAGCGACTCGAGTTCCTCGGCGACTCGGTGCTCGGCCAGGCCGTCACCGTGATGCTGTTCACCACGCATCCCGGTCTCGATGAGGGCGAGCTGGCGAAGCGGCGCGCGAGCGTCGTCTCCACCGTCGCCCTCGCAGAGGTCGCCCGTGCGATCGATCTGGGCAGCCATCTGCGGCTCGGCCGAGGCGAGGAGCAGACCGGCGGGCGCGACAAGGACTCGATCCTCGCAGACACCATGGAAGCGGTCATCGGCGCGACGTACCTCTCGGCCGGCCCTGAAGCGGCGACCACCCTGGTACTGCGACTGACCGAGCCGCTGCTCGCGGACCCGGAGCGCTACGGCGCGGCGATGGATCCGAAGACGAGCCTGCAGGAGCTCGCTGCGCGACTCGGAGCGACGCCCCCGCAGTACTCGGTCGAGGCGAGCGGACCGGATCACGACAGGCGCTTCACCGCGACCGTGCTCGTCGGAGACGTCAGCATGACCGGCAACGGCAGCAGCAAGAAGACGGCGGAGATGGCTGCGGCGCTCAGCGCCTGGCGCCTTCTCGGCGATCGTGCCTGAGCTTCCCGAAGTCGAGGTCGTGCGCGCGGGCCTCGCACCTGCCGCGATCGGCTCGCTGATCACGGCAGTGAGCGTCTTCGACGAGCGCGCGCTGACCAGGCACCCCGCGGGGGCCGCCGACTTCGTCGCGCGCCTGGAGGGTCGCACCTTCACGGCGGCGGAGCGTCGCGGCAAGTTCCTCTGGCTGCCGGTCGATGCCGGTGACGCCGCGCTGATCGCCCATCTCGGCATGAGCGGGCAGATGCTGCTGCGCACGCCCGATGCGGCCGCAGAGCGGCATGAGCGCGTCCGCATCCATCTCGAGCATCCGGTGCACGGCGAGCTCGCCGTCGTCTTCTCGGACCAGCGCACGTTCGGCTCTCTCGCTGTCGATGCCCTCGTCTCCGACGGCGGGTCGCTGATCCCGTCGCAGGTGGCGCACATCGCCCGTGACCCGATCGATCCCGAGTTCGACGACGAGGCCTTCCGCGGGTCGCTGCGGCGCCGTGGCAGCGCGATCAAGCGGGTCCTGCTCGATCAGGGGGTGATCAGCGGCATCGGCAACATCTACGCCGACGAGTCGCTGTGGGCAGCCCGCATCCATCCGGAGACCCCCGCGAGCGCGCTGTCGACCCAGGCGGTCCGGCGACTGCTGGCCGAGGTCCGCGCTGTTCTCGTGAAGGCGCTGGCCGAGGGCGGCACCAGCTTCGATGCGCAGTACGTCAACGTGAACGGGCAGGCGGGGTACTTCGCGCACTCGCTGAACGCCTACGGTCGCGGCGGGCAGCCGTGCCCCCGCTGCGGCGGAGACGTCCGACGCGAGGCGTTCATGAACCGCTCGAGCCACTACTGCCCGAGGTGTCAGCGACGACGCTGAGCGGGCGAGGAGTACGCTCGGATCCGTGGGGCGAATCACGACACGACGACCAGTGCTGACGATCACGCTGGACGGGGACTCGCATCGGCGACCCGACACGCTCGCCGTCGAGGAGCCGCTGGAGATCAGGGTCCTCGGCGAGCCGCTCGCGGTGACGATGCGCACTCCGGGCCATGATGTCGAGCTCGCAGCCGGTTTCCTCGTCTCGGAAGGCGTCATCTCCGCGGGGTGGGAGTTCCGGTCGGCGATCCACTGCGGCGGCCCAGGCACCGGAGGCGCCGAGAACACCTACAACGTGCTCGATGTCTCGCTCGCTCCCGGCGTGCAGCCGCCCGCTCCCGACCTCGCCCGCTCGTTCTACACCACGAGCTCGTGCGGCGTATGCGGCAAGGCGAGCATCGAGGCGGTGGAGACGGTGTCACGGTACGACGTCTCCTGCGACGACGCCTCCGTCTCGGCGCAGGACCTCGTCGGCTACCCGGATCGACTGCGCGCGCGTCAGGACGCCTTCGACAAGACCGGCGGCCTGCACGCCGCCGCGCTGTTCGACACCGCGACCGGTGAGATGCTCGTGCTCAGGGAGGATGTCGGGCGGCACAACGCCGTCGACAAGGTCATCGGATGGGCGGTGCTGAACGACAGGCTTCCGCTGCGCGGCACAGTGCTGCAGGTCTCCGGGCGGGCGAGCTTCGAGCTCGTGCAGAAGGCGGCGATGGCGGGCATCCCGGTCCTCGCCGCAGTCTCCGCGCCGTCGTCGCTCGCCGCGGAACTGGCCGAGGCCCGCGGCCTGACCCTCGTCGGATTCCTGCGCGGGCGGTCGATGAACGTCTATTCGCACCCTTACCGGGTGACAACCGAGATCGGAGCGCCGTGAATCCTGAAGACACGAAGCAGGGAGTGGCGCTCGGACTCATGCCCGACGTGCCGCGCCAGGGCGGATACGGACCCCGGACGGATCGCCCCTGGTCCTGGAGCGAGTACGACCACCCGGCCGCGGGCTGGGGTGCCGCGCTCTCTGTCGGCGAGGTGCTCGTGCGGTCGCAGGCCCCGGTGACCGGCGCCCTCGCGATGCTCACGATGAACCACCCGATCAAGGGCTTCGACTGCCCCGGGTGCGCATGGCCAGACGATCAGAAGGGCCTCCGGCTCGACATCTGCGAGAACGGCATGAAGCACGTCACGTGGGAGATGACCCACAAGCGCGTCGGCAGCGGCTTCTTCTCGAAGCACACCGTCACCGAGCTCGCCGGATGGACCGACTTCGATCTCGAGAACGCCGGGCGCCTCACCGAGCCGATGGCATACGACCCGGAGACCGATCGGTATGCGCCGATCAGCTGGGACGACGCGTTCGCCCTCATCGGCGAGGAGCTGAGACGGCTCGACAGCCCTGACGCGGCTGCGTTCTACACCTCGGGCCGACTCAGCAACGAGGCGTCATTCATCTATCAGCTGATGATGCGCGAGTACGGCACCAACAACATGCCGGACTGCTCGAACATGTGCCACGAGGCCTCCGGCCGCGCGCTGAAGGCGTCCATCGGGACGGGGAAGGGCACGACCACTCTCGAAGACTGGGAGCAGACCGACCTCCTGTTCCTGATCGGCGTGAACGCGGCATCGAACGCACCGCGGATGCTCACGGCGCTCTCCGACGCGGTGAAGAACGGCGCACAGGTCGTGCACGTCAATCCGCTCGTGGAAGCGGCATCCCGGCGCACGATCGTCCCGCACGACTTCATCGACATGGCGTTGTTCAAGACGCACGCGACCGGGACGCTCGATCTGCAGGTGCGCCCCGGCGGCGACATGGCGCTGATGCGCGCCGTCGCGAAGGTCGTGTTCGAAGCGGCAGAGACCGACCCGTCGGTGCTCGCCGCCGACTTCATCGAGCGGCACACGCAGGGATTGGACGAGTACCGCGCTCTCGTCGACGCGACGTCGTGGCAGGATCTCGTGCTGCAGTCCGGCCTGACCGAGGGGCAGCTCCGGCACGCCGGCGACCTGTACCTGAAGGCGGACAGGACGATCATCAGCTGGTGCCTCGGCGTCAGCCAGCAGGAGCACGCGGTCGACATGGTGCGCGAGTTCACGAACGTGCTGCTGCTCCGCGGCAACATCGGCCGCCCCGGCGCAGGGCCGGCTCCCGTGCGCGGGCACAGCAACGTCCAGGGCAACCGCACCTGCGGCATCGATCACCATGCACCGGCCGCACTTCTCGACCGGCTCGACGAGGTCCTCGGGATCACCTCGCCGCGAGAGCCGGGACTCGACACCGTCGCGAGCATCCGCGCCATGCACGAGGGTGCCGTCAAGGTGTTCATCGCGCTGGGCGGCAACTTCGTCGCGGCCGTCCCCGACCCCGTCTACACGGCGGAGGGCATGAGCAGCTGCGAGCTCACAGTGCAGGTCAGCACCAAGCTCAACCGCAGTCACCTGGTGCACGGGAAGAAGGCGCTGATCCTGCCGTGCCTCGGGCGCACCGAGGCGGACGAGCAGTCGTCAGGCCTCCAAGGGCAGACCGTGGAGGACGCCATGAGCATGGTGCATCTCTCGGTGGGGAAGAAGAAGCCGGCATCCGAGCACCTGCGGTCGGAGCCCGACATCATCGCGCGCATCGCGAGGGCCACGATGCCCGACAGCCCTCTGCCGTGGGAGTCGTACGTCGCTGACTATGACGTCATCCGTGATGTGATGGCGCAGGTCCTGCCCGGATTCGAGGGGTTCAATGAACTCGTGAGGCAGCCGAACGGCTTCCGCATCCCGCAGCCGGCGCGCGACCTCGACTTCCGTACCCAGTCGGGGAAGGCGGAGTTCTCCTCGCCGCCGCTGCATGACGTGCTCCCGCCCTCCGATGACATGCTCGTGCTGCAGACGATGCGCTCCCACGATCAGTGGAACACCACGATCTACTCGAACAACGACCGCTACAGAGGCGTGAAGAACCTGCGGGAGCTGATCTTCATGAACGCGGCCGACATGCAGGACCGTGGAATCGGGCACGGGGATCTCGTGGACATCGTCGCCACGTCGAAGGACGGCTCGCAGCGCGCGCTGCGGCAGTACCGCGCCGTCGCGTACGACACCCCGCGAGGGAGTGCGGCCGGCTACATGCCGGAGATGAACGTCCTGATCGGCCCTGCGGATTACAGTGCGCAGAGCGATCAGCCGCTCATGAAGAGCATCCACGTGAGGGTGCGGCCCGCCGCGACGACCTGACCGCGGCCGGCGTCATGCCGACCGGAACGAGCGGGCGAGGAGCGGCCGTGTCGCCAGGGTGCTGAACCAGACCACCCCGATGCCGGTGCCGACCACGAGGCAGATGGTCAGGATCGACAGGGGAGCGGTGAGCAGCGCGAACCCCAGCAGCGGGAACACCAGGATCGCAGCGCACAGCGCCGAGCCGGCCGCGGTGAGGAGCAGCGGCGACATGATGGCGCGACGTCGCGCCCGCTCGACGGTCTCCAGCGGCATGCCGAGGTGGTGAAGGCTGCGGTGCAGCTCGCGCTCGTCGAGGATCGCTGACGCCTGGTTCACTCCGACCGAGGCGGCGACCATGAGGAAGGAGGCGATCAGCGTGATGACCAGTCCCGTGCGCATGTCCTGCACCAGGGCGACATCATCGGATGCCGCGTCCGCGCTGCTCATGACGTTGATCAGCGACACCCCGGTGCCGGCGAAGACCGCCATGAAGCTCGCCATCGCGATGCCGCTCACCTCGCGCCACGCCGCCTTCGGGGAATCCAGCACGGTGCGAGCGGCCAGGAGTCGGTCGGCCCGCTCGGCGCGACGGAGCTGCCGGGTGGCCGCCACCTTCAGCGTCCAGGGGCCGACGAGATTGAGCACGGCGAGTGCGGCGCCGAACAGGGCCGCGAGCACCACGATCACCGTCACCACGCCGCCGATCGACGGGAAGACCTTCACCAGCGCGAACGCCGCGGCGATGACGGACACGGCGATCACCGCACGCAGCCAGTGGACGCCCGACACGGTGCTGCGCATCCGCACACCCAGCGGCGAGATCACCACGCGCCGAAGACCGAGAGCGGCGCTGCCCGCGGCGAGGATCAGCACTGCGCCGAACACCGCGAGGATTCCGAGCGGCGACAGCAGCACGGCGTGCAGGCCGAGCGGCTCGCCGCGGAACGGGATCAGGCCGATCAGCGGGCTGACCAGAAGGTAGCCGACCATGCCGGCGATCGCGCCGGCGCCGGCGATCAGGGCCGATTCGACGACGGTCGCCGCAGCCACGCCGAGGGGAGTCGCCCCGAGCAGCCGCAGGGTCGACAGCCGCTCATCCCGCCGGCGTGCCGAGAGCCGTGCCGCGGCTCCGCCGAGATTCATCAGCGGGACGACCAGGAGCACGAGGGCGATCGCGGCCAGTGCCTGATAGATCGGCGCGTAGTCGTCCGTCCACGACCAGAAGGACTGCGCACCGCCGATCACCGTCAGCACCAGCGCGGTGACGACGCCGAAAGCCACGATCGGCAGCACGAGCACGCCGTTCCGCCCCGGTGCCGGACGAAGGAGAAGAGCGAGGACCCGACAGTTCACGCCGCCACCGCCGACGAGATGATCCGTCCGTCGCGCATCGCCACCGTGCGCGAGCAGCGTGCGGCGACCTCCGAGTCGTGCGTCACGACCAGCAGGGTCCTGCCATGGCCCGTGGTCGACCACAGCAGCGCGTCCATCACCTCACGGGAGGTGTTCGAGTCGAGCGCGCCGGTCGGCTCATCCGCGAAGACGAGCTCGGCGCCGGTCGCCTGGGCCCTGGCGATGGCGACCCGCTGCGCCTGCCCGCCGGAGAGCTCTCCGATCCGGCGCTCCTCCATGCCCGCGAGGCCCAGCGCGGCGAGCCAGGATGCCGCGTGCTGCACGGCATCCGCTCTCCGCACCCCGTTGATCATCGACGCGAGGGCCACGTTCTCGACCGCAGTGAGCTCGGGGATCAGGAGTCCCTGCTGGAAGACGAAGCCGAACCGCTCCCGGCGAAGTCGTGACCGCGCCGATTCGCGGAGACCCGTCAGCTCGACCGGTGCACCGGTCGACGGGTGGAACGAGACGGTGCCGGAGTCCGGCGAGATGATGCCCGCCAGCACGTGCAGAAGCGTGGTCTTGCCGGATCCGGAGGCGCCCATGATCGCGACCGACTCTCCACGGCGCACAGTGAGGTCGACGGTGGCGAGGGCGCGGGCGGTGCCGTACGTCTTGGCGAGGGCATGGGAATCGAGGACCGGATCGTTCATGGTTCCAGCCTCGCCCCGCGCCCTCGCCGACGCATCGGCCTGCGGGCTGATCGTCGTACACCCTGCGGATGAGCTCAGATCTTCTTCTGCCAGGCTCCCGCGTACGAGACCGGGACGAAGCCGATCGCCTCGTTGATGTTCAGCATCGGACGGTTCTCCTCGGCGTTGAAGGTGGAGACGACCGGAGAGTCCGGCATCCGCTCCCGCCAGCGCAGCAGGTTCGCGCACTTGACGATCGTGCCGAGACGGTGGCCGCGGTGCTCCCTGGCGACGAGAGTGCCGAACTGATGCGTCACACCGGCACGGTCGGCTCCGATGACGAGCTCGTTGTATGCGACCAGGTCACCGGTGGGCACATGCTGCACGGCGACCACCGAGATCTCCTGGCCGGCGCCGAGCAGGCGCGCCTCACGACGCACGACGCGGTCGGCATCCCACTCCTCGGCGACGAAGTCCATGTCGCCGCTCGGTGCGTCCGTCGACAGCCGGGCGAGCACGGCCGCGAAGCCGTCGCGAAGCTCCGGCGGAGTCGGCATCAGCCAGTCCACGATCCGATAGTCAGGACCGGCAGCCGCCTCCGCATCCGCCAGCGCCGCGCGCAGCGGCTCGGCGTCTCGGCGCAGGTCGAACTCGCTGTTGCGCTCGACCTGCTCGAGAGTGAAGCCGTCGGCCGCGACCAGCTCTGCGAGCGGAGTCGCGGGGACGCGTCCCCAGCCGGTGCGAGGCACGAGCATCCGATCCGCCTGCTCGGGTCGATGCAGCGTCCAGAGCTGGAGGACGCTGCGCCCGTGGGCCCGTGCCTCGTCCTCGGCACGCGACAGGAGCGCCTCCTCGACGCCCATGCCCCAGTGCTCTGCGGGAACCAGCATGTCGATCTCGGCGGCGTGCGCCTCGGCCTCCTGGGCGAAGGAGATCGTGACCATGCCGACGATCCCGTCGTCGGTGCGCGCCACGAACCCGGTCTGCAGCGTGTCGGTGCCGTCCTGCCAGGCGGGGAGCATCTGACGCGCGTCCGGCGCGAGATCGGGAAGCCCGACCTCCTCGGCGCAGATGCGCTTGTTGAGCTCGCCGTAGGCGAGGAACTCCGCGGCGTCGGCGTCGTCGAGAGACCCGGGGACGACGAGCGGGGTGATGGTCAGGGCGACGGTCTTCATGACAGCTCCTTCTTCCAGGCGCCTTCGTAGGCGATGGCGGTGAAGCCCATGGCTTCGTTGATGGAGAGCATCGGCCGGTTCTCCTCGGCGTTGTACGTGACGATGCGCGGAGAATCCGGCACCTCCTCCTTCCAGGTGAGCAGGGCTGCGCACTTGACCAGCTGGCCCAGGCGATGACCGCGGTGCTCCTTCAGCACGAGCGTGTCCTCCTGGTGCGTCGTGGCGGCAGGATCGGGGCCGATCGCGAGTTCGGTGAATGCGGTGAGCTCGCCGGAGTCGATGTGCTCCGCAGCGGTGACGAGGATCCTGCGGCCCATCTGCCGAACACGGCACTCCATCGCCCTGACCCGATCGGCGTCCCATCTCTCCTCATCGGACTGGAGACCGGCAGAGGGCGCGTCCGTCGACATGCGCGACTTCAGCCACGCGTACCCGTCGATGCGGTGGTCGGGCGTCGGCTGCATCCACTGCACGACGCGGTAGCCGGCGGAGGCGTCACCGACCTCGTCGCGCAGCGACCTCGCACGCGTGAGCGCCGCATCCGAGAGGTCGAGATGGCTCACCCTGTACACCTGCTCGAGCGTGAACCCGTGGCGGGTGAGGAACCGCGCGACGTGATCGTGAGGCACGCTGCCGTACCCGGTCGGGGCCTCGAGACGAGGGGCCTCGCTCGGCTGCTGCTCCGTCCAGTTCTGGATGATCGGACGGCCGTGCTCGCGAGCCACGGCCTCGATGTGCGGCATCATCGCTGTGCCGATGCCGAGTCCCCACACCCGGGGCAGGATCTCGATGGACGCGATCGCGACGCGCGAGCCCTCCTCATGGGGGATGTCGAGGACCGCTCGTCCCACGATCTCGTCGCCGAGACGAACCGCCCACACGTAGGTCGTGCGCTCACGGCGAGAGCGGAGGATCGTCAGCAGCGCCTCCGGAGTCAGATCCTGCTCGTCGCGACCGGTCAACTCCCGGTAGACGAGGTTGCGGACGCGGGCGAGCTCGCGGAACTCGCCCGCGTCCACTGCATCCGCCCGTGCCGGAAGCACGAGCGGATGCAGGGTCGCACCTGCGGTGAGAGGAATGCTCATCTCGACCTCCCGGTCAGCGCAGCTGACGCTGCAGGTCGTGGGCGAGCAGGATGGCGTAATGCCTGGCCGTCAGGTTCTGCTCTCCGAGGAGCAGGCCCTCGGCGTGTGTGATCGTCGGGGCCGTGCGCTGCGGACGCGGGCGCTGCGCCCGCTGGAGCAGCCAGACCCCGATCCGGAGCGACAGGCGGTCGACGAGTGCGAGTTCACGCAGTTCGCCGGGTGCGGGGATCTGGAGGACCTGGCGGTCCTCGATATCCGGTGGGTGGGTGATGCTGCGGTGCAGCGTGGTGTTCACGGTGATTCCTTCTGGTGGATGTGAGGGATGGGTGCGGCGAGCACGACCGTCGGCAGCCGGATGGTGACCGGCGGGCGTGCGGTGGGATGGCGGAACCCGGGTGCCGCGGGAGCGGCGAGTGCCGGGTTCGGCGGTGGGGACGGTCCGAGGGCGGACCGGCGGGCCATGACCTGAGATCAGGTCAGAGGGCGGTGCGCCGAGAAGCGGAGACGAGAACGGGAGCCCGGCTACGGGCAGAGTCCTCCGGCTGCGGTTCTACGAGAGCGCGCTGTGACGGACGCCGGCGGTCACCGAGTACGCAAAGCGCGGCGCAGTGTGATGCGCGGCGAGGCCAGTGGCCTGTGCGTTGAGCTGAATCATCATCGGTAACCTCCTTTCGTGTGGCGATCCGGTGGATAAGGTAGCGAAGTCGAACCGCTCGAGTCAAGCATCCGCGTTCCCGACCGGCGTGTCGCACGCGAATCCGGTTCGCCGTCACCCGCGCGGGATGCCGGCCGCGGCGGGGGTTTCCGGTAGCGTATGGGCGTGATTCTCCCCGTATCGGCGGTGCCCGCATGCATCTGAAGAGCCTGACCCTCAAGGGGTTCAAGTCCTTCGCGCAGCCGACGAGCTTCGTCTTCGAACCGGGGGTCACCTGCATCGTGGGCCCGAACGGGTCGGGCAAGTCGAACGTCGTCGACGCCCTCGCCTGGGTGATGGGCGAGCAGGGTGCCAAGACCCTGCGCGGCGGCAAGATGGAGGACGTCATCTTCGCCGGCACCTCGACCCGCGGACCGCTCGGCCGCGCCGAGGTCCAGCTCACGATCGACAACGGCGACGGGGCGCTGCCGATCGAGTACGCCGAGGTCACGATCAGTCGCACGCTGTTCCGCAACGGATCCAGCGAGTACGCGATCAACGGCGAGAACTGCCGCCTCCTCGACGTGCAGGAGCTGCTCAGCGACTCGGGTCTCGGCCGCGAGATGCACGTGATCGTCGGTCAGGGCAGGCTCGACACGGTCCTGCAGGCATCGCCCGAGGATCGTCGCGGCTTCATCGAGGAGGCAGCGGGCATCCTCAAGCACCGCCGCCGCAAGGAGAAGACCCTTCGCAAGCTCGACGCGATGGAGACCAACCTCACCCGGCTCAGCGATCTGGCCGGAGAGATCCGCCGGCAGCTGAAGCCCCTCGGTCGCCAGGCGGAGATCGCCAGGGAGGCGCAGACCATCGCCGCCGTCGTGCGGGACGCGAAGGCCCGGATCTTCGCGGATGACGTCGTAGCGCTGCGTACGGCCCTCGCCGACCACACGCGCACGGAGCACGAGCGGCACACCGAGCGGCTCGTGCTGTCCGACCAGGCGGAGGCCGTCAGGGCGAGCATCGCCCGCCTCGAGCAGGATCAGAACTCGGTCGCCGTCGACCGCGCACGCGGCGTCGCGTTCGGTCTCGAGCAGGTGCAGGAGCGGATGCGGGGGCTGTACACGCTCGCGAACCAGCGACTCGCGCTGCTCGGCTCCGAGGAGGACGACGCCGCTGTCACAGCGGTCACGGTCACGCAGAGCACGATCGACGACGCCAAGGATGAGATCACCGCGATCTCCGAGGGGCTCGGCGACGCGCAGGATGCCGCGACGGTCGCGAGTCGCGAGGTCATGCACGCGAGGGCCGAGCTCGACACCCTCGACGTCGACATCGCCGAGCAGAGCGCCCTCGTGTCGGAGTACGACATGCGGCTGACGACGCTGCGCGGAACGGCGGATGCCGCGGCATCCGCGCTGGCGGCGGTGCGCGGTGCCGTGCTCCGTCAGGAGAACGCGCTCGAGGCGGCGAACGCACGCCGGCGGGAGGCCGCCGAGGCTCTCGAGTCGATCGAGGATGCGGAGGCACCCGAGGGTACGGCGGCCGAGCATTCCGCCGCTTACGACAGCGCGCAGCGGGCGGCGACGGCCGCGGAGTCCGAACGCGAGACCCTGCGGGAGCGACTCCATGCAGCCGAGCGCGAGGTGGACGCCCTCACCGCCAAGGCCGCGGCTCTCGGCAGCGCCCTCGCCATCTCGGGTGGCGCCGCCGAGATCGTCAGGACCGGGGGACCAGGTGTCCTGGGCCTGGTCGGGGATGCGGTACAGGTCCGGTCCGGGTTCGAGGCCGCGATCGCCGCCGTCCTCGGCCCGCTCGCCGAGGGCGTGCTGGTGGAGGCCGCAGCCGACGCCTTCGCACTCGCGGCCGACGGAGCCGAGCGGGGCAGGGGCGTCGTCGACTTCGTCGTCGCCGGCGGGCTCCGGCCCGCCGTGGAGCTGCCGGCGCTTCCCGGCGTGACGCCGGCAGTCGACACCGTCACGGCGCCGGACGGCGTACTCGGCATCCTTTCGCACGTGCTTCTCGCCGACGACCTGGAGTCGGCGCGTTCCGCCAGGGCGGCGCTCGATGCCGCGGGCGACACCACCACGACCATCGTCACGCTCGCAGGGGATGTCATCACCGCTCAGACGCTCCGCACCGGCTCCGGAGGGGAACGCTCACGCCTCGAACTCGCCGCCGAACGGGACGCCGCGACCGAGCGCCTCACCGAGGTGCAGGTGATCGTGGACTCCCTCCGTGAGGCTCGCGAGGACGCGAACGAGGCTGTCGAGACGACCAGGCGCCACGCCAAGGACGCGCTGCGTGCGCTCCGCGAGCACGACGCGGCGCTGGCCAGCCATGCCGAGCAGGTCAACCGGATCACGGTGCGCCATGAGTCCGCAGTGGCGGAGTGCGAGCGTCTGGAGTCCGGCCTCGCGCAGGCGCAGGCCGCCGTCGCCGACGCGGAGGCGAAGGCGGAGGCCGCGAAGTCCCTCCTCGACGAGGCCGTCTCCGCTCCGCGCCCTGTGCTCGACGCATCCGCGCGCGACGGTCTGCTGGAGGCGCTGGAGCAGGCGAGAGAAGGCGAAGTCCGCGCGCGGCTGGAGATCGAGACGCTGCGCGAGCGCGTCCGTGCCGCGCAGGCGCGGGTCGCGAGCCTCGAGCGTCAGCGCGAGCAGGAGCGGGATGCCGCGGCCGAGGCCGCGCGGCGAGCAGTGATCCGGCGTGCACAGCGGGAGTCGGCATCCGGGGTGGCGGAGGAGCTGCCGCGAATCCTCGACTCGCTCGACCGCTCGGTCACCGAGGCCCGCGTGGCGCTGGCCGAGGCGGAAGCCGCGCGCTCGGCGCAGAACGAGGAGCTCACGACTCTGCGGTCGCAGGAGACGTCGCTGCGAGAGCGCCTTGCCGGCCTCACCGAGAGCGTGCACGGTCTCGAGCTGCAGATCCACGAGAAGAAGCTGCACCTGAACAGCCTGCTCGAGCGAGTCTCGTCGGAGCTCGCTCTCGACGAAGATATTCTTGTTGCGGAATATGGGCCTGATCAGCTCGTTCCCCGCGATCCTGGCGTCGAGGCGGCCGCCGGCGAGCTGCTCGACGACACGGCGATCCCGTTCGATCGGCGTATCCAGCAGCGGCGCCTTGCCGACGCCGAGCGCAAGCTCGCGCAGCTCGGACGGGTGAACCCGCTCGCGCTCGAGGAGTTCGCGGCTCTCGAGCAGCGCCACGCGTTCCTCACCGAGCAGCTCGCCGATCTCACCCAGACGCGCCAGGATCTGCTGACGATCATCGCCGACCTCGACGAGCGCATGCAGACGATCTTCGCGAGCGCGTTCGAGGACACGAAGGAAGCGTTCGGGCAGGTCTTCCCGCTCCTCTTCCCCGGCGGCGCCGGGAGCATCTCGCTCACCGACCCGGACAACATGCTGACCACAGGCATCGAGGTGTCGGTGCGACCGGTGGGCAAGAAGATCGAGCGTCTGTCCCTGCTGTCGGGTGGCGAGCGGTCGCTGGCCGCGGTCGCGCTGCTCGTTGCGATCTTCAAGGCGCGGCCCAGTCCGTTCTACATCCTCGACGAGGTCGAGGCGGCGCTCGACGACGCCAACCTCGGCCGGCTGCTGTCGGTGTTCGAGCAGCTGCGGGAGAGCTCGCAGCTGCTCATCATCACCCACCAGAAGCGCACCATGGAGATCGCCGACGCCCTCTACGGGGTCTCGATGCGCCAGGACGGCGTCTCGGCCGTCGTCGGCCAGCGCGTGGGCGATCGAGCCGCAGCCGCCGCAAGCTGAGAGGCGGCGCGCCTTCCTGCCCGTAGGCTGGAGGCATGGCGGAGAAGTCCTGGTCCCTCACCCGCGCTCTGCGCGGGATGTTCGTCAAACCCACGATCGATGAGACGACGTGGGAGGACCTCGAGACGGCGCTCATCACCGCTGACTTCGGTCCGGACATCAGCGAGCGCGTCGTCGAGGAGCTGCGGGAGAAGGTCGAGCGCTTCCGCACCACCGACCCGCAGGACCTGCAGCGGATGCTGCGGGAGACCCTCGAAGAGCATTTCGCGAAGTTCGACACCACACTGAAGCTCACGGAGCGCCCGGCGGTCGTGCTCGTGGTCGGCGTGAACGGTGTCGGCAAGACCACCACGATCGGCAAGTTCACGAAGTTCCTGCGCGGCTATCAGCGCAGCGTCGTCGTCGGCGCGGCCGACACATTCCGCGCGGCGGCGGTCGATCAGCTCGCCACCTGGGCGCAACGCGGGGGAGCGGCGATCGTCCGTCCCCAGCAGGAGGGGCAGGACCCCGCCTCCGTGGCGTATCAGACCGTCGAGTTCGCCCAGCGAGAGGGCATCGAGATCGCGATCATCGACACGGCCGGTCGCCTGCACACCAAGGGCGGGCTGATGGACGAGCTGTCCAAGATCCGCCGGGTGATCGAGAAGCAGGCCCCGATCAGCGAGGTGCTGCTCGTGCTCGACGCCACCACCGGCCAGAACGGCGTCATGCAGGCCGAGGCGTTCCTCGAGCACGCCGGCGTGACCGGGCTCGTGCTCACGAAGCTCGACGGCTCGGCCAAGGGGGGCTTCGTGCTGGCGGTCCAGGAGCGCACCGGCATCCCGGTCAAGCTTCTCGGACAGGGCGAGGGGATCGACGATCTGACCGGATTCACGCCCCACCTCTTCGTCAAGTCGATGGTCGGCTGAGGACGGGACTACCGCAGTGGACGAGAGGCTGGTTTCATAGCGTTATGGCGATCGAACACGACTACTTCGGGCTCCTCTCCTCCGGTCCAGACGGCTCGATCTTCTGGTCTGAGACCGTCGAGCTCGGCGACCAGAACGTCACGGTCGACCTCACGGCCCCGGACCAGGAGGACGTCTCCCCGGAGGCCCTCGACATCGCCGCGTCGCTGATCGCCGGGCTCGAGAACGTCGACGCCGTCGCGCGCCGAGGGATGCTCTCGGAGGTCGACGACCGGACCAGCGAGGTCACCGAATACATCCTGCAGCAGCAGGAGCAGTACGGCGACGAGCTGGTCGACGTCCTGGTCGACGTGAGCGGCGACGCAGCCGTCGACATCATCCGCTCGCTGCGTCTGATGAGCATGACGATCCTCGCTGACGAGCACGGCGGCTCAGAGCCGTTCGCCGTGCTCGAGTACGCGCTCGACGACAGCTCGACCGATGACGTGCTGCTGGTGAATCTCGGATCCGACGGCAGCGTCCAGTCGGTGATGAGCGCCGACTAGACCGCCTGGGCGAACCCGAGGTCCGCGCTCTCCGCGATGTGCGCCAGGTGCGGCGGGATCTCGCGTCCCTTGGACACCATCGACTGCGCCCACAGGCGGCCGGCGCGGTAGGACGAGCGCACCAGGGGACCGGCGAGGACCCCGAGGAATCCGATCCGCTCGGCCTCTTCCTTGAACTCGACGAACTCGTCCGGCTTCACCCAGCGTGCGACCGGGAGGTGCCGGGGAGAGGGCCGCAGGTACTGCGTGATAGTGATGATGTCGCAGCCGGCGTCGTGCAGGTCGTTCAGCGCCTGTACGACCTCTTCGGGCTCCTCGCCCATGCCGAGGATCAGGTTCGACTTCGTGATGAGGCCGGCGTTGCGCGCCTGCGTGATCACGTCGAGCGACCGCTCGTACCGGAAGGCCGGGCGGATGCGCTTGAAGATGCGAGGGACGGTCTCGACGTTGTGTGCGAACACCTCGGGGCGTGCATCGAAGATCTGACCGAGGAACGCCGGATCGGCGTTGTGCTCGTTGGCGAGCAGCTCGACGCCGGTGTTCGGGTTGAGCTCGTGGATCTTCCGCACCGTCTCGGCGTTGAGCCATGCTCCGGTGTCTGGCAGATCGTCACGCGCGACGCTCGTCACCGTCGCATACCGGAGGTTCATCCGCACCACGCTCTCGGCGACCCGGCGCGGTTCGTCGGTGTCGTACGCGTCGGGCTTCCCGGTGTCGATCTGACAGAAGTCGCAGCGTCGCGTGCACTGCGAGCCGCCGATCAGGAACGTCGCCTCGCGGTCCTCCCAGCACTCGAAGATGTTGGGACAGCCTGCCTCCTGGCACACGGTGTGCAGGTCCTCGCTCTTCACGAGCGAGTGCAGGGCGGTGTACTCCGGCCCCATCTTGGCTTTCGTCTTGATCCACTCGGGCTTGCGCTCGATGGGCGTCTCGGCGTTGCGGATCTCGAGGCGGAGAAGCTTGCGGCCATCGGGGGCGGCGGTCATGCGGGAACTCCTGTGTACTCGGCCGACGCGTATTCGTCGGTGAATGCGTTGATGACTCCGGCGAGGATGTCGGCGGGGGAGATGTCGGCGCCGATGACCTCGCTCACCGTGGTCACGCCGGCGTCGGTGATGCCGCACGGGATGATGCCGCGGAAGCCGGCGAGGGTGTTGTCGCAGTTGATCGCGAATCCGTGCATGGTCACGCCCTGCTGCACGCGCACGCCGATCGCGGCCACCTTGTCCTCCGTCAGGGGGCGGCGCACCCAGACTCCGCTGCGGCCCTCGACCTGGTAGCCGTCGACGCCGAGGGGCTGGAGGACCCCGATCAGGAGCCGCTCGAGGCGCCGCACGTGCGCGACGACATCCATCGGCTCGGGGAGCCGCACGATGGGATAGCCGACGAGCTGTCCGGGGCCGTGCCAGGTGATCTTCCCGCCGCGGTCGACGTCGACCACGGGCGTGCCGTCCTGCGGGCGCTCCTGCGGCTCGGTGCGCTTGCCCGCCGTGTACACCGCCTCGTGCTCGAGAAGGATGAGCGTGTCCGGCCGGGTGCCGGCGACGACCTCGGCGTGGACGCTTCGCTGCAGGTCCCAGCCGTCGGTGTACGGGACGAACTCCGGTGCGATGCCGGCGTTGAGGATGTCGAGCATGCTCGCAGGCCCTCTCTCAGTCATTAGTTGGATGCCGTCTAACAATACTCCTTCTTCCATGGATCGTTCGTGGGCGTGACGCGCGGTAGCGTGAGGGGATGACCAGCACGAGCCGGGCGGGGCGCCCGAAGGCCTCTTCGCGAGAGACGCTCGCGGAGGCCGCGTGCGAGCTCTTCCTGGAGCGCGGCTACGAGGCGACCTTGGTCGCGGACATCACACAGCGCGCCGGAGTCAGCCGGTCGAGCTTCTTCAACTACTTCTCCTCGAAGAGCGACGTGCTGTGGTCGGGACTGGATGCCCGGATCGCAGCCGCGACCGAGGCCTTGGCGGCGCTGGGGGCGGAAGCCGACGGTGAAGCGGTGCGCTCGGTGCTGCGCGGGATCGTGCACGGATTCGCACCCGACCCGCTGGCGCTCGCACTGCGGAACAGATCCGCGATGGGACTGGACGAGGAGCTCGTGCGCGACACCGGAGTGCGTCACGTGCGGCTCGCATCGGCGATCTCAGATGCCGCGCGTGCCACGGGCATGGCAGTCATCCACGCCGACATTGTGGGGGCCGCACACGCTGCCGCACTGCTGTCGTCGCTGCGCGTCTGGGCGGAGCAGGGTGCCGGGTTCGGCTCGCCTGAGGCCATGGTCGACGAGGCGCTCCGAAACGTCGATGATCTTCGCTGGGAGTGACCGCGGACGTACCGGGCCGTGCCGGACACGTACTGAGTGAACCCACTCTGAAGGGAAGCACTCATGGACGCTGAACAGCTGGACGAGATCCTGAACGCGTCGGCGTGGCCCGCTCGAGCCGTCGAACTCCCTGCCATCCGCTCGATGATGGCGGATGCCGCGGAGGTGGCGCGACCGGCACGGACGCGGCGGCGGGTCAGGGCCGGTGTCGCGGCCGGGGCCGCACTCGCGCTGATGATCGGCGGTGGCGGAGTCGCCGTCGCCTCGGGGCTCGTGTCGTGGCCGACCGGCTTCGAGGACCCGGACGGGTCCTATGCGTTCACGCTTCCGAGCGGTCGGGGCTGCGAGGTGCGGCTGATCATCGAGGACCAGACCGATCCCGCCGAACCCAGCCCAGACGACGCCGGAATCCGTGCTGTCCAGGAGTCCGTCGCCACCTGGCTGCGTGAAGGCGCGCTGGATCGGGACCTGGATCTCGGCGCGGCGGACGCCGAGGCGGCGCGCATCCTCGCCGAGCAGGAGGAGGAGTACAGGATGACCGTCCTGATCGGTGCAGACGGATGGCTGACCGACGCCGCGGTCACCCCGGGACGCCCGGATGCCGACGACGCGCGCGCATTCGCGGTGGACAGGGCGGTCCGTGCGGCGATGGGGGAGCACCTCCTGGAGGCGGGATTCCCCGACAACACCTGGACCGGCAGCACGAACGGCGGTGTCAAGTGCGAGGCCGAATGAGCGGGAAGGACGATGACGCCCGTCTCGTCGTCGCTTTCGAGTCCTCGGCATCCGACCTTCTGGCCTATCTCGAGCGTCGTGTCGGCGCGGACGACGCCCCCGATCTCCTCGGCGAGACGATGGTCGTCGCGTGGCGCCGAGTGCGCGAGCTCCCCGACGACGCTGAGCGAGCACGGATGTGGCTGTTCGGCATCGCCCGCGGCACCCTGATGAACCACGCCCGCGGCAGCCGCAGACGATGGGCTCTGGCAGATCGCATCCGCGTGCAGGTTCGCGAGAGTGCGACGGCTCCTCCCTCGGATGCCGGCGCCGAAGTGCGCGATGCGATCGCACGTCTCGATCCCGACCTGGCGGAGATGATCCGCCTGGTGCACTGGGACGGCTTCTCGCTTGCGGAGGCCGCAGAGCTCCTCGGCATCCCGGCATCCACCGTCCGTGGCCGCCACCAGCGCGCGAAAGCGGAACTCCGGGCGGCGCTGAGCGTGGAGGCGCCGCTCGCGTAGAATCGAAGCACCATGGCAACCTTTGGCACGCTCTCCGATCGGCTCACCGAGACCTTCCGCAACCTGCGCACGAAGGGAAAGCTCACACCCGCCGACGTCGACGGCACGGTGCGCGAGATCCGTCGGGCGCTGCTCGACGCCGACGTCGCGCTCTCCGTCGTCAAGGAGTTCACCGCGAGCGTGCGCGAGCGGGCGCTCGGCGACGAGGTCAGCAAGGCGCTGAACCCTGCGCAGCAGGTCGTCCAGATCGTCAACGAGGAGCTCGTGAAGATCCTCGGCGGCGAGCAGCGGCGTCTGCAGTTCGCCAAGACGGCGCCGACGGTCATCATGCTCGCCGGTCTCCAGGGCTCCGGCAAGACGACCTTCGCCGGCAAGCTCGCCAAGCAGCTCGAGGGCGAGGGGCACACCCCGCTGCTCGTGGCGGCCGACCTCCAGCGACCGAACGCCGTGAACCAGCTCCAAGTGGTCGCAGAGCAGGCGGGAGCGACCGTCTACGCGCCCGAGCCCGGCAACGGCGTCGGCGACCCGGTCAAGGTCTCCCGCGACGGCGTCGAGCACGCCCGCCGCCACCAGCACGACGTCGTCATCATCGACACCGCCGGCCGTCTCGGCGTCGATGCCGAGCTCATGAAGCAGGCCGCCGACATCCGCAAGGCGACGGACCCCGATGAGGTCCTGTTCGTGATCGATGCGATGATCGGCCAGGACGCCGTGAACACGGCCAAGGCCTTCCAGGAGGGCGTCGACTTCACCGGCGTCGTCCTCTCGAAGCTCGACGGCGACGCCCGAGGCGGCGCGGCACTGTCCGTGGCATCCGTCACCGGCCGTCCCATCATCTTCGCCTCGACCGGCGAGCGCCTGGAGGATCTCGAGCCGTTCCACCCCGACCGCATGGCGAGCCGCATCCTCGACCTCGGTGACATCCTCACCCTCATCGAGCAGGCCCAGCAGGCCTTCGATGAGGAAGAGGCCATGAAGATGGCCGAGAAGCTCGCCACCGAGCAGTTCACGCTCGAGGACTTCCTCGACCAGCTTCAGCAGATGAAGAAGATGGGCTCGATGAAGAAGATGCTGGGGATGCTCCCCGGCATGGGGCAGATGAAGCAGCAGCTCGACGACTTCGACGAGCGCGAGATCGACCGCACCGAGGCGATCATCCGCTCGATGACGCCGGGGGAGCGCCGCAACCCGAAGGTTCTCAACGGCTCACGCCGCCTGCGCATCGCACGCGGTTCCGGCATGACGGTGACCGATGTCAATCAGCTCGTGCAGCGCTTCGAGCAGGCCGCGAAGATGATGAAGACGGTCGCCCGCGGTGGAACCCCGAACATCCCGGGGATGGGGCCCATGCCGGGAATCGGCCGCACCGGTGCGTCGGCGAAGCGCGGCAAGAAGGGCAAGTCGTCCGGGGGGTCGCGGTCGGGCAATCCCGCCAAGCGTGCGGCCGAGAACGCGGGACTGCCGGCTGCGGCGAACCCGACGGGCTCCGGCTTCGGTCTGGGCGGCGGAGCCAAGGCTCCCAGCGAGGCGGACCTCGCCGAGATCCAGAAGCTCTTCGGAAAGGGCTGATCCGCCTCAGCGTCGGATGGCGAGCGCTGCGCGCTGCTCTTCCGGGGCGAGCGGTGCGCTCGTCGCGCGCGCGGCGAGCTGACCTGAGACGAGCGCGGCGAGCACGATCGCCAATCCGACGACCTGAATGGCAGAGAAGGTCTCGCCGGCGACCGCGGCTCCGAGGAGCGTCGCGACGACCGGGGACAGCAGAGCGAGCAGACCCGGTGCGATCACCGGAAGCTGCTGGATGCCGCGGAACCACAGCGTGTAGGCGAACAGCCCGCCCACGGTTCCGAGCCACAGGTAGCCGAGCGCGGCGCCGACGTCGATCGACGGGGGTGCGCCCTCGGCCAGGAGCGTGAGCGGCAGCAGGAAGAGGCCGCCGGCCGTCAACTGCCATCCGGCGTAGGCGACGGGTCCGACACCGGACGGGCGGCCCCACCGCTTGGTCAGGACCATGCCCGCGGCGGTCGCGGTGACGCCGCCGAGCGCCGCGAGGACGCCGAGCGCGTCGAGGTGCGCCGAGGGCCCCAGCACGACGAGGGCGACGCCGCCGGCGCCGGTCACTGCTGTGGCCGCAGTCAGAGGGCGGATCCGGTCCCGGAGCACGAGAGTGCCGAGGCCGAGGATCATCAGCGGCTGCACGCCCGCGACAGCGGCGGCCGCACCGCCGGGGAGACGCTCCGCCGCGACGAAGAGCAGCGGGAAGAATGCGCCGATGTTGAGCATGCCGAGCACGAGCGACTTGAACCACCACGATCCGCGGGGCAGCGAGCGGGCGACGGCGATGGCGACGATCCCTGCAGGCAGCGAACGCAGAAGCCCTGCGAGCAGAGGATGCCCGGCCGGCAGGAGCTCAGTGGTCACGAGGTAGGTGGTGCCCCACGCGATCGGCGCGAGGGCGGTCAGGAGCAGGGTGGTCGATCGGTTCATGGTTCCAGCGTCCTCGCTGCGCGGGGATGAGTCCAACGCATAGTTGTCACAACACCCATGATTGGAGATCATGAATACATGGACCTTCAACAGTTGCGATACGTGGTCGCGGTCGCCGAGTCGTCGAGCTTCACCCGCGGTGCAGAGCGCCTCTTCGTGACGCAGTCCGCACTGAGCCACCGGATCGCCGCCCTCGAGCGCGAGCTGGGTCAGCGGCTCTTCGCTCGCACCAGCAGGAGCGTCCGGCTCACGGAGGCAGGGGAGGCGTTCGTGCGGCAGGCCCGGACAGCCGTGACGGCCGCGGACGGCGCGCGGGAGGACGCCGCGGCAGCGGGAGGGCAGGTCATCGGCACGCTGCGGCTCGGGGTGATCCCCACGGTGGCGGCGGTCGACGTGCCGGCGCTCATCGCGCGCTTCCGCATCGCGCATCCCGTCGTGCGCGTGGAACTCACGGTCGGCAACAGCGACACCCTGATCGCCTCGATCAGGTGCGGCGACCTCGACGTGGCTCTGCTCGGGCTGCGGGAGGAGAGCAGGCCGGGAGGTGTCGCGCTGCGGGTCCTTGCGCGGGAGCGACTCGTCGCGGCCGTGCCCCGCTCGCACTCGCTGGCCCTCAGTGCGAGCATCGACCTGGCGGACCTGGCCGGCGAGGTTTTCGCAGACTTCCCTGCGGGCACCTCCGGACGCGCGCAGAGCGACACCGCCTTCGCCGCCGCGGGGGTCCCCAGGGACGTCGCGTTCGAAGCGGACTCGGCCGAGCTGATCCTCGGGCTCGTGAGCGCGGGACTCGCAGTGACACTCCTTGCACCCGGGGTGGTCGCGAGAGCGCATGCCGACGTCGCGGCGGTCGCGGTCGCCGACGGACCGGTTCGAGTGGAATACGCGGCGTGGGACGCACAGGCACCTCGGAGCGTCGCGGGCGCCTTCCTCCGCGAGATCGACGTCGCGCTGCCTGCCGGCGCATGAAAGAGGCGGGCCCGGAGGAATCCTCCGGACCCGCCTCTCAGCGATGTGCGATCACTTCACGTCGTCGTCGACCCAGTCCATCGACTTCGTGACGGCCTTGCGCCACAGCCTCAGCTGACGGTCGCGCTCGGCATCCTCCATCGACGGCGCCCAGCGCCTGTCCTCCTGCCAGTTGGCGGCGAGATCGTCGAGACCGTTCCAGAACCCCACGGCCAGGCCTGCGGCGTACGCCGCGCCCAGAGCCGTGGTCTCCGCGACGACCGGGCGCACCACCGGCACGCCGAGGATATCCGCCTGGAACTGCATCAGCGCGTCGTTGGCGACCATCCCGCCGTCGACCTTGAGTTCCGTGAGGTCGACACCGGCGTCCGCGTTGACGGCGTCCAGCACGTCGCGGGTCTGGTAGGCGACGGCCTCGAGTGCCGCGCGAGCGATGTGGTTCTTGTTCGCGTAGCGGGTGAGCCCGACGATCGCGCCGCGGGCGTCCGGGCGCCAGTACGGAGCGAACAGCCCAGAGAACGCCGGCACGATGTACACGCCGCCGTTGTCGTCGACCTGCTTCGCGAGCTCTTCGACCTCAGGCGCCGAGCCGATGATCCCCAGCTGGTCACGCAGCCACTGGATCAGCGATCCGGTGACGGCGATCGAGCCCTCGAGCGCGTAGTGGGTCGGACCGTCGCCGAGCTTGTACCCGACGGTGGTGAGCAGCCCGTTCTTCGAGTGGACGATCTCCTCGCCCGTGTTGAAGATCAGGAAGCAGCCGGTGCCGTAGGTGTTCTTGCTCTCACCGGTGTTGAACGCGGCCTGGCCGAAGGTCGCCGCCTGCTGGTCGCCGAGGATTCCGGCGATCGGCGTCTCACGCAGCAGCGAGGAGTCCTCCGCCGCGCCGTAGACCTCGGAGGACGACCGGATCTCCGGCATCATCGAGCGCGGCACGCCGAACGCCTCGAGGATGTCGTCGCGCCATTCGAGCGTCTCGAGATCCATGAACATCGTGCGGGAGGCGTTGGTGACGTCGGTCGCGTGCACGCCGCCGTCGACGCCGCCGGTCAGGTTCCACAGCACCCAGCAGTCGGTCGTCCCGAACAGCAGGTTTCCTGCCTCCGCCTTCTCGCGAGCACCCTCGACGTTCTCGAGGATCCAGGCGATCTTGGTGCCGGAGAAGTAGGTCGCGAGCGGAAGGCCGACGACCTGCTTGAACCGCTCGACGCCGCCGTCGGCCGCGAGGCGGTCGACGATGGGCTGCGTGCGGGTGTCCTGCCAGACGATCGCGTTGTAGACCGGCTCACCGGTGGTCTTGTCCCAGACCACGGCGGTCTCGCGCTGGTTGGTGATTCCGACCGCGGCGATGTCGTGACGGGTCAGGTCGGCGCGGCTCAGCGCCAGCCCGATGACCTCCTGGACGTTGCGCCAGATCTCGGCAGGGTCGTGCTCGACCCAGCCGGCCTGCGGCAGGATCTGCTCGTGCTCCTTCTGACCGGTCTCGACGATGCTGCCCTTCTTGTCGAAGATGATCGCGCGGCTGGAGGTCGTTCCCTGATCGATGGCGATGATGTAGTCAGCCATTGGTTTTCTCCTTTGAGTTCAGGATGCGGTTGACGGGAGAGTCAGGCGAGGTTCAGCAGGACGGGTGCTGCGAGAGCGGCGAGTGCACCGCCGATGAGGGGGCCGACGACCGGCACCCACGAGTACGACCAGTCGCTCGAGCCCTTGCCCTTGATGGGCAGGATCGCGTGGGCGATACGCGGGCCCAGGTCACGGGCGGGGTTGATCGCGTAGCCGGTGGGGCCACCGAGCGAGGCGCCGATCGCGACGACGAGCAGGGCGACGGGGAGAGCCGAGAGCGGGCCGAGGCCACCGGGCGTGCCGATCTCGATGTCGCCGTAGTCCGCGAACGCGAAGATCACGAAGACGAGGACGAACGTGCCGATGATCTCGGTGATGAGGTTGTGGCCGTAGGAGCGGATCGCCGGTCCGGTGGAGAACACGCCGAGCTTGTTCGCCGGGTCCTCCTCGGCGTCGAAGTGCTGGCGGTACGCCGCCCACGTCAGGATCGCACCGATGATCGCACCGAGCAGCTCAGCGCCGGTGGCGACGAGGAACATCGTGAAATCGATCTTGCCGGCGACCAGCAGACCCATGCCGACGGCGGGGTTCAGGATAGCGCCGGAGTAGGCGGAGACGAGCACACCGGCGAAGACCGCGAGGCCCCATCCCCAGTTGACCAGCAGGAAGCCGCCGCCGTATCCCTTGTTCTTGGCGAGGGCGACGTTGGCCACTACGCCGCAGCCGAGCAGGATGAGCATCGCGGTGCCCACGAGTTCGGAGAGGAAGTAGAGACCGAGATTGACGTCAGTCATGTCTTCATTGACCTTTCTTGCGTGTCAGGGCCCCTCTGCCCTGTCACTTCCTTGGGAGATACGCCGCGAGGAGGGCGACGGTCGGAACCTCGTCAGCCGCGGGTGCGGGACGAGATGTGAAGTCCATGCCTTTCGTTCAGCAGCGCGCGCGTCTGCTCCAGCTCCGCGTCGTGACGCGCACGGTCCCAGCCCAGCAGCGGGGCCAGGGCGTCCGCGAGCTCGTCGAGGACCTCCGAATTCACCCGACCGGTGAAGGCGAGGCTGGTGCGGCGCAGGATGACGTCTTCGAGGCGCGTGACGAGTTCGTTCTGCACCATCCACTCGAGCTCCCGGGAGGACAGGTCGCCGCTTGCGAGCGGAGCATCCGCCCCCTGCTCGACGAAGTCCCAGACCTGCGCTGCGCGGGTGCCGTACCGCGCGAGCAGATGCTCGGCGCGGTCGCCGGCGCCGGCGAGGTTCTCCTGGATCCAGATGCGGCGCGCCTTCTCCGTGCGGGGGAAGTCGCGGCCGCCGCCGATCGCGCGGCCGGCCGTCGACACGGTGCGGGTGCGTCCGATGAGACCCAGCACCACGTCTGAGAGGGATTCACCGAGCGCGCGGAACGTCGTCCACTTGCCTCCGACGAGGCTGACCAGCGGGACGGCGCCCTTCTCGTCGACCTCGATGCGGTAGTCGCGGGAGACGAACCCGGGGGCGGTGTCCTCGTGGCGCGGCAACGGGCGGATGCCGGAGAAGTTGTAGACGATCTGCTCGCGCGACACGGGGATCTGCGGGAACACGTGATGGATGAGCTCGAAGAAGTAGTCGATCTCCTCCTCGGTGCAGACCGGGACCTCGCGCGGGTCGGCGTCGATGTCGGTGGTGCCGACCAGGACGCGACCCTTGAGCGGGTAGATCAGCACGATGCGGCCGTCGGAGTGCTCGAAGAAGATCTCGCGGCCCCGCGTCGCCTCGAGGAGCTCGGGGTGATCGAGGACGATGTGCGAGCCCTTCGTGCCGCCCATGAAGCGCGTCTCCGCCCCGAGCGCGTCGTTGGTGATGTCGGTCCACGGACCGGATGCGTTGACCACGACATCCGCGGTGACTGCGAACTCGGTGCCGCTCTCGCGGTCGCGCAGCAGGACCCTGCCGCCGTCGCGTCCGACGGCCTCGACGTAGTTGAGTGCGACCGCCCCCGGGTGCGCCGCGCGACCGTCCTGGAGGACGTCGAGCGCGAGTCGCTCCGGGTCGTGCATCGAGGCGTCGTAGTACGTCGCGGTGTACTTGATGTCGGGGTCCAGCGCAGGCAGCTCGGCGAGGGAGCGCTTCCGGCCGAGGAAGCGGTGCCGCGGAACCACTCCGCCGTCACGCGAGAACGTGTCGTAGATCATCAGGCCGACCTTGATGAGGAAGGCGCCGCGCTCCTGCGGCTTTCCGCTGCGGTGCGTCAGGAAGCGGAGCGGGGCGGCGAGGATGCCCGAGAACGTCGAGTAGATCGGGATCGTCGTCTGCAGCGGCTTGACGTAGTGCGGGGCGATCTTGAGAAGACCGTTGCGCTCCTCGACCGACTCCCGCACGAGGCGGAACTCGCCGTTCTCCAGATAGCGGATGCCGCCGTGGATCATGTGGCTCGACGCGGACGACGCGCCGGAGGCGAAGTCGCCGCGCTCGACGAGAACGACGTCCACGCCCTGGAGTGCCAGATCGCGGAACGTCGAGATGCCGTTGATACCGGCACCGATGACTAGGACGCTCGTACGTCCGGATTCGCGGACCGCGCGGACCTCAGCGCGCTCCGGCGAGGAGTGTGTCGACTCGATCATCCTCGACCTCTCTTCTTTGCTTGCCCCCAGCATCGACCCGACGACCGTGGCGCGCAAGGCGGTTGCACATATGTGCAAGGATCGGGGTCGAGGAGGATGTCATGACCCAGGCGGATGCGAGATCACGGGACTCGAAGCTGGTCGCCGCGCTCACCGCGGCGCAGCTCTACTACATGCAGGACAAGACGATGGAGGTGATCGCGCAGGAGCTCGGGACCTCCCGGTCGTCGGTGTCGCGACTCTTGAGCTTCGCGCGGGAGAGCGGGCTGGTGGACATCCGGATCAATTCGCCGCTCGAGCGGCTGGGCATGCTCGAGCAGCGAATCCGCGACCGCCACCACCTCGTCGCCCACGTCGTCCCGATCCCGGAGATCGTCAGCGAGGTCGAGCGTCTCGAGCGCGTCGCGCTCACGGCAGGCCGCCTGCTGTCCCAGTTCGTCGACTCGAACATGGTCATCGGCGTCGCGTGGGGGTCGACGATCAGCGCGGTCAGTCGCGGCCTCACGCAGAAGGAGACGCACAACACGACATTCGTGCAGCTCAACGGCGCAGGCAACACCCAGACCAGCGGCGTGGAGTATTCCAGCGACATCCTGCAGCGCTTCGGCAGCGCGTTCGGCGCGCAGGTGCAGCAGTTCCCGGTTCCGGCGTTCTTCGACGACCCCTCCACGAGAGAGGCGATGTGGCGGGAGCGGAGCACCCTCCGGGTGCTCGACCTGCAGTCGAAGCTGGACATCGCCGTGTTCAGCCTCGGCTCACCGGCGGCCGAAGTGCCCAGCCGCGTCTACGTCGGCGGCTACCTCGGACGCGAGGACTACCGGAGCCTCCGCGAGGACCACGCGATCGGGGACGTTGCGACCGTCTTCTTCCGTGCGGACGGATCCTGGCGGGACATCAGGGTCAACGCGCGAGCGACCGGCCCCGGCCTCGATCGCCTACGGCGAGTTCCTCGACGAGTGTGCGTGGTGTCGGGCATCCCGAAGCTCGCGAGCCTGCGCGCCGCTATCTCCGCAGACCTGATCACCGATGTCGTGCTCGACGAGGGACTGGCCCGTCAGCTCGTGGAGGACTGAGAACAGCCCTGCGGGATGGACGACTCGGGCCCGGAGCGGAACTCGCGGATGAGATGCTGCACGACCGCGGTCAGTTCGCCGCCTTCGGCATCCGCCACCGCGAGCTGCCTGGCGTAACTGGCGCCGTCGGCGAGGATCGTGCCGACGCCGCTGAACTCGCGCCCGCAGCCGAGATCGGCGGCCACGGGTGCGAGCAGCTCCAGAGTCTCGGCGAGGTGGTCGCGTACAGGGCGCTGCGTGCCGGCGGCATCCACGATCACCCGTGCATCGAGGCCGTATCGCGCGGCGCGCCACTTGTTCTCGCGGTGGAACCAGGCGGGCATCTCCGGCAGCGAGCGCCCCTCGTCGAGAAGGCGGGAGAAGTGCTCCACCAGCACCTGCACGAGCGCCGCGACGGACGCCAGCTCCGGGAGCGTCGACATGCCGTCGCAGGCGCGGACCTCGATCGTCCCCCAGCGCGGAGCCGGCCGGATGTCCCAGCGGACCTCCGACGCGTCGGCCATCACGCCGGTGCGCACCATGTCGTCGAGATACGACTCGAACTGCGACCAGTCGTGCAGCGGCCAGGGGAGTCCGGCCGTCGGCAGCTGCTGGAACACGAGTGCGCGATTCGATGCGTATCCGGTCCGCTCGCCGGCCCAGTACGGACTCGACGCAGCGAGCGCCTGCAGATGCGGCAGGAACCCGGCGAGTGCGTTGATGATGGGGAAGACCTTGCGATGGTCCTCGACGCCGATGTGGACGTGGATGCCCCAGATCATCATGTTGCGCCCCCACCACTGGGTGCGCTCGATGAGCGTGTGATAGCGCGTCTTGTCCGTCACCTGCTGGTCGAACCACTGGGCGAACGGGTGACTGCCGGCCGAGAGCAGCTCGATGCCGGCAGGATCCGTGGCCGAGCGCACGGCGGAGATGGCCATGGCGATGTCGTCGACCGCCTGCGCCACGGAAGACCCGACGCCGCTGGTCACCTCGATCGTGTTGGTGAGCAGCTCGCCGGTCACGGTATGCCGCTCGTGGGCGCTCTCCGCCTCGAGCGCGGAGAGCAGCTCGGGTGCGCGCCCGACCAGATCACCGCTCGCGGGATCCGCGAGCATGATCTCCCATTCCAGGCCGACGGTGGAGCGGTCCGAGTGGGCGAAATCGAGTTTCACCCGCACAGTCTGGCACGCGGCGCACGCGACACGGCAACGCTGTGTCGTCTCGTTTCGCGCCTGGCGCAGGCATCTGGCAGAATAGAAGGTCGGACGACGTGCTCGACCCTCTATCCAGCACTTGTCCTCCCTTTCAGAGCTTCCGCCGGGTGTGCACCCCACTCTCCAGGCGATCGGTTCGTTTCCTTCCACACAATTCAGGAGAATCGTGGCTGTCAAGATTCGTCTCAAGCGCCTGGGCAAGATCCGCGCGCCGTACTACCGCATCGTCGTCGCCGACTCGCGCACCAAGCGCGATGGTCGAGTGATCGAGGAGATCGGCAAGTACCACCCCACCGAGGAGCCCTCGTTCATCGAGGTCGACTCCGAGCGTGCCCAGTACTGGCTCTCCGTCGGCGCTCAGCCGACCGAGCAGGTCACCGCCCTGCTGAAGATCACGGGCGACTGGGGCAAGTTCAAGGGCGACAAGGACGCGAAGTCCACCCTCAAGGTCGCCGAGCCCAAGGCGCCGTTCGAAATCGACGCCGCCAAGAAGTCCGTCGTCAAGCCGAAGGCGGAGAAGAAGGCCGAAGCTCCGGCTGAGGCTCCTGCCGCCGACGCGGAGGCCGCTGAGGCTTCCGCCACCGACGCAGAGTAATCCGCCGTGCTCGCCGCCGCGCTCGAACACATCGTCAAGGGGATCGTCGATCACCCCGAGGATGTCCGCATCAACGCCTCCACATCGCCTCGCGGCGATCTCCTCGAGGTGCGCGTGCACCCCGATGACCGTGGACGCGTGATCGGGCGCGGCGGACGCACCGCGAAGGCACTGCGCACTCTCATCTCCGCTCTGGCGGATGGGCGTCGCGTCCGCGTCGATGTCGCGGACGACTGACGTGGTCCCGCAGGACCGGAACCAGGGCAAGAACCAGCTGCGCGTAGGCCGTCTCGTCAAGGCGCACGGCCTCAAGGGCGGCCTCAAGCTGGAGCTGTACACCGACAACCCGGAGCGGCGCTTCGTGACCGGGGCCGAGTTCACGCTGCAGGTGCCCGAGGCATCGCCGTGGCACGGAAAGACCGTCACCGTGCGCGAGTACCGCGTGATGAACGGCAATCCCGTCGTCTTCTTCGACGATGTCGACGATCGCTCCGGGGCCGATAGCCTCGTGCGCGCGATCCTCTGGATCGACCAGGATGTCGAAGAGGTCGAGGATGATGCGTGGTTCGACCACCAGCTGGTCGGGCTCGACGTCGTTCGTGACGACGTCGTCCTCGGCAGGGTCATGCGCGTGGAGCACTTCCCGGCGCAGGATCTGCTCATCGTCAAGGCGGGAGACCGCGAGGTCATGGTCCCGTTCGTGAAGGCGATCGTCCCCACGGTCGATGTCGCCGCCGGTCGCGTGATCGTGACCCCGCCGCCCGGCCTGTTCGAAGAGCTTCCGGATGCCGCGAACGACGCTGCGGACGACGAGACCGGCGAATCCTCGGACGCCGACGCGGCCGAGTGACCGCTGATACGGTTCCTCCGTGCGCATCGACGTCGTCTCCATATTCCCGTCCTACTTCGACGGGCTGAAGCTGTCGCTGCTCGGCAAGGCGCAGGACGCCGGCATTCTCGAGCTCGCAGCGCACGACCTGCGCGGCTGGACGCACGACCGTCACCGCACCGTGGACGACACTCCATACGGCGGGGGCGCCGGAATGGTGATGAAGCCGGAGCCGTGGGGTCTCGCGATCGACGAGCTCGCGGCGGCATCCGATCGGCCCACGATCATCTTCCCGTCGCCGGCAGGAGAGCTGTTCACCCAGAAGACCGCCAGGGAGCTCGCAGGTCTCGAGCACCTGATCTTCGGCTGCGGGCGGTACGAGGGCATCGACGAGCGCGTGTTCGAGTACGCGGCGTCGCTCGGGCAGGTGCGGCTGATCAGCCTCGGGGACTACGTGCTGAACGGGGGAGAGGTGGCCACGATGGCCATGATCGAGGCCATCGGGCGTCTGATCCCCGGTGTGGTCGGCAACCCCGAGAGCCTGGTCGAGGAGTCGCACGAGGACGGCCTTCTCGAATACCCCTCGTACACGAAGCCGTCGGTGTGGCGGGACAGGCAGGTTCCCGACGTGCTGCTCAGCGGCAACCACGCCGTCATCGCTGCCTGGCGCAGAGAGCAGCAGTTCGAGCGCACGCGCAGCCGCCGCCCGGATCTGCTCCCCGCGGACGACGCAGAGGGCTGAGCCCGGAGGGCGCCGCGTCCGCTGGTAGCGTCGAAGAATGGTCGATGAGGTGCTGGCGAAGTCGTTCGAGCGGATCGGCGCGGACTACGACCGCTACCGTCCGGGTTTTCCCGCTGAGGCGGCCGAGCACATCGTCCCCGTTCGCGTCAGGACCGCGCTAGACCTCGGTGCGGGCACCGGCAAGTTCACCGAGCTGCTCACGGCTCGCGCCGATCGGGTGATCGCGGTCGAGCCGTCGGTCGCGATGCTCGACGTGCTCAGGACGAAGCTCCCCGATGCGGTCGCGCTCGAAGGCAGCGCGGAGCGCATCCCCGTCGAGGACTCCTCGGTCGACGTCGTCTCCGTCGCGCAGGCGTTCCACTGGTTCGATCGCGAGTCCGCGTGCGCTGAGATCTCCAGGGTGCTCCTGCCGGGCGGCACGCTCGGCCTGATCTGGAATCACTCGGATCCGGACTGCGCCTGGGATCGCGCGGCACATCGCATCGCGCATCCGGCGGTCGCCGACCTGGATGCGACCACTGACTCCGCGGCCGAGGAGCTTCCCGGGTTCCAGCTCGTGCGCCGGGAGGAGCTCTGCTGGCGCGAGAGCATCACCAGGACCGACTACCTCAGCCGCTGGTGGACCGTCAGCAGCTTCATCGTCGCCGACGACCGCACCCGATCCGAGATGACGGCAGCCGTCGAGCGGGTGCTCGACGAGGATCCGGCCACGCGGGGGCGCGCCGAATTCGAGCTGCCCCAGGTCACCGACGTCTTCCTGTATCGGCGCGCATGAGGATCTGGTCGCTGCATCCCGCGTACCTCGACCGTCAGGGGCTCGTGGCGTGCTGGCGCGAGACGCTGCTCGCCCAGGCGGTGCTGGCCGGCCGGACCCGCGGCTACCTGAACCACCCTCAGCTCGAGCGCTTCCGGGCCGCACCCGAGCCGCTGAGGGTGGTAGGCGCCTACCTGAGTGCGATCGCGACAGAGGCCGATGCCCGCGGGTACCGGTTCGACCGGGCGAGGGTCGACCACCCGGATGCGACGGGCTCAGGTGACATCGCCGTGACGACCGGACAGCTGGCGCTGGAGTGGTCGCATCTCTCGGGCAAGCTCAGGACACGGGATCCCGAGCGGCTCGCCCTGTGGACGCAGGTCACGGTGCCGGAACCGCATCCGCTCTTCCGGGTCGTCGAAGGACCTGTCGCCTCGTGGGAGCGTGCGAGCCCCTCGCCGTAGCGGGGCGGCTCAGTCGACGCCGAGGAACGAGCGGTCGGTGAGGATGATCGGCCCTTCGTCAGTGACTGCGACGGTGTGCTCCGAGTGGGCACCGCGGGAGCCGTCGACGCTGCGCAGCGTCCAGCCGTCCGGATCCGTGACGAGCTCGTCGGTCGTCGCGAGCAGCCACGGCTCGAGCGCGAACACGAGGCCGGCGCGCAGCGGGAACCCGCGTCCGGCGCGGCCGTCGTTCGGGACGTGCGGATCGCCGTGCATGATGCGTCCTACGCCGTGCCCGCCGAAGTCGGTGTTGATCGAGTATCCCTCGCCGTGCGAGATCTCGGCGATCGCCGCGGAGATGTCGCCGATGCGGTTGCCCACGACGGAGGCCGCGATCGCGGCCTCGAGAGCGCGCTCGGTGGTGTCGATGAGCCGGAGGTCCTCGTCGCGGGGGGTGCCGACGACGAACGAGACGGCCGAGTCGGCCACCCAGCCGTCCACGGAGACGGCGAAGTCGAGCGAGACCAGGTCGCCGTCACGCAGCACGTAGTCGAACGGCAGGCCGTGCAGCACGGCGTCGTTCACCGACGTGCAGATGACCTTGCCGAAGGGGCTCGCACCGAACGACGGGTGGTAGTCGATGTAGCAGGACTCGGCACCCGCCTTGCGGATCAGGTCGTGGGCGCGGCGGTCGATGGCGAGCAGGTTGGTGCCGACCTTCGTCTCGTCGCGCAGGGTCGCCAGCGTCTCGGCGACGAAGCGGCCTGCGGCGCGCATCTCGTCGATCTCGGCAGGGGTGCGCAGTTCGATCATCGGTTGTCCTCTCGTCGGCATCCATTCTCCCCGATGCGGCGGGCCGCGGAGTCCGCGCGCTCACAGCGAACACCGGGGCGGACCCGGTCAGCCCGACGTACGATCGGAGCATGTGGTTGCGACAGGCATTCTTCCGCTGGCTGGTTCCGGCGGCCTTCGTGCTGCCGCTCTGGCTCCTCATCGGCTGGGGCGTCTTCCAGGGCGGCTGGTCGATCGTCTGGGTGCTGCTCATGGCGGTGCCGTCGGTCTTCGCCGGTCAGCTGCTGCTCACGCTGCTCACGCGGTCCCGCCCGTCCGTCAGGGCGGAGCGCGCCGTCTCGTGGTGGGATGTCGGCGGCTTCACGCTGTGGCACGCGCTGACGATCGCCGTCGGATTCTTCATCGACGGCGCCTTCGGCTGGCTGCTCACCGGCGCCATCCTCGCGGGCATCGCGCTCATCTGGCTGCAGCTGTGGCAGCTCTGGAACGAGGCGAAGGGGAGCGGAGCGCGCCTGCGGGAGACGATCTCCTGGTCGACCGTCCCCGCCGCCGATGACAACGTTCCGCCCACCCGCGCGCACGAGGTGATCGTGATCAGGGAGAACGACGCCCGCGGCTGAGCGGGAACGGCGCGTTTGGCGGCACGGCGCATCCATGGCAGAATGAATCCTTGTGCCGTCACCGGCTCTGCCTCAGGGGAGCCCGCGGACGCGTTAGCGCCGTAGAGCACGAATCCATTCTTGTTCCTTCCAGAATCATGTATCCGACCTGTGGCGGGTGCAGAGAGAGACGATCATGCAGATCCTCGACGCCGTCGATGCGGCTTCGCTCCGTTCCGACATCCCCGCCTTCGGCCCCGGTGACACGGTCAACGTGCACGTGAACATCACCGAGGGCACCCGCTCCCGCATCCAGATCTTCAAGGGTGTCGTCATCGGCCGTCAGGGCGACGGCGTGCGCGAGACCTTCACGGTCCGCAAGATCAGCTTCCAGGTCGGTGTCGAGCGCACCTTCCCCGTGCACTCCCCGGTGATCGACCACATCGAGGTCGTCACCCGTGGTGACGTGCGCCGCGCGAAGCTCTACTACCTCCGCAACCTCCGCGGCAAGAAGGCGAAGATCAAGGAGAAGCGCGACAACCACTGACGCGCAGTTTCTCCACAGCACCCCGGGACACGATGTTCCGGGGTGCTGTGTTCTGTTCCGGGTGTGCGACCCTAGATGATGCCGTCTCTGAGCGGTGCGAGACTGCGAAGGATTCCCGATGACGACTCACCCCGCGCCCACGCCACGCCGTGCGGCCAGACGCCGCCGGGGTCTGATGGTGTTCCTGCGGGACATCCTGATCATCGTGGTGATCGCGGCGCTGGTCTCCTTCGTCGTGAAGACGTTCGTCGTCCGCTCGTTCTACATCCCGTCCGCGTCCATGGAGCGCACGCTGCTCGTGAACGATCGCATCCTGGTCGACGAGCTCACCCCGCGCTGGACCGAGTACGCGCGCGGTGACGTCGTCGTGTTCAAGGATCCGGGCGGATGGCTCGACGGGCAGGTGAACCCGCCGGACGGACCGCCGCTCGTCCAGGCGGTCGACTGGGTGCTGAACCTCGTCGGCATCTCCGCCACCGATTCCCAGGACCACCTGGTGAAGCGCCTGATCGGCCTCCCCGGAGACCACGTCGTCTGCTGCAACGCGCTCGGGCAGATCACGATCAACGACGCGCCGATCGACGAGCTGTCGTACCTGAACCTGCCCGACGGCGACACGGCCGCCTCGAACGAGCCTTTCGACATCGTCGTCCCTGCGGACTCGCTCTGGCTGCTCGGAGACAATCGCGACCGCTCGCGGGACTCGCGGGCGCATCAGGATCTCCCGAGCGGCGGATTCGTGCCGCTCGACAACGTCGTCGGCAAGGCTTTCTTCACGACCTGGCCGCTGGACCGCATGGGAACCATCGACGGCCATCACGACAGCTTCAACGGCGTCCCGGGCCCGGAATGACGGTCGTCGCACCCAAGCTCACCCTGGAGCGCAGGCTCCTGGGCGAATGCGAGCTGATCATCTCGCTCGACGAGGTGGGCAGGGGCGCGCTGGCAGGACCCGTCGCGGTCGGGGCCGCCGTGATGGATGCCGCGGGCGCGCGACGCCGCGTGCCCGAGGGGCTCCGTGACTCGAAGCTGGTCACCGAGAAGCGTCGCCCCGACGTCGCTGCGCGCGCTGCCGCCTGGGTGCAGGCCTCGGCGGTCGGCTGGGCCAGTGCTGCGGAGATCGACGAGGTCGGCATCATGCGAGCGCTCGGGCTCGCCGCGTCGCGCGCGGTGCAGAGCGTGGTCGATCAGGGCGCTGCGCTCGAGACGGCACTCGTCCTGCTCGACGGGAATCACGACTACGTCTCGGCGGTGCACCCGGTGCCGCTGCGTGTGCGGCCGGTGATCAAGGCCGACCGCGACTGCGCATCGGTGTCGGCGGCATCCGTCATCGCCAAGGTCGCACGCGACTCGCACATGACCGCGCTGCACGAGGGGCATCCGTCGTACCAGTGGGATCGGAACAAGGGGTACGCGAGCACCGAGCATCGCGACGCCATCAGGATGCTGGGCCTCTCGCCGTATCATCGGGCATCGTGGGCCATCACGGACGCGCCCACGCTGTTCTGATCCCGTGCACGGTGCGGCATCGACCCGCCGTCGACCCTAGGATGGACTCATCATGGATGAGGAAGCCTTCGACGATTACGACCGCGAGCTCGAGCTGGCGCTTTTCCGGGAGTACCGAGACGTCGTCGCGCAGTTCCAGTACGTCGTCGAGACCGAGCGCCGGTTCTACCTCGCCAACGAGGTCAACGTGGTGCGTCGCGACACCGAGCACGACTTCTACTTCGAGATCTCGATGAGCGACGTCTGGGTGTGGGACATCTACCGCGCCGATCGCTTCGTCAAGGCGGTGCGCGTGCTGACGTTCAAGGACGTCAACGTCGAGGAGCTGCAGCGTCGCGAGTTCGAGATCCCGCAGGAGCTCTCGCTCGACGGAGAGTGACGGCGGTCGACTGCGACTGACACTGCACAGAGCGCCGTGCTCGGCGACTTGTGCAGAACCCCCGTTCCGGGGCTCCGCGCCGGCGACTCGCCGTCCGCACCTGGCGGCAGTCTGTCGTCATGGCAGCGAAAGACATCCTCGGCAGAGCGGGTGAGGACCGTGCCGTCGGTCACCTGACCGCGCGGGGCTACGACATCATCGACCGCAACTGGCGGTGCGCTCAGGGTGAGATCGACATCGTCGCGCTGAGCGGAGCATCGCTCTGCGTCGTCGAGGTGAAGACTCGGCGTTCCGCCGCGTTCGGGCACCCGTTCGAGGCGGTCGACGCCCGCAAGAGACGCCGGCTGTGGCAGATCGCCCAGGCCTGGATCGCCGCTCATCCCGAGATCGCGAGAGGCCGCTCGCTCAGGCTCGAGGCGATCGGGATCATCGGCGCCGATCCGGCCATCGGCTCGCTCGAGCACCTCGTGGACCTGACATGAGGACGGCGCGGACCTGGGCTGTCGCCCTCACGGGCGTGGACGGCCACCTCGTCGAGGTCGAAGCGGATCTCTCGAACCAGACGCCGGAGTTCAAGATCATCGGGCTTCCGGACAAGTCGCTGGGCGAGGCCGTGCAGCGGGTCCACAACGCGTGCAAGAATGCCGGGCTCGACCTGCCCCGCCGCCGGCTCACGGTGAACCTGTCGCCTGCGAGCCTGCCGAAGCAGGGTTCGGGTTTCGACCTCGGCATCGCGGTCGCGACGCTCGCCGCCGGGGGAGCTCTTCACGTCGCGTCGATCGCGGACACCGTGCACATCGGCGAGCTGGGTCTCGACGGCAGGGTCCGCCCGGTTCCCGGCGTGCTGCCCTCGGTGTTCGCGGCCGCGCGCGCCGGCTTCGGCACCGTGATCGTCCCGCACGCCAACGAAGCCGAGGCGCGCCTGGTGCCAGGGATCGAGGTCCGCGCCGCGTCCAGCCTCGCCCAGGTCGCCGCGTGGCACGGAGCCGAGGTGGAGGTGCCCGACATCGATCCTGTCGGCTCGGCCGTGCAGGGCTCGGATCCGGCGGACCTTCTGGATCTCGCGGATGTCGTCGGGCAGGAGGATGCTGTCGCCGCGCTCATCGTGGCGGCGGCTGGCGGACACCACATGCTGCTCAGCGGACCGCCGGGCGCGGGAAAGACGATGCTCGCCCGCCGCCTGCCGGGGGTGCTGCCGCCGCTCGCAGAGGATGAGGCGCTCGAAGTCGCCTCGATCCGCTCGCTCACAGGCGAGCCGGTGGCGCGACTCGACACGACGCCGCCGCTGGAGGCTCCCCACCATAGCGCCTCCGTGGCGGCTCTCGTCGGCGGCGGGTCACGCGTGGCGCGCCCTGGATCGATCGTGCGGGCGCACCGCGGGGTGCTGTTCCTCGACGAGGCGGCGGAGTTCTCCAGGGTCGCGCTCGACGCGCTGCGCCAGCCGCTCGAGTCGGGCTCGATCGAGGTGAACCGGTCCGGATTCACCGCGAGGTTCCCCGCTCGGTTCCAGCTCGTGCTCGCGATGAACCCGTGCCCCTGCGGCAATTACGGCGTCAGAGGTGCCGAGTGCGTGTGCCCGTCGCTGGCGATCCGCCGCTATGCCACCAGGCTCTCCGGACCGCTGCGCGATCGGATCGACATCGAGCTGCAGGTGGCGAGGGTCGCGGCGTCACGGGCGACCGGCGGTGGCAGGGCGGAGGTCACGACGGCCGTGGCACGCCGGCAGGTGCAGACGGCGAGACAGCGCGCCGCCGAACGCTGGACGGGCACCCCCTGGCGGCGGAACGGCGACGTGCCAGGGACCTGGCTCCGGCAGGGCGAACTCCGCCTCGGCAGCGACGCGCGGGCTCCGCTCGATCGAGCTCTGGAACGCGGCGCACTCACGCTGCGCGGATACGACCGGGTGCTGCGACTCGCCTGGACCATGGCTGATCTGGCCGGCATCGAGCGTCCAGGACGGGACGAGATCGGCCGCGCCCTCTACCTGAAGAAGGGGATGACCTCATGATGGAAGCGCTGCTGGCGGATCGCGAGCTGACGGACGCCGCGCGGCGGCTCCATGGCGGCGACGATGTCGAGGAGACGATCGCCCGTGTGGCCTGGTGCGTCCTCGCGGAACCGGGAGACGGCGTCGCGGGAGCGCTCATCGGAGAGCTGGGCGCCGCCGACGCCCTGCGCACGGCGCTCGGAGACGATCCGCGTCTCGCTCCTCCCGGACCAGGCGTCCGCGCGCTCTCAGAGGCGCTCGCTCGATGGCGTCCGCGCGCGTCGCCGCGTGCGGTGCTCGAGGCGGTGCGCGGTGCGGGGGACGTCGGCGCGCGTCTGCTGATGCCGGGTGATCGCGCCTGGCCCGGCGCTCTGGACGATCTGCGCGCACACGCGCCCGTCGTGCTCTGGGTGCGCGGCGACGTCGGCCTGCTCACGGTCGAGCCGCGTGTGGCGATCGTGGGCGCGCGTGCCGCGAGCGGGTACGGCGAACTACTCGCCGCCGAGTTCGCGGGTGATCTCGCCGCTGCCGGAGCCGTGATCGTGTCCGGCGGTGCGTACGGCATCGACGGTGCCGCCCACAGGGCCGCCCTCGGCGTCGACGGCGCGACGATCGCGTTCCTCGCCGGCGGTGTGGATCGCGCCTATCCGCAGGGACACCAGCAGCTTCTCCGCCGCATCGCGGAGCGCGGCGCGGTGGTCAGCGAGGTGCCGTGCGGTGCGGCTCCGACGAAGTGGCGCTTTCTGTCCCGGAACCGCCTGATCGCGGCCCTCAGCGACGCCACGGTGGTCGTCGAGGCCGGGTGGCGCAGCGGATCGCTGAACACGGCCGGACATGCCGCCGCGCTGGGACGGCCGCTCGGCGCGGTGCCGGGACCT
>NZ_JADIJR010000029.1 GCF_017355365.1 Microbacterium sp. SD291 | reverse complement strand
GAAGGTGAGACGGTCGAGCGTGACGGGGGCGTGAAGGGTGGGGGTTGACATGGTGTCTCCTGTCGAGTGCGTGGGGTGCACTGACACCGGGCCTGCGGCGGGGCCACGAGGGCGCTCGGACCGAATGGGTCTCTGAGCGTGTCGAAGGGCGGCCGTGGAGTCGGCGATCGTCGGGGTCAGCGCGCGGAAAGAGGAGCGCGGAGGCGACGGATCAGATCAATTGACTTCCAGACACGGCGGATAGGACTCCATGACGATACCCGGGCGTGTCGGGGTTCGCAACCCCGGATGCATCGACCCATCGCGCATCCGACGGATTGCGCATCGTTCACCCTGGCGTCACCTCCCGGGGCTACAGTGCCTCCATGATCAGAACGCATCGCCGCGCCCGCATCGCCGGGATCGCCGCCGCACTGCTCCTCACCGCCGCCACGACGGCCACAGCCGCTCCGGCGCTGGCCGACCAGCCCTCGTCGCCGGCGCCCTCCGCCGCTAGCGTGGGAGACGTGCGATTCGCCACGTTCAACGCCTCGCTGAACCGCGGCACCGAGGGTGCGCTCGTCAGCGATCTGTCCGCGCCGGGAAACGCGCAGGCGGATGCCGTCGCCGAGATCATCCAGCGGGCGAACCCCGACGTGCTGCTCATCAACGAGTTCGACTACGACGCCGATGGCGAGGCGCTGCGCCTCTTCCATGACAACTACCTCGCGGTGCCGCACGGGGATGCCGAGGCCGTCGAGTATCCGTACCGGTACACCGCGCCGGTGAACACCGGCGTGCCCAGCGGCTTCGACCTGAACGATAACGGCACGGTCGACGGCGGTGACGACGCCTGGGGGTTCGGGCTCTTCCCCGGTCAGTACGGCATGGCCGTGTACTCGAAGCTCCCGATCGACGAAGACGCGATCCGCACGTTCCAGCACTTCCGCTGGGCCGACATGCCCGGAGCCCTGCTGCCGGACGACTCCGCCACGGACGCGCCGGGCGACTGGTACTCCCCGGAGGAGCTCGCCGAGTTCCCGCTCTCGAGCAAGTCGCACTGGGATGTGCCGATCGCGGTGTCGAAGAACAAGACCGTGCACTTCCTCGTCTCCCACCCGACTCCGCCGACGTTCGACGGAGCAGAGGACCGCAACGGCACCCGCAACCACGACGAGATCCGGTTCTGGGCCGATTACATCTCCGGTGGCAGCACCGCCGGCTACATCACCGACGACGACGGCCGCGCCGGCGGGCTGAAGGGCGGATCGCTGTTCGTCATCGCCGGTGACCAGAACGCCGACCCGAACGACGGCGACTCGACGGCGGGCGCGATCGACCAGCTTCTCGAGCATCCGCGTGTCAACACGAAATCGGTGCCGACCAGCGACGGTGCGGTCGAGGCCTCGGCGCTGCAGGGCGGCGTGAACACCGGGCACGAGGGTGACGCGGCCGAGGACACCGCTGACTTCTCCGAGCCTCCGGGAAACCTTCGCGTCGACTACGTGCTGCCGAGCCGGCAGATCCGCATCATCGACTCCGGGGTGTTCTGGCCTGCGTCGGCCGACCCGCTGTCGGCGCTGACCGGCACCTACCCGTTCCCGTCGAGCGACCACCGGCTGGTGTGGGTCGACGCGGATGTGCCGGGCCCCAAGCGCTGATCCGGTTCAGGCGGGCAGGTTCTCGATCCACCTGGTGAGGAACGCGCGGACGTCGAGGAGCTCGTCCTCCGAGATGCTGTGCGTCAGCCCCGGGTACACGCGACCGGTGAGGTCGCTGTGCTCGGGGAGCCACTGCGCGGTGTGGTCGACCAGAGCGGGCGGGATCACGTCGTCGTGCGTGCCCCGCCCCCAGAAGACGTGCGGTCGCAGTTCGGTCAGGGACTCGTCGTTCGGCAGCTCGCCGGCGGCCGAGTACCCGCTCAGCGCCACCACGGCGCCGAACCGCTCCGGTGCGAGGCGCATCGCCTGGAGCGCGACGGCGGCACCCTGCGAGAAGCCGAGGAGCGCCACCGACGGGGCGCCGGCTGCGGCGACGTCGACCCAGCGCAGCAGCGCCTCGGCCGCGGTCGTCACGGCCGCAGGGCTGCGGCCGTCGAGCCCCTCGATCGGGTACCACGAGCGCCCCGGCATCGGCCACGGGGGAGTCAGAGGGCCGGCCACGGATGCCACGGCGATGCCCTCCGGCAGGTACCGGGTCAGCCCGAACAGGTCGTGCTCGTCGGCGCCGTAGCCGTGCAGGAGCACCAGCAGCGGCATCCGCTCGCGCTCGTCGTGTGACCACCTCGTGGCGGCGTCGTCGATCGTCAGGTCCTCGCTCACACTCTCATCCTGCCAGCGGATGCCGACACCGTGACCGTCCCCTCGCCCCGGAATGGCACCGGCCCCGACACACCCGAGCCGGTGTCGGGGATCGGGTGCGGCTGGTAGAAAGGACACATGGCGGTCCGCACACCTGATCCCGATCCGGAGCCCGAAGACGCAGGTCTCGGCGGTTTCGGCGATGCGCAGCCGCCGGCGCCGAGCGGGAATCCCGGCTGGCTCACCGACTTCGAGCTCGAAGAGGCCCGCCGCCGGCTGCCGATGCTCTACGTCGAGGCGATCCCGGTGCGCACCGACGGGTCGGGGCAGGTGACGGAGCTCGGCATCCTGCTGCGCTCCACCCCGATGGGGGAGATGACCCGCACCATCGTGTCGGGGCGGGTGCGGTTCGGCGAGACGATCCGCGACGCCCTCTTCCGGCACGTCGAGAACGACCTCGGGCCGATGGCGTTCCCTCTGCTGCCGCCGCAGCCGCTGCCGTTCACGGTGGCCGAGTACTTCCCGATCCCCGGCGTCAGCGCCTATCACGACGACCGGCAGCACGCCGTGTCCCTCGCGTTCGTGGTGCCGGTGACCGGCACCTGCGAGCCGCGCCAGGACGCGCTCGAGGTCACCTGGTTCACGCCGGAGGAAGCCGGATCCGACGCCGTCTCCGCCGAGATGGAGGGCGGCCGCGGCACGCTCATCCGCCTGGCGCTCGCGAATCTCGGGCTGCTCCGCTGAGAACCCTCGCGGGTGGGGCGTCGGCGGCGACGACGGATGCTCAGGCCGAGGTGAGCCGCGCCAGCTCCGCGACGAACGCGTCGACGTCGGCCTCCTGGGTGTCGAAGCCGCACATCCAGCGGACCTCGTTGCGCGCGGCATCCCAGTCGTAGAAGCGGAACGACTCGCGCAGTGCGTCGGCGACGCCGTCCGGGACCGTGGCGAACACGCCGTTGGACTGCGTCGGCTGGCTGAACGAGACGCCGCTGATCGAGCCGTCTGCGATGCCCGCCTCGATCTCGCCGCGCAGCCGCTGGGCCATCGCGTTCGCGTGACGGGCGTTCCGCAGCCAGAGGTCGCCCTCGAGCAGCGCGATCAGCTGCGCCGAGACGAAGCGCATCTTCGAGGAGAGCTGCATGTTGAACTTGCGCAGGTACTTCAGGCCCTCGGATGCCGCGGGGTCGAGCACCACGATCGCCTCGCCGAGCATCGCGCCGTTCTTGGTGCCGCCGAAGCTGAGCACATCGACCCCGGCGTCGCGGGTGAAGGCGCGCAGCGGCAGGTCGAGCGCGGCGGCAGCGTTCGAGATGCGGGCGCCGTCGAGGTGCACCTTCATGCCGCGCTCATGCGCGTGATCGGCGATGGCGCGGATCTCGTCGGCCGTGTACAGCGTGCCGAGCTCCGTCGACTGGGTGATCGAGACCACCAGCGGCTGCGCGCGGTGCTCGTCGCCCCAGCCCCAGGCCTCGCGGTCGATGAGCTCGGGGGTGAGCTTGCCGTCCTCGGTCGGGACGGTCAGCAGCTTGAAGCCGCCGATCTTCTCGGGAGCGCCGCCCTCGTCGACGTTGATGTGCGCGGTGGAGGCAGAGATCACGGCGCCCCAGCGCGGGAGCATCGACTGCAGGCCGGTGACGTTGGCCCCGGTGCCGTTGAAGACGGGGAAGGCTTCGACGCCCTCGCCGAAGTGCGCCTGGAAGACCTCCTGCAGACGCGCGGTGTAGGCGTCCTCGCCATAGGCCACCTGGTGGCCGCCGTTGGCGCGGGCGATGGCCTCGAGGACCTCGGGATGGATGCCGGAATAGTTGTCGCTGGCGAATCCGCGCACGGCGGGATCATGCTGAATGCTCACTGCACGAGTCTATTCGGCGGGCGGACGCCGGACCTCCGCGGCCGTGGGGGTTCCGGACGTCGGCGGTCCGTCCTACCCTCGATCGCATGGAACGCACCGCGGCGAAGACCGCCTTCGCGAATGTCCTCATCAACACGCTCATCGCCAATGTGACGACGAGCTTCCTCTGGTTCGCCCTGACGTTCTGGGTGTACATCGAGACGCAGTCGGTGCTCGCCACCGGCATCATCGGCGGCGCGTACATGCTGCTCGTCGCCTTCTTCGCGATGGTGTTCGGCACGATCGTCGACCGGCACCGCAAGCACACCGTGATGGTGCTCTCGAGCCTCATCTCGGCCGGCGCGTTCCTCGTCGCCGGGGCGCTGTACCTGTCGCAGCCGGAGGCGTCGCTGCTTGATCTCGGCGGGCCGTGGTTCTGGCTGTTCTCGGGCGTGATCCTGTTCGGCGGCGTGATCGAGCAGCTGCGCAACATCGCGCTGTCCACGACCGTGACGCTGCTGGTCGAGGAGGAGAAGCGGGCCAACGCCAACGGGCTCGTCGGCACGGTGCAGGGGCTCGCGTTCCTGGTGACGAGCGTCTTCTCCGGCTTGTCGATCGGCTTCCTCGGCATGGGATGGACCCTCGCGATCGCGATCGTCGCGATGGCGCTGACGTTCGCGCACCTGCTGTTCATCCGCATCCCGGAGGGCATGCCGGAGCCCGATCCGAACGCGTCGAGCGCTCTCGACTTCCGCGGCAGCGTGACCGCGATCCGCCAGGCGCCCGGCCTGTTCGCGCTGATCATCTTCTCGACGTTCAACAACCTCATCGGCGGCGTCTACATGGCGCTCATGGACCCGTACGGACTGACCCTGTTCGATGCGCAGATGTGGGGGTTCGCGCTCGCGTTCGCCTCGACCGGCTTCCTGATCGGAGGCGGCCTGGTGGCGAAGTTCGGCCTCGGGGAGAAGCCGATGCGCACGCTGCTCGCCATCGTCATCGTGATGGGGCTGCTCGGCTCGGTCTTCATGCTGCGCGAGTGGTGGCCCCTCTACGTCGTCGGCATGTGGCTGTACATGGTGCTGATCCCGCCCATCGAAGCCGCCGAGCAGACGATCATCCAGAAGGTCGTCCCGTTCACGCGGCAGGGGCGGGTGTTCGGCGTCGCGGCCGCGATGGAGGCCGCGGCGGCTCCCGTCACCGCCTTCCTGATCGCCCCGATCGCCGAGTTCCTGATCATCCCGTACATGAGCACCGCAGACGGGCAGCGGCAATGGGGCTGGCTGCTCGGCGAGGGCGAGGCCCGCGGCATCGCTCTGATCTGCTTCTTCGCGGGGCTGATCATGGTCGTCGCGGCGCTGCTGGCGTTCTTCACGCGCTCCTACCGTCAGCTGACCGACCTGTACGCGCACGCCCCTGCCCAGGAGGTCGGCGAGGGCGCCGAGACCGGCGAGCCTGATGAGGCACAGGCGGGTGACGTGCAGGCGGGTGAGCAGGCGACGGATGCCGCGGCGGACAGGCCTCGCGTGTTCGAGGCGCCGCCGCCGGTACGCGGTCAGGCGCCGGACTTCCCGGAACCGAGGCGCTGAGTTCGCATCCGGGACCCAGCGGGGTCGCCTCGACGCCTCGCGCTGTCATTCCCGTGCTCGCGCTGTCATTCCCGGTTCGCGCTGCAGATAATCCTGCAGCGCGGGGCGATTTCAGCAGCGCGAAGCGTCAGGACACGGCGCGGCGTCGGGCGATTTGAGCCGCCGCATCGCGCGCGGCTGGTCGGATTCAGGGCTCGAGGTCGATGATCCGGTCGTTCAGCTCGGCGGCATCCGCATCCCACAGCCCCAGGACCGCGGATGCGAGCGACTCGGGCCCGAGGGCCTTCGCCCGGAACACGACGGATGCCGCGCGCAGCGGCTCCTCGGCATCCCGTGCCGCCTTGGCGAAACCCTGTGCGACCGCACGCGCCCATGCCTCGCTCGCGGCCTTCACCGCGGCATAGTTCGCGCCGCCCGCCAGCGGCCGGGCCACCGCCGTCGACGAGACGATCGCGAAGCGTCCTGCTTCCGAGGCCCGCAGCGCGCCGTCGAACGCGCGGCTCGTCGCACGCACCGCCTCGAGGGCAGGCAGCAGCGCTCGGAAGTCGTCGTCCGTCTGTCCGGCGAGCCCGCCGCCGCCGCGCCAGCCGCCGACCAGCGAGACGACCGCGTCCACCGCGCCGAGACGAGCGGCCAGCTCGTTCATCGATGACAGCGAGGTCGCATCCGCCACCTCGACCTCGGCTCCGAGGTCGCGCAGCGGCTCGAGCCGCGACTCCGAGCGGCCGGTCGCGACGACCCGAGCGCCGGCGGCGATCAGCGCGGAGGCGACGGCGAACCCGGAGGCGCTGGTGGCGCCCGCGAGCAGGATGGTTCGGCTGTTCGCGCTCATGTGTACTCCTCATACGCGGATGGACGGGAGGATCCTCCCGTCCATCGTCGCGCGGTCCGTCAGTTATCGGCGCCTGTTCACCGGTCGGTGCCGCGGATGCCCACGGTCGACTCGATGACCGGCTTCATCTTCTTGTCGAGGGTCTCGAAGAACATCGACAGGGGGAACTCGTCGTCCATCACGGCGTCGGTGTAGCCCTTGGGTGCACCGGCGAGGATCTCGTCCGGCAGCCCGCGTGCCCACTGCGACGCCGGGTGCGGGGTGAGCGTGCCGCGGACGAGCTCGTAGGCCGCCAGCCAGTGGGCGGTCTTCGGGCGGTCGATCGAGTGCCAGTACAGGTCGTCGATCGCATCCCCGAGCGCGACGACCGCGTCGGGGACGTTCGCCCAGTCGAATGCGAGCGCCGTGTCGGTCCAGTGCAGCACGCCGCGCTGGTGCAGCCAGGCGAACAGCAGCTGGCCGCCGACCGCGTCGTAGTTGCGCGTGCGGTTGCCGGTGATGGCGAACCGGAAGATCCGGTCGAAGATCACGGCGTACTGCACGAGCGGTGCGTGCTCGAGCATCTCCTGCTCGCCCGAGGTGAGCTCCTCGCCGGCCTCGACGCGTGCGGTCAGCGAGCGCTGGATCTTCACCGACTCGCGGAACGCGGTCATGTCGCAGCGCATCTCCTCGAGGGAGTACAGGAAGAACGGCATCCGCTGCTTGATCATGAACGGGTCGAACGGCAGATCGCCGCGCATGTGCGTGCGGTCGTGGATGATGTCCCACATCACGAAGGCGCGCTCGGTGAGCGCCTGGTCGTCGAGCATCGCCGCGGCGCGCTCTGGCAGATCGAGGTTGGTGATCTCGGATGCCGCGCGGACGACCCGGCGGTAGCGGGCGGCCTCGCGGTCCTGGAAGATCGCACCCCAGGTGAAGGACGGGATCTCACGCATCGCGACGGTCTCCGGGAAGAGCACGGCGGAGTTCGTGTCGTAGCCGGGCGTGAAGTCGACCAGGCGCAGCGAGACGAACAGCTTGTTGCCGTAGTCGCCGGCCTCGAGGGCCGCGATGAACTCCGGCCAGATCGTCTCGACGATGAGCGCCTCGACGAGGCGGTCGCTCGAGCCGTTCTGCGTGTACATCGGGAACACGACCAGATGGCGGATGCCGTCGATGCGGTGCTGCTGCGGCTGGAAGGCGTTCAGCGAGTCGAGGAAGTCCGGCTCGGCGAAGCCCGAGTCCGCCCAGCGGTCGAAGTCGACGATCGAGGCGTCGAGGTACTCGGCGTCGTGCGGGAAGGCAGGAGCCAGGGCGCGGATGCCGGCGGTGATCGCGGCGACGAGCTCGCGGGCCTTGTCGTGGTGCGCTGCGTCCGGGATCGAGCCGTCCTTGACCTGAAGCTCGCGGATCGCGATCGCGGCGTCCTTGAGCTGCGCCCAGGCGGCGGAGGTCTCCACGGTCGCTGCATCCTCGACGACCTCGGGCTCGCCGATGATGGCCTGGGACTTGCTGGTGATGATGGACATCGGACCCTCCGATCGTGAGGTGGTGGAAATATTCCGGCAGAAACCGAACCTAACCGATATTATTCCACCTATGGACGATTCTGTCGACCGCGCGATCCTCACCGCCATCTCCCGAGACGGGCGCGCCACGCTCGCGCACCTGTCCGAGGCCGTCGGGCTCTCCGTCTCCGCCGTGCAGTCGCGTCTGCGGCGACTGGAGACGCGTGGCGTGATCACCGGCTACCGCGCGATCCTCGATCCGGAGCAGGCCGGAACGCCGCTGTCCGCGTTCATCGAGATCACCCCGCTCGACCCGGCGCAGCCGGACAACGCACCCGAGCTGCTCGAGCACCTCGAGGCGATCGAGGCGTGCCATTCCATCGCAGGCGACGCGAGCTACATGCTGTTCGTCCGGGTGGCGTCGCCGCGCGCTCTCGAGTCCCTGGTGCGCGACGTGCGGCTCGCCGCCAACGTGAGCACCCGCACCACGGTCGTGCTGCAGACGTACTACGAGAACCGCCCGATCATCCCCCTCGGCGACTGACTCAGAGCGCCGCCCCCACCATCGCCTCACCGAGCGGGGTGCGCAGGTGCAGCATACTGGCGCCGTCGCGCTCGCTGCCGATCAGGCCCGCCTCGCGGAGCACGGTCAGATGATGGGACGCAGTCGACGTCGCGATGCCCGCATCCCGCGCGACCTGAGAGGTGGTGCGCGCCGTTCCCGCCTCGAGCAGGATGCCTGCGCGCGCCGGTCCGAGGAGCGCTCCGAGCGCCTCCGCGAGCTCGGTCGCATCCCTCACCCATCCCGCGGTGACGCCGCGGGCCGGATAGAAAAGCGTCGGCTGGGCCGGTGGCTCCGTGAGGACCATGCATCCCCACGACGACATCACGGAGGGAACGAGCACGAGCCCGCTGCCGCGGCAGTCGACCTCCTCGCTGTGCCGGCGCATGGCGACATGCACGGCGCCCGCGCCCCAGCTGACCTTCGGGTGCAGCTCTGCGGCCATCGACGCGATGCCGGACGTCGCGATCGTGCGCGATCGCACTGCGATGTCGGCGCGCAGCAGCCGCTCGAGCTGCGGCCAGACCGGCGCGAGGGTCGCGTCCCACACCTCCGACCACGCGTCGGCGATCATGCGCCGGGCCCTTGCCGGGTGCGCCTGCATGTCTCGCAGGGCCTGCTGTCGTGACCCGGTCGACCGCAGAACCATCTTCCCGAAGTCCACTCGCATCGGGGCGAGGTCGGCGGTCCGCATCGCGTCGAGCTCGGCATCCGGGGTCATGTCCCAGTGCGGCGCGGCCGTGAGGAAGTCGGGCAGGTACCCGTCGTCGCCGATCACGGCGGCGAGCAGCGAGAAGCTCTGCCGCGGCAGGCGCTCGCGCACCGCCCTGAGCCAGCCCCACTGCAGAGGATGCTGCTCGGGCCGCAGCAGCACGCGCACCGCGTGGGCGAGCTCGTGGCCGGGGGAGGCGCCGAAGCGCACCGCCGACATCCGCATCGGCACGGGGCGCAGCCGCAGGTTCGTCGGCGCCGAGCACGCCGCCGACGTGTCGTACTTCTATGTCGAGAACCAGCAGGGCGAAGGCCCGGGGCTGCACTGGCATCCGTACTCTGAGACGTGGGTGGTGCTCGAGGGCACCGCCCGGATCACGATCGGCCAGCAGACGTTCCTCGCCGGCGCCGGAGACACCGCCACCGGCCCGGCGTTCGTGCCGCACCGCTTCGCGAATGCCGGCGACGGGATGCTGCGCATCATGGGCATCCACGCCTCGGCCACGATCATCCAGACGTTCATCGACCAGAACTGACCGACAGGAGAAACGATGTCCTTCCAGGCGTACCTCGACAAGGTCGAGACACTCACCGGCCTCACACCTCGCCAGTTCATCGAGCTCGCGAAAGAGCAGGGCTTCGACCAGGACACGAAGTCCACCGTGGTCCTGAACTGGCTCAAGCAGGACTACGCACTCGGTCACGGCCACGCGCAGGCGATGGTGCACGTCATCCTCAAGGGGCCGAAGATCGGCGACAAGCACGTCGGCAAGCCCGGAGCGCACGGCGACAAGTCGGACACGCTGTGGCTCGACGGCAAAGACACCAACCCGAACCCCTGACCGCACACCGGAGGAGCACGAACATGGCAGTCCGCATCGACCTGAACATCTCACTCGACGGATTCGCGTCGACGACCGACCAGACGCCGGAGAACCCGTTCGGCGACGACTGGGGGCGCTTGGTCTCGGCCTATGCCGCCACGCGCACGATGCGCGAGAAGGTGCTCGGTGACGCGTCCGGCGCCGGCACGACCGGCGTCGACGAGAAGTACGCGAGCGGGTACTTCGAGGGCGTCGGCGCCGAGATCATGGGAGCCGGGATGTTCGGCCTGCACGCGAACCCCGACGACCAGGACTGGCGCGGATGGTGGGGCGATGAGCCTCCGTTCCACGCGCCGGTCTTCGTGCTCACGCACACGCCCCGCCCGCCGATCGAGATGCGCGGCGGCACGACCTTCCACTTCCTCGACGCGACACCCGAGGAGGCGCTCGCGCGCGCGACCGAGGCGGCGGGCGGCAAGGACGTGCGCGTCGGGGGCGGCGTCGAGGTCGCGCGCTCCTTCATCGCGGCGCGTCTCGTCGACCGCCTCCACCTCGCGGTGGTGCCGATCGTGCTCGGGCGCGGTCAGCGCATCTGGGATGATCTGCGCGGACTCGAGAACGACTACGACATCAGCAGCGAGGTCGCCGAGAGCGGCGTCACCCATGTGACGTTCACGCGGCGCTGACCCTGCGACGGGGCGTGGGTCGTCATCGCGGCGCCCAGTAGGATTCCTGCGTGGCAGCATCCTCGAACCGCAAGAAGAAGTCGACCCGCACCCCGGCACGCACGAGCGGCAATCCCGCGCGGCGTCCCGTCGTCGAGGCGGGGCCGGTCACGCCCCGCGACTGGATCGGTGCGGCGCGACTGCGCACCCTTCCGCTGGCCGTCGCCCCGGTGGTCATCGGCACCGGCGCGGCACGGAGCACGGGCCCCGAGTTCCACTGGGTGATCGCGCTGGCCTGCCTCGCGGTCGCGGTGCTGCTGCAGATCGGCGTGAACTTCACGAACGACTACAGCGACGGCATCCGCGGCACCGACGCCCACCGGGTGGGTCCCGCACGGCTCACCGCCTCCGGCCGGGTGAAGCCGCGCACGGTGCTGATCATCGGCCTCGTCTTCTTCGCGCTCGCCGCGGTGGTCGGACTCGCGATCGTGATCCGCACGGGACAGTGGTGGATGCTCGCGGTCGGCGCCGCCTGCATCGTCGCCGCGTGGTTCTACACGGGCGGCAAGCGCCCGTACGGCTATTTCGGGCTCGGCGAGGTCTTCGTCTTCGTGTTCTTCGGCCTCGTCGCGACCCTCGGCACCACCTGGGTGCAGGTCTTCGCGCTGCCGCAGCAGGCGTGGCTCGGCGCCGTCGCGGCAGGACTCTTCGCGTGCGCGGTGCTGCTCGCCAACAACCTGCGTGACATCGATCAGGACCGCGAGGTCGGCAAGCGCACTCTGACCGTGCTGATCGGCCGGCGTGCGACCCAGGCGCTGTTCACGATGTTCGTGCTCGCGCCGTTCGGGATCGCCGCGTTCCTCGCACTCGCATTCCCGATCGCCTGGGTCGCGCTGCTCGCCCTGCTCGCAGGTCTTCCGGCGATCGTGATCGTCTGGACCTACCGGCAGCCGCGTGAACTCGTCGTGGCTCTCGCACTGACGTCGCTGACCGCACTGCTGTACGCCGGCGCGCTGTTCTGGGCGTTCGTCGGCTGACGCTCGCCCGTCGCTCGCGGGCTCAGGCCTTCGGTCCGCCGTCGATCGCCTCGTCCTCGGCATCCGCGTCGGACTGACTGCCCGAGACCCGATCCTGACGGCGCTCGTGCAGCTGCGCCGATGCGTCTGTGAGGGGCCTGCGCAGGAAGAGCATCGAGATGCTCATTCCGATCAGCGCGGCGAAGATCGCCGTCAGCCACCACAGTTCCCGGAAGATCGGGAAGAAGAACCACATGATCGCGAGCGGGACGAGGAACGCCAGCAGCCGCAGCACGGTGTAGACGAGGAGAGGTGCGGGCTTCACCCGTCCAGTCTACGTTCGCCCGGCGGTGCCGATTCCCAGCAGCGAGAACGGGATGCCGCGCACCACGCGTCGCCACGGATGCTCGCCGAGCGACCACAGCAGGTTCTCTTCGAGGTCGAGGGCGAGGTCCTCGCAGCCGACGGGGAGCGGGATCGGCGAGCGTGCCAGGTCATCACGGCGGCCGTGCCACAGGGCGCCGTCGCGCAGGCCGTCCGATTGCGACACGAAGTACTCCTCGCCCCAGCGCACCGCACCCTGCATGTGGCGGATGCCGGGGACGAACCGCGCCGTCTCCTCGAAGCGGCCGTCCGAGTCCTGCGGGATCGAGAACTCGCCGATCCTGCCGCGATCGTCCGCGAGGTACTCGCCGATCAGCACCCGCGGCAGCGACTCGCCCTCGACGTCGATGACGCGGCCGAGGAAGGAGCAGCGCAGCGGCACGGGGTGTACGCGCGAGCGCACGACGGCCAGGGCCCGAGATCTCGGCCATCGTGCGGCCCTGAGCCGACGCGCGTCAGGTCCCGTGACACGGCGCAGATCGGCGAGGTCGAACTCCCAGATGCCCTGGCCGGTCGCCGCGACGAACAGCCGGTCCTCGAACCAGGCGAGACCGCCGGCGTGGATCTGCGCCGGCACGAGCTCACCCACGGGGTCCTCGATCGCGAGCGCCACGTCGAACCGCCGGGAGCGCTCCAGATCGATGAATGTGACCCGCGACGCCAGATGCCGGCGGGCGCGGTCCTGCCGGAACCAGCTCACCGCGAGAGTCCGGCGGCCGTCCCGCTCTCCGAGGTCGATGCCCTGCGGATACCACTTCGTGGTCCACGACCGCGCCGTGACCCAGCGGAGGTCGACCGTGCCGCGGCTCGTGCGCCGCATCGGGCGCCAGATCGATCCGAATGGCCAGAGCATCCCTCCATCGTCGCCGATGCCGGCGCGAGGGTGGACCAGGACACCCCGCGTTCACCTCGGCGTCCCCGACCGGCAAGACGCGCCTGAGAACATGCCCGACACCAGCCGACCCCGGGAGCTCCGTGCGCACACCTCTCGTCACCGTCATCCTTCCCGCCAAGGACGCGGGCGCGTTCATCGGCACCACGCTGGAGACGCTCACCCGGCAGTTCGACGACCCCGCGGCCGTGAAGCTCGTCGCGATCGACGACGGCTCCCGCGACGACACCGGCACGCTGATGCGGCGGTACGCCGAGCGCTTCCCGCACGCCGAGGTCATCGTGAACCGGGAACCCCGCGGGCTGGCGAACGCACGCAACCAGGGTCTCGCGCACGTCGAGGGAGACGCCTTCTGCTTCCTGGACGGCGACGACTGGATGCAGCCGCGACGGCTCGACGTCCTCACCGCGCGTCTCCGCGAGCTCGGCTGCGACTTCCTCCGCACCGACCACGTCACGGTGACGGGCTCGCGTCGCGTGCTCGTGCGAGCGCCGCACCCCTGGCGCGAGACGGTGGGGTCGCCGCGGGGTGCGATCCTTCCTGCGAACGAGCGCACCATGGTCGACTACCCGTTCGCCTGGGCGGGGATCTTCCACCGGCGCCTCCTCGACCGGGGGCTGGCCGCGTTCTCGCCCGGGCTGTTCACGGCGGAGGACCGGCCGTGGATCTGGCGTCTGCATCTGCAGGCGGAGTCCTTCGCCGTGGTCGACGCCCCCGCGCTGCTCTACCGGCGCGGCGTGTCCTCCTCGCTCACGCAGGTGCGCGATCGGCGGCAGCTCGACTTCGCCCGCGCGATGACCGAGGTCATCGAGATCGTCGAGGCGGATGCCGAGGCCGAGCGGTTCCTTCCGAAGGTGGTGTGGACCACGCTCGCGCTCAGCTCGCGCCACCTCGTGCGGTCGCGGCGGATGACCCCGGCGCTGCGCGCCGAGATGCGCGCCGGCATCCGCGACCTGCTCGCCCGGCTTCCCGGCGCGGAGCTTTCGGGTGTGCTGGACCACCTAGACGGCCCTCGCCGCCGCGTGCTCGCGCGCACCCTGCGCCAGACGAGGACGACGGGCCAGACGAGGACGACGGGCCAGACGAGGAGGGCCGCATGACCCAGCTCTTCGCGCTGCACAGCGCCTACGGACTCGCCACGGCCGCCGCGGCCGTCGACGGCGGGCTCCTCGGCGAGAGCGGTGAGCGCATCCTCGTGCCGTTCACCTCCTCCCGCGTGCCGGAGACCACGGTCGGCATCGCCGCCGACCCGGCCCTGCGGACACTCCGAGCGCGGTTCGACCGGATCGAGGATCTCGACGCGCTGATCGGACCGCTGCATCCGAGCTCCTGGAAGCCGCACTCGGCCGACCTGCTGCTGCTCGAGCGCCTGCTCACCCGGGTCTGGAACCTCGATCCGCGCGACCTGGAGTTGCTGGTGCAGAGCCCGCAGGTCGCGCCGGCGCGCACGCTGATGACGATCTTCCCGCACGCGCGGATCACGATCATCGGCGACGGTCTGATGACCTATTCGCCGATGCGTGTGGCGCTGCCGCACACCGTGTCGGCCCGGATCGGCCGGGTCGCGTACGCCGACGTCGTTCCCGGGGTGCGGCCGCTCGTCGGCTCTCCGGCGGCGACGCCGGTGCCGGTGCCCGCCGGGCTGTTCCGCGCCGTGCTGCAGGAGACCGCGGATGCCGGCACTCCGGGCGTCCTGGACGACACCGCAGCCCTCGCTGACGGGACGGCGACCGTGCTCGTGCTCGGACAGTACCTGTCGGCGCTGGGGCTCATGACGGCAGCGGAGGAGCTCGCGCTGCAGGCGGAGATGATCGACCGGGCGTCGGCGTGGTCGCCGCGGCGCATCGTGTTCAAGCCGCATCCGTCGGCACCTCCCATGCTCACGGATGCCGTGCGGCGTCGGGCCGAGTCGCTCGGCATGGATTTCGTCGAGTACCGTGGCGCGCTCGCCGCGGAGCTGCTCGCCGAGCGGCTGGACGTGCGGGCGGTGGTCGCGGGCTTCTCGACCGCGCTGCCGACGGTGCGGACCCTGTGCGCGAGGGAGATCGGCGCGGCCGGGACCGATGCCGTGCTGCGGCGGCTCGAGCCCTACGAGAACAGCAACCGGGTGCCAGCCACGATCGTCGACGCCCTCACCAGGAGCGAGTCGCCGTACGCGTCTCCGGACCGGCTGCAGCTGCTGGTGGACGCGGTCGGCTACGTCATGCAGCCCGTGATCGCGGGTCACCTCCGCGCCCGCGCCGAAGAGCTTCTCGACGGGTTGGATCCCGCCGAACGCGACCGGTACTTCACTCCCGCGCGACTGCGCCGGCTGCGCCTCCCTGGCGCTCCCGGTGACGGCGTGCTCGAGCGGGCGCTGCGTCCGGCCGGCGGTGTCGGACGGATCGAGGAGCTGCGGTTGACGATGCACGGCGTGCGGCGCCGCGCCGGACGAGCATGGAAGGCGATAAGAGGACGATGAGCAGGTCGAAGGCAGTCGCGATCATCCCCGCGCGCGGCGGATCGAAGGGCGTGCCGCGCAAGAACCTGCAGCGGGTCGGCGGCGTGCCGCTGGTCGTGCGGGCGATCCGCGCCGCAGCGGATGCCGACGGCATCGACCTCGTCGTGGTCTCCACCGACGACGAGGAGATCGCCGCGGTGAGCACGGCGGCCGGTGCGCGGGTCGTCCGCCGTCCGGCCGAGCTCGCGGCCGACACCTCGACGTCGGAGAGCGCCGTCCTGCACGCCCTCGACGAGCTCGCCCGCAGCGGCGACGACTTCGAGGTGGTCGCGTTCCTGCAGGCGACGTCGCCCTTCATCCCGTCGGACGCTCTCGCGGATGCCGTCGCAGAGGTGCGCGCGGAGCGCGCGGACAGCGTGTTCGCGGCGCACGAGACCTACGGCTTCCTGTGGCGCGAAGGCGGCGCGAGGGACGCCGAGGCGATCAATCACGAGGCGGCGTTCCGCCCGCGGCGGCAGGACCGGGAGCCGCACTTCCTGGAGACCGGCGCGTTCTACGTCTTCTCCGCCGAGGGGTTCCGGGAGAGCCGGCACCGCTTCTTCGGGCGCACCCGGATCGCGCAGGTGCCGGAGTGGACCGCGATCGAGATCGACGACGAGCATCAGCTGCGGATCGCCCGCTCTCTCGCGAGCCTGCACGAGCAGCCCCTGCGGATCCCCGTCGCCGCGGTCGTCACGGACTTCGACGGCGTGCACACCGACGACACGGCGATCATCGACGCCGACGGGCGCGAACGTGTGCGAGTGAGCCGGGAGGACGGCATGGGCGTCTCGCTGCTGCGTCGCGCCGGCGTGCCCATGCTCATCCTCTCCACGGAGATGAACGGGGTCGTGCGCGCCCGCGCCGAGAAGCTCCGCGTCCCGGTGCTGCACGGCATCGACGACAAGGAGACGGCGCTGCGCGCGTGGGCCTCCGGCAACGGCATCGAGCTCGACAGCATCGCCTACCTCGGGAACGACGTCAACGACCTCCCGGCGATGCGGATCGTCGGCTGGCCGGTCGCCGTCGCGAACGCGCACCCGCTCGTGATCGAGGCGGCCAGGGTCGTGCTGCGCCGAGAGGGCGGACGCGGGGCCGTGCGGGAGCTGATCGAACGGGTGTTGCCCGGCTGACCGGTGCCGGTAACCCTCCGGTCGCGCGCCGTTCACAATCGGCGCGTACCCAGGAGAGAAGGCAATCGGCGACCGGAGGAATCATGACAGTCAGCATCGGATCACGGGTGATCGGCGGCGGGCACCCCGCGTATGTCATCGCCGAGATCGGCCTGAACCACAACGGAGACGTCGCGATCGCGAAGCGCCTGATCGACGTCGCGGCGCGCGCCGGCGCTGATGCCGTGAAGTTCCAGAAGCGCACGCCGGAGATCTCCACCCCCGAGCACATGCGCGACGTGCCGCGCGAGACGCCGTGGGGCACCATGAGCTACCTCGAGTACCGTCGCCGCGTCGAATTCGGGCGTGACGAGTACGTCGAGATCGGCGATCACGCCACGATGCTGGGGCTCGACTGGTTCGCCTCGCCGTGGGACGTGCCGAGCGTCGAGTTCCTCGAGGACCTCAACGTGGTCGCGCACAAGGTCGCCTCGGCGAGCCTCACCGACACCGAGTTGCTCGTCGCGCTGCGCGAGACCGGCAAGCCCGTCATCCTCTCGACCGGGATGTCGACCATCGAGCAGGTGGACCGCGCGCTCGAGACCCTCGGCACCGACCGGGTCGTGCTCATGCACGCCACCTCGACGTACCCGCTTGAGCCGGAGGAGGCCAACCTGCGCGTGATCCCGTCGCTGCGCGACCGGTACCCCGGAATCCCGGTCGGCTACTCGGGCCACGAGCGCGGACTGCAGATCTCCCTCGCCGCAGTCGCCATGGGCGCCGTCGCCGTCGAGCGGCACATCACGCTCGACCGCACGATGTGGGGATCCGACCACGCGGCATCCCTCGAGCCCACCGGCCTCGAGCACCTCGTGCGCGACATCCGCGTGATCGAGAAGGCCCTCGGCGACGGTGTCAAGCGCGTGTTCGACAGCGAGCAGGCGCCGATGGCGAAGCTGCGTCGCGTCTCGGCGTGACCTGCACCCGTCCATGATGCCTGCAAACGGCCTGCGCGTCGTCGCGATCGCCGACGCCGACTCCTTCGTGAAGTGGGCGGCGTCGCTGCTCGGCGGCGTGCCCGGCATCCGCCCGCACCTGCTGGTCGTGCGCACTCCGCTGACCGCGAGCGTCGCGCAGGAGCGCTCGGCGCTGGCGGGGGCGGGGCTCGACCCGTCTGCGGTCTCGAGGATCGTGTTCGGCGAGACCGGGCCGTGGCTCGAAGCCCAGCGGCCGGACGTCGTGCTGCTCGCCGGGCGCGGCCCGTTCGTGCGGCTGATGGGGCGCGTGATCGATTCGCTGTCGCATCGCCCGGTCACCGTGTCCGGGCTCCCCGGCATGGCGATCCCCGCTCAGCATGGGGCGCTGGACTACCGCAGGTACACCGATCTGCTCGTGCTGCATTCGCACCGGGAGGAGCGCGCGTTCGCCGAGCTCGGGCGCCGCACCGGGGTGCGCATGTCGACGGCGCTCGCCACGCTGCCCTTCGCGCGCACCGGGGAGCGGATGCTGTCACGCGAGCGCGCCGGCGTGGTGGCCGGACTCGCCGTCCGCGCCGGCGGCGTCGCGGTGGCCGAGCGACCGGAGACGCGGGTCACGGTGCGTCCGCCCGCGAAGGACGTGGTCTTCGCCGCGCAGGCGCTCGTGCCGGTCGGACGCGAGGAGCGGGCGGAGATCGCGGCGACGCTCGTGCGGGCGGCCGAGGCGGACCCGGGCCGACGCATCGTGGTGAAGCTGCGCGCCCGGCCGGGGGAGTCGGAGACGCACCTCGAACGCGATCCGTACACGCAACTGCTGCCGAGTCGCAGACCCGAGAACCTCGTCGTGTCGTACGACTCGATGGCGACGGCGCTGCAGACGGCTGCGGGACTGGTCACGGTGAGCTCGACGGCGGCGATCGAAGCGGTGGCCCAGGGCGTCCCTGTGATCGCTCTCGACTCCTTCGGTGTGAGCAAGAGCCTGCTGAACACGGTGTTCGTGGGGAGCGGGCTCCTCGGCGGCCGGAGCGAGGTCGTGTCCGGCCGGTTCCGGCATCCGCATCCCGACTGGCTGCGCGACAACTACTTCCATCCCGAGGCGGAGTCCACGTGGTGGGAGCGGGTCGAGCAGCTCGTGGCGCTGCGTCGTGCGGGATCGCTCCCGGCGCGGAGGGTGCCCTCGGCGCGCGGCGGGACGCTGCACGAGGCCTGGCATCGCGCGAGCGTTCTCGGACGCGAGGACCGCACGCTGACCGGGACTCTCGCCCTTGCGGCGGGAGCGCCGGCCTCCAAGGCCGTCTCGGCCCTGCGCCGGCGACGCGAGGCGTCGGACGGCGGGACCTGGGCGGATGCGACGACCGATTACACGATCGAGCCGAACCCGTTCCAGGACTCGATCCGACGCTGAGCGCGGTCGGCTTCACGGAACCCACTCGGTGGACCAGTAGTCGACGACGAGGCTCAGGACGCTGCCCGCTGGCCGCGCCGACACCCAGACGGTGCGAGGATCCCAGAACGTACCCGGCACCGACATCTGCGGAGTCGCGCCCATCTCTTCCGCAAGCGCTTCTGGGGACTGCCCCGCGGGAGGTCGCACGGTGAAGGTCACCGAGCATCCTCCGCTTCCGCAGCCGACGCTATCGCCCAGAATCTCCGCGCCCTCCGGCAGCGGGACCGAGGACACCGGTGGGACATCACCCTCAGTAGCCATCATGGACAGCCACGCGACGCGTCCACCATAGAACAATGCCAGCAGCAGCGCCGCGATGATGAGCGTGGTCCACATCGCGCGTCGTCGCCTGGTTGCTCGCTCGTTCGCAGCCCATGCGGCATGGTCGAAGGGCTGAGCCGATTCCATGCCGTGAGCCTACTGGTTGAGCCGCTGAGTCGATCTTGGGACCGCCGCGCTCCACACTCCGGCCGGAAACCCTGCCGTTCGGTGGTTCTGACGCACGTTAGCGGCGACGGCCTTGTGCTGGTTTCTGACTTCCCACGGCAAAGGATCGTTATCGGTGAGTCGATGGGCGATCCGTCGATCAGGACCTCGACGCGCTTCGTGAGGATTCAAACATGTCTCATAGATCGGACATTCAGCGCGCGAGGTGTGGGACGAAACGCGGTCTCGGAGGGCGGTTTCGGGGTCGCGTTTCGTTCGTTATCGACCTGTGAACTGCGGGGTGGTTTTCGGCCGCTGATCTGGGGTGGGAATGTCCGTGGCCCCTGGTGTACTGGTGTCATGGCGGCGCTGGTGAATGCAACGATCGAGCAGGTGGGGGCGTTGGGTGCGCTCACCGATTCGGTGGTGGAGATCGAGCGCACGATCAGCCGGTTGCAGGCCGCACGGGATGGGATGCTCGCGGTCGGGGCCAGGCTCGCGTTGGACATCGCCCGGCAGGGCGACACCGACGGCCGTGATGACGGACGCGGTGTTGACGGTCGCGGCCTGGACGGCACCGATCTTGCCCTGCGTGCCGTGGCCGCGGAGCTCGGGGCGGCGCTGCGGGTGTCGGACCGGACCGTGCAGCGGCGGATGGCGGAAGCATCGTTCCTGGTGGAGCAGTTCCCGCTGCTGTGGCAGGCGCAGGGTGCGGGGCGGATCACCGCTGCGCAGGTGCGGGTGATCCTCGACGCGGGCGCCTACCTCGACGACCCGGCGGATCGGGAGGCGTTCTCGGCGCAGCTGGTCGGGTTCGCGGAGACGGAGTCCCCGAACCGGGTGGGCCGGATGGCCAGGCGGGTCGCGGAGCGGTTCCAGCCCCGCCCGCTCGAGGACCGGCACCGGGACGCAAGGGACACGCGTCGCATCCTTGCTCTGCTGCCCCGCGGTCCAAACATGGTCGGTCCAGGCCACCCCGTCCCAATAACGCCGCTCGTGACGCCCTGTCGGGTCTGGATGCCATGTTACGGGGTTCGGCGTCACGAGCGGACTCTAGCGAAAGATGCGATCAACCGCATCGCCGGGATGCAAGACTGATCGGCACCGTGCAAGCCAGCGAAGTCTGGTCGGTCGATTCGCTCACTCACGCGAGCAAGGCAACGTGGAGGCACGAGACGACGTGCGCTGCCCCGGCGATGTCCGACAATCGCCGTGTGCTCAGCGCGCGATCGCAGCGTTCCGGGCGTCGTTCAGAGATACCGACACCGTGTCGAGGTCGTCGTCGAATAGGTCGGCGTAGACATCGAGAGTCATCGCGGCGGACGCGTGCCCTAGCATCCGCTGCACCGCCTTTACGTTCGCTCCGGAGCTGATCGCCAGCGATGCCGCGGTGTGGCGCAGGTCGTGGATTGTCATGCGTTCGAGGCCGGCATCCTCGAGCGCCGTCATGAACCAGGACCGCGATGCGCCCGAGGACCGCGGCCGACCGAAGTAGCCGAGCCCGTCACCGAACAGGATCATTTCGCGCGTCTTGCCCTCGCAGAGCTTCGCGATCGGCAGTTCGAGGAACTCCGGGTACGGCACCGATCGCACCTCGTGCGTCTTGGGCGATCCGACGTGGATGTCAGCGCCGACGCGGACGGCGTTCTCGTTCACCGCAAGGCGCCGGCGCAAGGCATCCACATCGCGCACGCGCAACGCGGTCAGCTCTCCCCAACGCAGCCCGGTGTAGGCGGCGACGTACACGAGCGTCGAATTCTCGCCCGAGGCCACGGCGAGACGCTCGATCTGCTCGTGGCTGAGGTATCGATGGGCTTTGCGGTGCTTGCGGGGCAAGTTGTCGACGCCGCGAGCGGGGTTGTTTGGGATGCGTCGATCCTTGACTGCGATATCGAGCACGGATGCCAGCACACCGTGCGCGCGGATCACCACCGTCGCACTCTTCGGACGGGCGCCCTGTGCGCGCGTGCGGATGTGGTCGCGCCGGTTCGCCTTGGCGGTGCCGGCCGCGAGCTGCGACACCCACGTGCGCACATCGCTGTGATTGATCGCTGACACCGGGGTCGAGCCCCACCGTGGCATCACGTAGACACGCCACGCATCGTCAATCGCACGGTAGCTCGACGGCTTCAGCCGCGATCGCTTGGCCTCCAGCCATCCGGGCCCCAGCTCGGCGATCGTCGTGCGCGCCCGCGCCGGCTCGATGTACTCTCCCGTCGCTTTGGACACCTCGACGGTGGCGAGAAAGAGGTCCGCGTCGCGCTTGGTGCGGAACCCACGCTTGTCGGTCTGCCGATGATCGGGCGTGCGATAGCGCACGCGGTAGCGCTTGCCGGCCGCGGTCTCGTAGGCCTCAATCGTCCCCATAGAACACCGCCGTGCGTTCGAACTCGAGTTGCTCGGCACTCCATACGATGCGCCGCGCGAGCTCTTCCTCGGAGGGGAGAGTGATCGGGTTCGTCCTCTCGATCTCTGCAGCGATGCGCCGCGCGGCACTCTCGTGCGCGGAGGCTGTCATGTAGCCCGCCGCGCGGGCCCGCTGCACCCAGTTGGTTGCGGTCCGCTGCTTGAGGCCGAGAGTCTCTGCCACTGCGAGTGCGGGATTCTCGTTCGAGATCTCCGCAATCCGATACGCGGTTGCGGCGAGAAGCAGTCCGTCCTCCGGCTGAGCCTCGAATCGTGGCGCGCCGATTGGCTCATCCGACACCCGCGGCGTCCGCAGCGCGGAGATCGGCCAGGTCCACGATGGGAGGGCCAACTCGATCGCCGGGCGCACGATCGAGTGCACTCGCACAGTGCGCCAGAACGCACCGGTGATCTCAATCGGCGTACTGCGTCGGTCAATGCCGAAGGCAGCGATCTCATATCGTCCCTTCGCCTCGGAGTACTCGAGCCGAAAGTTAGCCCGAGCGAGACCCTCGTCATCCTCCGGTCCGAGTCCGCCGAGCGGTGTGGGAATCGCTGCGACGATAGTTGGACGCAACCGGATGCCGGGCGGAACAAGGATGCCTTTACCCGATGTCCTCACCAGATTCTGCACGCTTGCATCCTTGCACAAGTTGCGCCCTATTGACACGGCTAGGCAAGGATTCTATGGTATGCGTATCGGTGACATGATGACGCAAGGAGGTCGAGATGGATGCCGACGAAGTTCTATCGCCTGTCCGCGAAGACGATCCTCTACAAGCGGTCCGATGACGAAGGCGGCGATCGCGCAGCTGCGCTACCGCGGGGTCGGCCCGAGGTGACCGCGTGGATGGAGAGTCGCGCGTGTACGCGGACTGATGACGAACTAATAGTCGCCGCCGGTTCGGTACGCGACGAGCAAGCGACCGGTAAGTGTCCGCATCGCGACAGATACTTGAGTGGGATCCTCAACGCCGGCGCGATCGTCGATCGCGAGCTGCGACAGCGGTGAGCCCTCGGCCAGTTGACCGTCGAGCCAGTCGAGCGCAGCTGTCACGATTGGAAGAATCTCAGCCCGCTGGCTGGTCAGATCCCTCAGCGAACGCCCGATTGACTCAGCGGAGACGTTTCGCAACAGGCGCAGGAGGTCGCCGGCATCCTTCGAGGACAGCCGATCACGTCGGTCAGCGTCGACACGCTCCTGGATCTTGATCGCCTTCGCGACCACGAGCGCCGCGGGGCCGGCGACCCGCACGCGGACTACGCGTGGATCGCTCGGCTCCAGCGCCGCCAGCGCCATCGGCACATTGTCGTAGAGAGCGACCTCGAGCCCGCGAGTTCGGCGCGCGGTGCGAGAGCCGTGACCTGGGAGTGGAGCCGTACGCCGCGAGCTGGGGCTCGTCGCCCCCTGCGGCACCATCAGATCGACCACGATCCCATCGGCCGACATCCAGCTGCCCGGATTCCCGGAAGCCGAGGGCGTGAACCCGAAGTCGAGGAGCGATTGTGCGATGTCGGGATGGGCGGCGAGCAGTTCGGGATCGAGCGCGAGATCGGCGTCGGTCGTGTAAGTCGGCCGCGGGTCGCCGAGCGGCGCGTGCAGGTAGACGGCTTGTGCGCCGACGAGCACGATCGCGTCGAGGTGCGGCCGGAGCGACTCGAGCGCGTCGAGCAGCACTCGACGCGCGGCAACGTACTCGGGGCTGGCGTTCTCCGGGGTCACTCGGAGGCCTCCCGTGCACGAAGGACTGCGAGGTCCTCGCCCAGGGCGGTCATTCGCCCTCCGGCCGCCAACAGGTCTCCGATGATCCGCCACGAGCGTGCGATCGGGGGATCGGTGTCTTGCACGCCTTCCCTCGCGTCACTGAGGAACTCGCAGTCCGCGATCAGAATGCTCCCGCGTCTATCGGGCGCAAGGTCCATGGCACGCTCCACGCCTTTCACGTCGTCGGAATAGAGCCACACGCCTGTGGCGGGCAAAGGCGCCACCCGACCACTCTGCGCGAAGTCGGTGGATGCTGCGCGGCTGCCGGTGACCGCGAATCGAAGGTCCGATCGCTGTAGACGATCGAGCGCGACTTCCTCGCCCAGCAGCGAGAGGTATCGCGCCGGTTTGAAGGTGCTCTCGAATCCGTAGTCCTGCGCCCATCGTCGAGCGAGCGCAATACGGTCGGGCACGCGGATGCCTCCGGAGCTCACGTCGACGACTTCGTCGCCGCGCAGAAGGTCTATCACTCGACTGACCGTCCCCACGCCGGCACCGGTATCGCGCGCGAGTTCCCGCACGGATGCTGCACTCCCGACCCTCAGCAGCTGGACGATGACCTCCGAGGCCGCCTTCCCCTTCAGCGACCGCAGGCGCTGCGCGCCTGTGCTCACGGCGGGTTCGGGGTTGCGTGATGCGCCGGCGCGGTCGATCCACACCGCGGGTTCGGTGCTGCGGATGAGCATGTTGCCGGTCGCATCCCAATACGACCACCCACGACGCTCGAGTTCGTCGCGTACCGGGGGCGATAGGAACGGAGCGACGAGCACGCTGACGACGCCCGTCCCGGCCTCTCGCAGCCGGCGCACGTCAGCGCGGGATCGCGGCGAATTCAGCTTCACTTCGATGTCGAGCGCGATTGATGCGGCCCCGACCTGCGCCGCCAGGACCGCATCGGCACCGCCGCGACCGGTGGACCGGTCAACAGGCGTCGGGCGCACGCCTGTAGCCTCCAGAGCTTCGGTGAAGCCTTGGAGGAGTTCGTCTGTTCCATAAAAAGCTGTGTTGCGCATAACGTGGAACATATCGCTTTACGGAACAGCGGTCAATCCGTACGCCGCATCTGGACCAGGTGCACGCGGAGCGAACTCCGCCATCCACTCACACCTGGGTGCCGCTACGCCCCCGCTCGGCGCGGCAGGCATCGATACTGTTTCGATCTGCCTTGGGAGCACGGCGGGGAGGAGCGGCTCGATCCGGCCGGGCTGCGCGTGGAGGGGTCCTGCAAGAGCCCACACGTCGTTCAGCTGAACCACGGCGAGCGGATGCCCCTCCGCTGTCGCGATGCCGGAAGCCATTTGGAGTGACGCCAGAAGGGCCGCCATCGTGACCTGCACCTCCGCCTCCGATGCTTCGCGCGCGCGAAGCACCGCATGCGGTGACCTGAGATCAGTGCGGCTCGAGTTCCGAAGCAGGGCACGCAGGTTGTTCCGCATCGCGACAACCGCGGCGTCTGGTTCGCTGTAGTGCTCGGAAAGTGCACGCGCGAGCGCCGTCAACCGCGGATCAGGGCCGATCAGGGGCCGGATGCTGTCGCGCAGGCGCTTCCGTTCGCCCTGGAACAGACGACGGACGCCGTGCGCGTGGCTGAGGACTGCGTGGACCTCGGGAAGGTCGTCGATCAGGCCCGTGGCCTCCTCCAACGGGGTCACCGACGCAGTCGCCGGAATGTCCGTGGCGAGACTCGCGTAGCTGAAGTCGCCGTCGCGGGTGTAGAGGAACACATCCGCTGCCACCCTGCCGAAGGATCGCGGCGGCAGAACGAGGTCGATCGGCCCATGTGCGGGTCGCGTGCTGGCAATCGCACGGCTCGTGCCGGTGTTGCTCAAGGCGGTGACGCGCGCTTGTGTATTGGGTGTCCGGTAGGTCAGCTCGAGATCGATCAGCGGTTCGATGCGGAACTCCGCACGCGAGCCGACAATCTCCATGAATCCTTCGGCGGTGACGTCGACGTCGCGCGGGCGCGCCTTGATTCCGTCGGGCGAGGTGAACCCCGCCGCGCGAGCGCGCCGCCAGAGGTCTTGCATCCTGTCGCGATGGTGCTGGGGTTCCAGCATCCGCTCCAACATCCACAGCAATCGACCCGCTCCGCGTTCGGGGTGGGGTGCAAGGTGCGACCAGGTCAGCCGACGGGCGAGGTCGCCTGCGACCGCGGGTGCCCAGGTTGAGGCATCCACATATCCGAGCGCTGCGACCCATGCGAGGTAACGGGGCATGTCGTCCGCCGCGCGACGGAACTCAGTCATCGACACGCCTACGGGTGGGCTCTCGCGGACTCGAGCAGGGGCGCGCAACACGAGTTGGGCGGCCGCCATGCAGACTCGCGCGCCGAACCATTTGCCTGCGCGAGCGACCACACGTGGCGACCAGTCCGTCAGCAGCTGATCGACATAGTCGGTGTAGGTGCGCTCGTTGACCGGGCGTTCGCGCAGCGATGTGGCAGCTGTGGCGACGGCCTGCACGACGAGCTCCTCGGCCTCATCAGCCGACGCCGGTAGAGGAAGAGCCGCAAGCGTGCGAAGCAGCTCGCCAGCGGATTCAACGTCGATCATGAGGCGAGACGTCAGCATCCCGATCTCGGTCGGTGTGAGCTGTCCATCGATCTCTGTCGCGAAGCCGCGCTGCAGCAAGTTGTCGATGACTTCATCGATGTCGGCGGCCGCGCGGTTCTGAGCGAATGCGAGCGTCTGCTCGAACCACGACCGAGCACTCGATCTATCGACGACTGATCCGAGCAACAGCTCCGCAAGGATCGCATCGCCGAGTTGAGTCGTGATCCGACTGTTCGCGGCATACCCGTCGCTGAGCTTCACCTTCCAGGCGGCTTCATCGGCGCGTGGCACCAGCATGAACCCGAAGCCCTCGGGCTCCTGCCCAGCCCGTCCGGCCCGGCCGAACATCTGCTGCGCTTGGCTTACCTCGAGCGGCGACATCCCCAGCTCGAGATCGCGAATGATCACGAACTTGGCTGGCGTGTTGACCCCCGTAGACAGTCCCGATGTTGCAACGAGCACCCGAAGCCGACGCGCCCGAAACTCATCGAGCGCACGTCCTGCGCGGGGCGCGTCGCGAAAATGGATGCCGACTCCATGGCGAAAGCACGCCTCGACAACCGTCTCGAGATCGACGTTTCGGAACGGCACTCCCGCCGCACGCGCCGCCGTACGCAGGACGCCCGCCTTACTCCCGCAGAACACCACGGCACTGGATACCGCCGAGCCGCTGTCTTCCGCCGCAGAGTCGCTGCCCAGGTTGCCGCCGACGAGGCTCCGCAGCAGGGGAACGACGACGTCATCCTTCGCGGCTTCATACTGTTCGCGTTTGCCGTGCGCGGGCACGTCGTACGGAACGAGTTGCGTGGTCAGCACAGTCGGCCGCCACGTGGAACGCACCAAATCCGCGTGAAACCACGCCGCCAGTTCGTCTGCGTTCGATACTGTCGCGGACAGCGCGACGATCCGAGTGCGTCCCTCGGCGACGCGCAGGCGTGCGATAAGCGACTCGAGCGTCGCGCCGCGGGTCGAATCACCCACGAGATGCACCTCGTCGATGATCAGGCATCCAATCCGTCCAACGACGTCCTTCAACGACGCTCGCCGATACAGCGCCTCGAACTTCTCCGTCGTCGCTACCCACAGCTGAGCCTGTTTGACCGCGTCGCTCGACATGTTGGTCTCACCGGTCAGCTCGATCGTGCGGATGCCGTGAGCGTTCCACCGGCGCGCGATCTCCGCGACCTCGGCAGCCAAGGCGCGTGCCGGCAAAAGCCACACCGCAGGCTTGCCGTCGGACACGATCGATCGCAGCGCAGCGACCTCGCCGATGAGCGTCTTGCCCGAGCTCGTAGGCGCGACCACCATCACATGCCCCGTCGTTGACAGCACCACCGGCACCGCCATTGACTGCAGGGGATTCAAACGGTCGAACTGGTCGAGATACTTCCGTAGCTGAGGTGGAATGAGCGTCGATGCAGGCGTCCAGGCTTCATCACCCTCAGCGACCGCGGTCGCCTTGTCGAGAAGAGACGCGAATCCGAGCTCAACTGCCTCGACCATCACCGGCTCTGTGTAGAGGAATCCGGAATTCTGGTTGCGAGCGATTTCCGAAGCGGTGAAGTTCATCGAGTGTGTGATCGCAACTGAGTCGGACAGCATTTCCTTCTCGTGGATGTATCGCACCGCCACGACCGGGACCGCGGCCCTGCGCAGCTCGCGCGCGACCGCGTCGTTCGACGACTCAGGTCGGCAGAGCACCTTGACGTCGACGCCGCGGCGTTTCGCGGTGAGTACTGCGTCGAGGAGCCGACGAGCGACGGGCGAGGCATCCCACCAGGGCACCTTCACCCACAGGCGAGTGCGCGCCGTTGCGATGGCTTCGGTCAGCGCGACGAGTAGGTCGGCGCCCTCGCCGTAGTTCGATAGCCGTCGAGGCTCCCCAGCCGGACTCACGCACACTCCCCCATTCCGGGAAAGCGTATCGGGCTAGGGCTCGTGGACGGCCTCCGCGCTAGGCTCCGGCGCACACCACTGGACGTCTGGCGGTTCGGTGCTCCACCCTGAGGGGCCCTGCGAAAGCTGAGGCCCCTCAGCCTTTGCTACAGCCCGAGTCCGCCGCGGCTCGTCGTCGGCTGTGGCACCGAACCCGTCGCATCGGGCGCTACGAACCGCCGCGCGGCGCGGCTGAGGTCGATCTGCGCGGCTCGCCGCGAGTCCTCGATCGTGGGCTCAAGCACTCCCCGTCCCATCGCGGCGGCCACTTCCGTGCGAGCAGCATCCGCCGAGCCGGCGACCACCATCGCCTCGTTCCACCGCCGCCCCCGCGTGAGCCCGACATATAGTCCGGCGGCATCGACGCCGGGGCCGACGATCGACGCGTCCACCGTCTCGCCCTGGATGCCGTGCACCGTCGAGGCGTACGCGAGGTGGGCATGCTCGGCCGCGTATTCGGCCGGTATCCACCGCCGCTCGGTCGAGTCGGTGACGTTCGCGAGCGAGATCCGATCGTCGTCGATGCCGGTGATGACCCAGGTCGCTCGGTTCTGCACGTCGGCGGCACGATCGTTGCGTCTCGTCTGGATGACGTCGCCGACGAGCATCCGCTGTCCGCCGCGTCCGAGGGCGACAGCATCCGTCGCCAGTTCACCCGCCTCGAGCCGGCGTTGCTGAATCGCCTCGCTGATCGCGTCGGCGTCGTCGTTGGTCGCGACGACGAGCGCGACCCGCTCACCACGGCCGACCCGCTCGAACCATGCACCGACCATCGCGTCGTGCGCAGCATCCGTGCTGCTGACTCGCATGACGTGACCGCCGGCTTCGAGCTCCTCGGCGACCGTTGTCGCCTCGTGCGGCGTCGACACCTCCCGCAGCCGCAGCGTGAGCTCCCCGTAGGCCCGATCCGCGAAGCGGTGCACAGAACGGAGCTCGACGACCTGATCGGCGTGGCGCGTGAGCAGGGCCATCGCGCCGACGTGTCCGACCGGCGCGGCTTGGCGCGGGTCGCCGATCATCACGATCCCCGCGCCGGTCTCCTCGAGCACCATGCCGAGAGCGTCCGCGCTCTGCAGGTCGACCATCCCGGCCTCGTCGACGACGATCCGATCGCCGCGCCGCAATGCGAACCGCTGAGGCCCGAGATGTCGCCGGCCGGTAGCCTCGTCGACGTCCCCGACGCCGAGACGCGACCAGCGCTGACCGCCTGCCGGGCCGGGTTCCCATCGCCACCCATAGTCCGCGAGCAGCGCATGCAGACTCGACGCCGTTACCCCGACCTCACGCTCCGCGACGATCGCAGCCTTCTTCGTGGGCGCAACGAACACGACGGCTCGGCGCTGCAGGGTGAGCGCATCCCGGGCAACGCGGAGGAGTGTCGTCTTGCCCGATCCCGCGGGACCGGTGATCGAGACGAGGCGGCTGGTGCCCGCGATGGCGGATGCCGCGGCAAGCTGCGCATCGTCAAGCTCGCCCCGGTCGCCCGCGTGTCGGCGCGCGATGGCGCGCATCTGCTCTTTGCGCGGCAGGGCACCGGGCGCGGCCAGCCCGGCAAACCGATTGCCAACACGGAGTTTGAGAAGAACGGTCTCCGACGCCATCAGGGCCTTGATGTGCGGCTGCTTGGACGTGTCGTCGGGCACGAGGTCGAGGGTGTCGTCGAGCGCCCGCACGACCACATCGTCGATCAGCTCGTCGAGGACAGCGCGGTCGGCGGTCACTCCGCTGCGAGATAGGGCCCGTAACGCTCCCGCGCGCACGTCCCACCGCGAGAACCGACCGCTGCTCCCAACCGACCGGGTGTCGGCATCCACAATCGCCATCTGCGCGAGAAGGTCCCGGTCGAGGTCGGCGATCGCGGTCGGCTCGAGGCGCACAGGGCTGCGGTGCCAGAGCAGCAGGGGATCGATGTCGGCAAGCTCGGCGCGCACACGCACCTCCCACTCCCCCTCGTCGACGTGAGTGGGCTTGCCCGGCCGACCCTGCGCCCACGCGAGCGAGTCGATGTGCTTGAGGTCGGCGGCGCCCGGCTCACGACCCGGGTGCCCGCTCCGCCACTCTGCGACAAGACATGTGCGATTGCGCTCGATCTTGTTCGAGCGCCGCGACAGTGGGCGGACCACGTGCGCGAGCTGCGCGATCTCACCGTCGTCATCGAGCGTGTACCCGTGGGCAGCGAGTGCCTCGACCCACCGCGGATCGGTGCGCGCAGCGAGCTCACCCTCGGCGTTGATCACGGTGTGGAGCTTCATCGCCACACGCGAGTCGAGACTCGACCACTGGCCGTCGACCCCCTGCACCTTCATGTTCAGCCATAGGTGGCGGTGGATGTGCGGGTCGAGCGCCCGCGAACGCCGGTGCTGCAGCTCGACGACTTCGAGCCTGGCGATGTCTTCACGGATGCTGCCGCCATGCCCGCGCCGCGCGTTGAGCTCGCGCTGCCACTGCGTGATGGTCAGGTCACGCATCCGATCCTGGAGAGCCTCGAACTCGGCGGCGAGCTCGGGATCGAGCAGGGCCGCGATGCTGTATGACTTCGGAAAGTTGATGGTGCCGTCGAGAAGGAGGTCGGCGTTGTCGAGGCAGTGCGGCCTGCCGCGCTGCGCCCCCGTCTGAGGATCCGCACCCTCGATCCAGTGCCGAAGCTGCCCAGGGTCGAGTGTGTCGCGAGCGATTGATCCGTTGACTACCGTGAACCGCGAGACGACCTCGCCGCCGCTATAGCTGAGTGCGGATGTCGCGCCGGCGGCTGAGGTGACGTGCGCATCACAGCTTCCGTCGAACGCGTAAGAGATGGCATTGCGGATGCCGCGGCCAGCCACTCCCCGCTTCCAGCTCCGCAGCCCGCCTCTCATGGAGCCAGGATACATGCGTAGTCATGTCACCACCAGGCATGGTGCCTACGTGCATTGCCTCTTCGTTCGCCTCTTCGTTCGCCACTGCTCGCCTCGCAAAGCTGGCCGCGCGGGTCGGGTGTCGTTTCGCCGCGAGCGTGTTCTGCCGCTATGTCGGATCACTTTCGAGCGGTGTACTCGCCCCGCATGATGCTCCCTCCTAACCGCGAAGACCAGTGCTGGCAGGTCTGGCGGTCATCCGCCTCCTGGGCGGTGCCGCATGTTGCGGACCGCCGACACCGAAACGTTGGCGTCGCGCTGGCCAACCATCTTGTGGGCGGGGTCGGACTGCAGACAGCGGTCGACTGTGCATGGAGGCCTGAGTGAGCCAGCCATGCAGAGCTGGGTCGTTCCGGACTCTGCGCTTGAAAATGGGCGATCCAGCCATCGTCGAACTCGGGCGATCGCTTGTTCCGGTCACGGCACCGCCTGGTCGTCTGCTCTACTCCGTTGTCGAACCCAGTGATCGGGCTTGAGTCGCGCCTGACCAGTCTGTTCTGAGTCAGAGCTTTCGGAGTCGCTCCGGATCAGGTGCCTTCACAGGGTCCCATCCGCGCCGCGGGGTGCGCGCGCCGCGGCCGTCGTCACGCGAGCGATAGACGATGTAGGGGCGGAAGAGATAGCCGACGGGCGCGGAGAACACGTGCACAAGGCGGGTGAACGGCCACAGCGCGATCAGCGCGAAAGCGGTGAGGACGTGCAGTTGGAAGATGAGCGGGACTTCCGTCATGAGCTCCGGCTGGGGCTGGAAGAACAGGATGCTGCGGATCCACGGAGAGATCGTCTCGCGGTAGTGGAAGCCGCCGCCGAACACCTGGTAGACGACGGTCGCGAGCGTGCCGAAACCGAGTGTGGCTGCGAGGAAGACGTACATGACCTTGTCCATGACCGTCGTGGCCAGGAAGACGGGTCCGACGGTTCGGCGGCGATAGATGAGGATGCCTAGACCGGCGAGCGTGAGCACGGCGGCGAGCGTTCCCAGGGTCGTGGCACCGAAGTGGTAGATCTCCTCGGAGATGCCGATCGCGTATAGCCACTCCCGGGGCACGAGCAGGCCCACCACGTGTCCTGCGAGGACCATCAGGATGCCGAGGTGGAACATCGGCGATCCCCACCGCAGGAGGCGGTTCTCATACGTCTGGCTCGAACGGGTCGTCCAGCCGAACTTGTCGTACCGATAGCGCCAGAGGTGACCGACGATGAAGACGGCGATCGCCGCATACGGCACGGCCACCCACAGGATGAACGACATCGTGTTCACGAGGCAGCCCCTCTCTGCGTGACCGGGGCGAACGTCGGCAGATTGCCCAGGAAGCTCAACCCGACGGTCTCGGTGGGCGGCCCTTCATTGACGAGATCGAGGAACCGCTCACGCGTGCGCGCGTCGATCGGCGGAAGTGACAGGGTCACCACCCGGATCAGGAGTGCCCAGGGGCTGTCGAGGCCCTCCAGCGCAGCCCGCAGGACTTCGACGCCCTCGCGGTGGGACGCGATGAGCGCACCGGCGATGGGGGACGAGGACCTCGCCGAGAACTCCAGGACCGCCGGCAGATAGTCCGGCAGGTCGGCGGCGTCGAACTCCCACCCGGCCGCGCGATAGGCCTCGAGGAAAGTGACGAGTGCGGTCCCGCGGCGGCGCGTGTCGCCCGTCGAGTAGTAGCTGATGTAGAGGCTGCACTTGCGTTTCAGGTCGAACGTGGTCACGTAGAGGCGTTGCCATGACGTCTCTCCTTCGCGCTCGGCACGCTCTATGAACTGAATCAGCGGCGACCGGATCTCGGGCGGCAGGCCGACCAGATGATCGCGCAACGCGTGCAGGCGCCTGAACCACGCGGCATCCGGATAATCCAGCAGCAGGGACACCAGCATGTGCGTCCGGGCCCGGTTCTCCTCCGACAGCCGCAGTGCCGGCAGTTCGGGGGGAAGGGCCGTGCGGGGGGTCACCCGGGTGACGGTGGTGACCGGACCGGAGCTCGTGAACGGGGTGCGCATCACGACTCTGCCTTTGCCTGGCCGGTGTCGTGCGCCGTGCCGTCGGCTGCGGGCGGGAACAGCCCATCCGCCGAGCCGTTGCCGTCCCAGTTGAGCAGGTTCACCCGACCCGGAGACGAGGGGCGGTCCGCGGTCTGGCGGTTCTGGAGCACGTGGAAGTTCTCCACCGCCACCGGCACCGGTTTGCCGCTGGAGGATCCGAACGGCCCGGCGCCCCCCATTCCCGGTCCGTCTTCGTAATCGAGCGAGCAGGCCATCTCCTCCAGCGCGTGCGCCTGTTCGGTGTGGGCCGAAGGGATGACGTAGCGATCCTCGTACTTCGCGATCGCGAGCAGCCGGTACATCTCCTCGATCTGGGTGCCGGTCATCCCGACTGCGCGGGCGATGCGCTCGTCACGCTCGTCGTCGAGGTTGATGCCGCGCACATAGGACCGCATGGCGGCGAGACGACGGAGAGCATGATCGACGGGTGCGATGTCGCCGGCGGTGAACAGCTCGGCCAGATAGCCGATCGGGATGCGGAGCTTGTCGATCGCCGCGAATAGCGTGCGCGCGTCTTCTCCGTCATTGCCGGAGCCCGAGACGACGTCCACGACGGGAGACAGCGGGGGGATGTACCAGACCATGGGCATCGTGCGGTACTCGGGGTGCAGCGGGAGTGCGACCTCGTACTGCATCAGCTTCCAGATGGGGCTGCGCTGAGCCGCCTCGATCCAGTCCTCCGGGATGTTTCCCTGCCGGGCCCCTTCGATGACGGCGGGGTCATGCGGGTCGAGGATGATCTGGCGTTGCGCCATCAGGAGGTCCTTGTCGTCTTCGACGCTCGCCGCTTCGGCGACACGATCGGCGTCGTAGAGGACCAGGCCGAGATAGCGCAGCCGCCCGACGCAGGTCTCGGAACACACGGTCGGGAGGCCGACCTCGATGCGCGGGTAGCACATCGTGCACTTCTCGGCCTTGCCGGTCTTGTGGTTGAAGTAGACCTTCTTGTAGGGACACCCCGAGACGCACATGCGCCAGCCTCGGCACGCGTCCTGATCGACGAGGACGATGCCGTCTTCGGCACGCTTGTACATCGCCCCGGAAGGGCATGACGCCACACACGACGGGTTGAGGCAGTGCTCGCAGATGCGCGGCAGGTAGAACATGAAGGCCTTCTCGAACTCGGCCTTCACCGACTCGCTCATCTTCTTCAGAATCGGGTCGTCCTGCATCGTCTCGAGCGATCCGCCGAGGTTGTCGTCCCAGTTGGCTGACCAGGAGATCTTCATGTTCTCGCCGGTCAGCAGACTCTTCGGACGGGCGACGGGCACCTGTGCGCCGCGCGGCGCATTCAGGAGCATGTCGTAGTCGTACGTCCACGGCTCGTAGTAGTCATGGATCTCGGGCAGCTTCGGGTTGGAGAAGATCCGTGACAGCTTGGCCAGGCGCCCGCCGCTGCGCAGCTTGAGGCGGCCGCGCTTGTTGAGCACCCAGCCGCCGCCCCACTTCTCCTGGTCCTCATAGCCGCGCGGGTACCCGACGCCGGGCCGGGTCTCGACGTTGTTGAACCACACGTACTCGACTCCGGTGCGATTCGTCCACGCCTGCTTGCATGTCACCGAACAGGTGTGGCATCCGATGCACTTGTCGAGGTTCATCACCATCGACATCTGGGCCATGACCTTCATCAGTACTCCACCTCTTGGCTGCGGCGCCGGATCGTCGTGATCTCGTCGCGCTGATTGCCGGTCGGGCCCAGATAGTTGAATGCCCAGGTGAGCTGCGCGTACCCGCCGATCAGATGACTGGGCTTGAGGAGGATGCGGGTGAGTGAGTTATGTATGCCCCCGCGCTGGCCGCTCATCTCGGAGATGGGCACATCCACAGTGCGGTCCTTCGCGTGGTACATGTACACGGTGCCTTCCGGCATCCGGTGCGAGACGATCGCGCGTGCGACGACGACGCCGTTCCGGTTGTACGACTCGATCCAGTCGTTGTCGCGGACGCCGATCTTCGCGGCATCCTGTGCGCTCATCCAGATCGTCGGGCCGCCGCGACTGAGCGACAGCATGAACAGGTTGTCCTGGTACTCGGAGTGGATCGACCACTTCGAATGCGGTGTCAGGTACCGCACCGAGACCTCCATCTGCCCCGGCGCGCCTGGCCCGGCGATGCGCTTCGTCGCGCCGACCTGGGCATCGCCGAAGAGACGGTGCATGTCCAGCGGCGGCCGGAAGGTCGGGAGGTTCTCGCCGAGCTCCTCGATCCAGTCGTGATCGAGGTAGAAGTGCTGGCGACCGGTGAGGGTGTGCCACGGCTTCAGATGCTCGACGTTGATCGCGAACGCCGTGTAGCGTCTGCCGCCGTGTTCGGAGCCCGACCACTCGGGGGACGTGATGACGCTGCGCGGCTGCACTTGGACGTCGGCGAAGGTGATGTGCGCGCCCTCGTGGTCCTCGGCGAGCTGCGCGATGCGCTGCCCGGTGCGTTTCTCCAGCTCGCGGAAGCCCTGCACCGCGAGGCGGCCGTTGCTTGTTCCCGAGAACGCGAGGATCATCTCGCAGACCCGCTTGTCGGTGTCCAGTCGCACCGACCCTGCATACGGACCGGCCTTCACTGTTCCGTTGACGTGCGCGAGGTGGTCGATCTCCTGGTCGGGACGATAAGTGATGGCCTTCGTCGTCATTCCGAGCTTCGCGGTGAGTGGACCGAGTGCTTTCCACTTCTCGTAGAGGTTCGGGTAGTCGCGCTCCACGATGATGAGCTTGGCCATCGTCTGCCCCGGCACCAGCGGCAGGTCGTCCCGGATGGTGCCGTGCGGGGTCGCCATGGCGTCCACGCTGTCGTGCTGCAGCGGCGAGGCGACGATGTCGCGCCGCACGCCGAGGTGTGTCACGGCGAGCTCGCTGAAGCGCTCGGCGATGGCGCCGAACATGTCGAAGTCCGTTCGCGTCTGCCACGGCGGGTTGATCGCGGGGCTGAACGCGTGGATGAACGGATGCATGTCGGTGGACGAGAGGTCGTGCTTCTCGTACCAGGTCGCGGCCGGCAGCACGATGTCGCTGAACAGCGTCGTGCTCGTCATGCGGAAGTCCGCCGTCAGCAGCAGGTCGAGCTTGCCCTGCGGCGCCTCCTCACGCCAGCGCATATCGCGCGGACGGGCGCCCTCGGGCGTCTCGGACGCGCGGATCGCCGCGTCGGCGCCGAGCAGATGCTTGAGGAAGTACTCGTTGCCCTTGCCCGACGAGCCGAGCACGTTCGCGCGCCAGATGGTGACGATGCGCGGAAAGTTCTCCGGGGCATCGGGATCCTCGACGGCGTACTCGAGCGATCCGTCGGTGAGGCTGTCGACGATGTGCTGGGCCGGTTCCTTGCCCGCCGCCTCGGCCTCGTCGCACAGGTCCAGCGGGTTGCGCGAGAACGTGGGGTACGCCGGCATCCATCCCCGCTTGACCGACTCCACGAGGCAGTCCGCGGTCGTGCGATCCGCGAACTTTCCGCGGGCGAGCGGTGAGGCTAGCTGATCCGCGGGGAGGCCGTCATAGCGCCACTGGTCGCTGGCCAGGTACCAGAAGGCGGTGCCGATGTGCTGACGAGGAGGACGGTTCCAGTCGCCCGCGGTCGCGTACTGCGAGTAGCCCGTGATGGGACGCACCTTCTCCTGACCGACGTAGTGCGCCCAGCCGCCGCCGTTGACCCCCTGGCACCCCGTCATCGTCGTGAGCGCGAGGAAGGTGCGGTAGATCGTGTCGGAGTGGAACCAGTGGTTCGTGCCCGCGCCCATGAGGATCATCGAACGGCCGCCGGATCGGTCGGCGTTGTCGGCGAACTCGCGGCCGATCCGCATCGCCTGGGCGGCCGGGACCGATGTGATCTCCTCTTGCCACGCGGGTGTTCCCGGTGACGACGGGTCGTCGTATCCGGTGGGCCATTGTCCCGGCAGTCCCGGGCGTGCCACTCCGTATTGCGCGAGCAGCAGGTCGAACACCGTCGTCACGAGTCGTCCCGCGACACGCCGCACGGGCACGCCTCGGGCGATGATGCCGGAGCCGCCGGTGTGCTCCCCTCCGGGCTCCGGAGCGAGGTCGAACCGAGGCAGAAGCACCTCGGTCGACTCGGTCGTGTCGGCGAGGTCCGACAGTGACAGCGGCGGCACCACCTCTCCCAGGTCCAGATTCCACAGGCCCTCGTCCTCGAGAGTGAACCGGTGTCCGAGGGAGCCGTTCGGTACGACCGGCGAACCGCTCTGGTCCAGCAGCACGGTCTTGAACTCGGCACGAGGGACCGCGGCATCCCTCCCGCCGAGATCTCCGGCCGTGAGGAATTTGCCCGGTACCAGCGAGTCCCCGTGAGGTTCGAGTGTGACCAGATAGGGGGCGTCGGTGAACCTCCGCATGTAGTCCTCGAAGCGCGCGGTGCGCTTGTCAACGAAGTGCTCTTTCAGGATGACGTGACCCATCGCCAGCGCGAGCGCCGCGTCGGTGCCGGGGTGGGGCGCGACCCATTCGTCGGCGAA
>NZ_JADIJR010000028.1 GCF_017355365.1 Microbacterium sp. SD291 | reverse complement strand
CAGAGCCGAGGATTTTCGTCCGGTTCGCAGTGCCGTCCGACTTCTGTCCATCGACGAGCACGGGATCGCCGTTGGGCGAGTGGGCCAGCGTCTGGTTCGGCAGCAGAGATGCCATCCCCAGCTGGGTGTAGCTCGGAAGCACACCCAGCATCGCTTCGATCTTGGCTTCGAACTTGTTCTCGCCGCGAATGCTCGACGTGAGTTCTTCAGCAACCTCGTACCGCAAAGCATCCGAGATGACGACGACTGCCTTTTTGCGGCCCTTGAGGATCTTGGCCACGTAATGCTCGTAGAACGATGATTGCGAAGGGACGTTCAGGGTGCGCCAGCGCTCGACCCCGTCGACCTGCGCCTGCCAGCTCACGCCGAGTTTCGCCAGGAAGTCTGTGACGTATGCGTTCTCCACGAGGTCACCCAACGCTACGAGCGGCTGTTTGAACTCCGCGGTCAGGTACGCATGGGTGAACAGGCGGTAGAGCTGATCGATGCGGAACCACTCATTGCGATACCGCGTCAGCCCGTCGTCGAAGGATGCGATCTCAAGTTTCGCAGTACGGATCGCCGGGATCAGTTCTGCCGCGGCACTTAGTCCGTCGTATAGCGTCGCGTAGTCGTCGGACCAGAAGCTCTCGCGGCGTCGAGCGCTGATCGTGTCGAGGACATCTCGCGTCGACATGCTTTGCGACGCGACGCTCTCGACGAGGCGGTGGATGACTTCACGCTCGGATGCCTCAAAGACGTCTGCGTCTTGGAGCGTCTCCCAGGGCAGCTGCGTAGCGACGTCCTTGTAGTTGAGGTCGTCTTCGATCTTCCGGGCAAGTACCTTCATCGCGGGTGCGCTCCGCTTTGAATCGCGGAAGCTGCGGAAGTCGATGGCGAGATTTCGCGCCTTGTTTGAGGAGGCGGTATCGAAGCCCTCGGCGGCGCGTTGGAACATCCAGAGCGCGAAGCCCGCGATGGTCGGCGCGTCCGTTGCATAGCCGTAGATGTGCTCGGCGCCGCCCCAATGGAAGTCTGCGAGATCGTGCTTCTGAAGGGCATCCACCCCGGCAGTACTGCCGTCTGCGTACTGGATGAGCAGCGCGCGCGTGAGCTCAGAGAAGCTGTGCTCCTTCTGCCCTAGCAGGGCCGCGCACATCTTGGCACGCACGACAGTCGGGTCGTCTCCAGGCGAGAGCAGTGCTCGGAACCTAGACACCAACCTGTTGTCCCCGAAGAACCTGGAATGCTGCGCGACGAGTTCGGCGGCACCCGGTCTGGTCAGGCCGAGGGTCGCCCCCATGAGCGCGCTGCGGTCCGCGGTGAAGACGGGGCCGTTCGCGAGTTCAAGGTCCAGCAGCCAGTTCCCCACACCCTCGGGCACCCTGCCGGTGCGATAGACCAGGAACTTCGACACCCTGTCCTCGCGCAGGATCCGATGTTTGAGGGCGAACTCATTGTCGGCAACGCGCAGCACCGTGACGCCGACGGGCACCTGACCGTCAAGCTCGTCGGCATAGCTGCCGTCAGCGTCGTGCCACACGACGATGCGCGCACCCTCGAATCGGGCCGCGAGATGATCGGCAATGGTTGGCGTCTTGCTCATTCGTCTTCCTCATCGTCTCGGCCTGGACCGAGCGCTCGGCGCGCGACCCGTTCCTGGGCTGCGCGGTAGATCTGTGCAATGCGCTGCTGGAGCTCCTCCTTGGGCGGGAGCGCCGTCCAATACTCCGCCACGACGATGCCGTCTTTGTGCATCTCGAGCAGCTCGATCTGCTCGCGACTCGTCTCGGTGCACAGGATGAGTCCGAGCGGCGCCTCCTCGTCGTTTCGACGCTCGTAGCGATCGAGCCACTTCAAGTACAGATCCATCTGCCCCTTGTATGCGGGACGGAACTTGCCGACCTTCAGCTCCACCGCAATCAAGCGATGCAGAGGTCGGGAGTAGAAGAGCAAATCGAGGTAGAAGTCGTCGTTGTCGACGGTCATCCTCTTCTGCCTCGCCACGAAGGTCCAGCCGTTGCCGACTTCGAGGAGGAACGCCTCCATCTCACGGATCAAGGCCTCTTCGAGGTTGCGCTCCGCGAAGGTGTCTTTGAGCCCGAGGAAGTCCAGGAAGTAGGGGTCACTGAAGGCGTCCAACGGCACCGCGGATCCGCCAGGAGTTTGAGCATTGGCGATCTCCCGGCGCTCGAAGCCCTGACGCCCAATCAGCTCGCGGAGGGCGCGAACGCTGAGTCGCGCGTCGAGCGTCTGCTGGATGTAGAAGGCTCGCGCCTCGTCGGAGTAGACAGGAAGGAGTGCTTTGAAGTGCGTCCAGCTCAGTTGTCGCCCCAGCGAGGCGACAACCTCGGAATCCGGGAAGACCTGCGAGAACTGCACCATGCGATACAGGCTGCTGCGGTTAAAGCCTGGCCCATAGCGTTTCGAGAGTTGTCGCCCCAGCGAGGCGACAACCTCCTCCGCCTGCGGACCGCGAGCGCCGCCGAGAACCTCCGTGTGGATGACGTTCCCGATTTGCCAGTTCATCAGCGTCAACGCAAGGTTCGCTTGCACGGCAACACCGGCGCGGGCTTCCTCGATCAGCGACGAGACCCGATCGAACAGGTTATCTGCGCTACCTGGAGCGATTCGCTCAAGGTCAGCCATCGCTCGCCTCCAGGCCCGTGATCTTCTTCACAGCCGGGTAGAACTTCGGGTAGTTCACCCTCACGCCGTCGTCAAGGTCGATCGAGAGCTGTTGGGTCGCGAGCGGATAGAGCACGTCGTGCTCATAGTCGCGTAGCTCGGCGAGCACCTTGCGGAGCCGGTCGGCTTCTTTCTGATCCTTTGCTGACCTGGCAGCGACAGCGGACGATTCAGCCTGTTGGAGAGCGACGGTGAGCTTGGCCTCGTACTCGCGCAGGTACTCGTTGAGGACCGTTGAGACCGTCGACGGCGTGTAGCGGTGCAGGTAAATCAGCGCGTTGAACGATCCTCTCGGGCTGGAGAACATCCAGTAGATCGGCCGCTTCTTATAGCGCTGCACGTGATCGTCGTAGAACTTCGACTTGCCCGCCTTCGTGATGAAGTAGTCGCGCAGCGTCTTGACCCCCAACGACTCCTCTACGAAGCGCAGGTTCTCCTCGAAATGTTCGGTACCGAACGCCGTTCGGAGGAACTGTCGGAAGCGCTCGACAATGTCGTCTTCGAACCATCCATCGTCGACGAAGGGGATGACGTTGTCGACGTCTGGCATGAACGTCGGCGAGGGAACGTTTGCGAGGTAGTCCTGAATGGTGGATCCCTGATCGCTGAGGATCAGCCCCGGCTCATCAAGGCTGTACCTCCCGAGCATGCAGCCGACGGCATACGAGATGAGATCCACGATGGCTGATTCCGTAAAGAGAGCATCTCGTTCCTCGGGGGTCTTGTTTGGCCAGCGGAACGCAGAATTGTTCGTGAGTGAGACGCGTTCGAGTGGAACATGGGACGGAACCTCGTCTTGGAGGTCATATAGCTTCGCGACGGCTTCGTTGTTCTCGATCTCCAGCCGTTGCTGAGCGCGCGAACGCTCGGCCCACTCTGCCCGGTGCTGCGCAACCGTCTGTTCAAGCGTTTTCACTGGCTGTCCTTACGAGAGTTCGTTGGAGTGTCAGCCTTCCCCCTCGAGTCCGCCCGAGCATGGGGGTAGCCATCGGGGTAGCCGATGTACATCCCCAAGGTTATCGTCCGAGTCCGACAACGTCCGCGGACACGACTAGTGCCGCCCGAGCTCGCGCCGTATCAGAATGCAGATATGACTGCGTGCTGAGCACTGAGGAGTGTCCGAGGACGGCCTTGATTGTGGTTTCGTCGACTCCGTTCGCCAGCATCAGCGTGGCCGCTGTATGCCTCGCCTCGTATAGCAGCGGGCGCCGGGTGCTGCCGTCGGGGAGCGTAACTGTCACCTCGGCTGCTTCCGCGATTTCGTACCACTGCCGACGGTCGACCTCCGGCGAACGTGGTGTGCCATCGTCGCGAGGCCAGACAAGCGCGCACGGCGATGACGGTGCGCGGTCGGCCCAACTTGCGAGTGCTTCCACGAGCCAGGGGACGAGCGGAACGACGCGACTCCCCGCGCGGGTCTTCGGCCGAACGAGATGGTACGCGCCATGGAGCTGGCGGGACTCGAACCCCCGCGGGATCCGGAACCCGCTCTCGGGCTCGCGAAACGCAGCGTACGGCAGCGCCTTGAGCTGCCAGTCAAGGGTCACCGTCGCAGACTCAAGATCGACCATGTCCCAGGTTAGACCCAGTGCCTCCGCGGGCCGCAGGCCTTCGATAAGCGCTGCGACCCATCGCGAAGCATCGGGACGGGTGAGCGCAACCGCGAGTATTTTCGCCGCGGCATCCACGCTCAACGATTGTCTCGGTGAGCGCCCGCTACCCAGACCGTCCACCTCACGCGCCCGTTGGGGCACCTGGTAGCCCTCAGCAACCGCGTCGGTGAGGATCTTGCTGAGCACCATATGTGTGCGCTGGATCGTCGACAGGGCAAGCCCGGCGGTCTCCTGCGCCGACGTAACCTTCCGAATGTCGGCGGGTACGAGAGAATCGAGACGCACGTGCCCAATGGTCGGCACAATCCATCGGTTCACACCGGAGCGATCTGAAACGTAGGTGCCAGGCCGCACGACCCGTTGCCGTTGATCGAGCCATCGATCGGCCCATCTCTTGACCGTGATGGCGCCGTTCATGTGCGCAGTTGGCCCCTCCGCAGCAATCCGCTGCTGTACCTCGGCGAGACGCTGACGAACGGCAACGGCGGTGCGCGCCTTCACTGTGATACGCCGTCGCACGCCGCGCTCGGTCCACCCGGCCTCGATCGAGGCAACCCACTGTCCTCGGGAATTCTGGTAGATCGATCCGGTACCCTTGCTGCGTTGCGTGCCCTTCGGCATGACACCATGATAGAAATCCAATCTTGGTTCGGGTAGCCATTCGGGTAGCCATTCCGCATCGGCTTCCAAGCTACGACGCGACGACGCCGCATGGTTGAGTCACGCTTTCTCTGTCGACCGCAACACAGTTCATGAAGGACGAGTACCCGGATGTCAAGCAAGACCTCTACGGGGCGTTCGTGGTCCGCGGGATCGAACTCGCAGACCGCCGTGGGCTACTCGCCATCGTCATTGGCGACACTTGGATGTCCATCAAGTCGTTCGAGGCAATGCGGTTGCGGCTGCTCAACGGCCACGCCTTCGACTCCTTCGTCCACATGAGGGACGTGTCCAACCACCCTGACATCTTCGGAGCCAACGCGGCGTTCGTTCTGTCGATGTCAGGCGGCCGCGACCGCCACGCCCCGTTCGTCCGCCTAACGCCACTCGGTGCAGAACGCAAGGAGCAGGATCTGCGGGTCGCACTAGCCCGACGGACCCCCGACGCAGGCTTCCACCTCGCGTCTAGCGCTGACATCGCGGCCATACCGGGAAGTCCGATCGTCTACTGGCTCAGTGAAAAGATGCGGGCGGCCTTCAACATCGGCCGACCGATGAGCCGGATCGGTAGCCCCAAGGCGGGTATGCACGGCGGGGACGTCAATCGGTTCGCGCGTCGCTGGTACGAGGTGAGCGAACTGCGGAGCATCCGCGACGCAATGTCAGCCGCAGAAGTCCACAACACCGGCCGGAAGTGGGTCGGCCTCAACAAGGGAGGCTCGTTCCGGAAGTGGTATGGGAACCAGGAGTACGTTCTCGCCTTTGACATCGAGAACTACGAGATTCTGAAGGTCAGCGGCAACAAGCTGCCGTCACGCGACTTCTATTTCCTCCCGTCAGTCTCCTGGTCGAAAGTGAGCAGCGGTTCGCCGGCCTTCCGCATGTACCCGGAGGGGTTTGTCTTCGACGTGGCGGGAACCCCGGTTTTCGGGGGCGAGGCCGATCTCCTTGACATCTGCGCTATCGCGAACTCGGAGCCTGCAAGGCAGTTGCTGGAAGCAATGGCGCCGACGCTCAATTTCGAGATTGGCCAGGTGGCATCCCTGCCTATCCTGAGTACGGAAGACCTTGACGAGCGGCGAGCTCGGACCAAGCGCCTCATCGCCGAATCCAAGGCGGATTGGGACTCAAGCGAGACTTCGTGGTCGTTCAGGGAGAATCCTCTGGTGGCTCTCGCCCGGGGCTAGTGACCGGTGCCGTTACTGTCACGCCAGTGCAACCAACGGGTTTCTCGCGAAGTCCCAAGATATCTCCTGGGAGTCCCAATCAAGCTTTGAACCCGAGACCAGTTGCGATGCAAGCTGACTAGCGTCAGGGGATTCGACGTCGCCGAACGGCAGGTCGGCGATCATTCCGGTCTGCACATTCAGCGTTGAACCCGTCGCTGAAAGTACGAGCGTTGCGGTCGCCGAGTTCAGCGGTCCCAGAAGCCGGAAAGGATCGCGGCCGAATATCGTTGGGGCGGCGTCGTTGAAACCGAATCCTTGTGGACGCCAACGGAAACTTGTTTCGCCCGATCCGACTTTGCCCCAGGCGACTCCCTCCCTGAACATGAACTGGGTGTTCTGTGGGCGCGACTTAAGTGAGCCGTCCGGGTTGGTGTGATTCCTAATCCTGTAGCCGTCGTTCCCCCAGTCCATCACGTAGGAGCACCCCGCATACCACTTGCGGAACTCTCCGGCCTTGTCGGTCAACACCCACTTCTTGGACTCTCCAATCTTGCGGCGCTCAACTTCCCAGTGAAGCCGCAGGAATATCTGATCATCACGGGTCCCAGGGCCAGCTTTGGCTTGGTAGCGCGATGCGATCGCTGGGTGAGTGAAGACGGCCCGCATCTTTTCACTGAGCCAGTAAACGATCGGCGAGCCGGGAATGGCCTCGAAGTCGGAGTCCGATGCCAGGTGCAAGCCCGCGTCCTTCGTGCGCGCTTCGAGGGCCACGCTCAGCGCGGATACCTTCTCGGCTTCGGACGTCCCATCAACGAGGCGGATGAAGACTCCAGCCCGCGTGCGAGCAATGCCTCGGGCATCTGGTGGCACGTTCTCCAGGACGAACGCCGTCGCGGAGACGACGTCACCGCCGATCGCGTCGAAGGCGCGAGCACCAAGGTGCAGCATCGAGGCGAATCGTTGATTCGTCAGGAGCGCGGCTCGAAGCCTCTCGTATGAACTCAGGAACATCCACGACTGCATCGTGATCATCGCCACTGCTCCTCGCGACCCCGCGAGCTTGGTGCAGCGTTCGATGAAGGCTGCGAACAGGTCCGACTTGCTGTTTGGGTACTCGTCTTTCATGAACTGTGAAAGGAGGGCGTTCATCTGCTTCCCACCCATGTACGGCGGGTTCGCAACCACCACCGCGTATCTCGCGGAGAGCACCTCCACCTGCCGCACGAGCTTCCATGCGCGCCCTACAGCATCTGCGAACAGCAAGGAATCAGCCTCGGCGAAGTGCTCAAGCGAATCGGCCACGACCCTCAACGGCCCTGAGTCGGGCTGGATCAGAGATCCGAAGGTATCGGCATGCTCGAACTGGTTCCAGAACACGTGATCTGGCGACCCGTGGACCACGTCAGCAGTAAGAATCTGGATCTCGTCGGCGCTAAAACTGATCGGCTCGATCACGCAGATCGACGGCTTGATGCCACGAGCAAGGAATCGGCGGTCGTTCGCCCGAGCTTTCATGGTGAGTGCGAACGCGGCAAGCGCACCAGCGCGCGGATCGATCTCGGTGCCGTGGATGTTGTGTGTGAGGATCAGGCTCGGAATCTCGGAGGGGGCATAGCCCTCTTCTTCGTAGATTGCGTAGAGCAGGTCGAAGGCGTAGGTGAGCATGTGACCCGAGCCGCAGGCTGGGTCGATCACGGTCAGCTCTTCCGGCCCGGAGAGCTTCAGGAAGTCACTCTCCTCGTCGACCGGTGCGATGTAGTAGTCCATGCGGTCGGCGAGTCGAGAGGCTGGCCTGTTGAGCATCCACAGCCTGCCGACCGAGTTCTCGACGAGGTAACGGACGATCCAGTGCGGGGTGAAGAGCTGCGTCGCGGCAGGGATCTCGTCGGCCCCAGCCTTCTTGTTCTTCTTGAACCCGGCGAACACCTCGTCCTTTCGCTCGGAGATGTAGAACTGGTAGAGCCAGCCGATGACCTCGACGTCGTCGCAGACCTCTTCAGTGAGCACGTTACGGGCACGGGCCACGATGCCGCCATCGGCAAGCAGGCCCGCGGGGACCAGCAATTCGGTGTAGTCGCCTTCGCGTTCGAACATGAACGGCATCGACTTGTGCCAGTAGCGGCAGTACTCGGTGAGCAGCAACGCATATGCTTCGCCCTCCGCATCGGTGCTGCGGCGAGTGCCATCGAGCAGGCCGAGAATGGCGCCCCGCGTGGCGGAGCTCGTGACGACATCGGCGTCGATGTCTCCGCGCTTCGCATCGGCAAGAATCTCGGGCTGGCCGTGTACTTGGGCTTGCGCGGGCGAGACGATCCCAGCGCCCGTGTATCCGCTCGCGTCCATGAACCGCAAGGCGATGAGTCGGTTGAACCAGGTATAGGCGACCTTGTCGATCACGTGCTCATGGCCGTGCTCGGCGATCTCGGTTTCGAGTCGACGCACCGTCTCCGCTCGCTCAGTTCGGGCGACCGATCCGGGGGCGAGCACTGCCGACGCCTGCGCCGAGACCGCAGCGATCATTTCGCGGCGAGCAGCTTTCGCAAAACTCTCCAGGGCTTTCGTGTCCATGCCTGTTCCTTAGAGCGTGATGCGCTTGTTGTCGTTGATCGTGTAGACGAGTAGCGCACGAAGTTCGCCGAGGTACGCGTTGATGTCATCCTCGGTTTCGAGCAGCCCACCGGCCATGGGGAGCGAGAGTTTCTTGATCGAGATGCTCTGCTTGGGCGGGACGGGATCGATCGACGGCGTGTCCGGATCCACCGAAGGATCAACAACCTGCTTCAGCTGCCTGGTCGATTCCAGCTCGTCCAGGATGGCCGGGTAGGTCGTGTCAGCGAACTGCGCCGCGAGGTTGCGGATCGCGGGGATTTGCGTCTCCTGCTGTACCCGCGCCAGTACGGCCTTTGCTTTGCGAGTCACAGACTCCCGAGAGGTCTCGGTCGCACGCTCAAACGCTGCGCTGACCGGCACCTGCTTCCAGTAGTCGTTGATCGATCCGATGGCAGCGTCGCGCTCCGTGGAAACGATGGTGTCCAGCTGCGCCTGTAGATCGGCGATCGCAGCTCCGAGCTGCGTCGTCCTGTTGCCCCGGAAGATCTGCGGATCCTCGAGTGCGATCTCGACTCCGTCCGAAACACTCGCAGTCAGGAACGCAAGGTTCGTGCGGTTGAGCTGCATGAACTTTGTCGCGTTGTCGTAGATGCTGCGCTGGTTGCCATTCAGGAACGCCTTGATCGGATCGATCGCGTTGTCCTTCGCATCCAGCAGTTCGTCGACATTGGCGCCAGCCTCGTTGAAATGCTCCAGGAACCAATCGGCGTTGTTTGCCGTCAGTTCGCTCAGCAGTCGGATCGGTTCGTCCAGCTGATCGATGAACGGGTACGCAGCTGCACCGGACCGCAATGCCTTCAGCTCGACGAGCTTCGATTCGAGGTGTTCCTTCCCGACACGGCCAAGTTCAGCCGCATCCTTCGTGAGGCTTCCGTCGTTGGTGAACTCGATGACGAACTTGCGGAAAGTGTTCACGATCTTCTGGTCATAGACCCGCTGCGGAGCGACGACGAGGTTCGGGTATCGCTGCGTGTTGCGCAGAGTCCCGGTGATCTCGGTGCGAGCGAGTGTTTTGCCGTCGAGCTGAAGCTCGATCTTCGACTGTCCCGCGAGGTGGGCCACCACCGCAGCGATCGACCATTGGTCCCAGCCAAAAGGCTTGGCGGAGTACCGGTCGACGAGCTGCTTCATCGTGACCATCTCATGCCGCTTGCCACGCATCTCCAGGTGCCCGAGCACATCATCTGCGGGCACCTCTAGGATGCTGAGGCTCTCATCGAACATCCCGTCTGCCGGGTTTACCAGTCCGTTGAGACCCTGCTCACTGAAAGTCTTGCCACCCAGCATGCTCAGGTTGGTGTACGTGGCCGCAATGACCTTCGCGAAGCCGTCATTGATTCGAGTCTGTGCATCGCTGGCGGTGACATCGATCACTGCGGCATTGTGAATCAGCGTCGCGCTGCCGACCGCAGTGCGGAGCCTTTCGACGATCTCCTTCTCGCGCTCTGAATTCTGAGTGCCCTTCTCGCCGAGGATACGGGTCTCGATCGCAGTGCGACTCGAACCCTGTGCACGCTTGACGTACTTCTCGGTCTTCAGCAGCAAGCGAAGATCCGCGAGGATCCGATTCGCCTCGGCCGGGAGAACAACGCGCAGTTCATCGAGACCCGCGCTGTGCGCCTTGATCTGGTCCAGGCTGAACTCGGTCTCGGGACTGGTGAAGTGCAGCGCCAGCTCGTACTGCTTGCCATACGGGGTGCCATCGAGCTTGTAGCCGAACGGGAAGTTCTGGCCATTCTTCGCGACCGTCTTCGTCGTCTTCACGACCGACTCGGCGAGAAGCTTGTTGAGCTTCGCGGAGACCTCGGAGTTGTCGATGTCGACGTCCTTGATCTCCTGCTCGATCTTCTGCTCTTCGTTCGTCAGGTAGTCGTACAGGTCGCCATTGCGCTGAATGTAGGTCTGCGCCTCGAGCGCGTTGAGGGCTTCGTTGACGTCCTTACCGAGCTGGATGAGATCCGTACCGAAGCGGTCGTAGACCAGGACCGTAAGATTGCGGGCCGTGGCCTTGAAGCTGTCGACGTACTTGACCAAGAACAGCGCCTTCAAAAGGCGCACCGCGAGCGCGCTGAGCTTGCCGCTGCCGGTGGCGCTCTCGGCGTTGATGATCGCCCGCTGATTTGCGGATTTCAGTGAGGCACGGATGCCCTCGAACATCTGGTCGAACGATGCCAACGATCCGAGCGGCCGATCGGCAAGGTGGGTTGCAACCTGCTGCACGACGCCGAGCATCGACCGCTCACCGACGGAGCTATTGCGTCCTTCAAAGATGTTGTGGTCGCTGATGCCCTCGATCGCGGCTTGGAAGAGAGGGAACTGGTACGTCACGAACGGGTACGTGCCGACGAAGTGTGACCCGTCGCGATAGTTCGGGTAATGGCGACCCTCGACGAAGTCGAACAGAGTCTTGAAGTTCGCGTGCTCGGCGTCGTACACCGCGGCGACCGCACCGGCAGCGGCATCCGTCTTCGCGAGAAGACGCTTGCGGATGACCTCTTCGACGTCCTGGCTGGTGAGCTTGAGCCGGTTCTTGAAGCGAGCCTGGATCTTGGAGAAGTCGTTCGCCTGCTGCTTGGTCCGGTCGCCGCCGACCTTCTCCATGTCCTCCTGCGACGTTACGAAGATCCACGCCCGTCCGTTGCACTTCGTGGCAAGTGACTCGGCGATGGTTTGCAGGTTCAGCATGAGCTGCGTGTTCGTGCCGATGAACTGGCCGACCTCGTCGACGAAGAAGTTCAGCCGGAAGCCTGCTGGTTGCGTTTCAAGCCACGCCGCGACCTCTTCGGCGAAGTCTTCGATCGACACCGAGTAGTTGGCACTGTACTGACGGATGATGCCCGGGCTCTCCGCGCCGTTCACCTCAGCGAAAGCCTTGTCGATGTTCCCTGCTTCGAGCGCCGCCTGTTCGCGACCCCGCACCCATTCGATTCCCGCAGCGCGCGCGAACGCCGCTTTGAAGTCGTCATACTGGCCACGCGAATCAAGATCCCGCTCGAATCGAGCGATGTGGCCCTGGTTGCCGTAATACCCCCGCGCTTCATCGAAGATCTTCACGAACACCTTCAACAGGGCATCGTTCTGATCCTTGGAGATCAGCGTTGCCTTCTGATCGATGTTGAACAGGAGGCTGCGCGAGTGGATCCGATCGGCCTTCTCGATCAGCGCGGGCAGGAACGCGTCGTCAGCCTTGGAGCGGAACTGCTCAGACACGAGGGCGCGTGGGTAGTCATGGCCCTCGATGTCCCCAAGCAGGTGCGCCAGCATCTTCAGCAGGTGCGATTTACCTGACCCGAAGAAGCCCGAGATCCACACGCCGTTGGCATTCGTGTAGTTCGTGTACGCCTCAAGCACATGCTCAAGTCCCTTGGCGGCTTCATTCGTGAGGACGTACTCCTCGACCTCTGTCGCGAGATGCGAGGTGTCATCCGCCTTGATGACACCCTCGATAGCACGCCCGATCGGCTTCGCGAAGATCTCGTTGATCACGGTTGCACTCATGCTTCTTGCTCCAGAATGTCTTTGGCCCGGTAGTAGCTGTCACTGGCGCTGAGATTCAGCGCACGCAACTGATGGCCAGCCGTCTGTGTGAACTCGTACGTGCCGGGGAACCACGCAAGCATCGGCCGCCCCACCACAACGCTCTGCAGGTTCTCCAGCACCGTGTGGGTGCGGATGAAGGGGAAGACCTCGCCAAGCCCGGTGAGGAAAACGATGTCGCTCGACTGACCCTGCAAGCGAGCACGGATGGCGGGCGCGATGTGATCGTGCGGGTCGAGCATCCCCTGCAGCACCTCACGGAACTCGCCCTTGTCCATCGTCGGCTCCAGCTCGACGATGCGCTCCCAGACGCCTCGCTCGGTGAGGAGCTCAACGGCGAGATCGTACAAATCGATCTGGGCGACGGTGAGTCCGTCGTCACTCTGGAGCTTCGTCCGCACCCGGTCCCGCATGCTCTCAACGTCGTGCGTCCACGAGGGCGGGAAATGGTAGATGAAGAAGGGGACCTCTTTCGAGAGCCCCTCCATCTTCAGGAATCGCTCGCTTCGGAGCACGTCGTAGACATGCCTCTCGTCGCTCTGCAAGCTGCGCTTCTTCTGTGTCATTGCTCAGCCCCTGCGGATGTCGTCGTCGGGAAGAATCTGATGTCGCTCGGGGTACGCCTGTTCAAGGTGTCAATGACACGCTCCGACATCACCGCGGGAACGAGGTTTCCGCTCTCCGTCAGCAGCCCGGCGTCTTGCAGCATCCGGAATACGTTCTGACGTAGCTTCATACTCGTTGATGGCTTCAGCGCGTTCAGCTCGGGATGCCACAAGCTCTTTCCAACGAGGAAGCGATCGAAGTCATCAGTGCTCAAGCTCGGCGTCATCAGCAGGAACCGTTCGCGGACGACCTCTTCGGCGAACTCTCCGATAAGACCATACCGACGGCATGCTGCGGCCCACATCAGGATCTGCTGCTCACTCGGGCCAGCGTCAGCGAGCAGATCGATCTCGGCGTCCGTCAGCACGGATAGCCGCTGGACCGTCTCGCGGATCACCCGCACGCTTGAGGAGGAAGTGCGCGCCTGCAGAACGTTTCGCTCGACGGCGATCTTCCTCACCTGGCCCCAGTCGCGCTCCGCGAGGTAGAGGGATGAGAGCACGGCGGCTTCACGCATCAGGAGACCACCGCTCGTGAACGACAGCGCATAGCGCTCGGGTGAGTCAGCGAACACGGGACCTCCTCTCGATTTTGGGCAGTGGATCAGGATACAAGCGAGCACCGACATTGCCGCGGGCTGCTGTCGATTGAACAGTTCGTCAGGGGGATTCAGCGTCGTCTGGCGCGGCGGCTCCACCGCGGCGCACCCAGTCGTCGACCTCGCTCGCCTGGAACTTCCAGAGGCGCCCGATCTTGTGCGCGGGCATGCTCTTCTCGGCGATCCAGGTGTAGACCGTGTCCTTGGTGACCCCAAGGTGGGAGGCGATGTCATCGGCAGACAGCCACGGCTCAGTCACTAGGGTCCTCCCTCTCGACCCGGTGGGCCGACGTTCCCGATGATATCGGAGCAATGCCGGGTTGATGAGGGTTTTTCCGGGTGTGGCCGCTCTATGTCAGTCAGCCTCTCGCTTCGACAGCCAGGAGCTCACGGCAGCCCGCCACCGCTTGGGATCCGAGTTCCAGGCAAGCGTGTGCCCCGCGTCGAAGGACACCATCTCAACGAGGTCGGGCCGTCGATCGCGGAGCGCATCCGAGACACGAATCGGAGCCGAGTCGTCTCGGCTGCCGTGCAGGATCAACGTGGGTACGGAGAGTTCTCCAGCACGGTCGATCCAGTCCATTTCCCGAAGCGCGATGCCTCCCTGTAGCCCGGCCATGCGGGCGAGTGGATCAATCGTCCACCACGGTGTAGCGAGATGGCCCACCACGACAGGAAGACCGCTGCGCACGCAGTTGGCCTTGATCACCTCGATCCAGCTGAGAACTGGAGAGTCCAAGACCAGCCCCGCGATCACGCCGCTGGAGCGCATCCGATCGGCTGCTCGTAGCGCGATGGCCGCACCCATCGACCACCCGAACAAGACGATCCGTTCGGCGCCGTGCTCGACGGCGTACTCGACCGCAGCCTCAACATCGTCGGCCTCGGAGTACCCGAGTGTCGAGCGCCCGGTCCCGGTCCGCGGCCCTTCGCCATCATTGCGGAAGCTGACGACGAGCGAGGGGTAGCCAAGCTCAATGGTCACCTGCACGCCACGTAACGTCCCTCGTCGGCTACTTCCCATGCCATGGATGTGGAGCGCCCACGTCGCCGAGCTCTCCTTCCCCTCCACGAGCCATGCCGGGGCTGGACCCGCAGGCGTGTTAATGGACACGCCAAGGACGTCGAGGCCCGCCGCCGCAGGGCTGTCGAAGTAGATCCCGCTCCAAGAGAAGCGAGACTCCGGGGATGGGAGAGTTTCGGATGCGGCATCCGTGATGACGCGAGCGATTTGGCCGGGTCCGCGATCGATCACCTCATTGGAAACGCGCACCCACTCCCCTGTCTCGAACCACAGGCTGTACACGCCTCGTGCGGTCGTCGCACGCGTGCGATCGAGAACCAGCAGCCGACGATCGCCGACGACCTCGATATCTCGAAGTATCAGGTCGAATGTCCTGGGTCCGACCGGCGCAGTCAGCTTTCGAGCGATGGCCCAACCGAGGCCGAAAGCACCCGTGGTCAGCAACGCCGCGCTTGCTGCGATGGCGCGCCTCACGTCTGCTCCTCCTCGCCTGGAGACTGCCGAGCGCTGGCCACAGGCGCATGAGCACCACCTGCCTCGCTCCCCAGGAGGTGGCGTTCAGCTTGCTCCAGCAGGGTTTGCTCTGCGCCTGTGACGACGAATGCGACGCGAGGGTCGAACATGGCGTCGCGAATCTCGACGATCTCGCGGTGGAGGTGTCCTTCGGGGTCTCCATCGCTGGATCCCGCGGTGCGCGCGGGGCTCAGCCCCGGCCGAACGCGCACCGCCCGATGCCAGAGCGGGTCGAGCCGTTGCAGCATTTCAGTCGTACGTGCGCGACGGGACCGATCCTGAAGGTTGCGGACCACCGGCTGCCCGGCGAACCCCGCACACAGGAAGAGGAAAGCCAGGAGAGACAGTGACCCGTACGCGGAGCCGACGGAACGCATGAGTCTCAGATTGCCGGTGAGGTGTGCGAGGTCCATGATCAGCACGGCTGCGCTGAGCGAGATGCCCGAAGTGGAGCCGATGACCAGTAGCGACGCAGGAACCCGCTGCACCCCGCGACCGATGCGGAACTGCCTGATCGCCAGCGCGAGCATCGCTCCGAGGACGATCCCGCAATAAGTGAATCCGAAGATCGAATAGGCCGCCGCCCACGGCTGGCCACCGAGGTCGATCATGAACGTGGTCGTCGTCGTACCGCGGTCTATGAGGAAGAACGTCGTCGTCGTGCCGACGAGTGCGATGATCAGCGCGGGTCGACCGACGGCCGCGCGCACCATCCGAGGGCGATACTCGCCAGCCTTCATCGCTGCCCGTCCGAGAAAGAAGAGCCCGGTCATCAGAAGGGCATCCGAGAGGAGCGTCGCGAGGTTCATCGCCCCAAATAGCCGATCGACCATGACGTAAGCCACATCGACGTTGAGGGTCATCGCGACAGCGATCGTGAGTGCCGCGTACGTGATGCTGCGGTCTGCCCTTCGGCGGCGAAGGATGAGCAGGCTCGCCACGAGCGCCCACAGGAGCGCCGCAACGAGAGTCTGAATCATCCGAATATCTCCGAGTATCGAGACTCTGCGAAGACGGATCCACGGATGCTCGCCGCAAGCCGATCTGCCAAGGATTCGGCGGCAATCTCCGTCTCGGTGTCGAGATCTTGACGCTTGAGCAAGCGGGCCCTGGTGCGCGATGGGATGTCGGGCAGGAGAGCGTCCGCGACAGAACACTCGTCGCCGTCGCAGTGCCCGAGGAGAACGTGAGCGAACTCATGGAGCACGAACTGCTGACGGTGCAGCACAGAGTCGGTGTGCGCATGAAGGATGACGTCTTCCACCTCGTTGGTTAGCCACACCGCGCAAACGCCGTCGTGGGCGCCGAGCTCGCTTAGTTCGACGACGCGGAGGCGTCGCCGACGACGCTGCCTCACGGCGCCCAGCAAATCATCGAACGTGAAGACGCGGCCCAGAGCGAGATCCGTGATGGCCGTCGTCACGGCCTGTTCAATATTCACGGTGTGCTCACTCTCTTCGAGGGCATCTACCGGCGCCTACTCCGCTTCGGGGGGACGTCGTCATTGCTCGACTGTGTGTGCCATTTCCTCATCCAGGAACTTGCTGATGGCTTGGAGTGCTCTCGGCGAGATATCTCCAAGGGTGCGAGCCGCGTAGGTCTTGACCTTCGCAGCGCGCATCGAGCGCACAAGGTCAAGCTGCGCGCTAACTTTTGCCGGGACCGCGGCCCCATCCGTACCCAAGAGGAAGTCGGCGTCGACGTCAAAGAATGCCGCCAGCCCCTCAAACACCTCTGGGTCTTGCACGTACCGGTGGCCATTCACCATGTAGGTCCAGCGCGATCTCGACAGATTGGTGCCGCGGTCACCCAAGTAGGTGGCAATCTGCGAGTACGTCGGTTCAGCACCAGACTCGGCGATCGCGACGTCAAGCAGCAGCCGCAGGCGTTTCGCGAGATCCGCTGCCGCATCCTTGCTCTCGTCTTCGGTCATGCTCGCTGACCTCCTTTGTGCATGCTCAATCTACCCGTTGAGCATGACCAAATCAACAGTTGCGCATGCTCAACGTCGATGTTAGAACTGAAACCTCAGACCATTTGAGCATGCTCAACGCTCGTGATGTGGCGTGACTGCACTCCTGCTCAAAGGGAGGCGAACCATGCCCAGAACCATGACGATGACGATTGCGCACTCTGCCATGCTCGCGGGCGACGAGCGTGCGCGAGCCGTGCGGCCGCATCCCTCATCGTTCTCTCGCGGGCGCCCGCGCCCACCTCTCTGGTGTGTCGCCGCGCCTCTCCCGGTCGTGGCGTCCCCGAGAGGAGACCGTCCGATGGTCGCGACCGAAGATCGCCGCGCAGCGCGCGAAGCCAAGCTTGACGAGGTCCACGAGAAGCTGGCGGATGCCGTCGATCGACTTGTATCTGGGGACGACTGGGCGAAGGCGCTCACCTTCGCGGCCCGTTTCCGCAGCCGTTCCTTCAACAACACCTTGCTGATCTGGATCCAGCATTCCATGGCGTACGAGGCAGGACTCGTATCGGAGCCGATGCCGTCATACGTCGCCGGGTACAAGCAGTGGCAGCAACTGGGCCACCAGGTGGAGAGGGGCCAGCCCGGCTATCAGATCCTCGCCCCCGTCACGGGGCGCTTCGCCTCGCCGAATCCATCGGATCCGGCATCGTGGCGGCGACTCAATCGCTTCGAGAAGCCGCGTCCCGGCGAGATTGTGCGCTCGAAGATGATCGGCGTTCGCCCCGCGTACGTGTGGGATGCCTCCCAGACTTCCGGTGACGCGCTTCCGACGCCGCCCGCGCCGACTTTGCTGAAGGGCGAGGCTCCGCCTGGGCTCTGGAATGGCCTCGCACGGCAGATCCAAGCGGCCGGGTTCGCTGTTGTCGACGTCGCGCACGAGGGGATGATCTACGGCGCGAATGGCGTCACCGACTACACCGAGAAGACCGTGACCGTCCGAGAGAACATGGATCCCGCGGCCCGTGTGAAGACTCTCGCTCACGAACTCGGGCATGTGCTCATGCACGGCCCTGATCAGGATGTGGCGAGACGGCATCGTGGTATCGGCGAGGTGGAGGCCGAGTCGGTCGCGCTCATGATCGGTGCCGCCCACGGCATGGACACCAGCGGCTACACGATTCCGTACGTGTCGACGTGGGCTGCGCAGGTCGATGGACAGGAGCCAGCGGAGATCGTGCGCGCGACAGGTGAACGGGTCCGCGCCGCTGCGATGAAGATTCTCGACCAGCTCGACACCGAGATGCTCGGCGACGGTACCCCGCCAGGACTTGAACGTGCGTCGACGCGGACCGGTGCGCCCATCTCGAACCGCGCGAGCCATGCACCGGTGGCCTCGACGGACGCGCGGCGTGCGGCTCTGACCGAATCGCGGACGCTGCGATGAACGCCGCCGCGTTCGCTCAGACACTCGATGGCTCGGGCCGCGGGCTCTCGGCAGCTGAGAGCGCGCTCGCTTACGCGGCTCACGGCATCCCCGTGTTCCCGTGCGCTGCGCGCGGGAAGCGCCCCGCGGTGGCTGGAGGATTTCACGCCGCCAGCACGAACCCTGTGCTGGTGCGACGATGGTGGACGGTGGTACCCAGCGCGAACATCGGCATCCCGACCGGCGCCGCATCGGGCCTCGTCGTGGTTGACGTTGATGTGCACGGCCCCGTCGATGGCTACGAGGCGTTGGATCTCGCGCGAGCCGAAGGTCTCGTGGACGGCTGGACTGCTGCGGTGAAAACCCCGTCTGACGGTTTGCATCTGTACTTTCCCGCGGCGAGCGGGTCGGAGCAGCGGTCCTGGCAGTGCGCACGAGCGGGCATCGACTTCCGCGGCGACGGCGGTTACATCATCGCTCCGCCGTCAAGTCAAGTGATCGACGGGCGTCCGCGGCGGTATGAGGTCCTTCGGCTCGCCAGTGAAAGCGTGCATGGGTTCAACGCGGAGCGACTTCGCGACTTCCTCGATCCTCCCCACAGGCTGGATCAGGCCCGTAGCGGCGAGTCGGCGATCCGATCGGGCGATGTGCAGCGTCTCGCCGAGTGGGTCGCTCGGAGGCAGGAAGGCGAACGTAACCACGGGGTCTTCTGGGCGGCTTGCCGGATGGCGGAGCAGAGTGTCCCTCCGTTCGAAGCGCTCGATGCGCTGACGGCGGCCGGTGCGCAGGCCGGGCTCACTGAGCGCGAGGTGACGACGACCGTCCGCTCTGCCTACCGAAGTGTTCAGGGCGCACCGGCCAGGCCGTTAGCTCCTGCGTCGTCGGCGACACCACACAGGCCATCAAGCGGCACAGAGTCACGGGCACTGGCATGAGGAACATCGGGGGGCGACGAGTGGCCGTCATGACAGCCGTCGCGGGCACGGTATTCATCGCCGCCGGAGCGTTCTGGTTGTCGTTCACCTCGCTTGCGGACCTCGCCGCGCGCTCAGGAATCGGCGACGGACAGGCGTGGGCATGGCCGCTCATCGTCGACGGGGTCATCGTCGTCTCGACTGTCGCCGTCGTCGCCCTCGCCGATGCACGAGCCGCCTGGTATCCATGGACGCTCCTCGCGGGCGCTGCGGCAGTATCAGTGACCGCGAACTCGCTTCACGCCGTCGTCGCCGCCGATTCAGACGTGCCCGGCCTCCTCGCCGCAGCCGTCGCCGCCGTGCCACCGGTGGTCTTGCTTGCGATCACTCATCTGACGGTGCTCCTGATCCGCGCGCCAGAATCCGTAGTTCCGAGCGAGTCGGTGACGTCGGTCTCGCCGCAGGAGCGCGCAACGGCATTTCGGGCGGACGGATGGTCGAACAAGCGGATCGCCCGCGAGCTTGACGTTCACCCGTCGACGGTGGGCCGTTGGTTCGCCAGCACACCTATCGAGCAGGAACGGATGGACGCCGCATCCGCCACATCCGAGGAGGCACCGTCATGAGCGAGATCGAGAACGAAACGCCGCGCAACGTTGATCGAGACGACGATGGTGTCGCAACCGCCCCCGAGGCCGTCGAAGCGACAAGCGTGCGCAGTCGCCGTCGGTGGGCGGTGGTGAATCCGGCGTCGTACCGCGGCCGTGGCGTCGAGTGGGTGCGCCCAACGGATCTGATGGCGCGCAGCGGTTCCCGCGTGGCCGGAGCGGGGATCAACTTCCAAGCCGAGCTTCATCGACGCACTCGCGATGCCGCAACGACCAGCATCCGCGGCATCGCGGAGCGAGCCCGACGACTCTCACCCGCCTCCGCGTTCGGGCACGGCTCCTCTCGACGCGGGACAGAGCGCAGCGCGGTCGGCGCCGCCTGAACCACACGCTTGAGACAACCTGATGGGAACCTCACCGGCATCCAGGACCCCCTCTGGGGAGCGGGCGCGCACCTGCATGTCAGGAGGTGTCTTCGCCATGACCCATCACAGTTCTCCGCCGCAGTCGCGCGAGGATTACAGAACGAGCGAAGGGCTGCGCGCCCTGCTCAATCGCCTGCATCAGGCGGGTGCTCGCGCCTGGGCGCACGACCGCGTTGCCGCTGATCTCGCCGTGTTCTCGGCCGAGAAGTACGGCGCCTTGGCACGTAAGCACGGCCTCGACCCCTGGGAGGCAGCGTCGGCAGCATTCGATGTCATGCGAACCCGCTCCGCGCGGGAAGCAGACGATCCGTGGGCCGTCGTCACTCGCGGTGTTCAGATCACCTGCATCGCTGAGGAGCGCGGGCAAGGCTTGTTGTGCGCGACTCACCAAGCTCGCCGCCCGCACGTCTCAGCGTTTCATGACCCCGAACGGTTCGCCGATCGAGAGACTCCGCTGGCCGATTACCATCCGGCGTTCCACGTCCAAGACGACCATCCGTGTACCCAAGACGACGCCTCCGATGCACCTGATGACGTCGACATCGCCAAACGTGCGGTCGAACTGTCGATCGTTCTGTTCACGACGTTGGGATGGCCGGAGAGCACCTCCCGTGCCGCGATCGAGTACGTCTGCGCCGCGGTCGCGCGGGCCGGGTCTCGACAGAGCGCCTGCGAGCTGCTGCGCCGCGACAAGCACGCCCGAGCGCTGCTCGATCTGCCTGCCGACTCGTGGGCGGCGCTGCTGCGTGTGCTGCTCGGGCATCCACATCCTGCATACCGGTCGACCAGCGCCGGTCGCGGCATCCTGTTCCGTCTGCTCGTGGGCGACACGCTGCCCGCGTTGCTCAGTGATGACGACCTGGTGATGACGATCGCGATGTCCACGCCCAGGCACGGGGGCAGGCGATGAGCACCGACAACGGGCACATTGAACTGGAACGGTCGGTCGGCTCCATTCGGGTCGGGCGACGCCATCGGACGGAGCTCGGCGACCTCGCCTCGCTTGCCGCATCAATCGAGCGGGACGGCCTGCTGCAGCCGATAACCGTCACGCCAGAAGGGATCCTCGTCTGCGGTGCACGGCGACTGGCCGCGATCAAGCAACTCGGGTGGCTGCACGTCAAAGTGTGGGTGCGTTCGGGCATCTCGGGAGACCTTGCGTACCTGCTTGCCGAGCAAGATGACAATGTGCTCCACAAGCCGCTCACTCAACTGGAGAACGCGACTCTGTACCGAGAGATCAAGACGCTGATGGCAGAGGATGCCACTCGCCGCCAGGAAGCGTCACGCTTCAGTAGGGAGAACCAGCCAGGAGATGACGGTGCCGCAAAGTTTGCGGCACCGTCAGAGGCTGTGGGCGACGCACGCGAGCAGGCCGCTGCGATGATCCCGGATGGCCCCTCTCACACCACGCTCGAGAAGATCAACTACCTCCAGCACCTCGTCGACGATGAGACCCAGCCCGAGTCCGTGCGCGAGGGCGTCGCAGCCGAGCTGGAGCTCATCGGATCCGGGTCAGCCGTGCACCCGAGCTACGAGCGGGCACGCCAACTCGTCGCTGCAGCGCAACCCGGCGCGAGTGGGGAGAACGTGGCGAAACTCGCCGAGGAAGCCCTGGCTCGTATCAAAGGCAAGCGGATGCCCAAGCGACGCCCGTCGCCAAACCCCGCTGCCCGTACGGACGGCGATGACCCGTGGCCCGTGCGCGCGTTCGTCGTGACCTGGTCGGAGCTCGACGGCTGGTGGCGGCACTTCACCGTCGACGACCTGGCTCATCAGCTCAGCGACGCCGAGGTCGACCTCTTCCTCCACGTCGTTGATGCCACGGTCGACGTCGCTGAGCAGCTCCGAGCATTTCGAAACGACGCCGACTCAGACACCGAGACGACAGCGCGGAGCCTTCGCGCGATCTGAGCAGGGGTCAGGGCTGCGCACCTGCCCGGCATGAAGCACCTGACCGCTCCCCGTTTGCGCCGCACCTTGATCGCACTGATCGCCGTCGCGGTGATGGCCGTCCTCGTCGTCGCTGTCGGCACCTACGGACTCATCATCGGATCATCAGAGCCGGAGGACTCGCCGGAGCCGACCTCGTCGAGCGCCGCGCCGACCACCGAGCAGTCTCGTCGACCTGCCACGACGGCACCGCGACTTCCGACGATCCTGCCCACTCGAGATGCAGAGACGTTCGCAGGCAGCGTCGCGACGGCGCTGTTCACGTGGGACACCGGCATCGGTTTCGTTCCGCTCGACTACACCGACGTCATCCTCGACGTCGCCGATCCCACCGGTGCCGAGCAGCCGGGGCTCGCGGGCGACATCGCCACCTGTCTGCCGACGCAGAACGCATGGGTGCAACTGCGTCAGTACGCGACGACGCAACGTCTGGAGATCACGTCGATGTACGTGCCGGATGCCTGGTCAGAGGCGCTCTCGCAGGCACGGCCCGGACAACTCCCCGAAGGCGCGACGGCGTACACGATCGAAGGCATCCGTCACCGCGCTGGCACGTGGAACGGCGATCCGATCACGGCTCAGCAAGAGGTGGCACTCACGGTCTTCATCGCTTGCCCGCCCGATGACCGTTGCTACGCCCTGCGGCTGTCCGAGCTGAACAATCCGCTCCGATAGGACGGCCGACTCATGCTGAAGAAGCTCGCGATCGCACTCATCGGGCTCGCGTTCCTCGCCCCGACGCTCGGACTGGTCGCGGTCGGTCTGGTCGCAAACCCCGCCGTCATTGCGTGCCTCGCCTCGACGGGCCTCACCGTCGGCCCCATTCCGGATTCGCTTGTGGTGACGACGGCGAACGGAGAGACTTTCACACTCAATCGGCAGCAGCTCACTCACGCGGCCACGATCATCTCTGTTGGGTCGCGGATCGATGGCGTCACCCGCGATGGCGTCCAGATCGCGCTCATGGCTGCGCTCACCGAGTCAACGCTGCGGCAGCTGGCGAACACGAGCACCTACCCAGAGTCCGGCGACTATCCGAACGATGGAAACGGATCCGATCACGATTCGCTCGGTCTGTTCCAAATGCGCCCGCAATCCGGATGGGGATCGGTCGCCGAGTTGATGGATCCGGAGTATCAGGCTGCGGCGTTCTTCGGCGGACCGACGGGACCGAACTATCCCTCGCCGCGTGGCCTGCTCGATATCCCCGACTGGCAGAACTTGAGCAAGGGCGAAGCCGCGCAAGCGGTTGAGGTATCCGGATTCCCCGACCGGTACAACAACTACGAGCCGGTCGCCGAAAAGATCCTCGCCACTCTCACTAGCGTCACCTCGCAACTTGCCGGGAGCACTCCTGCGCCGACCGCGAGCGCTGCGGAGTCGGCCCGCGTCGTGTTTCCATTGCCGGAGGACACCTGGGTACTCACCGGCAACTTCGGCCCGCGAGTCGACCCGTTTACCGGAGAGAGCGCCTTCCACTCCGGCACCGACCTCGCTGCGCCGGATGGAACGCCGATCCTCGCGGCCGCGGACGGAGTCGTCACAGTCGCCGAGTTCTCCGGCGGGTACGGCGGGCTCATTGTGATCGAGCACCGCATCGACGGCGTCACCGTTGCGACCGCGTATGCGCACATGTGGCAGAGCGGCATCCATGTCACCGTCGGCGAGCACGTCGTCGCCGGTCAACACATCGGCGACGTCGGCTCCTCCGGGCGCTCGACCGGCGCACACCTGCACTTCGAAGTCCGTCCAGGTGGCACGAACGCCGAAGCGGTCGACGCCGCAAATTGGCTCAACGACCACGGCGCCGCAGACCTCCCAGAGCCCACCGCAGGCGCCGGGTGCTCGGCACTGGTAGGGGGCCAGTGATGAACGTGTTCCCCGACTTCGGTGGTCTCGGCGGTATCGATGACCTCAAAGTCGCCATCGGTGCTGCACTCACGATCATCCTGATCGTCGCCGTGCTCATGATCATCATCTCCGCGATCGTCTGGGCGATCGCTACTTCCACCGGCAACCCCGCTCTTGCGGCGAAAGCGCGCACCGGGGTCTTCGTCGCGCTCGGTGCAGCGGTGCTCGCTGGCGGGTGCGTGTCCTGGATGAACTGGCTCATCAGCGTCGGCGAACAGCTCTGACCTCATCGCCCCGTGTGCGAATCGGCATGCGACTGGTGGTGAGGCGCTGCACACCTGGCTCTCGACCATCTTTCGCCTACCGCCCGTGGCGGTGTTCATGCCAAGGAGCCACCGTGTTCGAACTCATCGCGACCGTCGCCACCGCCCTGCCGATGGACATCGACATCACTCCGAACGACTCCGGTCTACCCGGGATCGCGCAGCTACGCACGATCGTCGGCGCCGTCATGACGGTCGGGCTCGTCCTGTCCGTGCTCGCGCTGATCGTGGCCGCGATCGTCTGGGGATTCGGGTCGAACTCGTCGAACCCGCACCTTGCCTCACGAGGCAAGCTCGGCGTGCTCATCTCCTGTGGTGCTGCGGTCATCTGTGGCGCGTCCGTGACGTTGATCAACTTCTTCTGGAACGTCGGACAGCAGGTCTGAGGCCACTCGGTCGTAACCCGTTGGGAACCCCGCGATGAGTGTCTGCGATATCCCCGTCATCTCCACCGTGTGCGATGCCGTCGGCGAAGGCGCGGCTTCGCTGGTGTCTGCCCCGTTCGATTGGCTCGCCGCCACAATGGGACAAGCTGCCGGATGGCTCATCGAAGCCATGTGGACCGTCTTCGACAGCACCACTCTCGTCGACGTCCAATCCTCCGGCTACATCGACGTCTACAACCTGCTCTTCGGCATCGGCGTCTTCATCGTCCTGCTGTTCTTCTGCTTCCAGTTGGTCCTGGGACTCATCCGGCGCGAACCCGCTGCGCTTTCCCGCGCAGCGCTCGGAGCTGCCAAAGCAGTACTCGGTTCCTTCGTTGTCGTCACGCTCACCGCGACCGCGCTGGAGATCGTCGACCAACTCTGCGTCGGCATCGTCCAGGCCGCAGGGGAAACGACCGCGACCATGGGCGACAAGATCGCGCTCCTGACCGCAGGCCTCACGACGATCAACATCGCGGCTCCCGGCGTCGGCGCGATCATCACGATCTTCCTCGCAGGACTCATGATCTGCGCGGTCGCCATCGTGTGGTTCTCGCTCCTGATTCGCAAAGCACTGCTGTTGGTGGCCATCGTGCTCGCGCCCATCGCGTTCGCGGGCGCGGCGTGGGACGTCACCCGCGGATGGATCGGGAAATGGGCGGCGTTCGTCGTCGCGCTGATCATCTCGAAACTCGTACTCGTCGTCGTGTTCCTCATCGCGATCACCCAGGTGTCCACCCCGATCGAGGCAGACCTCGCGTCCGTGACCGAGCCAATCTCGGGCATCGTGCTGCTGTTCATTGCAGCCTTCGCGCCATACATGGTCTACCGGTTCATCTCGTTCCTCGGCTTTGACCTCTACCACGCGATGGGAAGCGAACAGGAGGCGAAGAACGCCATCAACCGGCCCGTCCCGGTGCCGTCGAAGCCGCAGGGCGACAGCGTCAAGAAGGTTCTCGACGGCGGGTCCGGCGGGGGTGCGAACACCACTCGCCCCGCGAGCACTGCGCCGAGCACGACGGCGGCGGCTGGCGCCACCCCCAGCGGCACTGCGGCTGGCACGAGTGCAGGCGCTGGATCTGGGGCTGGTGCCGGAGCTGCTGCTGCGGCCGGGCCTGCTGCAGCCGCGGTCATCGGGGCCGAAGTCGTCAAGGGCGCTGTTACTGCTGGACCGAAGATCGGCCAGAGCGTCGGTGGCGCCGCCGAAACTGCTGCGGCGAGCGCGGGCGACTCGGGGACTCCGGTACCCGCTGCCCCCGTGTCGCCTTCCACACCGCAGCCGTCGGCCCCGCGCGCAGATCCGGCTCCGCCCAGTCGGCCGCGACCGCTGCCTCCCGGGAAGGAATGACGCATCATGACGAATGACCATGACGACCGACGGGCCGGAGACCTCGTCCCGGTGAAGTTCTCTCGATTGACCCGGCGAGGTGTCCTTTGGGGATTGTCGCTCTCACAGTTGATCGCACTCGGAATCGGGGTCGGCACACTCGTGTGGGCGTTCTACTCTGGTGGCGGCATCCTCGTCGCCTTCTCTGCCCCGGTCTGGCTCATCGCTGCCGCAGTGGCGTGGATCCGGATCGCCGGGCGCGCGATCGTCGAGTGGATCCCCGTCGTGTTCTGGTGGCTATGGAAGACCACCGGCGGACAGTTACTCTACCGTCGGCGCGTCGTGAAGCCGCGCCCCGCCGGATCGCTCGCGCTTCCTGGCGACATGGCGCGATTGCGTGAGTACGACGATCCCGCCACCGGTGCCGGGATGGTGCATGACCCGACCGCCGCAACGCTCACCGCGATCGTCTCCGTCTCGCATCCAGCTTTCGTGCTCCTCGACCCCGGCGAACAGGAACGTAGAGTCAGTTCATGGGGACGTGTGCTCGCGACCGTGTGCCGGTCCGGTCGAATCTCGATGCTCCAGGTGCTGGAGCGCATCCTGCCCGACTCCGGGACGGGCCTCGCCGAATGGTGGGCCTCGCATGGCACAGCAGATGCATCGTGGGCCTCGAGCACGTATGCCGAGCTGATCGAACGGGCAGGGCCAGCCGGAGAACGCCACGCCACGACGCTGTCTCTGTCGCTCGACATTCGGGCGGCGTCGCGGCAGATCCGCACGGCCGGTGGCGGCATCCGTGGTGCCGCTGCGGTGCTTCGCCAGGAGATGTCCACACTTGTCGCCGCGCTGCGCTCCGCCGACCTCTCGCCGTCTTCATGGCTCTCGTGCGGGGACATCGCCGTCGTCCTGCGCTCTGCGTACGACCCCGCGGTCGCAGCGTCACTCGAACGTCACGGTGAACTCGGGCAATCGCTCGCGACCGCGGGACCGGTGGCGGTGAACGAGTCGTGGTCGAGGCTTCGCACTGACTCGGCGTTCCACGCGGTGTTGTGGATCTCGGAATGGCCGCGGTCGATGGTCTACCCGGGCTTCCTCGCGCCGCTGCTGCTGTCGACCGGGATCCAACGGTCGTTCTCGCTGCTGTGCACGCCGATGCGCTCTGATCAGGCGGCACGTGACATCCGGAAGAAGAAGACCGAGTACATCTCGGACGCAGCCCAACGCCAGCGGATCGGCCAGATCGAGGATGCATCGCAAGCGGCGGAGTTCCAGGACGTATTGCAACAGGAAGCCGATCTCACCGCCGGACACGGCGTGCTCCGCTACACGGGGCTCATCTCGGTCTCAGCGCGCACCGCGGACGACCTCGATGCCGCGGTTGCCGCGATCGAGCAGGCCGCGATTCAGGCTTCCTGCGAGACGCGGCTCCTCGTCGGACAGCAGGCGCAGGCATTCACGGCGGCGGCGCTGCCCCTCTGCCGGGTCGTCTAGCTTCAGCCCTCAGGACGGCTTGTCTCCGCCTCAAGACTGTGTTCGTCTTCGCGCCCGGTCGGCGATGCAGCTTCAACTTGGAGGCGTTCGCCGGAGCCGAGCTGCAGCTTCACCCCGAGCGATGTTGATAGCTGATCAATGTGTGCCGAGTCCGCGGCGGCGGGAAACATCCATCGGATGTCGCTCCGGTCAGTCGCGACGTTGATTGTGGGCCGGACACTGCCCGTTTGGTTTTGGCGCGGACGCACGTACCGGATCTCACCCAAAGGGATCACGTCTCGAAGCTCGCCCTCCCTGAGCAAGGATCGAGGTGTCGCGGTCAGCACGCGCTGGTCCGTGACAGCTACGAACGTGCTCGATGCGAAGACCTCGACGACGGCACTCAACTTGCCCGGCCCGAGCGCATCCCAGGACGCGTCCACGCTCTTCGCAAGGATCGGCGGCATCGCGGCTGCGACGCCACGCGCCTCGTACGGAAACGCTATGCCGTGCAAGATCTCGTCGCGGTTCAAGTACCACCGCAGCACGTGCAGATATGGCTCGAGGTCGAGCTCTTCCGGCACGCAGAGAATCCCCGGTACTTCCGGCATATCGACGGGGAGCTGGAAGCTGTTCGCGAGCGGCTCGATGGCACCCAGGAGCTGCTCGCAAGTCAGCCGCGCGGCCTTGGCGTCTTTACGCTTCTTGGTGAGCGGTACCGTCGCACGTCCTGGAAGCTCCGCGATGATCCGCAGTTCGCGCACGAGAGCCTCGGTGAGATCACCGAGCTCCTCACGTGCCTTCTGGATCTCAACGGGCGTGCTTTGAGTGATGCGCTCGAATAGTTGTGCTTCACTCGCATCGGTGGCGCTACGAGCCCGCGCCCGCACGGCCTTGACCGCCTGATACTCGCCATAGGCCTTCAACGACCCAAGTAGCGCGTACGTATCGAAAACCATCGCCTCGGCATTTGATTCGAGGTACTCGCGACGAGATCGCCCCTTGAGCTTCCCGAGCTCCTGAACGTAGCCCGACACGTTCCGCCGATAGAGCTTCATCTGCTTGCGGAGGGCTGGGTAGCTCGCAGCGATCGACTCCCACACCGAGTCCGGGACCGACTCAATGCTTCGCACGTGATCGGCCGCTTCGTCGACCGCCTCGATCAGCGCTTCCAGCTCGGACCACTGCTCGTTCCGAATGGTCTTCAGGGTCTGCGTCGTCAGCGCGATGTTCGTACGCACCAAACCAGATATCTCGCCGAGCTGCATCTGAAGCGCGAGCATGGCGACCGCCGGTCCAATTGCCGCGATCGCGGTTGCCGCCGTCATCGACGCTGGAATGAAGCGCGCCTGAGCGACAAGCTCGCCGTTCTTGAAGATCGCGCCGAGCTTCGCCCCGTCCTTTGCCGCGAGCTGGCCTCCGCTCTTGAGGAGCGACAACGTTGCTTCGTTGACGCGGTACAGCCCCTGAGCGCTCGCGATGGCTTCACCAACGTTGCCGACGATGGTCCCGACGTTGCCCAGCGCGCCGAGCGCGGAGTTGAGCTGGGCCCTGTCGAAGGAGGGGATGAAGTCCATCTCCAGAAGTTCTAGACCTTCTGGAACGTCGCCGAATACGACGGCCATACCGGGGCTGATCTCGACAAGCGTTGTGGAGGTCGCTATGTCCAACTCGGTTCCGTGATCCGAAGACGACTCATCGACATCGCCAGAGGTGTCGTCCAGATCTTCTCGTGCCTCATCCATCGCTGGCTGCTTTCTCTCCATTGGATGGATCAGTGGTCACTATCGTCATCCGTTTCAGCAAGTATCGCAGGAGCGTACGACATCGCATGGCGAACGCAGCGCACCTTCTGGGCATCCACAGCGAGCGACTCGGAGGCCCATGATGCCCACGTTCTACGATCCCGGCGCTGACGCCGGTGAAGCATCCGAGGCGCTGCGCGGGCTCGCGCATGCGACGCGCACGTTCGAGAACCCGCAAGACATCTACGGCGTACTCGGCGATCTCCTTTCCGGCGTGCGCTCACTGCGGCAGGTTCTCGATCAGCTCGCGGCCGCCCACAGCAACAACCGCTCTCGCGCGTTCGATGACCACGGCAACCATGCCACGGGGTCGAAGGACGCACTGACGGCTGCCGATGAACTGCACCAGGCCGCGAGCTTCATCGACCAAGCCGAAGACCGACTCAGTGCCGCAGCATCCGCGGCAGGTCGTGTCGCCTGGCACGACGTTCCTGCGCCCGACAACGCCGCGCTGCAGCGGTGGGTCAGCGTCGTCTTCCTGCAAGGCGAAGAAGCTGAAGAGGTGCTCGACATGATCGACGCCGACGGTGCCGACGCGGGACTGAACCATCTGAAGAGCTGGGATTACGGCGACGAGACCACCAGCGCCGCGATGGAGAACGGGTACGTCTACGACGTGCCGCCGAGCGGCCCGCTGGAGAACGAGACCCGCGAGGGGGACTATCACCTGACGTTCAGTCACAGCTTCGAGCACGTAGCCCTCTACCGACGCCACAATGTCGAGTCGATAGACGCGCTGCCGGATGACTCACGCAGGTTCGGCGGACGTTCAGCGACGCTACGCCAGCAGCGGGCGTCGTGGTTCGAACCGGCGAACATCACGGCTCTCAAGCAGCAGCGGGGTTTGGGACTGTGAATCGGGATGATGCCGAGCGGCTCTATACCTCGGTACTCGTTGCCCCGGCATCTGAGAAGCGACGACTGCGCAAGCAGCGCCGACTAGCCGCCGCGAAGTTGCAGATTGATCAGCAGCACGCTGAGCGCCAAGCAGCCCATGCGAAGTACGTCGCGGAGCTGGCCGAACGGCGGGCCACCAGCTATCTCCCTGCCGCCGGTGAGCCCGGCCCAGCGCAGCTTCGATCCCCGGGGAAGTTGCGCTTACCCCGGCATCAAGACACCTCAGCGACCCTCGCCGGGGCTTATCCGTTTCTTGCCGAAGGAGGGCTCGGATCCGATGGTGTCTTCGTCGGTCAGGATCTGTACTCGGGTGGATCCTTCGTCTACGACCCGTGGGTGCTGTACGCCCGTGGCATCATCACCGCCCCGAATCTGGTGCTCGCGGGCATCGTTGGATCTGGCAAGTCCAGCTTGGCCAAGAGCCTCTACACGAGATCGCTTCCGTTCGGGCGCCGCGTCTACGTGCCCGGCGACCCGAAGGGCGAGCACACTGCTGTCGCCGAGGCCGTGGGCGGACAGGCCATCGTGCTCGGGCACGGGCTCACGACGCGGCTGAATCCACTTGACGAGGGATACCGGCCAGTCGGCATGAGCGACGTGAGCTGGGCGTCCACGATTGCTTCCCGTCGCCGGGATTTGATCGGCGCGCTCGCGGAGACGGTGCTCGCCCGCCCACTCACGCCGCTGGAACACACCGCGATCGATACCTCGCTGACCGAGGTCGTGCGGAGCAACGACATCCCGATCTTGCCGATGGTCGTCGAACACATCCTCAGCCCGACCGCGCGCGCTGACCCTGACGGAAGGCTCGCCGAGGACGGGCGCCTCGTCGGTCATGCTCTCCGGCGCTTGGTGGCTGGAGACCTCGCCGGGCTGTTCGATGGCCCCTCGACAGTGGCCTTCGATCCGACCCTGCCAATGATCTCGCTCGATCTATCGCGAGTGACGGAAAATTCGACACTGGTCTCGGTCCTCATGACCTGCTCCTCGGCGTGGATGGAGTCTGCGCTGCTTGACCCCAACGGTGGCCAGCGCTGGTGTATCTACGACGAAGCATGGCGCCTCATGTCCCACCCGGCACTACTGCGACGAATGGACGCGCACTGGCGACTTGCACGCCACTACGGGATCGCGAACATGCTGATCTTCCACAAGCTGACCGACCTGGAAAACGTCGGCGATCAAGGCTCGGCGATGCGCGCCCTCGCGAACAGCTTGTTGGCCAATGCCGAGACGAGGATCATTTACCGGCAGGAGTCCGACCAGCTCGGCAGCACTGCGAGAACACTCGGGCTCACGGGCACCGAGCAGAAGCTGCTTCCGGGCCTCGGCGTCGGTCAAGGACTGTGGCGAATCAAGGACCGTTCCTTCGTGTGCCAGCACCAGCTGCACCCGGCCGAGCTGCAACTCTTCGATACGACTGGGCGGATGATCAGTCGCTAGACTTCGCACGATTCCTGATGGTTTCCGCGGGCCCTGACCGCCATGATCTTGATCGTTCTAGACGGGAAATGGATGAGCTCAGAGGCCACTTGCAATCCCAGGTCATCCCCGGTTTTGGTCTTCACGACACGTTCCACCTGACTCGCTTCCGTTCTCCTCACCACGCGTCGCTGGTAGGTCTTGGTCGGTCGATAGACTCCGATGTGGACGCCACTTTGAGAACCGTGGCTGATCGCCGATCCAGGGGGATGCGCACTCATGTCTTTTCAAACACCTCGCAGCGTTGAGGAGATGCTCACCGCGATTCATCGGCGCGAGTACCTGATGCCCGCGATCCAGCGTGAGTTCGTCTGGGGTCCAGACCAGATCACCAAGCTCGTCGACAGTCTGATGCGCGGCTACCCGGTCGGCTCTTTCCTACTGTGGGACGTCAAGCCCGAGACCGCGCAGTCCTACACGTTCTACGAGTTCCTGACGAACTACCACGAGCGCGACAATCCTTATGCCGACAAGGCAACAGTGCCTCACGGCAGTCCGACCACGGCGGTGCTTGACGGCCAGCAGCGACTCACGTCGTTGAACATCGCGCTGTACGGCAGCTTCGCGGAGAAGAAGAAGTACGCCTGGTGGAACAGCGCCGACGCGTTCCCCGTGAAGCGTCTCTACCTCAATCTCGTCGATGACTCTGAAGACGAGGAACTGGGCACCAAGTACGATCTGCGGTTCCTCACCGACCGTGACGCAGCAGCAGCCGATGGCGAGCCGCACAAATGGTTCCGCGTCGGAGCGGTGCTCGACCTCGCCAACGCCGGGCCAGCGATCATGAAGGAACTGGAACATCGCGGCATCGGCGGTTCAGGTGATGCGTTCCAGCGTCTGTACGACCTCTACGAGGCGGTGCGCGTACTCAAGCCAATGAACTACTTCTTAGTCACCGATCAGGACGCCGACAAGGTGCTGGAGATCTTCGTCCGGGTCAATAGTGGCGGTACTACCTTGTCGTACTCCGATCTCCTACTGTCGATGGCTACGAACCAGTGGAAGGAACTCGACGCCCGCGAAGAGGTACGCTCGCTGGTCAGCGAGATCAACAGCAACGCCGGGCGGCAGTTCTCCTTCTCGAAGGACGTTGTACTCAAGACCGCTTTGACGATCACAGACGTGGATGTGCGGTTCAAGGTCAGCAACTTCACCCAGACGAACATGGCAAAGGTAGAGGAGCAGTGGCCGCAGATCGAGGGCGCTCTCCTGCGCGCGGCAACTTTGCTGCAGCAGTTCGGCTACAACGAGCGAAATTTGACGGCCAACAGCGTCATCGTGCCGATCGCTCACTATCTGCACCTGCGCGGCGCGGGCGACTCCTACCTCGATTCCACGGCGGACGCAGCCGACCGGCTCGCGCTGCAGCGGTGGGTCACTCGTTCCCTTGTCAAGCGTGGCATTTGGGGATCCGGGCTCGACACCTTGCTCACCCGCATCCGCGATGTCCTGCGTGCCAACACCACGGGTGTGTTCCCAGTGCTCGCAGTCGAGGACGCGATGGCAGCAGTCGGGAAGGGTCTCTCGTTCGACAACGCCGAGATTGATGAGCTACTCAACCTCAAGTACGCCGGTCAGCGAACCTTCTCCGTGCTGTCGGTGCTCTATCCGGGCCTGGATCTGAGTAAGAAGTTCCACGAGGACCACGTCTTCCCAAAGTCCCGCTTCACGAAAAAGAAGCTCACCGAGGCCGGGATTCCACACGACAAGATCGACGACTATCTGGCCGCAGTGAACCTGCTTCCCAACCTCCAGCTCCTCGCCGGAACCGCCAACATCGAGAAGCAGGATGCCCTGCCCGCCACGTGGATCGAGACCGCGTTCCCCAACGAGGCCAAGCGCGCCAGCTATCTCGCCGAGAACGACTTCGACAGCCTCCCGCTCGACCTCGACGGGTTCAGCGAGTTTTTCGAACAACGCAAACTACGAATCCGAAACCGTCTCATCAAGGTGCTCGGTGACAGCGCCGCGCAAGGAAGCAACGACTGACAATTTCGACCTGCTGTGTGCACGAGGGGTCATGGATGCCGAGCCTATTGAGTTCTGGGACCGGCCTTGACCAGTGATTTGTGAACACGCGTCAAGGCTCTTTCTGGACGACGGTTCCGACGGAACTCGAACCTGCAGCGCCATGACCAAGCGGGAGGAATATCGCGCACCTGACGGGCATGAGCAATCGCAGCGCGAGAGAAACCGCGTCCGAATCACCTGTCAACCTTCCGCTCGCCAGCATCCGGGTCGACGCGCGCGGTGCGATGCGCGTGATCTACGACGGCCGCGAGTTCCCGCCTCCGAGTCCGAATAGCGACTGGACGCGGGCGCAGTTCGGTGAACTGCTCGATGCGCTCTCCGACCACCGCGCCCGCACCGTCCGCGTCGAAGTACGAGAGCATGACGGCTCCGTTTTCACCGACATCGTTCATGCCAAGCGACGCGAACGCATCGATGAAGCGAGCGAGATGCGGCGAGCGCGGCATCGGCCGACGCGCCAGCTCATCGAGGTCCACGGATCAGGGTTCATCCCCGGTGAGGACATCACCGTCGCCCTCTCGGTAGCAAGCACGGAGGGCTCCGCCGATGGAAGCGCTCGTGCTCCAGTCGACCTGAGCCAGCTCGTGGAACATCCGTCGGAGATCTTGCTCATCGGCCACATCTCTGGCGTCATCGTCTCGGAGCGCCTGCCGTCATGAGCACCCCACCTGCGCGCAGCCGGGGACTCGGCGACGAACTGACCAACGCGTCGTTGATCGGCCTCGTCGCCATGTTCGGTGTCGCCGCGGTCCTTCGTGGTGCGGGATCTGTGACTGCAACTGTCACTGGCGCCGAACAACCGCACGTCGGGATCGCTGGTGGCGTCAACGTACTTTTCGACCCCGCTGATCCTGCGGCAGCGCTCGAAGCGCCTGGGCTCAACGTCGTGGCCTTCTGGGTCGTCGCAGCGTTCATGCTCGCGCTGCTCGGCACTGCATGCGGATGGGCCTGGGCGATGCTGCGGCGCCACTCGCACTCCATTGATGCTGACCCGCGTCGACTCCAGGGCACCGCCAGTGCACACGACGTGGCGTCCAGCGCGTCGATCAAGGCGCTGCTCCGCCGTGCTGCCACACTGCGCCCGTCGCTGGAACAACCCAAGCCTCAAGACGTGGGCTATCTGCTCGGGCGATCGCATGGCAAGCAGATCTGGGCGAGCGTTGAGGACTCGATCCTGCTGATCGGGCCACCTCGATCCGGCAAGGGTCTGCACATCGTGATCCCGGCGATCCTCGATGCGCCCGGAGCGGTCGTCACGACGTCAACCAGACCCGACAACCTCACCGTCTCCCTCAAGTCGCGCGAACGGATCGGCCCTGTGGCCGTATTCGACCCCCAGCGTCTGGCGGACGGAATCCCCGCCGGGCTGAGATGGTCACCCATCCGCGGCTGCGACGATCCGCTCACTGCGATGATCCGCGCCACCGGCCTCGCCGCTGCGACCGAACTGTCCTCCGGGGGTGTTGAAGGCGGAGGATTCTGGGAAGGCAAGACGCGCATCGCCCTCCAGGCGCTCCTGCACGCCGCGGCACTCGATCAGCGAAGCCCGACGGAACTTTTCCGCTGGACCCTCGACCCTGCCGCGGCAGCCGAAGCCGTCGCGATTCTGACTGGCTCACCGCTCGCCGCGACGGGATGGGCCGAATCGCTGGAGGCGATGCTCGACGCCGATCCGCGCACGCGTGACAGCATCTGGCAGGGCGTTTCCCTTGCTCTCGCCGCGCTCGCCGATCCCAGAGTGCTGGATGCCGTCAGCCCGTCCGAGGACGAACACTTCGACCCCGAGCAATTCATCCTTAGCCGCGGCACGCTCTACCTACTCGCGACCGGAGCTGGCGCCGGAAACAGCGCCGCGCTCGTCGCTGCATTCGTCGAAGACCTCGTCGAGACCGCGCGTCGGATGGCTGCGCGTTCGCCTGGCGCACGCCTTGATCCGCCGCTCCTGCTCGCACTCGACGAGATCGGGAACCTCGCACCCCTGCCGTCACTTCCCACGCTCATGGCTGAAGGCGGCGGCACTGGCATCACAACGATGCCCGTGCTTCAGTCGCTCGCTCAAGCGAGAGACAAGTGGTCGGACAACCAAGCTGCTGCGATCTGGGACGCCAGCATCGCGAAGATCATCCTCGGCGGCGCATCCAATTCACGCGACCTCCAGGACCTCTCCACGTTGATCGGCGAGCGGGACGAGTTCACCGACGCCGTGACCCTAGGCGACTACGGCTCACGCTCCAACCAGCGCTCCGTCCGCCGTGTCCCGATCTTGCCGCCCGACCGCGTCCGCACCCTCCCGTTCGGCACCGGCGTCATCTTGCTCCGATCGGCTCCACCGATCATCACAAACCTGCATCCGTGGCCGAAGCGCGCTGACGGCGACAAGCTCCGGCTCGATCGCACGGCCGTGGAAGCACTCTTTGAGGGCCCGACGACGAATCAGACCGCTCCGGGGAGCGGCGCGCACCTACCTGACGCAGTGGCCGAGCAAACCCGGCCACCTGACCAGATAGGAAGTTGATCATGTCGATCCACACGCAAGAATCCGTCTCGGGCTTCGTCGCCTCAGAGCCACAGCTGACGAACTCCACCAACGGGAACCCACGCCTCTACTTCCGCTTCGGACAGGAGCACTTTCGTCGCGAAGAGGACGGTACCTTCACGCAGTTGGAGACGAGCTACCACCACCTCGTCATGTTTGGACGCTCGGCCGAACGCGCGTCCGCGAAGTTCGCGAAGGGTGACAACTTCCTCGCCGAGGGATACCAGCGGCCTGTGAGCTATGAGCGCGAAGGCCAGACAGTCGAAGGCGAAGAGTTCGTCGCGAAGCGCATCGGTCACGACACCGCACGCACCCGGTACGACGTCGACCGGTCACCCCGAGGTGCCGACCGGAACCGCGCTGCCAGCGAGCCTAGTCGTGCGTTTGACCCCCGAGCGCAGCCAGCCGTGAGCAGCGCTCCGTCCCTCGGCCGCTAATCCAACGGGAACGTAACGATGAACGACGACGACGCCCTCAACGAGGACCCCGAGAGCATGCACGCTGAGCCGTTTGAGCCCGATCTCGTTGCGGAGCCACCGCACCCGATCAACTGGAACTTGCTCACCTCACACGACCTTGAGCAAGAACTCCTCGAACTCAACCGCTGGGTGAACTGGCTCCGGCTGGAGTACGGCATCCCGGCGGCGGTGATTCCGCCACTTTGGCACCGCCATCCCGAGCTGGTCTGGGAGCTGTCCGCGCTCCACCTGCACTGGCTCTGCGCCTACGACGCCGAGCAAGACGGGTCGGCACCACTGGGCTGGCATCGCGACTTCGCGGATGCTCGCCAGCGTTTGCGCGATTGGGTCACGGTCAGTGGCACCCGCCTCGATCGGGATCGTCCGACACGGCAGACTGTCTGGCCTGGGGAAGACCGGACCGTCGACATCGTCGAGCATGTCATCACTGACCGAGACGCCGACTTCGTCGAGTTCGTCATCGAACAGGTCCAAGCGCGCTATGCCGCAGAGGACGCGTTCTTCACCACCATCGACGAACGCACCGGCGAGATCCCGGACTGAGATCGGTCGGATGTTCAGGCGGCGACAAGCTCGACAGCTGCGTTCGCCCGCTCGGACGAGCGCCTCGCGACGGCCTCTCGACGCCGAGCACGGAGCAGGAGCACCACGGCGACGGGTCCCGCCACGATGAACTTCATCGCGTTCCACAGGCACAGCAGGATGATGAGGTTCAGCCACCCTGGGGCGCCATCGCCGACCGCTGCGGAACACAGGCTGGCCGCGATCAAGTACGGCACCGCGAGGAGCATTGCGGATACGCCCCACTTGAGTCCGCGGCGACGCCGGATGCGGTCAAGAACGATGTTCGTAGGTGCGCACCGCTGCAGGACAGCATGGATGAAGGTACTGACCGTCCAAATCGAACGAATCATGATGGGCCTCTCGTCACACGTCGTTCTCCGTCGAGGAAGCAGCATGTGTGTCGAGTGCCCGTGGAGGGCCGCCCCGAAGGGCCTGCAGAGTTGTGAACCTGCTTCGCCTTCCAGGGTACGCCTGCTCTTCAGGAACCAAAAGGGCTGATCCTGCTCACCTTCCTATCGAGATCTCAACACCCAGGAGGCTGTCATGCCCACGCTCTCGCACCTCGCCAAGGATGAGCGGACTGCCCGTATGGTGCTCGCGCTGATCGACGCTCCTAACGACACCGTGACCGCTGGTCTCCTCATGAGAGTCGGCGCGGTCGAGCTGATCTCCTTCATCGAGCGTGACTCGTCGATCCCGGGTCTGGATCGGGTGGAGGCCGCGGTATGGCGACATCGCTTGCGATTGACTGCGAACCCTGATCACGTCGCATCGCGCATGGGCTCAGGAGGCGACTACCGGGTGCTGATCCCCGAGGATTCCGAATGGCCAACGGCCCTCAACGATCTCGGGGCACGGACCCCGTACGCGCTTTGGACGCGGGGACGTACTGAACTCCTCACCGCACCGCTCGCCCAGCGCATTACGGTGACGGGTGCACGGGCGGCAACTGGCTATGGTGTTTACGTCGCCGAGGAACTCTCCGGAGACCTCGCCGAGAGCGACAGAGTCCTCGTCGCCGGTGGTGCTTACGGAATCGAGGGATCCGCACACCGCGCGGCACTCATGCACGGAGACAACACAATCGCGGTTCTCGCTTCTGGCCTCGACCGCGCGTACCCCGTCGGTCACGCAGACCTGATCGAGAACATCGCACACCGAGGGCTTGTGCTCACTGAGGCGCCACCTGCATCCCCTCCAACACGGCAGCGGTTTCTCGATCGTTCACGCATCCTCGCCGCGATGTCGGGAGCGACCGTCATCGTTGAAGCGGGATTCCGCTCGGGCACATTGCAGACGGCGAGAGAGGCTTCATTCCTCGGACGGTTCGTCGGCGCCGTTCCGGGACCG
>NZ_JADIJR010000027.1 GCF_017355365.1 Microbacterium sp. SD291 | reverse complement strand
AACAGGCAGAGATTGCTGATCTCGGTTCTGCCGCCTTTGGCGTGGTCGTGGTTGTGGTCGATCTGGCATCGGTGCACGGGCATCCGGCATCCGGGGAACCGGCAGTGCTGATCTCGCGCGCGGAGGAAGCGCCGCATGCCCTCTGTGGGGCTGTATGTGTCGGTCTCGGTCACCATTCCGGTCGGGTCCTGGAACAGGCGCGTCCATCCGCCGTTGCGGCTGGCGAGGTCGCGGGCGATGTCGGGGTGGATCGGACCGTATCCGTCGAGCTCGGCGGGGCGGTCGTCTGCGCCGATGAGCGTGGAGCCGGAGATGGTGACCTGGACGTTGCCCCGGATGTTGTCGAGCCCGGTGCCGTTCGCCTCGCTCGGCGTGGATGCCAGGAGCAGATCAGTGGCGAGATCGGCGCGGACCTGGTCCATCGTGCGCTCGTCGGAGGGGATCTGCTCGACGTCGCGATCGGAAAAAGGATCGACGGTGAAGGTGCCGCCCTCGCCGAAGATGATGCGGTCGTCGAGTGCGGGGTCGTCGAGCGCGTCGAGAAGGGGGTCGTCGGGGGCGAGGTCCTCGGGGAACACAGGGTCGGCGCCGAGATCGAGGACGTCTGCGGAGAGCACCGGCTCTCGATCGCCGCTCACCGAGATGACCTGCCGGGCCATCTGTGTGAGCCGGTCGAGGATCGCGTTGGCGAGATACTCGGGCAGCACGACCTGCAGCAGTGCGAGTCCGTCGCCGACCGAGCGCACGCTGACGGACCGCTCGCCTGCGGCACGCTTGTGCTGCTCGACGACGGTCTCGCCCACGAGAGAGGCGGCGAGCTGCCGCAGCTGCGCGCGGGTGCGCGTCGGGGTGTCGCTCTCGGCGACGACGGTGGCCGCGACGTCGAAGAGCTTCAGTGTCTCGGCATCCGCCCGGCCCTCGCCGACCGCCTGCCGCACGACGAAGCCGGCCTCGACGATCTCGTGAACATGCGCCGCCGTGATGTCCCCGTGCTGGAAAGACTCGCGTGCCGAGGCATACGCGACCTGCGGCGACGAGCAGTGCAGGAAAGCGGCGTCTGCGAAGGCTCTCTCGATGCTGTACTTCGACGTATGCGCGGCGGCCGAGTACTCGGCGATCATCGACCGCTCGATCGCCTCGCGATGATGCGGGTTCTCGCGGGCATCGGCTTCGCGGACCTTCACCCTCGCCGCCAGCAGCTCGTAGGCCTCGGCTTCGAGCCGGGCGATCTCGCGCTTCTTCTCCACCCACGCGTCGAGCAGCGCACGGTGCTGCTCGAGGTCGTCGTCGAGGATGGTTCCCATGATTTCAGTGTAGTACATATCTTCGAAGAATGGAAGGGTGGATCCGGATGCTGTCTCGGAACCGGGCTGGGGTTTCCGACAAGGGATCGTTGCGTTCCTGTGAGCAAGTCGCAGACAACTGGCAGGGTGCCGCTGGCAGACTGGAGTCATGGTGACGTTGCTGCTCGACCAGACGCAACTGGAGATCGTGCTCTCGCCGATCGAGCGTGCCGCGAGCTTCCACCGCGAGAACATCCGCATCGCCCGCGACACCATCACCAAGGTGCAGCTGACCGACGACGCGTGGACCTGGCTGCGCGGCGTTCCCAATCCCGGGACGCACATCCCCGGTGTCGTCGCGGCGGGCACCTGGAAGGCCGCCGGCAGCGTCGAGTTCGTGCTGATCCGTCGCCGCCGGCCCAGCGTCGTGATCGACCTCAGGGGCGACGACGAATATCGACGGCTCATCCTCACGACCAGCCACGGGCTCGCCCTGACCCAGGCGCTGCGCCTGGACGTGTCGGCCGAACCCGCCGATGTCGAGGAGATCGTCGCAACCGCCCCGACCCCGGTGTCCACTGGGCGTCGTCGACCCGTCATCCGCCCGCGACCCGCCTGAGCGTCGCGCCCTCGCAGAACTCAAACGCCCTCCGCGCCGAAAGGCTGCGGAGGGCGTTCGCGGTTCAGGGGAGATCAGCCGTGGTGGTGGTGATCCCCGTCGTGGTGCTCGTGGTATTCGCCGTTGTGGTGCTCACCATACTCAGCCTCGTGGTGCTCACCGTGCTCAGTCTCGTGCGGCTCGTGGTGCGCAACCTCGTGGTGCTCGCCCGCGGGCTCCTGCTCGCCCTCGGACTGCTCGCCTTCCGGCTGCTCGCCTTCCGGTTGCTCGCCTTCCGGCTGCTCGCCTTCCGGTTGCTCGCCCTCAGACTGTTCGCCTGCGGACTCCTGCTCTTCTTCGGACTCGTGCTCCTCGACGGGCTCGACCGGCGCGACCGACGGGACCGTGTCGATGATGCCGGTGCTCGCCACAGACCAGTGGGCGCCGTCATCGACGGGCTCCTCCTCCGTCTTGGCGGCCTCCCTTTCCGCGGACAGTGTGCGCCGGAGCGGGTAATCCTTCGGCTCGTCCTCGTAGTACGCCCGCGCAGCGGCGGCGAGCATCGAGCTCACGGCGGCGGAACGAGGATCGTCGTCGGCATCGGTGTCCGAAGAGTGCGTACCCGCCGCGGATTCGTCTGCATCTCCGGCGTCGGCGTCACCGGCGTCCGACTCGTCGGATCCGGTGAGTTCCGCGAAGAACTCGACGCCGGAGTGCTCCTCGTCGGAGTGCTCCTCGTCGGAGCGCTGCTGGCCAGAGTCGTGAGCCGGCGCCTCAGATGCTCCCTCAGCGTTCGGCTGCTCGGGCGTCTCCTCGATGGCCGCAAGCGATGCGGATGCCGCGACCGGGGAGGCGCCGAACAGGATGTCGTCGAAGGACTGCGGAGCATCCCGGTGCTCGTCTCCGCCAGCGGCGGCCGGCTCGCTGTCCGAGGCCTCAGCGGCGGCGTCGACAGCCGTCCGCGGCGGGAAGAGCGCCGGCCACGGCTTCGCGGATGCCTCACCGGGTTCTTCCGCGGTGCGCTGCGCAGGCGCCTCCCCGAAGGGCAGCAGAGGCGTCGCGGAGGATGCCGCTGCCTGAGCATCCGCGTCGGCGGCAGTGTCGTCCGCTGAGCGCTCGTCGTTCGATGCGCTCACTTCCGGGTCGGCTGGTGCATCGTCCGCAGTGGCCGGGTGCGCGCCGCCGAAGAGATCTGCAACGTCGCCATCAGTCTCGGACCCGTCAGTCTCGGATCCGTCAGTCTCGGATCCGTCAGCCTCGACCGCCGAACCGGCCGCCTCGGCTGTGTCGTCTCCCTCGGATTCGCCTGCCGCGGGTGCGTCGTCCACGCCCGGCTCCGCAGCGTCCGCCTCGCCGGCGTCCGCCGCGGACCCCGCGACAACCACGGACTCCTCTGCGCCATCGGATCTCGCATCGGCCGCGGATGCGTCCTCGACTGCGCCGTCCGCCTCGGCATCCGCCGTGGCTCCGTCCTCGGCATCCGCCTCAGTGACGGCTCCGTCTTCGATCTCAGAGCCGGCCTCAGAGGCCGGAACCGCATCCGATCCCGCCTGCGCCTCATCGCCACGCTCATCATCAGCGTGCGCGTCGGCGAGTGCCACCTCGGCTCCGCCCGTGAGCACGGCCGCAGCCGTCGGGTCGCTGGGGACGGCCTCCGCATCGAGGGGAAGCTCCTCCCCGCTCACATCAGCATCAGCATCAGCATCAGCATCAGCATCAGCATCAGCATCAGCATCAGCATCAGCGCCAGCATCAGCACCACCGGCGACGACGCCCGACCCGCCGACCACTAGTGCCGGCTCCGGCCGCACGAGCTGCGACGCGGCAGCCTCGGCGCGCGGCTCGAGCTTGCCGCCGCGTACCAGCTCGATGAAGACGTCTTCCAGCGTCGGCCCGCGCGTCACCAGCGCGCTCAGCGCGATGCCCGCCTCCGCGGCGACGGCGCCGACGGTTCCGGCATCCCCGCCCCTGACGGTCAGGCCGGAGCGCAGCACCTCGACCTCGAACCCCGCGGCGGCGAGTGCCGAGCGCAGCGCCGCGCGATCCGCGGCATCCACCACGACCGATCCGGCTGCCGGGTCCGCGAGCTTCTCGATGCCGCTCGACAGCACCAGCTGGCCCTTCGAGAGCACGAGGACGTTGTCGGCGACCTGCTCGACCTCGCTGAGCACATGCGAGGAGACCAGAACCGTGCGGCCCTCGTCCGCGAGGCGCCGCATCAGCAGACGCATCCAGCGGATGCCCTCGGGATCGAGACCGTTGGCAGGCTCGTCGAACACCAGGGCGCCCGGATCGCCCAGCAGGGCGTGGGCGACGCTGAGCCGCTGGCGCATGCCGAGCGAGAAGGTGCCGATGCGCCCCTCGCTCTCGTTCTCGAGGCCGACGAGCGAGAGCACCTCGTCGACGCGGGACAGCGGGATGCCGTTGGCCTTGGCGGCGATCGTGAGCTGACGGGTGGCGCTGCGACGAGGACGGTACACCGTCTCCTCGAGCACGGAGCCGATCGTCCGCAGCGGATGCCGCAGATCGGCGTACGCCGTTCCGCCGATCGTCGCAGTGCCCGATGTGGGACGCACCTGGCCCAGAAGAATGCGCAGCGACGTCGTCTTCCCTGCGCCGTTCGGGCCGAGGAAAGCGGTGACGACTCCGGGCTCGACCCGTGCGGAGAAGTCGGAAACGGCCGTGACGTCGTTGAAACGCTTCGTCACTCGCGTGAACTCGAGCACCTGTCCGTCGGGCATCCGCGACCTCTCCTTGATGGGCAGTTCCGTCCATCCTGCCGGAAAAGGCCCGTGAATCCTGTATTTCCTGCGGATTCCGGCATCCGGGGAGCGGAGTAGCCTGGCACATGTGATCGACTCCACAGCCCCCGCTCGCGTCCTCGCCCGCACGGAGGGAGCCCTCGGTCGGCTCACCCTCAACCGCCCGGAGGCGATCAACGCCCTCGACCTCGGCATGATCAGGGCCATGACCGCGGCGCTGGACGCCTGGCGCACCGACACCGACGTGCAGATCGTGCTGATCGACGGCGAAGGGGAGCGCGGCATGTGCGCAGGCGGCGACGTCCGCGCGCTGCACGCCCAGATCGTCGCGGGCCGTGCCGACGAGACGGCCGAGTTCTTCCGTGCGGAGTACGCCCTGAACGCGATGATCGCCGAGTACCCCAAGCCGGTCGTGGCCGTCGCCGACGGCATCACGATGGGCGGCGGCATCGGCCTCGCCGGTCACGCCGCGATCCGCATCGTGACAGAGCGCTCGAAGCTCGCGATGCCCGAGACGCGCATCGGATTCACGCCCGACGTCGGCGGAACCTGGCTGCTCGGCCGCGCACCTGGCCGGTTCGGCGAGTACTTCGGACTCACCGGCAGCACCATGAACCCAGCGGATGCCGTGCTCCTCGGCTTCGCCGACCACTTCGTCCCGTCGGACCGGCTGGACGCGCTTCGCGAGGCGCTCGCCTACCGCGCCGACCCGACCGGCCCCGCCGAGATCGTGCTGCTCTTCGATGAGACGCCGGACCCCTCGACGCTTCCTGACGCCCGCCGGTGGATCGACGAGGCGTTCTCCGCCGGCACCGTGGTCGAGATCGTCTCGCGCCTGCGCGCGCAGGGGACGGCGGATGCCGGTGCGGCCGCCGACCTGCTCGAGGGGCTGGCGCCGACAGGACTCGCCGTCACGCTCGACGCGGTCCGCGAGGCGCGGGAGTCGTCGGGTCTGCGCGAAGCGCTGGAGGGGGAGTACCGGCGCGTGATGTGGTTCGTGACGCAGCACCCCGATCTCGTCGAGGGCATCCGCGCGCAGCTGGTGGACAAGGACCGCAATCCGCGCTGGGACCCGCCGACGCTCGCGGAGCTGGCACCGGATGCCGGAGCGGATGCCCGCGCATACGTGCCGGAGCATCCGCTCTTCTGAGGGTGATCTCCTCTGAGCGCGGTCGCCGGGACCCGGCGGCCACGGCTCAGACCGCGGCGATGACCGAGAACTCGACCCTGTAGTCGGGGGTGGCGAGCTTCGCCTCGACGGTCGCGCGCGCCGGCGGGTTGGCAGCGTCGACCCAGGTCTCCCACACCGAGTTCATGGCGCCGAAGTCGGCGATGTCGGCCAGGTAGATCGTCACCGAGAGCAGCTTCGAACGGTCGGACCCGACGCCCGCGAGCAGGTCGTCCACGAGCTGGAGCGCCGCGCGGCTCTGCTCCTCGACGGTCGCGCCCTCGGCGACCTGGCCGGCGAGGTAGACCACGCCGTTGTGCACGACGGCGTGGCTCATGCGGGGTCCGGGGTTGATGCGTTCGATCGTCACTGGTGCTCCTGTCTCGGCCCGCGGTGCGGCGGGCGCCGGTCAATCCTCCCGCACGAGCGGATGCCGCCGCATCCGTTCTTCACCGCAGTCCAGAAAATGCCTGGCCGGAAGGTGATTGGTTCGCTGTCAGCGAAGCTCCCCCCTGAGGGGGATGCGAATGTCCGCGGCTCGTGGCACTCTATGTTGCGGCCGATTGTCGACCGGCATCCGCCTGCCGAGAAATCCGCCCCTCTGATCCCACAAGGAAGTCCGCCTGTGCTCGGGAAAATCCTCGTCCGATATCTCTCACGCTACCGATGGCTGCTCGTCGGCGTCCTGGTGTTCCAGTTCGCCAGCGCCCTCGCATCGCTCTACCTGCCGACCCTCAACAAGGATCTCATCGACCAGGGCGTGGCCCAGGGCGACACCGACTACATCTGGCGCACGGGCCTGTTCATGCTCTTCGTCTCGCTCGGCCAGATCGTCGCCTCGATCATAGCGACCTACTTCGCCGCGCGCGCCGCGATGGGCGCCGGCCGCGACATCCGCGCCGACGTCTTCGCCAAGGTGAGCGGCTTCTCCGAGCGCGAGGTCTCGCAGTTCGGCGCCGGATCCCTGATCACCCGCAACACCAACGACGTGCAGCAGGTGCAGATGCTGGCGATGATGGGCGCGACCATGTTCGTCACCGCCCCGTTGCTGGCGATCGGCGGCATCATCATGGCCGTGATCACGAACGCCGGCCTGAGCTGGCTGATCGCGGTCTCCGTGCCGGTCATGCTGATCGTGGCGCTGCTGATCATCAGCCGCATGGTGCCGCTGTTCCGCAGCATGCAGAAGAAGATCGACAACGTCAACCGCATCATGCGCGAGCAGCTGACCGGCGTCCGCGTCGTGCGCGCGTTCGTGCGCGAGGGCATCGAGGAGGAGCGCTTCCGCGGCGCGAACACCGACATCATGGTGGTCGGCCGCAAGATCGGCTCGCTCTTCGTGCTGCTGTTCCCGATGTTCATGCTGATCCTCAACGTCACCGTCGTCTCGGTGATCTGGTTCGGTGGCATCGAGGTGAACAACGGCACGGTCGAGGTCGGCACCCTGTTCGCCTTCATGCAGTACATCGGCCAGATCATGATGGGCGTGATCATGTCGAGCTTCATGGCGATGATGATCCCGCGCGCCGCGGTCTCCGCCGAGCGCGTCGGCGAGGTGCTCGACGCCGAGTCGACGATGACCCGCCCCGAGAACGGCGTCACCGCCTTCCCCGCTCCCGGCTCCGTCGCCTTCGACCGCGTCGAGTTCACCTACCCGGGCGCGGAGTCGCCGGTGCTCAAGGGCATCAGCTTCGCCGCCCAGCCGGGCGAGACCGTCGCGATCGTCGGCTCCACCGGTGCCGGCAAGACGACACTCGTCTCGCTCATCCCGCGCCTCTTCGACGTCACCGGCGGCGCCGTGTCCGTCGGCGGCACCGACGTGCGCGAGGCCGACGTGGAGTCGCTGTGGGACAGCATCGGCCTGGTGCCGCAGCGTCCGTTCCTGTTCACCGGAACCGTGGCGTCGAACCTCCGCTACGGCCGTGAGGACGCCACCGACGAGGAACTCTGGCACGCGCTCGAGATCGCACAGGGCCGCGACTTCGTCGAGGAGATGCCCGACGGGCTCGACTCGCGCATCGCCCAGGGCGGCACGAATGTCTCGGGAGGGCAGCGTCAGCGACTGGCGATCGCCCGCGCGATCGTGCACCAGCCGCAGATCCTGGTGTTCGACGACTCGTTCTCGGCTCTCGACCTCACCACCGACGCCCGCCTGAGGCAGGCGCTGTGGCGGGAGCTTCCGCACGTCACGAAGATCGTCGTCGCGCAGCGCGTGTCGACGATCACGGATGCCGATCGCATCGTCGTCCTTGAAAGAGGAACCATGGTCGACGTCGGCACTCACGAGGAGCTGCTGCAGACCAGCGACACCTACCGCGAGATCGTCGAGTCGCAGCTGGGGGTGGACGCATGAGCGACAACACCGCACCCCCGCGGCCGCAGCGCGGCCGCGGCAAGGCAGCATCGCCCGCCGTCGAGCCCGAGCTCACCGAAGAGGAGAAGTACGAGGCCGAGCTCGCCGAGCAGGCCCGCCAGAACTCCGGCGACTGGGACAGCGTCGCGCCTGGCAAGGCCGACAACTTCGGCAAGAGCTTCGGCCGGATGATCGGGCTGCTGAAGCCGTCGGCCGTCTGGTTCGCGTTCGTGTCGTTCCTCGGGGCCGTCGGCGTCGTGCTGGCGGTGGCGGCGCCCAAGGTGCTCGCCGAGGCGACCAACCTCGTGTACGCCGGATTCATCTCGAACGAGCTCGCGAAGCCGAACGGCGACTTCCCCGGGTTCCCGGTCGGGACCCCGAAGAGCGAGGTCATCGAGCAGCTGCGTCAGTTCGGCCAGACAGACTTCGCCAACCAGCTCGCGGCGATGAACGACTTCACCGTCGGGTCCGGCATCGACTTCGACGCGATGCGCTGGATCATCATCGCCGTGCTCGGGATCTACGTGGTCTCGGCGCTGCTGAGCTGGATCCAGGGCTACGTCATCAACGTCATCATGGTGCGGACCATGTGGCGCCTGCGTGAAGAGGTCGAGGCGAAGATCAACCGCCTGCCCCTGTCGTACTTCGACAAGGTGCAGCGCGGCGAGCTGATCTCCCGCGTCACGAACGACATCGACAACATCACGCAGACCATGCAGCAGTCCCTCTCGGGCGCGCTCACCTCGGTGCTCACCGTCGTCGGCGTGCTGGTCATGATGTTCTCGATCTCGTGGCAGCTCGCACTCGTCGCCCTGATCTCGCTCCCGCTGATGGGCGTGATCTTCGGCATCATCGGGCCGCGCTCGCAGAAGGCCTTCGGTGCCCAGTGGCGCAAGGTCGGCCGACTGAACGCGCGCGTCGAGGAGGCCTTCTCCGGCCACGCGCTGGTCAAGGTCTTCGGCCGCGAGCAGGACGCGCTGGACAAGTTCCAGGTCGAGAACGAGGAGCTCTTCCAGTCGGCGTTCAAGGCGCAGTTCCTCTCCGGCATCATCATGCCGGCGATGACCTTCGTCGGCAGCCTCAGCTATGCGGCACTCGCCGTGCTCGGCGGCCTGATGGTCGCGAACGGACAGCTGCGGCTCGGTGACGTGCAGGCGTTCATCCAGTACTCGCAGCAGTTCTCTCAGCCGCTCGCCGAGCTCGGCGGAATGGCCGCGGTCGTGCAGTCGGGCACCGCATCCGCGGAGCGCGTCTTCCAGCTGCTCGACGAGGACGAGCAGGACGCGGATGCCGACGACGCCCCCACCGTCGTCGACGGCAAGGGCGTCATCGAGTTCCAGAACGTCGCGTTCTCCTACTCCGAGGACCGTCCGCTCATCACGGACCTGTCGTTCCAGGTGGAGCCGGGGCAGACGGTCGCGATCGTCGGGCCGACCGGTGCGGGCAAGACCACTCTGGTCAACCTCATCATGCGGTTCTACGAGCTCAGCGGCGGGCGCATCCTGCTCGACGGGCAGGACATCTCGGACATGACCCGCGATGACCTGCGCTCGCGCACCGGCATGGTGCTGCAGGACCCGTGGCTGTTCGCAGGCAGCATCCGCGAGAACATCCGGTACGGCCGCTCCACCGCGACCGACGAGGAAGTCCTCGCCGCCGCCAAGGCGACGTACGTCGACCGCTTCGTGCACGCCCTCCCCGAGGGATACGACACGGTGCTCGACGAGGACGCCTCGAACGTCTCGGCGGGTGAGCGCCAGCTCATCACGATCGCCAGGGCGTTCGTCGCGCAGCCGTCGATCCTCATCTTGGATGAGGCGACGTCGGCGGTCGACACCCGCACCGAGCTGCTGCTGCAGCACGCGATGGCCGCGCTCCGTCAGGGGCGCACTTCGTTCGTGATCGCGCACCGCCTGTCGACGATCCGCGACGCCGATCTCATCCTCGTGATGGAGCACGGCGACATCGTGGAGAAGGGCACGCACGACGAGCTGATCGCCGCGCAGGGCGCCTACTGGCGTCTGTATCAGTCGCAGTTCGAGCAGGCGGCATCCGACATCGACGCCGAGGATGCGCTCACCGGATCGACCCCCGTGGTCGTCACCGGCGACGCGGATGCCGAGGCTGACGCGGCTCGCGTCGGCGTCTCGGTCGGCGCGCAGGCGCCCGCCGCCGAGGTCGCCGCCGCCGAGGCCGTGGTCGATCGCCCCGACGCCGGAGACGCCAGGGCCTGAGCCCGGCACTCACGACGCCCCGCCCCGGAGTTCGGGGCGGGGCGTCGTGCTTTGTAGGGGAGGCGGTGTCGTGATCTGTCGCGTCCCGTGCGGGGACCTCATGTGGTCGGGTCCAGCTGTCCGGGGCGGCCGCTTGGGGTCCGTGGCCGGGGAGTTGGTTGGATCGCGGGTGCGGTGGCGTGTGCGGTGGGACCTCATGTGGTCGGGTCTGGTTGTCCGGGGCGGCCGCTTGGGGTCCGTGGCCGGGGAGTTGGTTGGATCGCGGGTGCGGGTGCGGGTGCGGTGGGACCTCATGTGGTCGGGTCTGGTTGTCCGGGGCGGCTGTTCGGGGTCCGTGGCCGGGGAGTTGGTTGGATCGCGGGTGCGGTGGCGTGTGCGGGTGGGACCTCGTGTGGTCGGGTCTGGGCGTGCGGGGCGGCTGTTCGGGGTCTGTGGCGGGGTCGCGAGGCCGGCGCCCGCACGTTCACGAGTGCGTCCACGTCGCGGGGTGCGCGTCGTTGTCGCTTCGGGCGCGCGGGGCGACGATGACGCGCACCCCGGATGGGCGTGTGGGCGTGCCGCGGAGTCGTCGGCGTTTCGAGGTGCGCGTGGTTGTCGCCTCGAGTGCGTCGGGGCGACGACAACGCGCACGCGGGCTCCGCCAGGAGCGATGCGCGGCGGCGTCAGCGCTGGGAACGAGCGCCGGGCGCGAGCGCCGGGCGCCAGCGCTGGGCACGAGAGCCGGGCGCCAGCGCTGGGCGCCAGAGCCGGGCGTCAGCGCTGTGCGTCGGCGAGGCCCAACAGCTCCAGCGGGTGCGTCAGTCGCCACCACGGGCTGGGGTCTGAGACTTCGTCGGCCAGCTCCAGCACCGTCGTCACGGTGCCGAGCGGACCGGAGGTGGTCAGGGTTCCGACATCGTCGCCCTCGTCGCGCAGGTCGCCGAGCGAGAACTCCGCAGTCGACTCCGCCGCCGCGGAATCCCACAGCACGGCGTCGGCATCGGAGGCCGTGATGATGTCGACCTCCGTGCCCCACATCGTCTCGACGGTCCCGATGACGGTGTCCTTCGGCACTGCGGGCGGCTGCTCGCGCAGCTCGGCCTCGATCTGGCTGAAGAGCGACCTCGTCGCCTCGAGGCGCTGCTCGTCGTCGGCCTGTCCGAGCACCGCCGCGTACAGCCTGACCGTCGAATCGCCGATCGTGACGTCCTTCGCGGTGAGCAGGTTCCAGCTCTCCTCGAGGGTCCCTGTCTTGACCCCCACGACGCCGGCGTCCGCCAGCATCCCGTTGGTGTTGACGACCGTGCCTGCGCCGGGGAGCTCGACCGACGGTGTGCCGACGATGCTCGCGAACACGGGGTTGCTCATGGCGTTCTCGGCGAGCTCGATCAGCGCCGCCGGCGTCGCGACGTTGTCCTCGTGGAATCCGGACGGCGTCACGACCGTGATCCCCTCGATGCCGCGGTCGCGCAGCCAGGTCTCGGCGGCCGCGGCGAACGCCCGGTCCGAGCCCCAGATCTCGTCGGCGAGCCGATCGATGTAGTTGTTCGCCGAACCCAGAAGCGTCCCCTGCAGCAGCTGGTACTCGGTGAGCACGCCGCCGACGGGAACGTCCAGCGCGGACTGATCGTTGCGGCGATAGTCCCAGTAGTCGATGTTGTCCGACCAGGTGAAGGAGAACTCGGGACCCTGCTCGCCGACGGCGAGCGGCATCCGATCCAGCACCATCAGACTCGAGACGACCTTGGTCACGCTCGCGATCGCCGCGGGATCCAGGCTCGAGGACACGGTGCCCATTCCGCCGACGCCGACGGCGGCGCTGCCCTGAGCCAGCCAGGTCACCGCGGCAGGCGGCGCAGGTGCGGCTTCGAATTCGACGGCCCGCACAGTCGGGGCGACCTCATGGAGCGGCCAGAGCAGCGTGGCGCCGCAGTATGTTGCGACGAGGCCCGTGAGGATGCCGAGCGGCACCAGCACGCCCGGCCGGGAGAAGGCAGGGCGCAGTTTCGCGCCGCGCAGCAGCGCAGCACCGGACTCCCTGTCCTCATCGCCGTCGAGGGTCGCCATCGGCGGGTGGCCGGCGACCTCGGACGCATCCACCCAGGTCAGCGCGGTCGCAGGACGCACGCGATCCGCCCACTGGGCAGTCGGCTGTGCAGCGGTCTCACCGGTCGGCGCCTCGACGACCGCGGTCGCACCGGCGGGCGCGTCATCCGGGGGCACGTCGGCGACGGCCTCGGCGGAGTCAGGAGCAGTCACCTCCTCACGCTACCGAATTCCGGCCGGGATCGGCGGTTCGCAGCACGAGTGACGCGAGTGTCGGGAGCGGGTAGGATCGTCTCTACAACCACGGGAGTCCGGCGAGCCGGGCTGAGAGGGAGCGAATCGCGCTTCGACCGTCGAACCTGATCTGGGTCATGCCAGCGCAGGGAGGAGTCACAGATGAGCACTTCAACGAACCGTTCCACTGCGGAATCGGCATCCGTCGCCAAGGGCCTTCGCTCGCCGCAGCTCTGGCGCTGGCGAGTCGTCGACATCGTCGTCGCCAGCGTCATCGCCGTCGCCTGCGCCGCGATCTTCCTGCTCTGGAACGTCGGCTACGAAGCCCCGAGCAGCCTGCTCACTCCGCTGCTGCCCGGCGTGCAGGCCCTCGTGAACGGCCCCTGGCTGATCGCGGGCGTCCTGGGCGGGCTGATCATCCGCAAGCCGGGTGCTGCGCTCTACACCGAGCTCGTCGCGGCGATCATCTCCGCGCTCGTCGGCAACGTCTGGGGCCCGCTGACCATCGTGTCGGGCCTGGTCCAGGGCCTCGGCGCCGAACTGGTCTTCCTGCTGTTCCTCTACGGGGTGTGGCGCCTTCCGGTCGCCATCCTCGCCGGGGCCGCCGCCGGCGTCGCCTGCGGCATCAACGACATGATCCTCTGGTACGCCGGAGCCGATGCGCTGTTCACGTCGGTGTACATCGCGTCGAGCACGATCTCGGGTGCGGTCATCGCCGGCCTCGGCGCCTGGCTGATCGCCCGCGGTCTCGCCGCCACCGGGGCGCTGAGCCGCTTCGCGGCCGGCCGCGAGGTCGCAGCCCGGGTGTGAGTCCCCTGGTCACCCCCGCCGCACTCGAAGCCCGCGGCTGGGGATGGCGGTACGCGACCCGGCTGCGCTGGGCCGTCCGCGAGGCGGATCTGCGGATCGAGCCAGGGGAGCGCGTACTGCTGCTCGGCGCGTCCGGCTCGGGCAAGTCGACGCTCCTGCAGGGGTTCGGCGGCGTTCTCGGCGGTGCAGACGAGGGGGAGACGCACGGCGAGCTGCTCGTCGACGGCGTGCGGTCGACCGAGGCCCGCGGGCGTGTGGGGATGGTGCTGCAGGACCCGGACACGCAGACGATGCTCGCGCGCGTCGGCGACGACGTGGCGTTCGGGTGCGAGAACCTCGGGGTTCCCCGTGAGGAGATCTGGCACCGGGTGCGTGAGGCGCTGGATGCCGTGCAGCTCGATGTTCCCCTCGATCGCTCCACGAACGCCCTCTCCGGCGGGCAGAAGCAGCGGCTCGCGCTGGCGGGCGTGCTCGCGATGCGGCCCGGCGCGATCCTGCTCGACGAACCGACCGCGAACCTCGACCCAGAGGGGGTGCGCGATGTGCGGGACGCCGTGGCCGCCGCCCTCGACGCCAGCGGGGCGACCCTGATCGTGATCGAGCACCGCATCGACGTCTGGCTGCCGCTGGTGACCCGTGTCATCGTGCTCGGTGCCGAGCCTGATGGCACGATCGTGCTCGCCGACGGCACCCCCGGTGAAGTGCTCGGCGCGAGGGGCGCCGAGCTCGCGGCATCCGGAGTCTGGGTCCCCGGGCACCCGCCGGCGGTCCCGCCGCCCCCCGCGAGGGCATCAGGTGACCTGCTGCTGGAGACGCACGAGCTCGTCGTGTCCCGGCGGCGGAGGCTGCCGGTCGCGGGACCGCTCGACCTCGACGTGCGCGCGGGGGAGGCCATCGGCATCACGGGCGCGAACGGCTCCGGCAAGTCGACGTTCGGGCTGACCCTCGCCGGCCTCATCCCCGCCGAGCGGGGCCGGGTCGCGGCATCCGCCCTCCTCGCCGCAGGTGAGGTCGCCGACCCGCTGCGCTGGTCGTCGCGCGCGCTGCTCACGCGCATCGCCACCGTGCTGCAGACGCCCGAGCATCAGCTGCTCGCCAAGACCGTGCGGGAGGAGCTCTCCGTCGGCCCGCGCGCGCTGCGACTCGGCGAGGCCGAGATCGCCGGGCGCACCGAGGAGCTGCTCGAGCGGCTGCGGCTGGCGCCGCTCGCCGAGGCCAATCCGTACACGCTGTCCGGCGGCGAGAAGCGGCGGCTGACCGTCGCCGCGGCGCTCGCCACGCGGCCGCAGGTGATCGTCCTCGACGAGCCGACGTTCGGGCAGGACGCGAGGACCTGGGCCGAGCTCGTCTCGATCATCGCCCGGCTGCGCGACGAGGGCACCGCGATCGTCGCGATCAGCCACGACGAGGCCGTGCTGCAGGCACTGCACGCTCGCCGGTTCGGGGTGGGCGCATGATCGATCCGCTCACCGCACGCATCGAGCGCACCGGCCCGATCGCGACGCGCTCCGCGCTGGCGAAGCTCGCGGCCTCCCTCCTCATCGCGGTTCCGCTGGTGTTCTCGATCGACGTGGTCTCGGCATCCGTCGCGCTCCTGCTCGAGATCCCGCTGCTGGTGCTCGCGGGGCTCGGCGCCCGCGAGTTCTGGACGCGCACGGCCCTGCTCTGGATCGCCGCTCCGCTCGGGGCCGTCACGATCGCGCTGTACGGCGTGAACAGCGGCGAGATCCACTTCGAGTGGCTGCTGATGCGCGTCAGCGACGGATCGCTGTCGCTCGCCGCGGCGACCGCGGTGCGCGTGCTCGCGATCGGCCTGCCTGCGGTGGTGCTGTTCGTCACGGTCGATCCCACCGACCTCGCCGACGACCTCGCCCAGAGGCTGCGATTGCCGGCCCGGTTCGTCGTGGGTGCGCTGGCCGGCATGCGGATGCTCGGGCTGCTGGTGGAGGACTGGCGTGCGCTCGGGCTCGCCCGGCGCGCGCGCGGCGTCGCCGATCAGGGGAGGATCCGCCGGGCGCTCGGCATGGCGTTCGCACTGTTCGTGCTGGCGATCCGGCGCGGCACGTCGCTGGCCACGGCGATGGAGGCGCGCGGCTTCGGCGGCACCGGAGCCCGCTCGTGGGCCCGTGAGTCGGTGTGGACCTGGCGAGACACCGTGCTCGTGCTGTCTTCGGCCGTGATCCCGGTGGTGGCGATCTGGGTCGCGGTCGCCACCGGCGCCTGGAACTTCATCGGCGCGGTGTGAGTGCCCGGGCGAGTGCCGTCGCCCGGCGCTTCAGAGCATCGTCCGCAGGGCCTCCTCCAGGACCGCGGCATGGTTGCGTTCGGGGTCGTGAGCCGCGTAGACGAGCGTGACGATCGGATGCCGTCGCACCTCGGCTGCGAGGTCCTCCAGCGGACCGGCGGATTCCTGGGCGAGTTGTGCACGGTACCTGTCGGCGTACACGTCCCACTCGTCTTCCGTCGCGGCGTGCCATTCCCGCCGCAGCTCGGGAGACGGGGCGGTGTCCTTCGCCCACAGATCGATCTCGGCGCGCTCCTTGGAGACGCCCCGCGGCCACAGGCGGTCGACCAGCACACGGAAGCCGTCATCGGATGAGGCGGTGTCGTAGGCTCGCTTTCGACGCAGTTCCATGCGCTCAGCCAACACCTGTCACGCGCTCGGCGCCAGTGCCGGAGTCGTGTGCGCAGGTGAGACCAAGAGTCACGTAAACTGACACTCAGTCGCAAGAAGTCGTTCGAAGGAGAACCTCCGATGCAGATCTCAGGACAGGGCGCGCTGATCACCGGCGGCGCCTCGGGACTCGGCCTGGCAACGGCTCGCCGCCTCGCCGCCGCCGGAGCGCACATCACCATCGTCGACCTCGCCTCGTCCCAGGGCGCGAAGCTCGCGGAGGAGCTCGGTGGAGTCTTCGCCGCCGCCGACGTCACCAGCGTCGACGACGTGCAGTCCGCCGTCGCCGCAGCTCAGGCCGCCGCGCCGCTGAGGGTCGTCGTGAACTGCGCCGGCATCGCCCCGCCCGCGAAGGTCCTCGACCGCGACGGCAACCCGGCGGTGCTCGCCGACTTCGAGCGCATCGTGCGGATCAACCTCGTCGGCACGTTCAACGTGATGTCCCAGGCATCCGCCGTCATCGCGAAGAACGAGCCGACCGAGAGCGGCGACCGCGGTGTTATCGTGAACACCGCATCCGTCGCGGCGTTCGACGGCCAGATCGGCCAGCCCGCGTACTCCGCATCCAAGGGAGGCGTGCACGCGATGACCCTCCCGGTCGCGCGTGAGCTCGCGCGCTACGGCATCCGCGTCTGCACGATCGCCCCCGGGATCATGGAGACCCCGATGCTGATGGGCCTGCCGCAGGCCGCGCAGGACTCGCTCGGGCAGCAGGTGCCGTTCCCCTCCCGGCTCGGGCGTCCCGACGAGTACGCGACCCTGGTGCAGCAGATCGTCGAGAACGGCTACCTCAACGGCGAGACCATCCGCCTCGACGGCGCGATCCGGATGGCCCCGAAGTAAGCACCCTCCGCTCCCGTCGCAAATGTGCCCGCTTTCCCAGGCGGTCTCCGGGCATTTTCGCGACGGGAGCGCATCAATGACACCGAACAGCTGAGGAGAACCCATGTCACTGGCAGGGAAGACCATACTCATGTCGGGCGGCAGCCGCGGCATCGGGCTCGCGATCGCGCTGCGCGCAGCGGCGGACGGCGCGAACATCGCGATGCTCGCGAAGACCGACACCCCGCATCCGAAGCTCGAGGGCACCGTGCACAGCGCGGCCGAGCAGATCCGCGCCGCCGGCGGGCAGGCGCTGCCGATCGTCGGCGACGTGCGCGATGACGACGACATCACCGAGGCCGTGCTGAAGACCCAGGGCGAGTTCGGCGGCATCGACATCGTCATCAACAACGCCAGCGTCATCGACCTGTCGCGCTCGCTCGACCTCAACGCCAAGAAGTACGACCTGATGCAGGACGTCAACGTCCGCGGCACGTTCATGCTGTCGCGTGCGGCGGTGCCGATCCTGAGGGATGCCGAGAACCCGCACATCCTGTCGCTGTCGCCGCCCCTGAACCCGAGCCCGAAGTGGCTCGGCGCGCACACCGGCTACACGCTGGCGAAGTTCGGCATGACGATGGTCACGCTGGGTCTCGCCGCCGAGTTCGCCCGCGACGGCATCGCCGCGAACGCCCTCTGGCCGCGCACGACGATCGCGACGGCGGCGGTGCAGAACCTGCTCGGCGGCGACAGGGTGATGGCCGCGAGCCGCACGCCGGAGATCTACGCGGATGCCGCCTACGCGGTGCTCACGAAGCCGGCGCGCGAGTACACCGGCCAGACGCTGATCGTGGAGGACGTGCTCGAGGCCGACGGCGTCACCGACTTCTCGAAGTACGCGGCGATCGCCGGCACGCCCGACACCGCGCTGTTCCCGGACATCTTCCTGGACTGAGGCGCGACAACCCCAGTCCCGAGCATCCGTCCTCTCGGGAATCGGAGACCGGATGCCGCGGGCACGGCGTGTCCGCGGTCGACGCGCCGTGCGGGCGACGGATGGTCTCCGTTTTCGGGCGGCGGGCTTTCGGGGAGGCGCGGAGCGCGGAGAGCGCAGGCGCCCTCAGATCAGCAGATACACGGAGCCGGCGATCGTCAGCGCGATCACGAGCCGGTCGAACAGCTGCTGCGGGATGCGGCGTGCGATGCGCAGCCCGACCAGGGCGCCGGCCACGACGAGCGGCGCGAGGGCCAGGTCCATCAGCAGCACCTCGGGGGTGATCAGCCCGAGCCCCGTGAGGAACGGCACCTTCACGAGGTTGATGATCGCGAAGAACCACGCCGAGGTGCCGAGGAACACCTGCACCGGGGTGCGCGTCGCGAGGAAGTACATCGCCATCACCGGGCCGCCGGCGTTCGCGACCATGGTGGTGAAGCCGCCGAGCGTGCCGTATGACGCGGACAGCAGGATGCCGCCGAGCGCCGGCGCGACGGCATCCGCCCTGTTCTGGCGCCACCGGCGCCACAGGGTCACCGCGATCATGAGCAGCAGGATCGCCCCGACCGCCCGCCGCACGATCGCGTCGTCCGCGAGGGCGAGGAACGCGAAACCCACCAGGAGCCCCGCGATCACTGCGGGCGCGAGACGAAGCAGCGTCGGCCAGTGCGCGTGGCGCCGATAGGCGATCAGCGCGAAGACGTCGCCGACGATGAAGAGCAGCAGCATCGCCGCCGTCGAGGTGCGCGCCGGGAGGACCGCGGCGAACAGCACGACCGCCAGGGTCGAGCCGCCCGGGATCGCCGACTTCGAGATGCCGGTGATGACGGCGGCAAGGCCGAGGGCGATCCACGCCCACGCGCTGAGTTCGAGCACCGTCCGGTCAGCCCTCGAGGAGCGCGGCGATCGCGTCGAATCCGCGGGAGGCGGCGAGATCGTGCGGGAGCACGCCGTCGCCGTCGCGGATCGAGATGTCGGCACCGCCCTCGATGAGGGCCTCGACGATGTCGACGTAGACCTGGGATCCATCGCCGAGCACGATCGCCTCGTGCAGGCCGGTCCAGTTCAGGTTGTTCACGTGGTTCGGGTCGACGCCCGCGTCGAGCAGGATCTGCACGGTCTCGAGGTGCCCGCGCTCGCATGCCGGGATCAGTGCGGTGCCGCCGTAGCGGTTCGTGCTCTTGAGGTCGGCGCCGTTCGCCAGGGTCAGTTTCAGGATCTCGTCGTGACCCCGGGCGCCGGCGTAGAGATAGGCCGAATCCTGGATGTCATCCTTGGCGTTCACGTCGGCACCGGCCTCGATGAGCGCCCGCGCGGTGTCGACGTGATTCTGCTTCGTCGCGATGACGAGGGGCGTCGCCCCGCCGGGGCCGCGGGCCTCGAGATCGGCGCCCGCGTCGACCGCGGACTGCACGGCTGCGGCGTCGCCGGCGGCAGCTGCGGCGAGCAGATCACGGGTGGCGTCGGTCATGGCGGACTCCTCGGAGGTCGGGGTGGGGGCGGCGGGTGCGGTGCAGGCGGTCGTGCCCAGCAACGCGGTGGCGATGATCGCCGAGGCGGTCAGCATCCGTTTCATTCTCATGCAATTGGTATACCAAGTCGCCCTGTGTTGCCTGCGCGCGTTGCGTCGAGCCGGACGCCGGCCCCGGATCACAGACGGTGGTGAGGAAGCCACGCCTCGATCTGATCCTTGGTCTCCTTGAGCCCCAGGCCGGTGTGCTCGCGCAGCAGCTTGATCGCCGCGAGCTTCTGGTTGCCGGCGAGCAGCCGGTCGATGTCGGCGGCGACGGACGGCGGCACCTGCGAACGGGGCGAGCCGGAGGAGTGCGCAGGGGGCGTCGAGGAGTGAGCGGGCGCGCTGTGCGAGGCGGCGGCGGTGTGCGGGGCGGTGGTGCTGATCGACCAGTGGTCGATGCGATCCTTCGCCTCCTTGAGCCCGATCTTCGCGTGCTCGCGGAGCACCTTGATCGCCTGGATCCTGTGCCCGGCCGCGACCAGCCGGTCGATCTCCGCGATCGCGAGCGGAGTGAGGCCCGCCGGTGTCGTGTTCGTCGTGCTTCCCGGCGCCGAGCGCATCACGGGAGCGGGGACGTAGGACTGCGGCTCGGGAACCTTCGGGCGCATGCCGCGCAGTGCCGCGCCGACGATCGTGAGGCCGACGATGACTACCGCGATCACGACCACGGTCATGATGATGAGGTCCATGGGCACAGTCTATGGAGGTCGTGCCTCGCGCCCCAGGCGCTTCCCACCTGCCAGCGCGTACCCTTGAACCCATGACCGACACTCCCCGCACGCGCGAGACGCGCCCCGCATCCGCGTCCCCGCAGGGGAAGATCCGCTCCACCGGCACGCCGCAGGTGCGCCCGACGACTGAGGGCTGGACCCAGCAGAAGGATGCCGAAGGGCGACCGCTGCTGCAGTTCGCGAGCCCCAAGCGCGGCAAGCCGCCGGTGCACCTGGCCGACCTCACGCCCGCGGAGCGCACCGAGAAGGTCAAGGAGCTGGGCCTGCCCGGCTTCCGCGCGAAGCAGCTGTCGGCCCACTACTTCAAGCACTACACCTCCGACCCGGAGCAGATGACCGATCTGCCCGCCGGCATCCGCGACGAGCTCGTCGCCGGCCTCCTGCCGCCGCTGCTCACCGAGGTGCGGCGCCTCGAGACCGACCGCGGCGACACGATCAAGTTCCTCTGGCGCCTGCACGACGGCGCCCTCGTCGAGTCGGTGCTCATGCGCTACCCGGGCCGGATCACGCTGTGCGTGTCGAGCCAGGCCGGCTGCGGTATGAACTGCCCGTTCTGCGCGACCGGCCAGGCGGGCCTCACCCGCAACATGTCGACGGCCGAGATCATCGAGCAGATCGTCCGCGCGAACCGGCTCATCGCCGACGGCGGCCTCGGCGGCAAGAAGGCCGACGACCACTCCATGGAGCGCGTCTCCAACATCGTCTTCATGGGCATGGGCGAGCCGCTCGCCAACTACAAGCGTGTGATGGATGCCGTGCGCATCATGGTCGCGCAGCAGCCCGACGGCCTCGGCATGAGCGCCCGCGGCATCACCGTCTCGACCGTCGGCCTGGTGCCTGCGATCAAGAAGCTCGCCGACGAGGGCATCCCGGTGACCTTCGCACTGTCGCTGCATGCGCCCGACGACCACCTGCGTGACGAGCTGATCCCGGTGAACTCGCGCTGGAAGGTCGACGAGGCGCTCGACGCCGCTCGGTACTACTACGAGAAGACCGGCCGCCGCGTCTCGATCGAGTACGCGCTGATCAAGGACATGAACGACCATGCGTGGCGGGCCGACCTCCTGGCCGACAAGCTCAACGAGCGCGGTCGCGGCTGGGTGCACGTGAACCCGATCCCGCTGAACCCGACGCCCGGCTCGATCTGGACCTCGTCGGAGATCTCGGTGCAGAACGAGTTCGTGCGCCGGCTCAACGACGCCGGCATCCCTACGACCCTCCGCGACACCCGCGGCAAGGAGATCGACGGCGCCTGCGGTCAGCTCGTCGCGACGACCGAGGACGAGGCGGCCTCCGCCGCGCTGGCCTGAGCTGCGCGTTCCCCACCCCGCCCCGCCCCGCCCCGCCCTTCTCGTCGACTTCACGTGAAGTCGGCGAGTGCACGGCTTCTCGACGTCAGGATGCCGTGAGCTCGGCGAGATCTGGTGAAGCCGACGCCGCGGTGCCGGTGCGCGGGTCGTCATGCGCACCGTCGCGGATCCCGTCGCGCCGGCCGAGCGACGCGGCGCGAGCGAGCCAGGACTCGATGCGCTCGGGTGCGGCGTCCTTGACGCCGAGCATCCGGTGCGTGCGCACCGAGCGGATGCCGCAGAGCCGCATGGTGTTGCGAGCGACCTGCGTCTGCGCGGGGAGCCCGGTGAACGGGGCCGCGTACCAGGGGGTGTCAGCGAGCAGGAGCAGCCGACCGCGGCGGGCGGGCAGGAGCCCCTCGGGCAGGCCCAGGCTCGTGTAGCGATACTCCTGCTGCGGCAGCAGTGCGCGGTCGAAGAAGCCCTTCAGCACCGCAGGCACCGACCCCCACCACAACGGAGTCGCGACGACGACGGTGCGCGCAGCGTGCAGCGCGCGCTTGGCATCGGCCAGGTCGTCCTCCAGCGTCATCCGCTCGCGGTATCCGAACCGCAGATGCGGGTCGAAGTCGAGTTCCCGGAGTGCGAGCACTCGGGCGTCGCCGTGCGCCGTGGCGTACCGGCGGGCGAGCTCGGCGGTGAGGGATCGTGCGTCGGGGTGGCCGTCGATGACGAGTGCGGATGCCATCGTGTCTCCTATCTGGACAGTGTCAACTTGCTGGACAGTGTCAACATAAGAGAGGATGTTGCTCGTGTCAAGTTCTCGTTCCGGCTACCACCACGGCGATCTCGCGCACGCCCTGGAGACCGCGGCGATGCAGCTTCTCGCCGAGAAGCCGGCCCAGGAGATCAGTCTCCGAGAGGTCGCGCGGGCCGCGGACGTGAGTCACAACGCCCCGTATCATCACTTCGCCGACCGCCGCGGCCTGTTGAAGGTCCTCGCCGAGCGCAGCATGGCCGACCTCGTCGCCGCTGTGCGGGGAGCGATCTCTGATGCCGACGAGCCGGTCGCAGGCCTGGTCGCGGGCGGTGCCGCCTACCTGCGCTTCGCGGTCGAGCATCCGCACGGCTTCGACGTCATCTACGATCCGGCCGTGTGCATCCCCGGGGAGCCCAGCGAGACCATGGCACCGCTCATCGCCGAACTCGAGCAGCTTCTGGGCTCGGCATCCGTCGCCGCCGGCCTTCCCGCCGAGGAGAGCGTCCTCGGTGTGTGGGGGCTCGTCCATGGGCTCGGCACGCTGTGCGCGGCCGGTCACTTCACTCTCGAAGCGGCCCTCGACGGCAGTGCCGCGGCGATTCGCCGGATGCTGCCGCGCTGACGAGAGCCGCCCATCCAGACGCGGTGGCGGAGCCGGCGCGCAGGAGCTAAGGCGTGTGGATGCGGAGCAGCCGGCCTGTCCCCTCGATCAGCTCGTCCCACGAGCCGATGTCGACCGCGCACTCCGCGATCGCGCAGGTGGGCATCTGCACGAACTGGCCGGTGAGCTCGGCCACCGCGTCGCTCATGCCGGGATTGTGGCCGACGAGCATCGCGACACTGCTGTCCTCGGGCAGCGCCGCGGCGATCGCGAGGATCGCACGAGCGGATGCCGCGTACAGCAGCTCCTCCTCGACGACCGCGAGCCCGAACGCCGCGGCGTACTCGCCCGCGGTGCTCTGCGCGCGCGCAGCGCTGCTCGACACGATGCGGTCGAGTCCGAGCTCGTCGTCGACGAGGCGCTGCGCCATCGCGGGAGCATCGCGCCGGCCCCGTGCGTTGAGCGGCCTGTCATGATCGGCGAGGCCGGGGAAGCCCCAGTCCGACTTCGCGTGGCGGGCGAGCAGCAGGGTCTTCATGCGACCAGCCTGGCATCCGCGGCGCACTCGCGCATCCCCCAACCTGTGAGCGGTTCGCAGGGATCGTCCGGGCTTCGCACAGGCGGAGTTTCCTACCCTCGGAGGATGGCTTACTCCGCGCATCGCCCCGGACGGATGGACTCGCAGGGGCGGATCTCGTTCGAGACCGACGCCCCGGACGGCACGGTCTCCGACGACGACCTCGATTTCCTGCGCAGCTTCGAACCGGCCGGCGCAGGCTCGGCGACCGCTCGGGAGACGGATGCCGCAGACACCGCCACGCACCCGACGGCTGTGATCGACCCGGGCGGCGACGTCGACGAGCGTGAGGCGCCGGCATCCGCTCCCCGCTCCCCGCGCCCACCGCGTGCACCCCGCCCGAAGCGCGTTCGGAAGCCGCGCACGCCGGGCTTCCGTCTGCGCACGCTCGCGATCCTCGGCGGCGCCGAGGGCGAGATCCTCGACAGGGTGCCCGGCGAGACGCCCCGCTTCGTGCAGATGTTCTTCGTGCTCGCCGGCACGGCGCTCGTCTCCGCGATCTCGATGCTGTTCGCGCTGACGACCGGCGTGCAGGCCGCGATCTGGCTGGCCGTGCCCCTCGCGATCGTGTGGGCGCTCATCATCTTCAACCTCGACCGGTTCCTCACCTCGACGATGACCTCCACGCGCAACGTGTGGAAGCTGATCGGGCTCGCGATCCCTCGTGTGATCATGGCGGCGATCATCGGATTCGTGGTCGCCGAGCCGCTCGTGCTGCAGATCTTCCACAACGACATCGCCCGCGAGGTCGCCGCGACCAACATCGTGCAGGCGCAATCCGATCAGGAGGCGCTCGAGTCCGGCCCAGAGAAGATCGCGATGGACTCGGCATCCGATCGCCTCGCCGCGCTGGAGAACCAGGCGGCCACCGGCATCGTCGCCGGCACCGAATCGTCATCCGCCAGCGAATCGGCGGCGCAGGCCACGGTCGACGACCTCACCGCGAAGATGACCGCACAGCAGGCGGTCATCGACCAGGCGAGGATCCTGTACCAGTGCGAGCTCACCGGCGAGGGCGCGGGCACCGTGCCGGGCTGCACCGGCGTCAACGGCGAGGGCGCGAGCTCGGATGCCGCCGAGGCCCAGCTCGCTGAGGCGCAGCAGACATACGACGCCCTGGGCGCCCAGCTCCGCACCGCCAACGAGGAGCTGGCCGCAGCCGGCACCTCGGCCAAGGAGAACACGGCGGCCTCCGAGACGCAGAACCGCGAGGAGGCGCAGTCGCAGCTGCCCGCGGCCCGCGAGAGCTACGACGCGGCGCTCGCCGCCTACAACGCGAGGGCGGATGCCGTGGCACAGGGCAACGCCGGAGCGATCGGCCTGCTCAGTCAGATCAGCGGGCTGAACCGGCTGAGTGAGAAGGAGCCGACGATCCTGTGGGCGCACCTGCTGATCGCGGCGCTGTTCTTCATGATCGAGCTGCTGCCCGTGCTCGTGAAGGTGCTCACGTCGTACGGCGACCCGTCGCTGTACGAGAAGGCTGCGGCTATCCGCAAGCAGGTCGCGCTCGACCGGGTGACCGCCGAGGGCTTCCGCGATCGCGCCGAGATCGTGACGACGCCTTCGCCACCAACACCATCGCCTCCGGCTGCGGCGTCGGCTGCGGCGTCGGCGTCGGCGTCGACCTGAGCCAGCGGCATCCGCTCGGCGGCCGGCGAGTGTCGGGCGACTCCCAGCCGGCCGCTCTAGCGTGAGCGCATGAACCGGAGACGTCAGACGCTGTGGGTGTCGATCGGCGGGGTGGTCGCGATGGCGCTGTACGCGGGGCTGGGATTGCTGCAGCTCCTGGTGCTCACGCCTCTCGCCGCCGCGCCGGGGCGCAGCCTCGACGAGATCAGGGCCGAGCTCAGTGCGGCAGGCGAGTCATTGAACGACGTCGTCCCCGTGGTGTTCCTCAGCGTCGGCGTGCTCATCGCCCTCGTCGGAGCCGTGGTCGCGGTACGCGCACGTGCGCACCCGGCGATTCCGGCGATGGTCTTCCTGAGCCTTCTCATGCTGGGCGCTCCGGTGCTCTTCCACATGTCGTTCCTCCCCGGCATGGCACTCGCCGACACGTACATGATCGGGGGAGGAGTGATGCTTCGCGGGATGCTGCCGTTCTACGCGGTCAGCGCTTTCGCGGGCGTGCTCCTGCTGGCAGGTGTCGTCGTGGCGTCGATCCGGACGCGCGCCGCGACCCGAGCGCAGGAAGCATCCGCCGCCGCATCCGTCACATACTGAGACCGGTCACGGAAATCCACCCTCGACGTCCGCACCGGCGGGTAGCGTTGCAGCATGGTCAACTATCGCTATCTCGGCAACAGCGGTCTCAAGGTCTCTGAGATCACCTACGGCAACTGGGTCACGCACGCCTCGCAGGTCGGTGACGACGCCGCGGTCAAGACGGTCCACGCGGCACTGGATGCCGGCATCACGACGTTCGACACCGCAGACACCTACGCGAACACGGCCGCCGAGGTCGTGCTCGGCAGGGCCCTCGAGGGGCAGCGCCGCGAGGGGCTGGAGATCTTCACGAAGGTCTACTTCCCGACCGGCCCGAAGGGCCCCAACGACACCGGGCTCTCCCGCAAGCACATCCTCGAATCCATCGACGGATCGCTCAAGCGCCTCGGCACCGACTACGTCGACCTCTACCAGGCGCACCGGTTCGACTACGAGACCCCGCTCGAGGAGACATTCCAGGCCTTCGCCGACGTCGTCCGGCAGGGCAAGGCGCTGTACATCGGCGTCTCCGAGTGGACGGCCGAGCAGCTGCGCGACGGCCACGCGCTGGCAAAGCAGCTGGGCGTGCAGCTCATCTCGAACCAGCCGCAGTACTCGATGCTGCACCGCGTGATCGAGGGCAAGGTCGTGCCGGCGTCGGAAGAGCTCGGCATCTCGCAGATCGTCTGGTCGCCGATGGCGCAGGGCGTGCTCAGCGGCAAGTACCTGCCCGGTCAGCCGGTGCCGGACGGCTCGCGCGCGACCGACCCGCACTCGGGCGCCGACTTCATCAAGGGCTTCCTGCAAGACGACATCCTCGAGGCGGTGCAGCGGCTCAAGCCGATCGCCGAGCAGGCGGGCCTGTCGATGCCGCAGCTCGCGATCGCGTGGGTGCTGCAGAACCCGAACATCGCCGCGGCCCTGGTCGGAGCATCCCGCCCTGAGCAGCTCGCCGAGACCGTCAAGGCCTCCGGCGTGAAGCTCGACGCCGACACGCTGGCGGCCATCGACACCGCCCTCGGCGACGTCGTGAACCGCGATGCCGAGGCCACGTACTCGGTGTCGCCGAAGCGCCGCCTGGTCTGACCCGCGCGGGGCGCCGTCTGACCCGTCAGGTTCGCTCGGCGCCCCACCTGCGCGACGACGCCCCTCCTGAGTGACGTATCTCAGGAGGGGCGTCGGCGGTCTGATGGGGCGTCGGCGGGGCGGGGAAACCTACTCCTTCACGGCGCCGGCGGTCAGGCCCTGCACGATCCAGCGGCTCGCGAGCGCGAACATCGCCATGGTCGGCAGGATCGTCAAGACCGCCGCGGCGCTCATCGAGCCCCAGTCGATGTTGAACGTCGAGATGAACCCGTTCAGCGCCGACGGCACCGTGCGGTTCGCGTCGGTGTTCATCAGCACCACCGACAGGAACAGCTCGTTCCAGCAGTTCACGAAGTTGAAGATGAACGCGGCGATGATGCCCGGCGTCATCACCGGCACGAGCACCCGGAACAGGGCGCCGAGCCGCGAGCATCCGTCGATCATCGCCGCCTCTTCGAGCGCGTCGGGGACGTTCTCGAAGAAGCCGCGCAGCATGACCGTGGAGAACGGGATGCAGATCGCGATGTACACGAGGATCAGCCCCGGCTTGGTGTCGACGAGCCCCAGGTCGGTCATCATCGAGTACAACGGCCCGAGCGCGATGAACGCGGGGATCATCTGCGTGAGCAGGAACGCGATCAGCACCGTGCCCTTGCCGCGGAACTCGAACCGGGCGAGCACGTACGCGCTCAGCAGCGCGATCAGCGTCGCGACCCCGCCGCCGATGATCGCCACCAGCGCCGAGTTGCCGAGGAAGACCCCGAACGAGCTCTTCTCGAACAGGCTGACGTAGTTCTCGAACGACGGCTCGCTCGGCCAGTACTCGATGGGGAACCTGTTGATCGTCCCAGGCGACTTGATCGACGTCAGCGCGATCCAGTACAGCGGGAACAGCGTGATCACGAGCCACAGCGCGAGGCCGACGACGCGGATGACGCCGCCGACGGTGACCCGCGGCTTCGGGCGAGGGGCGGATGCCGGGTTCGGCACGGTGAGACGCCGGGTCTCGGTCGTGGTCTCGGTGACGGTCATCGCTGCACCCTCCGCATCGCCATCAGGTAGAACGCGCAGAACACGAACAGGAATGCGACGACGATCAGGCCGATCGCGCTCGCGATGCCGTAGTTGCCCTGCTGCGTGTAGTTGATCATCCACGTGGTGATGATGTGGGTCTGGTTCGCCGGGCCGCCGTTCGTCATCGCGTAGATGACGTCGGGGAAGTTGAAGATCCAGATCACCCGCAGCAGCACCGTGAGCAGGAGCGTCATCGAGATGTACGGGATGATGATCGAGAACAGCTGCCTGACCTTGCCGGCGCCGTCGATGCTCGCGGCCTCCAGCATCTCGTCCGGGACGGACTGGAGTGCGGCGAGGATCATGATCGCGAAGAACGTCACGCCGTACCAGATGTTGGCGACGATCACCGCGAACATCGCCAGCTTCGGGTCGGCCAGCCACGGCAGCGGGGCGTCGATGAGACCGGCCTTCATGAGCAGGTCGTTGACGACGCCGAACTCGGCGTTGAACATCCAGCGGAACAGCATCCCGATCAGGAAGCCGGACACGGCCCACGGGAAGAACACGAGCGCTTGGTACAGGCCCCGGAAGCGGAAGCGCTTGCGCAGCGCGAGTGCGATCAGGAACCCGATCACCAGCTGCGGCACGAGCGAGCCGACCACCCAGAGCACCGAGTTCCAGGCGACGGTCGGGAACGCCGGGTCGCGGAACACCGCGAGGAAGTTGTCGAACCCGACGAACGGCGTCGACGTGAGGTCCCACAGGTTCCAGTCGTGGAACGCCATGCGAGCGCCCTGCAGCATCGGCCAGTACGTGAACCAGCACACGAACACGATCGCCGGCACCATGAACGCGAAGAGCGTCAGCGCGTGGCGGCCGCGGAACGGGCGGCGGCGGGCGGGCGGGGAGGCTCCGCCGGCGGTGCCGGCGGAGCCTCCCTCACGAAGTGCGGATGCCACGGGTCAGCCCTTCTCCGCGGCGTACTTCTCCGTCCAGAAGGCGTCCCACGACTTCAGCAGGTCTCTGGAGGACATGTTGCCCAGCAGCACGTTCTGCACATCCTGATCGGCCTTCTGGATCCACTCGGTCCACCAGCTCACACCACGCGGCTGGCGCACGTTGACGTAGGTCTCCGGGTCCTCCGTCATCGTGACGTAGCTCGTCCACGGTCCGGATGAGTAGAACTCGTCGTCAGCGGCCTCGGTGATGATCGGCACGAGGCTGTTCGCCTGCGCGAACTCGGTGGCGGGCTCGGCCGAGGAGAGGAACTCCACGAGCTTCACTGCCGCGTCCTTGTTCTCGCTGGTCTCGGCGACGCCCCAGCCGGCGACTGCCAGCGGCTGCGCGGCCTTGCCCGAGGGCCCGACCAGGAGAGGTGCGGTGTCCCACTGGTCCTCGGTGAGCGAGGAATCCTGCACCGTGGCGATGACCTCCGGGTCCTGCAGCAGGAACGCCGTGGTGCCGTTCGTGAAGCCCGCCACCATCTCGGGGTAGCCCCACGAGACGGCCGAAGGCGGAGAGGCCTTCTCGAACAGGGCGAAGTAGTCGTCGACGGCATCCTGCGCCTCTGGAGCCGCGAAGATCGTCGAGCCGTCCTCCATCAGGAAGGCGTCGTCGACGTCGAGGCCGTCGATCGTGTACGCCTCGATCGCCGCCACGACGTTGCTGTTGGCGTTCTGGCCGCCGCGGAACGCGTACCCGTAGATGTTGTTCGACGGGTCCTGGATAGCGGATGCCTGCTCGAGGAGGTCTTCCCAGCTGTGCGGGGGACCGTCGAAGCCGGCCGCATCGACGAGGTCGGTGCGGTAGAACAGCGACAGGCCGTAGAAGCCGTAGGGCACGAAGTAGCTCTTGCCGTCGTCGGCGACCGACGCGGACTTCGCGTTGTCGGTGAGGGCGTCCCAGCCGTCCCACTTCTCCAGATCGGCGGAGAGGTCGTACAGCCAGCCGTTGTTCGCGAACGGGCCGACCGTGATGTCGCGGACCTCGAGCACGTCGACGCCCTTGCCGGACTGCAGCATCTGCTGGATCTTCTGGTCGGCCTGCTCGGTCGGCGGGGAGACGAGATTGACCTTGATCTTCGGGTTCTCCGCCTCGAAGTCGTCGAGCAGCCCGCGGATCAGCTCGGTGCGGGCGGGGTTGGTCAGGCTCTCGACCATCTGCAGGGTGACGGTGCCGTCGGAGGACGCTCCGCCTCCGGGCGTGCAGCCGGTGAGCGCCAGGACGGCGACGGTGCCGATTCCTGCTGCGGTCGTCAAGATCTTGTTCTTCACGAGATGCCTCTCTCTTGGGTTGGGTGTTCGGGTCGGTCAGGAGATGACAAGGGGTGCGGCCGAGCGGATGCCGGCGCGCTGGAGGATCTGCGGGATGCAGCGCTCCACGAAGGCATCGATGTCGGATGCCTCGGTGTACAGGTGGACGGAGAGCCGGAAGTAGCCGATGCCGCGGAAGCTGGTGAACGCGGTCTCCACCGCGGTCTCGTCGAGCAGCTCCATGCGCAGCGCGTCGGCCTCCTTCCGGGTGGCGCCGAGGCCGAGGGGCAGCCTGATCAGGCGCATGGAGGGCACCGGCGACGGGAGCGGCGTGAGCGGGTCCTCGTCCCCGTAGGGGCGGAGCGCCTCGGCGATCGCCTCGGCACCGGCATCCGCCATCCGGTCCATCGCCTCGCGGGCGGCGGCCCAGCCGAACTCGCTCTCGACGAAGTCGATCGCGGCCGGGGTGCTCAGATACGTGGTCGCGTCGATCGTGCCCTGGGTGTCGAACCTCGTCGGATACGGCTCGTTCGCGGCCCAGGAGTCGATGAGCGGCCACAGCTCGTCGCGATCCTCGGCCTGGGTCACCAGGAGCGCCGAGCCGCGCGGGGCGCACGGCCACTTGTGCAGATTGCCGAACCACCAGTCGCCGCCTGCAGCCGCTGCCGCGTCGACGATGAGGCCGGGGGCGTGCGCGCCGTCGACGAGCGTGCGCACGCCTCGGGCGGCGGCGATGTCGGAGATGCGCCGGGTCGGCAGCAGCCGTGCGGTGGGGGAGGTGATCTGGTCGACGACGATGAGCCGCGTGCGGTCGGTGATCGCATCGGCGAAGCGCTGGACGACCTCGTCGTCGGAGGCGAGCAGGGGCAGGGCGACGGTGCGCACCGCGGCGCCGAACCGGCGCCCGAGCCGCTCGGCCCCCATCGTCACCGCACCGTAGCCGTGGTCGGTGACGAGGATCTCGTCGCCGCTCTCGAGCCGCAGCGCGTTGTAGACCACAGTCGCCGCGGCCGAGGCGTTGGGCACGAAGACGCTGTCGTCAGCGTGGGCGCCGACGAACGGCGCGGTGCGCTCGCGCGCCAGCCGCACCCGCTCGCCGAGGCGCGGGAACCACTCGACCGGGCTGAGGTCGGCCTGCCGGCGCTGCTCGTCCTGGTGCGTGACGACCGCGGTGGGGACAGCGCCGAACGACCCGTGGTTGAGGTGGACCACGGCCGGATCCAGCGGCCACGCGTCCCGTGCGCGGGCGCCGGAGGTCAGCGTGAGCGGTGCGGGGAAGGAAGCAGCGGGCATCGGTCCTCATCGGGAAGTCGGGCGAGTTGTTGCACAACTTTGCCATACGGGTTCCCATTACGCCATAAATAACGGAGAATTGCCTCAAGTTGTTATACGAATATGCGAGATGGTCGACATCCGACAGACTCGCAGGAGAGTTGGGGGCGTCGGGGAGGATGACGATGAGCGCGTTGGACACGGCGCTTCACGGGCTGCGGACGCTGATCGCCGACGGCGCGCTGCGCCCGGGGGATCGGCTGCCGAGCGAGGGCGAGCTGTGCGAACGGCTCGGGGTGTCGCGCGGTTCGCTGCGTGAGGCGATCCGGATGCTCGCGGCCCTCGGCGTGCTGGAGACCCGCCACGGCTCCGGCAGCTACGTCGGCGAGCTCCGTGCGGCCGACCTGATCGGGAGTCTCTCGCTGACCGTGGGACTGCTGCCCATGGCCGGCGTGCTCGAGCTCACCGAGCTCCGGCGCATCCTGGAGCCGCACGCGGCGGCGCTCGCCGCGGCGCGCATGGATCAGGACACAGTGGACAGGCTCGCGCTCCTGCTCGACGAGATCGAGGCGAGCGACGACTTCGAGAAGCACTCGCGTCTCGACCACCAGTTCCACATGACGATCTCCGAGGTCGCCGGGAACGACGCGCTCACGAGCCTGATCAACGTGCTGAGGTCGCGGTCGCGCGCCTACCGGATCCCCGATGCGCACGATGCCGCCGAGCTGAAGACGCATTCCGACGAGGGGCACCGGGCGATCCTGCGCGGCCTCGCGGCGGCCGATCCCGTCGCCGCATCCGCGGCGGCATCCGCCCACGTGGCGTACACCGAGTACTGGGTGCGCCGGTACTCGGACGCGGAGGCGCCGAACGGCGAGGCAGTCGCCCGCTGACGCGTACGCGCCGATTCAGCGCAGGCTGATGTCCACCTGGATCTCGGTGGCGAGGCGCTCGAGGTCGGCGCGCAGGTCGTCGAGGTCGACGGATGCCGGGACCTTCGCCGTGACCGACGCCTCGAACAGGCGCCCTCCGGCCATCGCGGCATCCCGGGTCTCGGTGGTGAGCTCCTCGATGCTCAGGGCATGCGCGTTCAGGGCTGCGGACACCTCGCGGACGATGCCGGGGCGGTCGTTGCCCAGCACCTGGATCGACAACAGTCGCTCGCTGGCGGCATCCGCTTCCTCCGAGCCGGTGAGGACCGAGACGGTCAGCAGCCCCTCGAGCCCGCGCAGCGCCGCCTGGAACTCCCGCGCGCGATCCGGGGCGACGGACACCTCGATCACGCCGGCGAACGTGCCGGCGAGCTCGGACAGACGGCTGTTCTCCCAGTTGCCGCCGTGCGCATCGACGACATCGGCGACCGCGGCGACGAGGCCCGGCCGGTCAGCACCCGCGACAGTGAGGATGAGAGTGGTCATGCCGACAGCGTACCCAGGTCTCGCATGCGCGGTCACTCCACCCAGTCGCCGGTCTCCAGGAACCGGTCGAGGCGCGCGCGGTGCGGGGCGAGGTCCCAGCCCTGCCCGGCGACCCAGTCGTCGGAGTAGTAGGTGCCGGCGTAGCGGGCGCCGCCGTCGCAGATCAGCGTGACGACGCTGCCGGTCTCGCCTGCGGCCCGCATCCGGGCGATCAGCTGGAACGCGCCGTACAGGTTCGTGCCCGTGGAGCCGCCCGCCCAGTGCAGGGTGCGCTCCTTCAGCAGGCGGATGGCGGCGATCGAGCCGGCGTCCGGGATCTGCAGCATCTCGTGGATCACGCTCGGCACGAACGACGGCTCGACTCGCGGCCTGCCGATGCCCTCGATGCGGCTCGGCCGGCCGGCCGGAGCATCCGTCGTCCCCGCCCAGCCGTCGTAGAACGCCGAGCCTTCGGGATCGACGACCGCGATCCGGGTGTCGTGCCGCCGGTACTTGACGTACCGGCCGAAGGTCGCGCTGGTGCCGCCGGTGCCGGCGCCCACGACGATCCAGCGGGGGACCGGATGCCGCTCCTGCGAGAGCTGGCTGAACACGCTCTCGGCGATGTTGTTGTTGCCGCGCCAGTCGGTCGCCCGCTCGGCGTACGTGAACTGGTCGAGGTAGTGCCCGCGGCAGTCCGAGGCCAGCCGCTGCGCCTCGGGTGAGATGTCCGAGGCCGCGTCGACGAAGTGGCAGCGCCCGCCGTAGAACTCGATCAGGTCGATCTTCTCCTGGCTGGTCGAGCGGGGGACGACCGTGATGAACGTCAGTCCCAGCATCCGCGCGAAGTACGCCTCCGACACGGCGGTCGATCCGCTGGAGGACTCCACCAGGACGGTGTCCTCGCGGATGCGGCCGTTGACCAGGCCGTACAGGATCAGCGAGCGCGCGAGGCGGTGCTTGAGGGAGCCGGTCGGATGCACCGACTCGTCCTTCAGGTACAGATCGATGCCCCACTCCGTCGGCAGCGGGAACAGGTGCAGATGCGTGTCGGCGCTGCGGTTCGCGTCGGCTTCCAGCAGGGCGATCGCGGTGCTGGTCCAGTCGCTCATGGAGTCGAGACTACCGGGGTGCTCAGCCGGCGGTGCCTGCGCGGGAAGTGGCGCCGTCGCCGCCGACATGCAGCAGCGACGCCTGCGACTGCTCCTGCTGCAGCTGGAACTCGAAGCGCGAGCGGTCGCCGCGGTGATGCGCCACGAAGTACTCGATCGGCGTTCCGGACGCGTCGCGGCTCACGCTGCGCAGCCGCAGCAGCGCCGACCCCGCACTCACGCCGAGATGCTGCGCCTGCTCGTGCGTGGCGACCGTCGCCTCGGCCGAGCGCACTCCGTGCGTCGCCACGAAGCCCTGCTGCGCGAGCAGCCGGTACAGCGAGGCCTCGGCGAGATCCGCGCCCAGCGTGACCCGGCCGACCTGCTCCGGCATCCAGGTGGTCGAGAGTGACCACGGTTCGCCGTCGACGTGACGGAGGCGATCGAGCACCACGACGGGCGAACCGGCCTCGACCTCCAGCGCTGCCGCGATCTCGTCGTCGGCGTCGATGAGCTCATGTCGCAGCACATCGCTGTGGACGTGCCCGCCGCGGCGCTCCACGTCGTCGTATAGCCCGACCAGGGTGTGCACGAGGTGCTCGCTGGTGCGAGGCCGCGACACGAAGGTGCCCTTGCCCTTGACCCGCTCGACGAGGCCCTCGTGCTCGAGCTGCGCGAGCGCCTGCCGCACGACCGTGCGGGAGATGCCGTACCGCTCGCAGAGCCGGTGCTCGCCGGGCAGCGGGTCGCCCGGCTGCAGTCCGTCTCTGGCGATGCCGTCGACGATCAGCCGGCGCAGCTGGTCGTACATCGGGGCCGCGGAGCGGCGGTCGATGGCATCCGTGGTCTCGCTCATGTCAGTACGCCACCCCGGCATGCAGGATCACGTTCGCGTACGGGGTGAACTCGCCGGAGCGCACGAACGCCCTCGCGCCGTGTGTGAGCTTCTTGAACTCGACGTGCGGCACCAGCTCGATCTCGAAGCCCATCCCGGCGAAGCGCTCGCGGAGCGCCGCGAGGACCTCTGGGCTCTTCTCGGCGACCTCGGCTGAGACCGTGGCGCCCTCGACGACCAGCTCGGCGAGCACGGTGTCGAGCACGTCGAGGAACGCCGGCGCACCAGGACGGTACGCCAGGTCGATCCGCTCGGACCCCGGCGGGATGGGGAGCCCGGCGTCGGTCACGACGAGCAGGTCGGTGTGCCCGGTCTCGCTGATGACCCGGGAGAGCGCCGGGTTGATCGTCGTCGCGGTCTTGCGCATGGGTGCTCCTCAGCGGGCGTCTCGTTGGGCTTCTCGTTCGGCTTCTCGTTCGGCTTCTCGTTCGGACAGGAAGGCGTCGACCTCCGCGCGCAGCGGCAGGCTCGGCGACGCGCCCTGCCTGGTCACGGCGAGGGCGCCGGCCGCGGTCGCGAGACGAACGGCATCCGTCAGCGATCCGCCGTTCGCGAGTGCCGCGCCGAGGTAGCCCGCGTAGGCGTCGCCCGCGGCGGTGGTGTCGACGGCTTCGACAGGGAACGGCGGGACGACGGTTGCTCCGTCGGCGGTCACGACGCAGGAGCCCTGTCCTGCGAGCGTGATCACGGCGGCGCCGACGCCCCGGTCGAGGAACCAGCGTCCGGCCTGCTCCGCCGTTGCGGCATCCGTCACCTCGACTCCGCTGATGAGCGTGGCCTCGGTCTCGTTCGGGGTGACGATGTCGATGCTGCGCCACAGGTCGTCGGGCAGCGGTGCCGCGGGCGCCGGGTCGAGGATCACGGTCATCCCGTGCTCGCGGGCGCGCGCGGTGATGTGCGCGGTGAGGCTCGACGGCGTCTCGAGCTGGGTGAGCAGGACGGATGTCGTCGGCGCCAGCGCCGCGAGCGCCGTGTCGACCTGCTCGGCACTGAGCGCGGCGTTGGCGAGCGGCACCATCACGATGTCGTTCTGCGCGGAGGCGTCGACGCGGATGTGGGCGATGCCGGTGGGCCCCGGCACGGTACGCAGGTGGGTGAGGTCGACGCCGGCCTCGGACAGCCCGTTCACGACGAGGTCGTGGAAGAGGTCGTCGCCCACGCACCCGACGAAGCTCGTGCGAGCGCCGGAGCGGCCTGCGGCCACGGCCTGGTTCGCGCCCTTGCCGCCGAGCATGAGGGTGAACTCGTCGCCGAGGATCGTCTCACCTCGGGCGGGCAGCCGCTCCGAGAAGGTCGTCACGTCGGCCGTGACGCTGCCGACGATGACCACGCCGCTGCGGTCCGGGAGGGTGGCGGGTGTCATGGCGCTCCTGCTGGTCGTCGACGGCGTCCGTCTCTCGGGCCCCGGACTTCTTTGACATCCTCCGTGGCTGTCATTACATTAGCCGAATCACAGCCTGTAACGACAGGTTGTCCCCGAGGAGATCCGATGACTGCGCTCGCCCCCCGTCTCTATGTCGACAGCGCCGATGTCGAACGCGTCTCCGCGCTCCTCGAGGCCGGTGTCGTGCACGGCGTGACCACCAACCCCACGATCCTCGAGCGCGGCGGGCGGACGGCCGGGGAGATCCCGGAGCTCTACGCCCGCTGGCAGAGCGAGGGTGCGAGGGAGATCTTCTTCCAGACCTGGGGTGCGGACACGGCGTCGTTCCTCCGCAACGCGGAGGGGATCCTCACCCTCGGTGACCGCGTCGCGGTGAAGGTTCCGGCGACGCGCGACGGGTTCGCGGCGGCATCCGCTCTGGTCCGCGACGGGGCGACGGTGCTCGTGACGGCCGTGTACTCGGTCGCTCAGGCGCTCGCCTGCGCGAGCATCGGCGCGCAGTACATCGCGCCCTATCTCGGGCGGATGCGGGATGCCGGCATCGACGGCGACGCCGTGATCGCCGAGATGCAGGCGGTCTGCGCCGGCAGCGACTCGAACGTGCTCGCCGCGAGCCTCCGCTCACCCGACGACATCACCGGCCTGCGTCTGGCGGGCGTCCCGTACTTCACGGCCGCGCCGGACGTGATCGAGCAGATGCTGTTCCACGACGTGAGTGAGAGCTCGGCGGCCGAGTTCGACGCGACGATGGTGCGGCTCGGAGCCTGACGGCTTGGCGCGCTCGTCTTGACAGGCGGCTGCCGGCAGTGGCGGATCAGGCGGATGCCGCCTGCCGCAGCCAGCGCTCGACGCCGGCGATGTGCGCGGTGGCGAGCGAGGTCGCGAGGGCGGGATCGTGGCGCGCGATGGCCTCGGCGATCGCCCGGTGCTCGGAGAGCGTGCGCTCGACGGCACCGCCTTCCGTGACGCCGCGCCACACCCGCGCGCGGACCGTCTGGCTGCTCAGGTGCTCGATGAGGCTGGCGAGGTAGGCGTTGCCCGCCATCCGGACGATCTCGCGGTGGAAGCGGATGTCGTGCTCGACGAGCTCCTCGATGCTCACCGACGCGTCGACCCCGTCGACCTCGCGCTCGAGCGCCGCGATCTCCTCTTCGCCGCCTAGGGTCGCGGCGAGGCCGGTCGCCTGGGATTCCAGCATTCGCCGTACCGCGAAGATCTCCAGCATCGAGTCGTCGTCGTGCATGTCGACGACGAACGAGATCGCCTCCAGCAGCAGGTGCGGCTCGAGGCTCGTGACGTATGTGCCGTCGCCGCGGCGCACGTCGAGCACCCGGATGACCTCCAGGGCCTTCACGGCCTCGCGCATCGAGCTGCGCGACAGTCCGAGTCGCTCTGCCAGTTCCTTCTCCGGGGGGAGGCGGTCGCCGGGGGCGAGCTCGCCCGCCACGATCATCGCCTTGATCTTCTCGATCGCCTCGTCAGTCACAGCCATGGCGTCATCCTAGTCATTGATCGGATGTCTGGGGCAGGATGGTGACATGCGCGTTCTCGATTCACACCTGCACCTCTGGGATCCCGAAGTCCTCGAGTACACCTGGCTGGAGGGCCCGCTGGCGTATGCCTTCGCCGATCTCGAGCTCGAGCATGCGCGCATCGACGGCGTGCGGGACGAGGCGGCGGTGTTCGTGCAGGCGGAATGCGTCGAGCGGCAGCACCTCGACGAGGTCCGCTGGGTGGAGTCGATCGCTCCGCAGGCCGGCGTCCGCGCGATCGTAGCGGGCGCCCGTCTCGATCGCGGAGCCGCCACCACGGCACATCTCGACGCCCTCGCCGCGAGCCGGTTCGTGGTGGGGGTCCGGCACATCCTGCAGGGCGAGCAGGACGGGTTCGCCGTCTCGTCGGCGTTCGTCGCCGGCGCGCGCGAGGTCGCGGCCCGCGGATGGAGCTTCGACATCTGCATCCGCGACCGGCAGCTGCCGGAGGCGGCGCGGCTCGCGCAGGCCGTCCCGGAGCTGCGCATGGTGCTCGATCACCTCGGGAAGCCGGTCGTCGGAACGGCGGGGTCGCCGCAGGCTCCTTCGGCCGGATGGGTGTCGGATCTGCACGCCCTGGCGCGGCATCCGCAGGTCTTCTGCAAGTTGTCTGGCCTGCCCTCCGAAGCGGGAGGCGACTGGAGCGCGGCGCAGGTCCAGCCCTTCCTCGACGCCGCAGCCGACGCATTCGGCGCCGACCGGCTGATGTGGGGGAGCGACTGGCCGGTGTCGGCGATCGGCCCGGCGGAGGCCGGGGACCCGCATGCCCCGGCCGACGGCTCGCCGACCTACCAGTACACGGCTCGCGATCGCTGGGCGAGGGTCGTCGCCGACTGGGCGACCGCACGCGGCTTCGACGTGGACGCCATCATGTGGCGCAACGCCGCGGAGTTCTACCGGGTCTGAGTCGGTTGCCTGCTCCCGCTTCGCTCCCGTCGCGAAAAGGCTCGCTATGGCGGCGGAATGGCGAGCATTTTCGCGACGGGAGCGGGTGTCAGGCCGGGTCAAGCGCGGCAGCGCGGGAGGGGAGGCCAACCGGGGTCAGTGGCGCAGGGTGGCGCGGACGCGGGCGACCAGCTTGTCGGGGGCGCCGAGGAGCGCGGCGGTGACCTCGATCACGTTCCAGCCGGCGGCGCGCAGGGCGGCGATCCGCTCGACGTCCGCGGCGTAGTTTCGGCTGTGCATCACGCTCTGATACTCGATCGCGACCTTGCGCGCCGGATAGGCGAGATCCACGCATCCGAGGAAACGACCGTCGTCGTCGAAGACGTCGTGATTCAGTTCGGGCTCCGGGAGGCCCGCGAAGACGAGGTGGCATCGCACCACTGATTCGCGAGGCGACCAGGAATCCTCACGTACGAGTTCGATCGCCTCACGCAGGCGGCGGATGCCGACGCGACGACCCTTGTCGATGGCCTTCTGGAGTTCGATCCGCGTGCTGATCGGCGGCGCCTCCGCATTCGGCCGGCCGGGACCCGGCCGCCAGACTCGGCAGAAGTAGTCACCGAGGGCGACGAGGTCCGTGAGCGCGAGCGCGCCGAGGCTCGCCCATGTGCACGCAGCGGTCGTGGTCAGCATCCCGTCGATCATCGCGATCTCGGTCGTCTGCGCTCTGGCGCGATGCGCGGTCACCCCGGCGGTTCGGACCAGCGGAGAGGCGCCGAGCGTGCTCACATGGACCGGCAGCTCTGAGCCGTGGGCGATCCGGTCACGGACTCGCTCGCCGGTGTCGTCGGCGATCCAGGCCAACGGAAGCGGCGCGAGCCACAGCGCGGCGGCTGATTCGTGCGAGAAGAACTGGCCGGGGCTCAGACGCGGCGCATAGATCCTGATGCGGCGCTGGCGATGGAGCGCCTGCCGTTCGTACGGGTCATCGGGGTCGCCGGCATCCGCTTCCCTGATGGTGCGCAGACCGTGAAACGGCCGCTCCAGATCGCCGCGCCCGAGCCGTCCGCGACTCACGCCGGACTCTTGCGCGGACGAGACGCGGAACGCAGCACCGAGATGCAGAGGCAGAGGCCTGGAGGCTTTCATCGCTGCACTCTGCCACGCTCCCGCCCCGCGTGCCGCGAGTTGTCCACAGCTCGCTCCCGTCGCGAAAAGGCTCGC